>JACQZR010000090.1 GCA_016213775.1 Acidobacteriota bacterium
CAGGCCCAGTCGCTTGTCCGCCAGCCGTAGATGTGTCAGTAGTTGTTTCTTATGCACGGGGGCGACAGCCTCGACGGATTTGATCTCCACGATCTGCTTCGCCACCTCGTTTTCCGTCATTCCAGGCAACCTCCAAAACAATCTCTCGCAAAGCTCGCCAAGCACGCAAAGAAAACCGTGGCCCTCATGCCGACGAGATGCACAGCTCTCCGCGCGGGCATAGTTCATAATCTGGAAAAGGCTGCGGTCGACGTGGAAGAACTGCAAGCAGTTCTCGCCAAAGATATAGCCACCGCAGTGGCGTTCGATCCCGAAGGATCGGAGTCGTACCGGAGCCGGAAATGAGCCTACCGCAAAGCGTAGCCGAAATCCTTGATCATCACGTCACCTTCGAACTGGAATGCATCGACCGGATGTATCTGAACGTGTACGTTCCCGCCTTGCAGTGCGAGAGCGGAGTGGTGAAGTTCTTCCGTAGCCATCGCGGCCACCCGTTCGCGTCCTCCGCTCTCATGGACCCGATGACGAAAAGCTTCGTGGCGGGCATCGAGCGGTTTGCCAAACAGCAGCAGATTCCAGTCGTGCACTTGTGCAAAGGGCAGCGGAAGGACGATATTATGGCCGAGCACGGAACCCCGAAACCGGCAAGACCTATCCGTGGATTGTCCGCTCCACGGCGATGATCAATCAGTTCTACTGCTATTGCCTGGACGAGGAGTTCGGCCCCTTCTTCTTGAAGTTCGCATCTTACTTCCCCTACAACGCGAAACTCTGTCTCAACGGACACGAGTATGCTAAATGCCAGTTGCGCCGGGAAGGGATCGGGTTTAAAGCGCTGGACAACGGATTCGTCTCCTGCCAAGACCCGGAGCGGCCGCAAACGATCTGCGAGCAACTGGGACCACCGCAAATCGATGCCTTGCTGCGCCGCTGGCTCTCCATGCTGCCACATCCGTTCACCGCCGCGGACCGGGAAGCCGGATACCGGTACGATCTCTCCATCCTGCAGGCGGAATTCTCCTTGACGCAGATTTTGGACCGTCCGCTACACGGGCGGATTCTGTTTGAAGAGATCATCCGGGAGAATCTCGACATCGGACGCCCGGATATGGTCCAACTCATCTTCGACCGCCGGGTGACCAAAAGGACACCGGGACGCTTTCGCACGCGAGTGCTCACCGATGGGGTGATCCCGTCCCTACACGTGGACTACAAAAGCTCGCGGATCAAACAGTATTTCAACCAAGTGCCGGACGTGCCCGAAGTGGGGGCAAGGACCGAGACCACGATCAACAACACACGCGACTGCTCCATCGGCAAACGGATGTGTAACCTGCCTGCACTGCGGCAGGTTGGTTTTCAAGCGAACCGCCGACTTCTCCAAGTCCAACGTCTCAGCCATGACTGCGCGATGGGAGAACAAGTGCTGCACCAGTTGAATCGGCCGGTCGAGGTCAATGGTCAACGCACATCGGCCTTACGTACTACGGATCTGCGCGTGCTGGCGCTGTGGCACCTGCTAGTCTGGTTCCGTCTGCTCATCCGAGGATTCGCAAATCACGATTTGCGCGAGCAACTGGCTTTGCTCACCGGGCAATCGCCCAATACTATTGCCCAGGGCAGAATGAGCTACGACCTGCGACGTCTGCGGCTGCATGGCATGATCGAACGGATCCCGAAGACGCATCGTTACCGCGTCACGGCTGCGTGCGGCGCTGTTCTTCACGCGCACTCACGCCCGGTTATACCGTCCGGGAGTGTCTCAGATCCTCCCCAACGCTCCTCCTGCTTCTTCCGGGTTGCGGCGCGCTTCCGAGAAAATCGACCACGAAATTGACCGCCAAATCCGGGAGGCAAAGCTGGCCGCCTGAAACTTGACTTGTTTTACATTGACTTTTGAAAATCAAGACCCCTAGAGACGAGTGACCTCCTGTGCGCCGGGGCCTTCGGGTCCCGGCCTTCTTTCTGACCACCGTCAGATTTTCCTGACACCTGTCAGCCCGGCCCTGCATTCCCTCCCCGCACAAGTCCTTTTGTTTCAATTCCGCTAACTTGGCTTCCGGCGTGCCCTCTTCCAGTGCGTAGGAAACACAAAATGAAACTTGCACTATCGCTCGTTCTCTTCTTCGCGGCCATCGGCAACGCACAAGTGCCGCGCGCGCAGGGCTACCTGGTTCAGGGATTCGGGGCCACTGCGCCCGGAGGCGCCGGCATCGGTCAAACCGCGGTCGGCGGAGACATAGGGGTCTACAAAGGTGCTGGCGCCGGGCTGGAACTCGCCGGAGTGTATCCCTTTCGCTGCGGCACTTGCGCCATAGGGGCCTTTAGCCTCGGCGGCAACTACCATTTCAACGCCGGCAGGAAGGACACCAGGTGGGATCCGTACGTCGTGGGCGGTTACACGCTCTTTTTCCGGTCCGGCGTCGCCAACGGTTATCACTACGGCGCCGGAATCGGCTACTGGTTCAACCGTCACTTCGGAGTCCGCGCGGAGTTTCGCGATCACCGCTTTGCTGATGCCGGCTATCCCTCCTTCCGCGTCGGCCTCTCCTTCCAATAGCGCGCCGCCAACATCACCGGAGGAAACTACCATGAACAACACTACCCAATACCGTGATGCGAAGCGCGTGCAGGCCAGCCTGCTCTCCGGCGTCGAGAAGCAAGTCCTTGTCTGGATCGCCGCTCGACTGCCGGAGCGTATCAACCCGGACCACCTCACCGTTCTCGGCTTCCTCGCCATGATCGGTGCAGGCGTGGCCTATGCTATGGCTGGTGCCTTTCCCCATGCCCTCTGGATTGTCAACCTGATGCTCGCCATCAACTGGTTCGGCGACAGCCTCGACGGCACCCTGGCCCGAGTGCGCAACCGTCTCCGCCCGCGTTACGGCTACTACGTCGATCACATCATCGACGCTCTCAGCGCGGTCTTTCTGTTCGGTGGACTCGGCCTGTCCGGATACATGAGCGAGCGTGTCGCGATGGGAATGCTCATGTGCTATCTGCTGCTCGCCATTCAGTCCTATCTGGCGGCGCACTCCATCGGAGTCTTCTCTATCTCCTGGTGGAAGTTCAGTCCAACGGAAATGCGCATCCTTCTGGCAATCGGCAATTGCATCGCGTTCTTCCATCCCTTCACCAAAGTGCTCGGCCCGAGGCTGCTGTTCTTCGACGTTGCCGGCGGCATCTCCGTCGTCTGCATGCTGGGCGCGCTGCTGGTGATCA
This sequence comes from Acidobacteriota bacterium, assembly GCA_016213775.1. Classification (GTDB taxonomy): domain Bacteria; phylum Acidobacteriota; class Terriglobia; order Bryobacterales; family Bryobacteraceae; genus CADEFT01. The sequence goes on from JACQZR010000090.1 coordinate 3,223, forward strand.
CCGTCCGCAACACCACAACCCTATACCGCGAGGAGCGTATCTGATGCCTGCCATCGCCATCACGTGGCTGCGGTTCAATGCCGTGGGTCTGTTGGGTATCGCTGTGCAGCTTGCCGCTCTGCAACTGTACCGCCAGCAGCTCGGCTGGCATTACCTGGCCGCCACGGCTCTGGCGGTGGAGACCGCTGTGCTCCACAACTACTTCTGGCACTGGAAGTGGACGTGGCGCGAACGTCAGGCCGATGCCTCGTCGCTGCTGCGCTTCCAGTGCACCACGGGCCTGGTCTCCATTCTTGGGAATCTGCTCGCGATGCGGTTGCTTACCGGTGTTCTTGGGCTGCCCGTACTGCTCGCCAATATGATCAGCATCTCCGTGCTTTACTTGTTCAACTTCCTGGTGAGTGACCGCTACGTGTTTCGTTTGCGATAATTGCAGCGATTCCAATGTTGCCCGAGCTGCTGATTGTCGACGATGAAGCAGCAGCGCGCTTCGCCCTCAAGCGCGCGTTCCAATCCCTCTATTCCATCCACGAAGCCGACTCCGTCGCCGCCGCCCGTGCCGTGCTGCGGGAGCATCCGCAACTGCACGCGATCCTGCTCGATTACTCCATGCCCGGCGAGGATGGCCTTTCGCTGTTGCACGATCTCGCGGCCACCAATGAATCCCCGGCAGTCGTCATGATCACCGCCCATGGCTCGGAGCGCGTCGCCGTCGATGCCATGAAGCTCGGCGCTTTCGACTACCTGCCCAAGCCTTACGATCTGGAAGAGCTGCGCCTGGTGGTCGCACGTGCGATTGACCACCGCTTGATGCGCATGGAGCTCGAAGACCTCCGACGCCGCGTTGCCGGCGACGGCCAGTTTGGCCGCATGGTGGGTGACTCCCCCGTCATGCGCGAAGTCTTCCTCTCCGCCGATCGCATCGCGCAGACCGACCTGCCCGTCCTCGTCCTCGGCGAAAGCGGCACCGGCAAGGATGTGCTCGCGCAGGAGATACACGCCCGTAGCGCCCGCGCGCGCCAGAGAATGGTGGCGCTCAACTGCGCCGCACTCCCGGAATCATTGGTGGAAAGCGAGCTCTTCGGTTACGAGAAAGGCGCGTTCACTGGCGCGCAGGTGGCACGCCCCGGCAAGTTCGAACTTGCCAGCGGAGGTACGCTTTTCCTGGACGAAATCGGTGACATGACGCCTGCGACGCAAGCCAAGATTCTGCGCGCCGCCGAGACCGGATCAGTGGAGCGCCTCGGCGCGGCTCGTCCCACCAAGGTCGATGTTCGAATCATCGCCGCCACCAATCAGAATCTCCAGTCTGCTATCCGCGAGGGCAAGTTTCGTCAGGATCTTTACTTCCGACTAGCCGGCATGACGCTCGTACTGCCGCCGCTTCGGCAGCGCCGCGAAGACATCCCGCTTCTCGTCGAGCGCTTCTGGATCGACCTCGCACGCAAGTACAATCGCCAGGCGCCGCAAGTCACCCGCGAAGCCCACGTGCGCCTCAGCAAGGAAGATTGGCCCGGCAACGTACGACAGCTTCGCGGTACGGTGGAACGCATGTTCGTCCTCTCGCGCTCCGCATCGGTCACAGAAGCCGATGCCGCCGCCGCAATCGAACCAGCACTCACGCCGTCGGTCGCGGAGCCGTATTTCGATGCCGCCGATTTCCGCGATGCCAAGCGGCTGTTTGAAAGCGAATACCTCACCCGTAAGCTTCGCGAACACGGCGGCAACGTGACGCGTACCGCCGCCGCCATCGGCCTGGAACGCCAAAGTCTTCAGGAAAAAATTCGCCAACTCGGAATCACACGCGACTGATGTCAGCCACACTCTATCAACCGGTTCATACTGTCTACGGCGGCGCTCACTTGTTCCGTTACGATGTCGCCGGCAAGCTTGGCCGCCTCGCATTGCAGGCCTTCGACGCCCATCGCGCGCTGTTGCCCGGCACAGACACGGTCCACCAACGTGTGCGAGCGCGCCTGGAATGGATTCCCGTGCAGGATTACCGCATCGATTTTGAGGACGGCTACGGTTACCGCGCGGCGGAGGAAGAGGATGCGCATGCAGCCGCCGCGGCCCAACAAGTGTCCGAGGGGATGCTCGCCGGAACCTTGCCACCGTTCCTTGGCATCCGGCCAAAATCCTTCCACGCCGCCACCCGCCAGCGGTCCATCCAAACCCTCCGCATATTTTTCAAAACCCTTCCCGAGCCGCCCGAACATTTCACTGTCACGCTGCCCAAGGCCGCCGCTCCGGAAGAAGTGGAATCCCTGTGCCGCACGCTCCACGAGTTGGGCGTCACATGCCCCATCGAGCTGATGATCGAAACTCCGGAAGCGCTCCGCAATCTCAATACGCTCATCGACGTGGCCGGCGGGCGTTGCCGTGGCGCGCACTTCGGTCCTTACGATTTCACTTCGTCGTGCGGGATCCCTTCCGCGTCGCAGGGGCTCCGCCATCCACTCTGCACGCACGCCCGCAATGAAATGCTGATCAAGCTTGCGGGCACCGGCGTGTGGCTGTCCGATGGACCTACCGCTGTCCTCCCCGTTGGCGACGCGGTCGCGCAGGCGTGGCAGACACAGTGGGAGGACATCCAACACGCGCACTCCTGCGGCTTCTATCAAGGTTGGGATCTGCACCCCGCGCAGATCACGTTGCGTTACGCGGCTGTCTTCTCCTTCTTCCTCGATGCCCTTCCCTCCGCGGTCCGCCGCATAAAGAATTTCCAGGAGCAGGAAGCGCAGGCCACACGTGCCGGCAGTTCTTTTGACGATGAGGCTACAGCCCGCGGACTACGCATCTTCTTCGATCGAGCGGTCTCGTGTGGCGCGATTATCCGCGATGAGCTCACCGCCATGGGAGTCCATTGATGCCGGCTTCCATCAGCCGCACCTCCTCGTATGATGCTCTCCTCGCCGAGGCTGCTTCCTTCGCGCAGGCCCACGCAGCTCACGGCGAGTTGCTCGCCGTCGCATCCACACGCACCGCCGTCGATGATTTCGTTCGCTTCCACTGCGGCAACAGTGCGGGCATCCACCGCCTCACGCTATCGCAACTCACCGCGCAGTTCACCGTGGAAGCGATGGCCGAGCGTGGCCTCGCTCCCCTAAACGGCTTCGGTGCCGAAGCTCTCGCGGCGCGTGCCATTTTTCACGCCCGCAACGACGGCCGCCTCGCCTACTTCGCGCCTGTCGCCACCGCGCCCGGCTTCGCGCGCGCTCTCGCCCGCACCCTTCGCGAGCTGCGGCTCGCTAATGCCAGTTTCGAGGAAGTGGCCGCCGCGGGCGCTCCGGGCGCGGACATCGCGCAGCTTCATGCCATCTACGAAGAGTTGCTCACCGAAGGCCGTCTCGCCGATTTTCCCGCAATGCTCGGCCTGGCAGCCACGGTGATTCAGCAGGGCCTGCACCGGTTTCTCCGCCTGCCGGTGCTTCTGCTGGATGTCGACGCTTCAGCCGCGCGCGTGAACGCGCTCGTGGCCGCCTTGCTACAGCAAGCCCCAGCCTCGCTTACTGTCGAACTCGCCACCGAGGCTTCCACCGAACCGGCTGCGTCCTCTCTCGATCAATTGCGTAACTTCCTCTTCGCTCCACAGGACCCGCATGTGCGCCTTCGCGACGATTCTTTTGCATTGTTTTCCGCGGCCGGCGAAGGGCTGGAGTGCACCGAAATCGCCCGACGCATCCACCGCCTTGCCGAATCCGGCGTCCCCTTCGATTCCATCGCCATCCTGTTGCGCGATCCAACCCGCTATCAACCACTGCTCGAAGAAGCGCTCCATCGCGCCGTCGTTCCGTTCTACTTCACGCGAGGTGCCGTACGCCCCGACCCCGCTGGCCGTGCCTTTCTCGCCCTGCTTGCCTGTGCCAACGAGAAACTCCCCGCCACCCGGTTCGCCGAGTACCTCTCCTTGGGCCAGACACCGCGCCCGGGTGAGGCAATCGCCGCCGGACAATCGTTCCTCACCGAGGATGATCTGCTCTGGAATGCCGCCGCGGACATGGAAGCCAGCGTCCCTGCCATTGCCGCCGAGCCAGCGCGCGTGGAAGCTCCCGCAGCTTGGGAACAGTTGATCGTCGATGCCTGCGTTGTCGAAGGGCCTGACCGCTGGGCCCGCCGTTTACGCGGACTGGAGAACGAGTTCCAACTCCGCCTTTCCCGAATGCCGGAAGACGAACGGCGACGCCAACAAATCGAGGAGCAGCTCAGGCAACTGGGCAACCTCGAACAAATCGCTCTGCCGCTGATCGACCGGCTGGCCGCACTTCCGAAAACCGCGTCGTGGCGCGAATGGCTGTCCACGCTCTCGGACCTGGCCCAATCCACGCTAATCAACCCGGACTCCGTACACAAGGTCCTGAACGAACTCTGGTCCATGGGCGAAATCGGCCCCGTGTCACTGGAGGAAGTTCTGCAGGTGCTCGCCGACCGACTCCGCTTCCTCCGCCGTCTTCCGCCCAAACGCCGCTATGGGCAGGTGTGGGTGGGCAGCATCGAAGAGGCTCGCGCCTGCAGCTTCCACACCGTGTTTCTCCCGGGTCTTGCTGAAGGTGTCTTTCCCAAGCGAGCACTGGAAGATCCACTGCTGCTTGATGTGCATCGCCGCACGCTCACCGCCGGCGTGCCATTGCGGGATGACCGTGTCGCCGAGGAGCGCCACCGTCTCCGCATCGCCACAGCCGCCGCGGCCCGCCAGTTCGTCGTCTCGTATCCGCGCATGGATGCCGCGCAGAACCGTCCTCGCGTGCCCTCGTTCTATGCCATGGAATTGGTGCGTGCTGCCGAAGGATGCGTGCCCGATCTCAAGACCTTCGAACAGCGCGCCGCCGCCGGAGCGATGACGCGCCTCGGGTGGCCCGCCCCCATTGACGCGCAACAAGCCGTCGATCCGCTCGAATTCGATTTGTCCATTCTGCAGGAGGCCAATCAGCGCCCCAAAGGCGAAGCTCGTGGTGTGGCCCGCTATCTGTTCGAGATCAACCCGCACCTCGGCCGCGCGATGCGCACGCGCTATGAGCGGTGGTCAAAGAAGTGGCGGCCCGCCGACGGCCTCATTTGCCGCGACGAGGAATCCAAGGCAGTGCTCGCGCGCCACCGGCTACAGAATCGCGCCTGGTCGGCATCCACGCTGCAGCAGTTCGCTGCCTGCCCATATAAGTTCGCGCTACATGGGATCCACTATTTGCGGCTGCGCGAGGAGCCTGTGCCGATTCAGGAGATGGACCCGCTCACTCGCGGCGCGCTCTTCCACGAAGTGGTCTTCGAGCTGTTCCAACGCGCCGATACGCCGGCCGATTTTCCGCGCCTTGCGGATACGGTGCTCGACGATGTGGCCGCGCGCTACCAGGATCAACTCGTGCCCGCGATCCCGCGTGTCTGGCGCGGCGAAGTGGAAGACTTGCGTGCCGATCTGCGCGGCTGGCTGCGTCGTATCGAAAAGGACACCGAAGGCTGGGAGCCCATCCACTGCGAACTGGCGTTCGGCCTCGACTCCAACGAGGGCCGCGACGATCACAGCACCCCAAATCCCATTCCCATTCTCGACAATATCCTCGTGCGCGGCTCCGTCGATTGGATCGAACGTCATAAGGAATCGGGCGTCCTTCGCATCACGGATCACAAGACCGGACGCGCCCCCAAGCAGTCCATCGGGCACGTCAGCGGCGGAGCCATCCTGCAGCCGCTGCTTTACGCCGCCGCCATGGAGAAGCACTTCGAACGCCCCGTGAAACTGAGCCGGCTTTACTACTGCACGCAGCGCGGCGGCTATTCCACGCAAGAGGTGCCCGTACAACCCGAAGCCTTCCACAATCTCAAACAAGCACTGCACCTCGTCGACGAGGCGATTGAAGAGGGAGTGCTGCCGGCCGCACCCAGAGAAGGCGAATGCCGCTGGTGCGATTTCGCCGCGGTCTGCGGCCCGCGCGAGGAAGAGCGCACCGCCCGCAAACCGGAGATCCCCCAACTCGCGACGCTGAGGACCATTCGATGACTCCGGCGCCCCAACCCACCGACGCTCCCGCACGCGACCGCATCCGCAATTCCCTGCAGGAAAGTCTGTTGGTGGAAGCCGCAGCAGGCACTGGAAAAACCACCGAGCTCGTGCGCCGCATCGTCAACGTCCTCGCGCAGGGCCTCACCACCATCGACCGCATCGTTGCCGTCACCTTCACCCACAAAGCGGCCGGCGAACTGAAGCTCCGCCTCCGCAGCGAGCTCGACTGCGCCCGTTCCAATGAACCCGACCCCGCGCAATCCGCAAATCTGGAACACGCCCTCGCGCATCTGGAAGAAGCAGCCATCGGGACCATCCATTCCTTCTGCGCCCAGATCCTGCGCGAGCGACCGGTGGAAGCCCGCATCGACCCGGCCTTTGAAGAACTCGACGAAGGCGGCGCCCGCCGGGTTTACGACTCCGTGTTCAAACGCTGGCTCCAGGACAAGCTCAGCCTGGAATCCCCGGGGCTCCGCCGCGCGCTCACGCGCCTCTCCGCGCAGGAGGAGCGCGAGGTCAACTTCACGCCTCTCGAGTCGCTGAACACCGCCGGTTGGGCGTTGATGGAGTGGCGCGATTTTCCCACCGCCTGGATGCGCCCCGATCTCGACCGCGAGGATGTCATCGACACGCTGGTGGATCGCATCAAGCCACTGGCTGCGCGTGCCTCGCGGTACAACAACGAAGTGAGCGAACCCGTTCGCGACATCCTCCCATGGATCGAGCGCGAGCCCCGCGACTACGACACGCTGGAAGGTCTTCTGTTCAAGCTCTACCGCCGCTGGTCACGACGCAAGGATAGCGTGCCGGACAAAGACCTCTTTGCAACAATCGCAAAATATCGTCCCGTTTACGACGCCGATCTCGCCGCTCAACTGCGTACCGAACTTTGGGAACTTACCGGCCGGTACGAAGAATCGAAGCGCCGCTCGGGCCAACTCGATTTCGTCGACCTCCTGCTGCTGGTCCGCAATCTCATTCGCGACAACGGCGAAGTCCGCGCCTACCTGCAGAACAAATACTCTCACCTGTTTGTCGATGAGTTCCAGGACACCGATCCTCTGCAAGCGGAAATCCTGCTCATCCTCGCGGCCGGCAATCCGAACGAAACCGACTGGCTGGCCATCACTCCGGCGCCGGGGAAACTTTTTCTGGTAGGGGACCCCAAGCAGTCCATCTATCGCTTCCGCCGCGCCGATGTCGCGCTCTACCAGCTCCTTCGCGACCGCCTGCAAGGCCGCGGCATAGCGGTGCTCGAGCTCAGCCAGAGCTTCCGCTCGGTGCGCGCCATCCAGCAGTGCGTCAACTACGCCTTCGCGAAACAGATGACGGGCAGCCGCGAAGTGGCTCAAGCCGATTACGTCCCACTGGAGCCCTTCCGCGGCGGCATCGATGGCCAGCCCTCCGTGATTGCGCTGCCCGCACCGTTTCCGTATGGCTCCCGCAGCGTCTCCAACGTCAGCATCGACAAGTGCCTGCCTGACGCTATTACCGGCTTTGTGGAATGGCTCATCCGGTCGAGCAACTGGCGTGTCTGGGATCCGGGCGACAAGGAGCTGCGCCCCATCCGCAGCGGCGATATCTGCATTCTCTTCCGCCGCTTCACCAATTTCTTTAAGGACATCACTCGCGACTACGTTCGATCGCTCGAAGACCGTGGCATCCCGCATCTGCTGGTCGGATCCAAGACCTTTCATGAGCGTGAAGAGATCGACACGATGCGCGCCGCGCTCACTGCCATCGAATGGCCGGAAGACGAGCTCGCGGTCTTTGCCACCTTGAAGGGCGCCCTGTTCGCGATCCCCGATGCGGTGCTGCTTCGCTTCCGCGCCGGGCACGGCAAGCTCGATCCTCTAGGCGACCTCGCTGAAGACCTCCATGCCGATTTCCAGGACGTGAAAACCGCGCTGGCCATTCTTCGCGATCTGCATGCGCAGCGCAACCAGCGCCCGATTGCGGAAACCGTTTACCTGTTGCTCGAATCCACGCGCTCCTGGGCCGCCTTCGCGTCACGACCCGCCGGCAATCAGGTGCTCGCCAACGTGCGTCGCATCATCGACCTCGCGCGCGCGTTTGAATCCACCGGCAGCGGCTACTCCTTCCGCGGGTTCGTCCACGAGTTATCCTCCGCGGCCGACCGCGCCGAATCCGCCGAAGCGCCCGTGTTGGAAGAAGGCGCCGACGGGGTCCGCATCATGACCGTGCATGCGGCGAAGGGCCTCGAATTTCCCATCGTCATTCTCGCCGACATGACCGCCCAACTGGCACACGAAAACCCGTCGCGCTACGTCGATCCGCAGCAGCGTCTCTGCGCCTTGCGCATCATGGGCTGCGCACCGTTCGAATTGTTCGAGAACAAAGACAACGAAGCTGCGCGTGACACCGAGGAAGGCAAGCGCGTCGCCTACGTGGCCGCCACCCGCGCTCGCGACCTCCTGGTGATTCCCGCTGTCGGCGATGAAGAGCGCAAAGGCTGGCTATCGCCGCTCAACAACGCCATCTACCCGTCGCAGGACAAACGCCGTGTATCGGCGTCCGCGCCCGGCTGCCCCGCACTTGGGCCGATGTCGGTGTTGGACCGCCCTCCGGAATACGCCGGCGAAATCAGTGTCAAGCCGGGTCTGCACATTATCGGCGGCAATCACGAAGTCGTCTGGTGGGATCCGCAATTGATTCCGCCCAGCCGTGAAGAACAATTCAGCGCGCGTCAGGAGGAGATGTTCGCCGAAGAACCCGTCTCCCTGCAAAAAGGACTCGACGACCACGCCCGCTGGTCGCAACGCCGTTCGCAACTGCTTGAGGCCGGCGCCAAGCCCACCCTCCAACTCGCTCTCGCCAGCGAAGTCACTGAACCACCCGCGAGCTTCACGGGCGAGCTCTTTGTCGAAGCCACCGCGCGTCCGTCAGGCCGCCCCACAGGTGCACGCTTCGGAGCCCTCGTCCACAGCACCCTGCGCGATGTTCCGCTCTGGGCCGCGCGTCCACAGATCGAGGCAACCGCGCGGATGCAGGCCCGTATCCTCGGCGCGGAGCGCGACGAGACCAGCGCCGCCGTAATCGCGGTGCTCAACGTCCTTCGCCACCCGTTACTGGAGCGCGCCCGCGCCGTCCGTCGTTGCCACCGCGAATACCCGGTGCTACTCCACCTCGACAAGGGCACCGCCCTCGAAGGAATCATCGACCTCGCGTTTGAGGAAGACGCTGGCTGGGTTGTGGTCGACTTCAAAACCGACGCCGACATTTCGCAACTTCTCACCCGCTACCGGGCCCAGATCTCCTGGTACGCAGAAGCGCTCCACCGCATTACGCAACGCCCGGTGCAAGCGTACCTGCTCGCCGTGTGATCTACCGTCCTGCAAACCGCGGCTCGCGCTTCTCCAGGAAATGCGCCACGCCTTCCTTGAAGTCCTCGCATTGCAAACTCTGCAACATCTCCGCCACGGCCACGTCGAAAGCCTGATCAAGAGTCTGTTGTGTCGCTGCATAGAGCTGGCTCTTCATCACGCGCAACGACCGTGGGGAAACTGTCGTCGCCAGTTGCCGCGCGAACTCCTGCGCAGCCTGCAGGAATCCTTCATCAGGCAACACTCGCTGCACCAGGCCGATCTGCAGCGCCTCCGCCGAATCCACTTTCCGTGAAGTGAACATCAGATCAATCGCCCGAGGAAGACCGATCAGCCGCGGCAACATCCACGACACGCCGTATTCCGCAATCAACCCTCGCCGCGAGAAGATTACGTTGAAACTTGCGGATGCCGCGGCAATGCGGAAATCGCAGTACAGCGGAATCACAAACCCCAATCCTACGGCAGGCCCATTGATTGCCGCGATGATCGGCTTCGGCACCTGCAACAGCCATGAGTGCTGCCGCTGGTTATCCGGCAGGTCGTTGCTGCTCACGTTGCGATGCCTGTCAGTGAGTCCGCTTTGCGAGACTGAACTCAGCAAGCTCATATCCGCGCCCGCGCAGAAGCCGCGCCCCGCGCCCGTCAATACGATGGCGCGCGCACCTTCATCCGCCACCGCCGCCTGAATCGCCGCCGTGACCTCCGTTTCCATCTGCCGTGTCCAGGCATTCAGCCGGTCAGGCCGGTTCAGCTCCACCGTGGCAACGTAATCCGCCACTGTATAGTTCACTTGTTCGTACATGTGTGCCAGCATAGGCGAAGTCTTCTCGCGTTACAATAGCGAATTCACCCGCATGCCCACAGTCGTCGTCGGATACGGCCAGTACAACAACTACCGCCTCACCGAAATACCCACCGATCTCCTGCTGCAACTGAGTCTTCGTTACCCCCTCGCTATCGAGCCGACCGGGCCGCACCCGGACCAGCGAGTCCTGATCATCATCGTGGCCATACACGCCGAGTTGCAGCGCCGTCAAAGCGGCGGCTTGCAGGAGAAACACCTCCCTGGAATCCGCGAACTCGCGGCTGAAATCATTGAGGCCGGCTGCCGTGAGGTCACTCTCAAGTACGACCCGGCAGGTAATTACCCGAAGGATCGAAAGAACCCGCTGAGCAAAGCGCGCGAAGAACTTCAGCGGCTGCTTCGCAAGGTGTCCGACGATTCCAAAGGCGGTGGAGCTATCAGCATTCCCGCGGAGGGCAAGGCGCTGGCCAAAGCCCCCCTGGCAATCTCCTATTCCGCCGTCGACTACGACGAAGACGTGCCATTCTAGTCCGCTAAAAATGACACCCACCCAGTGGGCTGTTATCATGCTCCACATATGCGCGATCTAGTGAAACGCTACTGGGACGAGGGTCTGTCGCGACGCGGCTTCGCGCGCGGTCTGGCTCAACTGGGATTCACCACTGCCGCCGCCAAGGCTCTCCTCCAGAATCTCGACGCGGCCGAAGACCAAAGCGAAGGCACTGCAAACGCTCGCTCCGACGGCCCTCCATCCAGCGTCGCCACTGGCTCTGGCGGCGATCTCGTTGTCGCCCAAGCCAAGGCCGCCGGAGTCGAGTACGTGTTCACCAACCCCGGCTCGTTTGAAGTGGGTTTCTTCGATTCGCTGCTCGACACGCCCGGTATGCAGCTCATCATGGGTCTGCATGAAGGTATCGTGGTGGCGATGGCGGACGGCTATCATCGCGTCAGCCTCAAGCCCGGCTTCGTCAACCTGCATGTCATCGCTGGAACCGCGCAGGCCGCGGGTCAGATCTTCAACGCCAGCCGCGATGGGTCGGCGCTCGTGCTCACTGCCGGCCTCAATGACAACCAGACCTGGAGCGACGATGCCATCCTCGCGCCGCGCCCCGGCTACGATCAGAAGGAAGTCAATCGCCAGTTCACCAAAATCGCCTGGGACGCACGCGATGGCCGCAGCCTTCCACTGATGCTCCGCCGTGCGTTCAAGACTGCGATGACGCCGCCCGGCGGCCCTGTCTACCTGGCAATGGCGCACTACGCGCTGGAATCGAAAAACCTCAAAGCCGAAATACTTCCCGGCAAGCGTTTCCTGTTGAATGCCCGCGTGCGTCCCGATAGCGCCGCCGTGCAGGATGCCGTCAAATTGCTGCTCGAAGCCAGACGGCCTGTCATTGTCGCCGGCGATGAAGTGTGGAAGAGCAGCGCCATCGCGGAACTGATCGCTTTGTCGGAGAAACTCGGTCTTCCCGTCGCCGCCGATCGCGCCGGCTACAGCAACTTCCCACCTTTTCACCCGCACAGCGTTGGCGCGTTCTCCATCGCCTCGCAGTGGGTGAAGGACGCCGACGTCCTGATGTTCATTGGCTCGCGCGATGCCGGCGGAAAAGTGGTTCCCGGCGCGCCGGAAATGCCGTCGAACGCCAAGGTCATCCGCGTCGGCATGGACACCGCGGCCATGTCCCGCAACTACGCTACCGACGTTGCCATGATCGGCGATGTGAAAGCAAGCCTCAAACACCTGCTGGATGCCATCGATGCCACCGCCACCAAAGATCGCCTCACCAAGATCGGAGCATCGCGCGCCGGGCAACTTCGCGCATGGTCCACAACGCGCCGCGCCGGCATCGATGCCGCCATCAAAAAGAACAGCGGCCAGTCGCCCATCCACCCCGATGAGCTCGGCGCAGTGCTCGCGCGTTCCATCGACAAGGACGCCATTGTCACGGTGGAAAACCTCACCGGCAAGTACGAATCGTTCCGATTCGGCCATCGCGGGGACGAACAGATGTACCTCACCAACACCGGCCTTGGACTCGGTTGGGGCATCGGTGCAGCCACCGGCGCCAAACTCGCCGCGCCCGATCGCCAGGTGGTCTGCACCATCGGTGACGGCAGCGTCATGTACAGCGCCTCCGGCCTCTGGACGCAGGCTCGCTACGGCATCCCCGTGATCACCGTCGTTTACAACAACAAGAACTACCAGACCGTGCGTCACGCCTACTACGCCTACCAAGGCAAGATGACGACAACGGACAAGTATGTCGGCATGTACCTAGGCGACCCCGACATCGATTTCGTCAAGCTCGCCGACTCGCAAGGGGTCAAAGGCGAAAAGGTGGGCACTGGCGCTGACCTCGAATCCGCAGTCAAACGCGCCCGCAAGGCCACGCAAGATGGGAAGCCCTACTTGATTGAGGTTGCCACCGCTCGCTATGGTGGAGGCGCGGCTTCCACCTGGCATGAGGGCTTCCAGCTCTCCGCCAAACGCAAGCGCAATGTTTAAAACGCAGTATCGGAGGATTGTTTGATTCGCAGTGCTATTGTGCCGGTGGCCGGACACGGAACCCGTCTCCTGCCGGCAACCAAGTCGCAGCCTAAGGAAATGCTCCCCGTGGCGCGGAAGCCCATTGTTCAGTACGTGGTGGAGGAACTGGTTGCCAACGGAATCGAGGAGATCCTCTTCGTCACCGGCCGCAACAAGGCCTCCATTGAAAACCACTTTGATTCCGACCCGGAGCTCACTCGCGTCCTGCACGCCGGCAACAAGAAGGACTTGCTCGCCGAACTCGAGTTTGAAGAACTTGAGGCCCACTTCTTCTACACGCGCCAGCGCTTTCAGCGGGGACTTGGCGACGCCGTGCTCTGCGGGCAGAACTTCGCCGGGGAACAACCCGTCCTGGTCGCCCTCGGCGATTCCATCCTCGGGCTTCATGCGCAGTCAAAAGCCGTCTCCCGCATGGCCAAACTGTTTGAAGACAAGCGTGCCAGTTGCATCATCGCCGTGGAGGAGGTCCCCTGGGAGGACGTTCATCACTACGGCATCATGGACGTGATCCCCAGTGACGGCGATAGCCTCCGCGTCACACGTATCATCGAAAAGCCCAGCCGCGAGGAAGCACCGTCCAACCTCGCTGTGGCCGGGCGCTACATCTTCTCGCCGCTCATTTTCGACATGATAAGTCGAGTGAAGCCCGACAAGCGCAACGAGATCCAACTCACCGACGCAATCCAGATGCTCTGCGAGGAAGGCAAGCGTGTTCTGGCCATGAAGCTCGAACCCGATGAGCGCCGCTACGACATTGGCAATTTCCCGAGCTACTTCGAGACTTTCGTCGAGTTCGCACTGGCCGATCCACAGTACGGCTGCGAATTCCGCGTCTCTCTGGAGAAGCTCCTCGCCAAGGGGAAATGAAAACAGCCGCGGCTTTCGCCGGCATCTTCCTCGTCGTGCTCGCCGCGCGCCTCTGCCACAAGGATGTTGTCTGGGTCGAAGAGGCGTACCCCATCGCCGCTGCGCTCCAAATGCTGGATGGTAAGCTGCTCTATCGCGACTTCTGGTTCGACAAGCCCCCGCTCTTTCCCGCGTTCTACACGTGGTTTCAAGCCGCGATTGGCTGGAAGCTCCGGCTGGCCGGAGCCCTCCTCGTCACCCTCTCCTCAGTCAGCGCGTATGTTCTGGCGCGCCGATTGTGGGGCGTCGCCGAAGGCATCTGGGCAGCGTGTTTGCTGGCGTTCTTCCTCACTTTCGGAATCCACGCCGCGGTAATGGCCGCAGCGCCCGATCTGCTGATGATCACGCCGCACTGCCTCGCAATCTACTTCTGCGTACGCAGCGACGCGTTTCGCGCCGGCGTCGCCTGCGGTGTGGCGATGCTGGTCAATCCCAAGGCCGCCTATCTGCTCGCAATCTGCGGCATCTGGCAATGGCGCCAGGCCCATTGGGTGGCGCTGGGATTCGCCGCCGTCCAGGCTCCGGCCCTCGGTCTGCTGTATGCGCGCGGCGCTCTCCAATCCTACTGGGAACAGGTGTGGGCCTGGGGTTTCCTCTACAGCGCGGACACGCCGTTTGCCCATGGCTGGCGAGAAGGCTTCACGCGGACGCTCAACTGGTGCGGCTTCCAATCCGCCCTCATCGTCGCCGCCATTGCAGCGCGCCGCAAACTGGACGCCTTCCCGCGCCTGCCCCTCGCTGCGTGGCTCATCCTCTCGCTTGCAGCCGTCTTCGCGGGATTCCGCTTCTTCCCGCGTTACTACTTCTTCCTGCTGGTTCCGATGGTGATCCTCGCGGCCCGCGGCTTCGCCGCCATGCCACGTGTTCGCGCCTGTGCCCTCGCGCTGCTGCTGATCCCGCTCGTCCGCTTCGGCCCGCGTTACGCACAACTCGCCATGGGTCAACCCTGGAATGACCTCGCGCTGCACGACGACGCGCGCGAGGCAGCTCGCGTGGTCAAACAAGCGCACCCGCAATCATTGCTCGTGTGGGGCTATCGTCCCGAAATCTACGCCTACTCCCGGGTGCCGGCGGGAACGCCCTTCCTCGATTCGCAACCACTCACCGGAGTCATCGCTGACCGCCACCTCACTGAAAGCCGCCCCTCCGCGCCCGGCCTCGCCCGCGACAATCGCCGCAGGCTCGCCGCCTCGCAGCCCGCCATCATTGTCGATGGCCTGGGCCTGCTGAATCCGGCCCTCGCTATCACCAACTATCCGGACCTCGCCCCATGGCTCGCGCAATATCAGGAGATAGGGCGCACACGCGCCTGCGTCATTTACTTCTTGCGAACCCCGACTCGTCCTTGAACGCTTCCAAAGTGTGGAACGCGATCGGGCAGTACGTGGCGCGATCGGGCATGTGCCACATGCGGGCAATCAACGACCCCTCGCCGCGCACGAGGTGCGGAAAGTCATTGCAAGTCTTCGGCCGCGCCTCGTACACACCACACAAATTGCCTTCCAGAAAAATGCAGCCCTTTTCCGTTCGCTTCAGGATCAGCCCTTCTTCCTCGCTTTCCTCCACGTAGTCGCGCAAGAAGACTTTCCGCGTCACCCCAATGAACTTCGCCAACGTGTCGATCTCGCGATCGCGCACGGAAGCCGTCGCCACGCGGCAGCAGTTGGCGCACTGCGTGCAGTCGATCGCATTCTCCACTTCTTCCGCGATGCGCCGCAGCCGCCTGTCCGCCACAGGGTGCGTCTTCATATGGGTGCGCAGCCGCTTGTTTTCCTCAAGCAGCTTCTCGCCCAGACGTTGTATTTGAACCAGGTCTGTAATCATCTTCCCGTCCAGCAGGGAGTGCGCTTTTCCAGAAATGCGCCGATCCCCTCTTGCGCGTCAGCGGCGAGCGAATTCATCGACATCACCTCTTTAGCATATGCGTAGGCCTTCGGCTGATCGAGGTCGATCTGCGCATAGAAAGCCTGCTTCCCCAGCCCGACCGTGAAACTGCTCGCCGACGCAATCTGCGCCGCCATCGCGCGTGTGGCGCCCGCCAACTCGCCAGCCGGCACTACCGCGTTGACCAGCCCCCAACTCGCCGCCGTTGCCGCGTCAATCACTTTCCCCGTCAGCAGCATCTCCATCGCGCGCTTGCGCCCCACTGCCCGCGTCAATGCCACCATTGGTGTGGTGCAAAACAGTCCGATCTTCACACCCGGCGTGGCAAACACCGCCTTGTCGCTGGCGATCGCCAGATCGCATGTCGCCACCAACTGGCATCCCGCCGCTGTCGCAATCGCATGAACCTCCGCGATCACCGGCTGGGGTATCGACTGCACCTTCGCCATCAACTCCGTGCACACATCGAACAGCCGACGGTACTCGTTGACGCTGCCATTCGTCATCTCCCGCAAGTCGTGGCCCGCGCTGAAGGCCGGCCCGTTCGCATTCAGAATCACCGCGCGCACTGAAGCATCGCGTCCGATGCCATCCAGGCAGTCGATTAACTCCAACATCATTCCCAACGAGAGTGCGTTGCACCGCCCCGGACGGTTGAGCGTCACCACCGCCACCTCGCCCTCGCGCGTTTGCACAATCGAATCGTAGGGCATCAATTCACTCTCTTTCCGCGCCCGGCCCAGTCCTTCTCGCGTAGCTCGTTCTTGCGGATCTTGCCGGTCGCCGTCTTGGGCAGCGCGCCGAACTCCACCTTCTTGGGACATTTGAAATGCGTCAGCCGCTCGCGGCAGAACGCGATGATGTCCTCGGCCGTCGCCGCCCCTTCACTCTTCAGGGTGACATAGGCTTTCGGCACTTCGCCCCAGTGCTCGTCCGGCACCGCCACCACTGCGGCCTCCAATACCGCGGGATGCTCGTAAATCACCTTCTCCACTTCCACTGAAGAGATGTTCTCGCCTCCCGAAATGATGATGTCCTTCTTGCGGTCGCGGATCTCCAGATAGCCGTTCGGATGCATCACCGCATAATCACCCGAATGGAACCAGCCCCCGCGAAACGCCTGCGCCGTCGATTCCGGGTTGTTGTAGTACCCGATCATGACGTTGTTTCCGCGCATCACCACTTCTCCCATAGTCGACCCGTCACTAGGAACATCGTTCATCTGCTCATCCACCAGCCTCACGTCGGTTCCGGCGATGATGTAGGGCACACCCTGTCGCGCCTTCAACGCTGCCCGCTGGTGCGGCGGAAGTTCGCTCCATTCGTTGCGCCAGGCACACAAGGTCATGGGCCCATTCGTTTCCGTCAGGCCGTAGCAATGGAACATCTCCGCGCCGATCTCCTCCGCCGACCGCAGCACCGCGGGCGACGGTGGCGCACCGGCCGTGATGATCCGCAGCCCGTTCTGAAACAGCACGCCCTTCTGCGAGGCGTAGTGCGCCAGCCCTCCCACCACGACGGGAGCACCGCACAGGTGTGTGACACCCTCCGCGCGAATCGCCTCGACAATCGGCTCGGGATGCGGCGCGCGCAGGCCGACATGCCTCCCACCCGCGGCGGTTACAGCCCAGGGAAAACACCATCCATTGCAGTGGAACAACGGCAGCGTCCACAGATATACGCTGGTTTCCTTCAACCCATATTCCATCAACTCCCCAAGCGCGTTCAGGTAAGCGCCGCGATGACTGAACATCACGCCTTTGGGAAAGCCCGTCGTCCCGCTCGTGTAATTGATCGCCAGCAGCCCGTCCTCGTCCGGAACAGGCGCGTCGGTGATGCGATCCTCTCCCGTTGCCAGCAGCGCCTCGTAGTCTGTGAGAAAGTGCTGAACGTGCGGGAGCTCTCCCCGGACCTCCTCCATCGCCGGCGCCAGTTGCGGATCGACCAACAACACCTTGGCCTCGCAGTGATTCAGTATCCACGCCAGTTCCTTCGCGTGCAGCCGCGTGTTCAGCATCACCAGCACCGCCCCGATCAAAGGCACCCCAAAGTGCGGATCAAGCGCCATCGACGTGTTGGGCGATAGCACAGCCACCCGGTCACCCTGCCGAACGCCCAACCTGCGCAAAGCCGAGCCCAGCCGGTGACAGCGCCTCTCGAATTGGGCATACGTGTATCGTTCTTCGCCATCCACCACGGCGATCTTGTCGCGATAGACGAATGCGCTGCGCGCGAGAAACTGTAGCGGAGTGAGTGCTGTTTTCATGGCCGATATCGTGGTTCATTGTGACATACTGCGGGAATGCTGCGTCTTCTGTTCCTCTATGCTCTTGCGCTATCCGCCGCGACGCCCGAAGTCGATATCCGCCTTGTCCTCGACGATCAGGCCGCGGCCTGGAATCGCGGCGACATCGATGGCTTCATGAAGACCTACGAGGCCTCACCCGACACGGTCTTCGCCGGCGCATCCGGAATCACCAAAGGCCACGACAAGGTGCTCGCCCGCTACAAAACGAAGTACCCCACCAAGGCCATCATGGGCGCGTTGCACTTTACAGACGTAACCGTGCGAATGCTGACACCGGACCTCGCCTCCGTCACCGGACAATACCATCTCCAGCGATCCAAAGAGGCCGGAGGCGACGCGTCAGGCTGGTTCACGCTGGTGATGAAGAAGACGCCGCAAGGCTGGAAAATCATCCACGATCACACGTCGTGAGCGGGCATTGGCAAAAATTGCCAGTCATGCTATCGTGGCCCCATGCCCACCCGCAACGTCAACCTCACCGATCACTGGGACCGTTTCATCGAAGAGGGTATCGCCTCCGGACGTTACAGCAACGCGAGCGAAGTAGTGCGCGATGCTCTCCGCCTGTTGGAAGAACGCAAGCTCGAATACGAATCCCGGCTCGCCCGTCTCAAATCCGAGATCCAGAAGGGCATCGATGCCATGGAACGCGGCGATTACACCGTCTTTGAAACCGACGAGGACTTAGATGCGTTCATCGATCAGCTTGGCCGGGAAGCTGAAGACAAGTTCGCGAAGAGGAAAAAGAGTGCCTAGCAAGCCACCGCCGTTTCGGAATGTTTTCACCAAACCGGCGCAACTGGATATGGCCGATATCGTCAACTACACCATGCGGGAGTTCGGAGTGGAGGCTTCCCGCCGTTACAGACTGCTCCTAAAGACAGCCTTTCGGGAAATCCGCAGAAATCCGCGACAACCAGGAGTCCAACGAAAGGAAGGTGTCGCGCCGGACTTGCTCCTCTACCATCTTTCTCTTTGCCGTCAAAAAGCCAGAACGTCAACAGGAGTCGTTCATTCGCCGAGACACTTCGTCGTCTATCGAATTCACGAAGAACAACGATGGATCGAAGTCGTCCGTATCCTCCACGACAGCTTCGACCTCGCCAAACACCTTACCCCCGGCTGACCTACTTCTTCTTCCCCGCAATCTGCCATTCCGTAAACGGCGACCGCGCCCCTCTCACGATCGTATTGATCAAATACGGTTTCCCCGAAGCGAATCCGCGCTGAACCGCAGGGGCGATCTGATCGAACCGTTCCACCGTTTCTCCATCCCCGCCGAAGCCCTTCATGATGATGTCGTAGCGGGTTTGCTGCAACTCGCAGGCCACCGTGCCCGCGCCAGTCAGCTCGCGCTGCAACTCCCGCTCCAGCCCCCAACCGCCATCGTTCCCGACGATAATCACCACCGGCAGTTTGTACCGGACCAGTGTCTCCAATTCCGCGAGATAGAAGCCCAGTGACCCATCACCGGTGATCATCGCCACCGGCTTCCCCGGGTTCGCAGTTTGCAGCGCAACGCAATTCGGCAGCGCCGATCCAATTGTCCCCATCGGCCCCAACCGCAGCCATCCACCGCGCTGATTCGCCGGCAGCATAGCACGTCCCCAATGCACAAAGTCACCGCCATCCCACGAATACAGCGTCTCCGCCGGCAGCGCGCGCCGCAGCTCCGCGAACACCGCTGCCGGATGTAGAGGCGATGCATGATCCTCCGCCAAGCCATCAAGCCTCGCCTGATACTCCCGCGTGTACTTCGCAATCTTCCGCACCCACCCCGTGAGCGGCTGCCACTTCCGCCTCCCGGTCAACGCCAGCAACCCTCGCAGCGCCGCCTTCACATCACAACAGATACCGAGATCGATGCGCCGCACGGCTCCTAATTCCGGTCCATGCAGGTCCACTTGTATGATCTTCGCGCCGGGAGCAAGCAGGCGAGGTCCGCCGAGCGCCAGCCGGTAGTCGAGCCGCTTGCCCAGCAGCAACACGACATCCGCTTCCTGCAACGCCGGCACCACGGCTTTGTTAATGGCCGGATCCGCGTGGCCAAACACATTGCGCGCAGAATCGGGCACCACCCCGCGAGCCATAGTCAATGTGAACAGCGGCAATTGCGTCGTCTTCACAAACTCGGTCAGTTCCTGCTCCGCACCGGACCACCACACGCCGCTGCCCGCAACCACCACCGGAGACTTCGCCTCGAACAGCATCCCGATCGCGCGCTCCAGATCCTGCTCCGGCGCCGCCCCCGCCCCATCATCCCGAGCCTCCGGCATGGGCAGCGGAGCCTCTGTGTTGCCCGCAAACAGATTCACCGGAATTGTCAGGTGCACCGCTCCCTTTCGGCCGCTGTTGGCCTCGTTGTACGCTCTTCCGAGCAGATAGGGAATCTCCGCCGTGTTGGTAGCCCCGGCGCTCCACTTCACCGCCGGCTGCGCCATGCTCACCTGGTCGATCACCTGAAACACCTGCCGTCCCGACAGCGCGCTCGACGGCGCCCCGCTCACCGCGATCAACGGGCTGCCCGCCATGTTCGCGGTGGCGATCCCTGTGAGCGAGTTGGTATGCCCCGGCCCGCCGGTCACCAGCGTCACCGCCGGCTTACGATGGATCCGCGCCCATGCATCGGCGCAGTGCGTCACCCCGGATTCGTGGCGCATGTCGATGACGCGTATCCCCGCCTGCTGGATCGCAATCAGAACCTCGTTCAAATGATCCCCGACAAGAGTGAACACCTCTCGTATTCCAAGCAAGGTCAACGAAGAAGCAAAGAGTTCCGCGCCACTGGGCATAACTTGCATGGTAACGCAGGCTCGCCGATTTGCGCCGCTTCGGACGCCAATCGCCGGGTAGTCCCAGGGAGATAAGTGGTCTAGTATCAAAGTGCTACGGCGAACCCGACATCGCAGCTCTTTTGCCCTAGAAGTCTTGAATTCACAAATTCTGAGCCCTATACTCATCTGTGTAAATCGTTTCCCTTACGAAGGAGTCTCTCATATGATCCGGATATTTCTCGGCGGTACGATTGCTCTCGTACTGTTGGTTGGTGCTCACCTGTCGGCGGCGAGCCACCGGAAGGTCAACCTCTGTCACGGTGTGGCTGCTGGCTTTGGCCAAGTCATCGAGGTCAACGAAAGTGCTGCCCCGGCGCACTATGCGCACGGTGACTTTGAGGCGTGGCTGCCTAAAGGCGCCGCGTGCTCCGCGTTGGGAGTCCCTGGCGTACGCTGAAGACTGACGGCAACTGTCACGCCGGGGGCGCGCTCTGGATCCTAATTCCCGTGTCCGCCGGTCCCTGGCCTTCTTCCCGTTCAGTTCATCCACGAATGCGCCAACCTCGAGCGCCTCGATCCCTGGCGATAGAGTCCTGGTTAGCGGGCCCGTTCTCGATGGGCGGTGCACCACGTGCACGCGGACCGGCATCTTCTCACCCATCGACCGTCGCAGGACGCTCCCAGGAAAAAGGAAGTCGACCTCAAGTCCCTGTTGATCGCGAAAGTAGTAGATGATCTGGCTCTTCAGGATCTCCCCTGCCACCACCCCCTCGAATAGCGCCCCAAGGAACGGAGAACGGTCCAGTTCAGCCTGCGTTGCGATGCCGAGCAGATGGCACGTCAACCGGTGATCTCCAGCAGGTGCGGTCAGTCGCCGATGGTGGGTATTGAAACCCCCAAAGGCGCCGCCGTGGTGGCTCGCCACCAGTGCGAGGAATCGTCGAAACGTCCCCAAGGTCACGAATGTTGGTTACGGCGCTCACGTCGCGTTCCAGGTACGTTTGGATCTACGAACTGAACCACAGGCCGCGCTGTGACGGCCGCGCAAGCACCTCTGGATATCCGCCTTTCAGAAGGTCCTCAGGATCTGTTTCCGCCAGGCTGAACGGCCACAACTGCAGGATAGGGGCGCGCCCCGCCATTGACTCGCTCCCCCCTGCATGAAAGGCGTCTCCTGCGATCCAGCGAACAGCCATTGGCCCATCCTGCGGGGTCCCCGATCTATCCTGGTCCGGACGTAGCCCAGCAGTTCCGGCGCATTCTGGATCTCGTCAAAGAGGACCGGAGGACGCATTTCCTCCAATAAGCCCCTGGGATCGGAGCGTGCCCGCACCTGCATGTCCGGATCTTCCAGCAGTACGTACCTTGCGCCAGGGAATAGCCGCCTCAACAGCCTTGTTTTTCCAGAAGGGCGCGGCCCGGTCACAACTACGGAGGGAAAGTCCTCGATGGCGCGCGGCACCAAACGCAATGAGAATTATGAACTGGAACCTTAGATTTCTCAATCCTGTGGTCAACGCCGAATCCCAGGATACGCGGTCCCGTACCCCTTTACCGAATGCCAGATCGCCCGGTTCAGCACGTCTTCCGGCGCTGCATCGGGCTCGTCGAAATCCATCATCAAGGAAGCTTCGGCGAGTTCGCGTTGCATGCCGCGCAGTGCTCGCAGAGGAGGGTTCATCTCGTCCAGCGGGATCTGATTCGGCAGCGCGGTGTACGGGGTGGTGTCCGGCTGCGTCGAGAAGACGGTGAACATCGGCTCGGCTGCCAAGTCGAACTGATTCGCCGCGGGCAAGCCGAGAATCTGTTCGATGGTTCGAAACAGGTGGATCGTGGTGTAGAACGTACTGTCGACTGCTTTGCGCTTCACCCACGGGCCGATCATCAGCGCCACTGTCCGGTGTCCGTCCACGTGATCGAGACCATTCTGCGCATCGTCCTCCACCACGAAGATCGCCGAATCCTTCCAATAGCGGCTCTTCGAGATCGCTTCCACCAGCCGGCCCAATGCGAGATCGTTATCCGCCACCATCGCTCGTGGAGTCGGAAACGCCGGCGCCGTACCGTTGGTGTGATCCGTGGGTAGCAGCAGTACCGTAAGACGCGGCAGATTCCCGTTCTTCTCGAACTCGCGAAAGTCTTCCAGAAACCGGTCCACCCGCACCTGGTCCGGAATCGACATATGGAACCCGGGGTAACGTGTCGAGTAGATGTCCCGCAATCCAAGCACCGGTGTCCGCGCAGTCATCTGGACCTTGCCGGCCTTGTTCTTCCAGTCCGTGTACACATCGGTCCAGGAAACATTCGCAGGGGAAAATGTTACCAGCCCACGTTCCCCATAGGAGCGAACACTCACCTTGTGAGTCTTTGCGTTATCCCAAAGAAAATCGCTCGGCGCATACAGCATCGGATTGATGTCATTACGACCGTTCCCGTATTTATGAACCCAGTCGGAAGCGTAGCCTTGCGTGCACCAGCGATGGCCGAGCGCCGACTGATCCCCAGGCGCAAAAAAGTTGTCGAGGATGACAAACTGCTCCGCCAGTGCATGATGATTTGGCGTCACCTCGCGGCCGAATTGTACCAGCGATGGATCGCCGTTGGCCTGTTTGAGATCGCCGAAAAGCTGGTCGTAAGTGCGGTTTTCCTTGATCACGTAAAAGACGTGTTTGATGGGCGAAGGCTGGCTGGCGTTCATCGGCACTGGATGCTGTGGCGATGCCGGCCTTTTGGTCCACTCCCCTGGCGCGTTGTTGTTGCGCAGCACCTCCTTGGTCCAGGCGGCCAGCTCGGCCGTCGATGGCATGTCAACGATCGAGACTACCCCGGCCCGATCGCGATAGCTGCGCCCCGGCTTACCGCCCGCTGTCGGCGCAATCGAACCGAAGCCGTAGCCACTGGCAATGAACAGCCTCTTCTCGTCGCTGCTGAAACCGACAGCGGTGGGATACCAGCCAGTGGGAATCAATCCCTTCACCTCGGCCTTCTTGGTGTCCACAACCGCGATCGCGTTGTTCGCCGCATTCGCAACATACAGCGTCTTGCCGTCGCGCGTCACCGCGAGCGCATTCGGTGAACTGCCCAGTGGGGCCTTGCGGAATGGACGCACATTGATCACACCAGCCACCCGATCGGTCTTCGTGTCAATGATGGTGACCGAATCGCTGTTCGCATTGGCGACATAGAGACGGTTGGAAGCGGCGTGCAGAGCGAGCCCGCTCGGATGCAGACCCACCTCAATTTCGCTGCTTACGTGGCCGGCGGCGACATCGATGACCGAAACGGTTCCGCTGGAAGGAATGCCCGTGCGCGGATCGAGGACGATGCGAAATGCTTCGTCAGCCGTATCTCCCGTCCTGGGACGCCGGCCTGCCCAGTTGGTAACGTACGCCTTGCGCCCATCGGCAGTGAGAGCCGCAGTGTAGGGATAGTTCCCAACGTCGACAGTCCGCACTGCTCTTGTGCGCGTGTCGATGATGGCTGCGGCGTGCTTCCGATTCAATGCCACAACGAGCGTGCTGTCGTCGGAAGAGAGTGCCAGCCCGCTGGGTGCGGACCCAGGAATCGCGATGGCGCCATCCAACGCGAACCGTTCGCCAGTGCCTTTGCGCAGGATTCTCACTTCGTGGCTCTCACCCCCGCCGACATAGATCGTGCCGCCATCCCTGCTGAACGCGACCCCGGCGAAGCTGTCCTTCAGCGGTTCGCTCTGCACCACCGTGGTGCTTTGCGAGTCGATGATATGCAGAGCGCGCGGCGCGAAGTTGCTGCCGGTGACCACCGCAATCGTGGCACCGTCCGGAGCCACCACCAGACCGAGTGGCCGGTCATTGACTTCCGCGTGCTTGCCCGCTGGAGTCAGGAATTGGCCCGTTGGGATGAGGTAACTGCCGTCCGGCTGGCGCCCGATCTTCGCCACTTTCAGAAGTCCGAAGCCGGCGACGGATAAACCGAGCGCGGCCACAATGATTCGCGTACGCATCGCGACCATGATATGACACCTCAACAACGCCGGTCGCGTAACCTCTTCGACACTCACGAAAAGCGACCCACCCCCCTGCTCGCCAAAAGTTGACCACCGATTGGCTGTCACGCCACGAGTTTTCTGGCTAACCCGCACGCAGGTGTCGCCGCACGCGGTGCATCGCACCAAGCCTTGTTTATGCGGGAGGACGCACTTACACGCCTTCGGCGCGGATGATGACGCCCCGCTCCGCGCACGTGCCACGTGGCACGGCCTGCTTCGAATGTGGTCAACTCTATCCGGGCACAAGTGGTCAAATCGTGGTCAATTCCCCGAGAGCGGCGAGGTCCTTGGTGAACCAAGTGGAACGATGGTTCGCCGAAATAACCGAAAAGCGAATTCGCCGTGGATCGTTTGATAGCGTCCGGACTCAGGAGAAAGCAATCCGCGAGTATCTGAGAGCCAATAATGAAAACCCGAAGCCGTTCGTTTGGACGGCAGATGCCGACCTGATCCTCGGAAAGGTTCAGAGACTTTGTGAACGAATTTCTAACTCAGGACACTGGCTCTCCTTTGCCGCGGAACGAGGAGCCAGCGTATCAATGCAACACTTTGACTCTCAGGCTCAAAGGCTCCAATCGGCTGTCCCTCGACAGGACGCAAAAAGCCCGTAGTGTCGCCATCCGCCGCGACACTACAGGCTGCTCTTCTCCGCCGTGCCTGTGACGGCCTAACCGTTAATCACCCTCGGCGTCAGACTTTTCCTGCACCAACCGCGATACTATAGAAAATAGAGCATGCTGCGTTTCGAGACCGCCGGCGAGTCCCACGGCGAATGCCTTGTGGCGACGTTGACAGGACTGCCCGCCGGCATTCCTGTTTCCCTGGAAACAATTAATCATGAACTTTGGCGCCGCCAACAAGGCTACGGCCGTGGCGGACGCATGAAGATTGAAACTGACACAGTCGAGATCGTCTCCGGCGTCAGGCACTCGAAGACCATCGGTTCGCCGATCGCGATGATTATCCGCAACGCGGACTGGAAGAACTGGACCGATGTCTTGCCCGTCGAAGACATCGAAGGCGGCGAGGACAAAAAGAAGCCCGTCACCCGCCCGCGGCCCGGACACGCGGATCTTGCCGGCGCCATCAAGTACGATTTTCACGACGCCCGCTACATCCTGGAACGGGCGAGCGCGCGCGAAACCACGGCGCGTGTGGCGGTGGGTGCGCTGGCCAAGACATACCTGCGCCAATTCGGCGTGGAGGTGTTGAGCCACGTGATTGGTGTCGGACCGGTGCGCATGGAGCGCGATGCCACCTGGGATGAGATCGCCGCGTTGTCACAGAAGAAGGACGTACTGCTCGGCTGCGTCGACCAGGAGACCGAGGCAAGGATGAAAGAAGCGGTGGATGTCGCCTACCGCACCGGCGATACGATCGGAGCGATTTTTGAAGTTCGCGCGCACGGCGTGCCGGTAGGTCTGGGGTCGCACATCACGTGGGATTCGCGGTTGGACGGCCGGCTGGCTCAGGCCATCGTTTCCATGCAGGCCGTGAAGGGCGTCGAGGTGGGTTGCGCGGAAGAGCAGGCCACATCATACGGGTCGAAGGTGCAGGACACCATCCATTACGATAAGGCCGAGCGGCGATTCTTCCGCGGCGCCAACAAGGCTGGTGGGTTGGAAGGCGGTATGACGAACGGATCCGACCTCTACGTGCGCGGGTTCCTCAAGCCGATCTCCACCTTGCGCCGGCCGCTCGAATCGGTGGACCTGGAAACCCGCGAGGCATCGCTTGCCGCCTATGAACGCAGTGATGTCTGTGTGGCCCCGGCCGCCGGTGTCATCGGCGAAGCAATGGTGGCGATTGTGCTGGCGCAGGCCTTCGCCGAGAAGTTTGGCGGCGATTCGTTGCGCGAAACCAAACGCAACGTCGATAGCTATCTGCTACAGGTGAGAGAGTTCTGATGATTTACAAGATCGTGAAGTACGGCGATCCGGTGCTGGAGACCAAATGCGAACCAGTGACGAATTTCGGCTCGCCCGAGTTGAAACAATTTGTCGAGGACATGTTTGAAACAATGTACTCGGCAAAGGGAGTGGGCCTGGCGGCGCCTCAGGTTGGCGTTTCCGAGCGCATCACTGTGATTGACACTTCCCTCGGAGAAGATCCCGCCGAAAAGCATGTGCTCATCAACCCCGAAATCGTCCTCAAGGAAGGCACGCAAACCGGCGAGGAAGGCTGTCTCAGCATCCCGGGCTTCCGAGAGGATGTGACGCGCGCCCAGAAGGCGGTGATGCGGGCTCGGAACGTCGACGGCGAGACCGTGGAAGTCGTGGGCGAAGACCTCCTCGCCCGCGCTATGCAGCATGAGCTGGATCACTTGAACGGAGTCCTGTTCCTTTCGCATCTCAGCCCGTTAAAGCGCGACCTGATCCGGCGCAAGATCAAGAAGCTGATCAAAGCCGGCGAGTGGTAAACCCCGATGCGCCTCGTCTTCATGGGTACGCCGCGCTTCGCAGTGCCAACGTTGGATGCCGTGCTGGCGGCGGGTCATGAAGTAGTGGCGGTGTTCACGCAGCCGGACCGGCCCAAGGGAAGAGGTCAGCAACTGGCTGCGTCTCCCGTAAAGGAATGCGCGCTGGCGCACGGGCTGCGCGTCGAGCAGCCGGAACGCGTGAAGCGTCCGGAAGTGGTGGAACTGCTCGCCGCCATGCAGGCTGATGCGATGGTGGTGGTCGGCTACGGGCAGATCATCGCCCAGTCGATCATTGACCTTCCGCGGCTGGGCATTCTCAACGTGCATGCGTCCCTGCTGCCGAAGTACCGCGGCGCCGGCCCGCTGCAATGGGCCGTGGCGAACGGCGAAACGCGCAGCGGCGTTACTACCATGCGCATCGACGCGGGTCTGGATACCGGCGACATCCTGTTGATTCGGGAAACCGGAATCGGCCCGGAGGAAACCGCGATCGAACTGGGCAACCGGCTCTCGGTGATGGGCGCGGAGTTGCTGGTGGAGACGCTCGACGGACTCGCGCGCGGGGTGATCACTCCGCGTCCGCAGGACAACGCCGAAGCCTCCTATGCACCCATTCTCAAGAAGGAAGACGGTCGCATCGACTGGACGCGTCCGGCTAAGGAAATCCATTGCCGCATCCGCGGTTTTTTGCCATGGCCCGGCTGTTATTCCACGTTTCGCGGACAGGGACTTCATATCTGGCGGGCGCGCCTTGCTGAGGGCATCAATGCTCCGCCGGGACGAATGATCCCCGAAGCCTCCCGGTTGCTGGTTGCCTGCGGAGAACAATCGGCCATCGAAGTGATGGAAGTGCAACTCGAGGGGCGCAAGAAGATGCCCGCTTCCGCTTTCCTCAACGGGCAGCGGTTGCTAGAGTATGTAGATCTAGGAGAAAAATGACACTGCCGTTTGGCTATCGCTACGCGTCGTCGTACGCGGGCATTCGCAAGGTGGAAAAGGAAGACCTTGCGCTGATTGTTTCCGATGGTTCCGCCACCTGCGCGGGCGTCTTCACGCAGAACCGGGTGCAGGCCGCCCCAGTGAGACTCTGCCGCGCAAACCTGAAGGAATCCGGTGGAATTGCCCGGGCGATTTTGATTAATGCCGGTAACGCCAATTGCGCCACGCGCACGGGAGACCGCGTTGCGCTCACCACCAGCCGCGCCGCCGCAAAAGCACTGAAGGTTCCGGTGTCGCAGGTACTGCCCACCTCCACGGGCGTAATCGGAGTGGAGTTGAATCCCAAGCTGATCACCAATGCGCTGCCCGGACTGGCATCGTCGCTGTCCGCGGACGGCTTTGAAAAGGTGAGCCGCGCCATCATGACGACGGACACGCGTCCCAAGACCTCCACCGCCGAAGTGGCCATCGGCAAGGGCGTGGTGCGGATCGCGGGGATGACCAAGGGATCGGGAATGATCATGCCGATGATGGCCACTACACTCGGCTTCGTGATGACCGATGCGGCCATCTCCGCTCCCCAGTTGCGTAGCATGTTGCGCGAGGCGGCTGAGGAAAGCTACAACCGGCTTTCGGTGGATGGCGACACGTCCACCAACGATTCGCTGCTATTGATGGCCAATGGCGCTTCGGGGGTGACGGTGGGCCCCAGGGATCGCGGACTGTTCATGGACGCGCTGGTTCATCTGTGCCAGGAACTGGCGCGCGAGATTGCGCGCGACGGCGAGGGGGCACGGAAGCTGGTCACCATTCAAGTGAACGGTACGCGGAGCGGTGATGAGGCCGCGAGGATTGCGCGCACTATCGCGAATTCGCCGCTGGTGAAGACCGCCATTGGCGGCTCTGATCCCAACTGGGGACGGATCCTCTGCGCAGCGGGCAATGCGGGAGTGATCTTCGATCCCAACGTCACCGATGTTTATATGCAGGGCGTGCGCGTGTGCAGGAACGGGCTCGCCGCCAACTACAACGAACCGGCGTTGATTGAGAAGCTGAACGAATCGGAAGTGAGCGTGCGCGTGGTGATTCACGGCGATGGTACGGGCGAGGCGCGGTTCTGGACGTGCGACTTCACTGAAGGCTACATCCAAATCAACGGGAGCTATCGGACGTAATGTTCACGCGCCGCAGTATGGTGGCTGGCCTCGTTGCGTTGCCGCTTCTCGGCGATGAGAGGGCGGACATCACCAGGTGGCTCGGTAACTTGGCGAATCTGCTGAGTGGCGAGAACGCTTCGGAGTTTCTACGTACGTTCTCGCGCGAGCTGCGCGATAAGCTCGATAGCAGGATTTGGACGCTGGTCCGGACGGCGGAGGTATCGTCGAGCGTCGATATTCTGGAGTTGAAGGCCGAGGGCGCGACGCGCGAGTTGACCGTGGATTGGTTTCTCGACTTGAAACCGCACGCGACCTCCAACCCGAGCGTTCAGCGGCGACAGCAGATCCGCATGCGGATCGAGAAGGCGAAAAAGGGTTGGAGCATTGTCGCGCTGGAGCCGCATGATTTCTTTCGCCCAATTTAGTGGAGGAGGGGGAGCCGCGTGCACGCGGCCCCCTGGGGAAGTCAGGCCCGTCCTCCGACAAATCGTTCCCGCTTCCTCATTTAGCATGACATGAAGTGGCCCGAAATGACCCGGAAAATGGACGGGTTTAGTACTGGAACTAATCAGCGGAAAGTAACGCGAACTACCAAAGTACCTTCATCTCCGGCATCGACAAAACCTCCTGCCGGCTACCCACAATCCCCATCGCACGCATCTGCTGGTACACCGGGCGGAATTCCTCTAGTACGCGTACCATGACCTCGGCCTGTTTCGACTCGCTCGATTCTCCTTCATCGCCAAATCGAGCAACCAGCGCCTCAAAAGTCGACTTCTTGCGCGGGTACGTGCGCAGTTGGACGTCCGAGGCTTCATCCAACTTCGCGGCCTGCTTCACCAGCTTGAGCGCGGTTGCGTATCCGCCGAGTTCATCGACGAGCCCGATCTTCTTAGCGTCCTCGCCGCTCCAGATACGCCCCTTGGCGATCTCCTTCACGCGCTCCTTCGGTAGCTTGCGCCCTTCGGCCACCTTACCCGTGAAGTCGTCATACACGCGGTCGAGCCAGGCCTGGAAGCGAGCCCACTCCTCCTTGGTGAAATCGTCGGTGGAAGAAAACATGCGGGCGTTCTTGCCCGCATGCACTTCATCCCAGGACACGCCAACCTTGTCCCAAACTCCGTTGGTGAGGAGCTTGCCGCCAAGCACTCCAATCGAACCGGTGATGGTGGCCGGCTGTGCAACAATCTTGTCGGCAGCCATGGCGACGAAGTAGCCGCCTGAACCGGCCACCGAACTCATCGACACAATCACCGGTTTGCCGGCTTTCCTGGCACGCAGAGTCTCGTGATAGATGGTGTCGGATGCGACATACGAGCCGCCGGGGCTGTCGACCCGGAACAAAATCGCCTTCACGTCCTTGTCCTGGATTGCATCGCGAAATGCCGCCGCCACCGTGTCCGATCCCATCACGCCGCTCCCCTGCAACGGATTGAAGTCGCTCTTGCCGCGCACCACCGCACCAACACCGTAGATCAGTGCAACCACCGGCCCTTTGTCGTGCGGCCGCCCCGCGCGGTCCAGGTATTTGCTCAGATACAACAACTCCGCGCCGCTCGCCTTCGCCTTCACCTTTTCGTAGATCTCATCGCGGTACGCCATGCCGTCCACCAGCTTCGCCTGTAGAGCTTCCTGTCCGAGGAGGGGCGCACGGTCGATCACCGCACGCACCTCGACTTCGGTGAGCTTGCGTCCCTCGGCGATGCCGCGCACCAGTTGCCCGAACCACGCGTCGAGCAATGACTGCATGGCTTCCCTGTGCGGCCCTGTGAACTTCTTCTCGGTGAACTGGTTCATCGCGTTCTTGTATTCGTAGCGATGATCCATGCGCGGGACGACGTTGAGTTTTTCTAACGTGCCCTTCATGAACATCGCCGACAGGTTGAGCCCGTTGACGCCGATGTCTCCAGACGGCTGCAGCCAGATTTCGTCAAAGGCGGTGGCGAGATAGTAAGCGCCGTTGCCCGGCCCGAACTCGCCGAAGGTCTCCGCGAAGATGACCGCGAACTTATTCTTGGCGCGAAACGCTGTCACCGCGTCGCGGATCTCCTGCGCCTGCGCCATGCTCATGGGCGCGGCGCCGATGCGTGCGATGAACCCCGCCACCTTCGCATCGTCGCGCCCCTTCTCCAACGCATCGACTATGTCGCGCAGAGCCGCGATGCTGCTGCCGCCGCCTGCAAGCCTTTCAAATGGGTCCCCCGTGGAATGTTCCACGACCGCAGTTTCGAAGTTCGCTTCGAGAATCACCTTGGCCGGCATGCGGCCCTTGGTGGGTCTGGCCAGCGTGGCCATGACAAACAGCAGCATCACAAAGAACAGCCCGACCCCGAGAATAGTGGCGAACACTTGAGCGATGAATTTCCGCATGACCTCATTTGAGCACTATCATCGGAAGAAGTGCACCTGTTGACCGTTGGCGCAGCCGATGGTGGAAAGCGGCTCGATCATTATTTGAAGGACCGCTTCGCAGCGGTCAGCCGCGCACTGATTCAGGAGTGGATCAAAGCCGGGCGCGTGCATCTGAACGGCACTCCCGCGAAGGCATCGGCCACGTTGCGCGGCGGCGAGTCCATCTCGGTCGATCCCGCCGAACGTCCGCCTCTGAAGGCCGAGGCTGAGGATATTCCCGTGGAGATCCTCTACCAGGACGACTCCGTGATTGCCGTCAACAAGCCCGCGGGAATGGTGGTGCATGCCGGCGCCGGCGTGCATTCCGGCACGCTCGTGAATGCGCTGCTGCATCGCTTCGGGCAGCTTTCGCTGGAGGGCGGCGACCTTCGCCCCGGCATTGTCCACCGCTTGGATAAGGATACCAGCGGTGTGATCCTGGTGGCGCGCAACGATGCCGCGCACCGCCGGCTGG
This sequence comes from Acidobacteriota bacterium, assembly GCA_016213775.1. Lineage (GTDB taxonomy): Bacteria > Acidobacteriota > Terriglobia > Bryobacterales > Bryobacteraceae > CADEFT01. Next base: position 35,198 of record JACQZR010000090.1, read on the forward strand.
CAGCGCAGTTTTCCGAACGCACCGTCGAGAAAGTCTACCTCGCGCTGGTCCACAAGGAAGTGAAGCGCGACAACGGCGTCATCACCAAACCGATCGCGCGCGACCCCGTTCACCGCACCCGCATGACCGCGCGGCTCGCCACCGGCCGCCATGCCATCAGCGAGTACCGCGTGCTGCGCCGCTATCCGCGGCACACGCTATTGGAAGTGCGGATCGGCACCGGCCGCACACATCAGATTCGCGTGCACCTGGCTAGTATCGGGCATCCCGTGGCGGGCGATACCCTCTATGGCGCGCCCGCGCAGCAACCGCCCACGGGCCGCTTCTTCCTGCACGCGCAGCGGATCACCTTCGTCAGCCCGGCCACCGGGAAGACGATCACGGTGGAGGCGCCGCTGCCGCCCGAGTTGCAGGCGTGGTTGGCGCACGCACTTACGGAGTGACTTCCGTCAATTCCACTTCCAACACAGTCCCGCAGTCCTTGCAGACGAGCGCGCCGTCGTCGTCCACGTACACCGCAACGGACTCGCATTTCGCACACGCCACCGCCGGGTCGGACGCATCCGGCATCTCCTGTGGCTCCGCAATCCGGCGCTTCGCCGTGCCCGCCGGCTTCGTCACCGGCTCAAACGTCGCTTTGCATTCCGCGCAGACGTGATTGAAGCAGCACTTCGGTTCGCAGCTATAGAAAACGTCGCCTGAGCCGCACACCGGACATTGAAACTGGAGCTTCCGCGACACGTGGTAAGATTCCTCTTCTTAAGTTTTCATCCAAGGAGATTCATTGATTATGCGAGTACTGGTCACTGGAGCACAAGGCTGCATTGGGGCGTGGGTGGTGCGTGGTCTGCTGCTGCGCGGCGTGGAAGTTCTGGTGTTCGACGTAGACGGCAACCCCGCGCGACTGGGGTTGATCACCGAGGAGTCGCAGCGCCGGGGATTGCGCATCGAGACCGGAGCGATTGAGGACACCGGCCGCGTGAAGGGGCTCATCAAGGACGAAGGGATCACGCACATCATCCACCTTGCGGCCGTGCTGATGCCGTTCTGCCAGGTCAATCCCGTCCGGGGCGGTTTAATCAACGTGATTGGCACGCTCAACGTGTTTGAAGGCGCGCGCGACGCGGGCCGGCCGGTGCGCATTGCCTACGCGAGCAGCTCTGCAGTATGGGGACCCGAGGATGCCTACGAGGCCCGTGCACTGTCGGAATCCGATCCCACGCGTCCGGCCACCCATTACGGGGTGTTCAAGAACGCGAACGAAGGCAACGCGCGCATCTTCCATGCGGCGAACGGCATCTGCAGTGTCGGACTGCGCCCGTGGACCGTTTACGGTGTCGGTCGTGATTTCGGTCTCACTGCCGCCCCCACAATCGCCATGAAGAATGTGGTATTGGGAAAACCGTATACCATTCCGCTGGGTGGTTATATGGATTTGCAGTATGTGGAGGACGTGGCGGAGACTTTTATTCGGAGTGCGCTTACTGATCTCGATGGCGCTCACGTCTTCAACCTTGCGGGCGATGTCATCCATATGGAGGAACTGGTGAAAGCCATCGATGCCATTCGCCCCGGCGCTACGCAACTGCTGTCCGTGAACGGCCCGCAGGTGCCGGTGGCCTATCGCATGGACGACTCGGCGCTTCGCGCGGCGATACCGGATATTCCGAAGACCGACCTGGAGGCGGGGATACGGAGCACGATCGAGATGTATGAGAAGCTGCGGGGGGCTGATCTTCTAGCGTAGGGCGGTGCTCAGGCGGAACACTGCTGAAACTCGGGGCGCAATCGAACCGAATCAGTTGGTCTATTGGGCGACTATGCTAGTGTGAGGCGATGCTCTGCTATTTTTGTTTTATTCTCTTCTCCGCGGAGATATTGGCGGCTCAGCCTGTCAATTACTCTGCAACAACAATATTCTGGGATTGCGTTTTGGGCTCGCCCGTGTCACCTCAGTCCGTAGAGGCCAACGGTGGGGTCTATTCCATCACGGTGCAGGACGCAGTTCCAGGCACGGTGACACCAACAGCCACGGCGCTCACAACCATTCCGATTGTCACGTTCACCATCACACGTGTCGGGGACTCCCAGTACTCCGGATATGTGCTAGGCAGATGCGGGGGCACCAGATTGGATTTCCCTTCCGGGTGGATCTTCGCAGAACACGGCATTAAGGTGCGCACTGACTCCAACGGCCGACAATCGGTCTACCTGGAATACTTCAACTCTCACATATGGGGAAACGTATTGGGTGTTTCCGCCTCGTTGACGGATTCCACACTGCTATTTGACGATTCGACACCGATGCCCGCGACGGTTTTGATACCGATTTACATGAGCCGGGGTACGTTCACGGTTTCGCCGTCCCCATTGAATGCATCCATCACAGCGGGAACCGCGAAGGTTTTCCCGGTCACAATGAACAGCACCATCTCCGGGGCAAGCTTCAGCACGTTCAGCACGACCACTTACGGGCTTGCCGCCACGGATTTTCTTACCGTCAAGACCGGCCCTAAGTCGCCGGGCACGGGTTATGTCAGTATCCTGCCGAATACCTCGCCCACGACTACTCAGGTAACGGCCCGTTTCCGCTCACCCGGCATGCCCGATTATTACGTTCCTGTAGATCTCACAGTCACAAACGATCCGGTTCCGCTGACGATTACGCCATCCAACCTCATCTTTACTTATGTCAAAGGCTCGCCGGAGCCGCTCGCAAAGAGCGTAACGATCACGGGCCCCACCGCGAATCTTCGCTTCGACCTGTTCGACAGCAGTTGGATATACCCCACACCGCGCGTTTTCTGGCTCGCGGAGGGCGTCCCATCACAGTTCGCGATTGCCCCCACGATGAGCAACAAATCCCTGGGAGCCCACACGACGTCGCTACAGATCATGACCGACTACGGCAAGATCGGCGAGGTCCCTGTATCGCTCTATGTGCTCGACAGCCCCGGCCAGATAAATGCCACGGCTCAGCCACCCGGCGGAGGAACCATCGAATACGTGAGGAACCCGGAAAACGGCACTTACACTACCCTGGCGGCGCGCTCGGCGCCCGGGTTTGCGTTCGCACGCTGGTCCGGATCGGTTACTTCCAACGACAACCCGACATCCACGTTGGTGCTCGGCAACATGAATATCGTTGCCGAATTCACACCTGTCAACACGAACTGCACCTACACACTCAGCCCCGCGCGAGTCCTCGCCCCAGCCGCCGGCGACGTCGGCCGCGTCAGCGTGCAAACACAAACCGGCTGCCCCTGGACCTTCACCCAACTTCCCACCTGGATGACGCTGATCGGGTCCGCGTCGGGTTCCGGTGCGGGTGCAATCTCTTACACGATCGCCGCTAACACGAACAGTCCCACGCGGCAGGCAACGCTGCTCGGCGGGGGCGCAACAGTGCTCGTGGAACAAGCCGGCTCCGGCTGCGTCACCATTTCCGCAAGTAGTCCGGGGCCATTCTCAGCTACGGGTGGCACGCAGACCATTACTCTCAGTAACTCGGCCAATTGCTCCTTCACTCCAGTGCCAACGGATCCCTGGCTCACTGTGACGTCCCCCAATCCGGTGCAGGGTAACCCATACGTAAATGCCACCGCAACGGCCAACACCGGCAACCTGGCGCGCGCCACATCCGTTTATCTCGGCGGCTTCCGGCTGCCACTTCTGCAACTCGGCGCACAATTCTCCACCATTTTCGGCGACATCAACGCAAACACGCCATTCGCGGATTACATCAACATCCTCGAAAAGTCCGGCATCGCCGACCCCTGTGGCAGCGGCTTCTGTCCCGAGTCGCCTACGACACGCGCGCAGATGGCGGAGTACCTGGTCCACGCGCTCTTCCGATCGGGGGAGTTCGCCAACTCGGGTACACCGTACTTCACCGATGTGCCCACCACACATCCGCGCTTCCGCTGGATCCAGAAGCTCTATGAACTCGGCGTCACCACCGGTTGCGGCAGCGGCAAGTTCTGCCCCGACGATTCGGTGACGCGCGGACAGATGGCCACCTTCCTCGTCCGCGCCCGCGCGGGCATCAACTCGACGGCTTCTTTCCCGTTCCGCTCGACGCCCTATTTTACCGACGTGCCCGGCACCCACGGCTTCTTCTCCTATGTCCAGAAGCTGCGCGACTGGGGCATCACCGCCGGCTGCAGTACGACGCAGTTCTGCCCTGACAGCATTGTCAGCCGCGGTCAGATGACCGTATTCATCGTGCGAGGATTCCTCACACAGTAGCCCCTCATAATAGAGGGATGCCATTTGCCGACCTCGAATTAGCGCGCCGCCTGGAGCTTGCCGAAGGCCATGCGGGGATGAGTTTCGTCGATGCCCGCGCGCGTTTGATGCCGGCCACGGGAGCTGCGTCCACGCGGATTGCAGGGGCCTGCGTCATGTTCGACGGGCCGCAATCGCCCATCACGCAGACATTCGGGCTCGGCATCACACAGCAGGTTTCCGCAGAAGAAATGGACCGCATTGAAGCCTTCTTCGCCGAACATGCCGCGCCCGTGTTCCACGAAATGTGCCCGCTCGCTGACCATTCCGCTCTCGCTCTGCTCAACGAGCGGCGTTACTTCCCGATGGAATTCTCCAGCGTCATGTTCCAGCCGGTGGATCCCTCCTGGCGCGACCTCAAGCCCATCGTGCCTGTCCGCCTCGCCCAACCACACGAAGCCGATCTCGCCGCGCGCGTCATGACCGAAGGCTGGAGCGACGTCGCCCAGCTCCCGGAGATGCACGACCTCGGTCTCGTGATGGCCTCTCGCGACGACAGCCCCTGCTTCCTCGCCGAGATCGACGGCGTCCCTGCCGCAATGGGTGGCATGTTCCTGTATGAAGGAGTCGCGCTGATGTCGGGCGCATGCACCATCCCCTCGGCTCGACGCCGCGGAGCGCAGCGCGCACTCTTTGAAGCACGGCTACGCCACGCGGCCGAGCAAGGCTGCGATCTGGCGATGGTCACCACCGGGCCTCCGGGAGGCACCTCGCAGCGCAATGCGGAACGCCAGGGATTCCGTATCGCCTACACGCGCATCAAGTGGCAGCAGCGTGTATCCTGACATCATCATGCGGATGATCCTCCCGTTCCTCGCGGCAGCCTGCTCGTGGGCCGCTCCGCTCCCCGATTTCACCGGCGAATGGCGTCTCGTCAATGCCAAAAGCCAGTTCGCTAATCAAACCGCCCCCAAGTACAAGATCGTGCAAATCGACCACCGCGACCCCGCTTTCATCAACACCATCGATGAGGAGTCCGGCCAATCGAAAGGGCGCTGGACCTTCTTCTTCTCCACCGACGGCGTCGAAAGGCAGAACGATGTATTGGGTAACGCGATGAAGTCCGTGACGCGCTGGGATGGCCCCACGCTGGTGATGAAAACGTCGGGCAAGTACGGCCCCAACGAGATCCAGCTCACGGACCGTTACGATCTCTCGCCGGACGGACACACCCTCACCATGAAGCGTCACTTTGAAGGCAAGAGCCCGCAAGGCCCCATGACCGCGCAGGATCAGATTCTGGTGCACGAACTCGTTCCGCTGCGCGCCGGCATCGCCCGCGTGGAGATCACCCCGAAAGAGTTTCTCCCAATGTACGGATACGCCAACCGCCGCTGCGGGCCCGCCAACGGTTTTCACGATCCGCTGATGGCCAAGGTGCTGGTGTTGGAAAGCGCGCTGCGGAAGATGGCAATCGTGACACTGGATCTCGGAAGCATCGTGTCCGACAAACTGAGCCGCGACGTGAGCGAGAAGCTTGGGATTCCGCTGGTGCTGCTGGCCGCTTCGCACTCGCACTCCACGCCGATGTTCCTCCCCTCCGCACTCACGCCGACCTCCGCTCTGGGAGCGCCGCCGCCGGTTACCGCGGCCTATCGCGCTGAGATGGAGGCTAAGGTGTTCAGCGCCATTCAACAGGCTTCGCAGTCGATGTTCGAAGCAAGTTTCCGGGCAGGCAGAGGCTCCATCCAACTGGGGTACAACCGCCTTACTCCGCGCGAACACGGCCGCTCGCGCGCGCTGTTCGACAATCTCGAACGCGTCCCCTACGGCCCACTCGATCCCGAGTTCTCCGTGCTGGAAGTGAACGACACGGCAGGTAACACGCGAGCGCTGATGGTCCACTACGCGGTGCATGCAGTTGTCCTTGGACCCACCAACTGCAAGTACTCCGCCGATTTTCCCGGCGCCATGCAGTCCACCATTGAGAAGGCCTTGCCGCAAACGCAGGCGATGTTCGTCCAAGGCGGCGCGGGCGACATCAATCCGATCTTTCAGGGCCGTTCCGGCGACGAGAAGGCCGACTTCGCACTTGTCGATCGTCTGGGCCAGTTGCTGGCCGCCGAGGTTCTGAAGACGCGCTCTTCGTTGAAGCTCATCACCGCGCCCACCAGCGGCATCCACTTCAAAACCGAGTTGCTGTCATTCAATGATCGCTGGGATAAAAACCGCAAGCACGAAATCTCCATCGCCACCGCGCTCATCGGCCGTGACATCGCTATTGCCGCGACACCCGGTGAGCCGCTGCACAAATTCCAGAGGGACTGGAAGCAACAGGCCGCGGTGCCGTTCGCTTTTTACTACGGCTACACCTACTCGGGCGCCGGTGCTTGGCCCGGCTATCTGCCCGATCTCCGCTCGTCCGCACACGGTGGCTATGGCGCCGATTCGCCTGCAACGCGCATGGAAGTGGGAGCGGGAGAAACCATCCTGCAGCATCACCTCATCAATCTCTATCAGCTTCGCGGCTACTGGCTCGTTTCGCCCGGCCAGAACTAGAGCTATTACGGTATAGTAACGAAAGTCCTGGAACAAACGCCCAATGATTAGGGGCGTTCTTGTCTTCACCCTGTTTCGATAACGTTTATGCTGCCTAGTGCACTCATGCGGTTGCTCATCTTCAGTCTCAGTGTCCCTGCCGTCCTGCTTCTTTCCGGCTGCCCCCAGAAGGCCGCCACCGTGGAAAAAGGAGGCAAGAAAGGTGCCGGCGGGCCCGTGCCCGTGGCGACAGCTCTGGTCTCTCAACGGGACGTGCCAGTGGAAATCCAGATCATCGGCAACGTGGAAGCTTACTCCACCGTCACTGTGAAAGCTCAAGTGACGGGTATTCTCCAGAAGGTCTACTTTCAGGAAGGTGACATGGTGAAGAAAGGCCAAAAGCTCTTCTCCATCGATCCGTCCCCTTTCCAGGCTGCCGTCAGCCAGATGGAAGCCAACGTTGCCCGGGACCGCGCGATCCTGGAACAAGCAAAAGCGAATCTCAACCGCGACATGGCCCAACAGAAATACCAGGCGTCGCAGGCGGCCCGTTACGCGCAACTCTTCAAGGAAGGTGTGTTCTCCAAGGATCAAGCGGAGCAAGTGCAAGCCAATGCCGACACCATCGGGCAATCGGTGAAAGCCGATCAGGCTGCAATCGCCAGTGCGCAGGCTTCCGTGCTTGCGGGTGAGGCTGCCGTCCGCAATGCGAAGATCAGCCTCGACTACACTACCATCTCCTCGCCAGTCGATGGCCGCACCGGTAACCTCATCGCGAAAGAAGGCAACCTCGCCAGCGCGAACACCACGGAGCTGATCGTCATCAACCAGGTGCAGCCGGTTTACGTCACTTTCTCGCTCCCCGAATCGCAGTTCCCGCAAGTGAAGGAAGCCATGGCGCGAGGCAAACTGCCCGTCAATGCCATCCCGCCGGAAGACGGGGGCGAACGTGAAGTAGGGTTGCTCAGCTTCGTCGACAATCGTGTCGACCCCAACACCGGCACCATTCGTTTGAAGGGCACTTTCGACAATGCGCGCCGCCGTCTTTGGCCCGGACAGTTCGTGCGCGTCTCCTTGCGGCTTTCCGTGCGGCAGGCGGCACTGCTGGTGCCCAACCAGGCGGTGCAGACCGGGCAGGACGGTCCCTACGTTTATCGGATTCGTGACAACAGGGCGCAGGTAGTGAAAGTCACTACCGGCCCGCGCGTGGATCAGGATCTGGTGATAGAGATCGGCCTCGACTCCGGCGACATCGTCGTTACCGAAGGCCAATTGCGGCTTAGCGACAACGCACCCGTGCGGATGCGCGGCGAGAGTGGCGGAGATGGCAAAGTTGGAGGCAAGCGCGGTAAGCAGAGAGCGGAATAGAGGGGGATCATGAACTTCTCCGCGATATTCATCAAGCGTCCAGTGGCCACCACCCTGCTGATGCTTGCCATGGCTGTTTTCGGAACTCTCGCCTATCAGTTCCTTCCGGTCAGCGATCTCCCCAACGTCGATTTCCCAACGCTCGTCGTCTCAGCGGGACTCCCCGGCGCCAATCCCGATACCATGGCGAGCGCCGTCGCCACGCCGCTCGAACGGCAATTCACCTCCATCGCCGGGCTCGATTCGATGATCTCGGTGAATTCCACCGGCAGTTCCTCCATCACTCTTCAGTTCAGTCTGGATCGCGACCTCGACGGCGCCGCGGTGGATGTGCAGACCGCGATTGCCGCCGCCATTCCACTGCTGCCGCCGGGCATGCCGAGCCCGCCATCATTCCGCAAGTACAACCCGGCCGATTCGCCCATTATGTTCCTCGGCCTCACATCCGACACGATGCTGTTGTACGAGTTGCAGGATTACGCCGACACCAAGATCGCCCAGCGGCTTTCCACAGTGACCGGCGTCGCGCAAGTGAATACCTTCGGTGGCCAGAAATACGCCGTACGCGTGCAAGTGGACCCCGAGAAACTGGCTGCGCGCAAAATCGGCATCAACGAGGTGAGCCGCGCGCTCCAACAATGGAACGTCAACCTGCCCACCGGCACTCTGTGGGGAGAGAAGCAGGCACTCAACATTCGCGCCAACGGGCAACTTCGCCGCGCCGCTGAGTTCCGTCCACTCGTGGTCACCTACCGCAATGGAGCACCCGTCCGCCTGGAAGAAATCGCGAACGTGATCGACAGCGTGGAAGATGACAAGACCGCTTCATGGCTGTACGAAAAAGGCAAAGGCCGCAGGGGTCTCAACCTGGCGGTGATGAAGCAGCCCAGTGCCAATGTCATCGAGACCAACGACAGGATTCGAGCGATGCTGCCCGAGATTATCAAGCAGCTTCCGCCCGCTATTAAGCTCGGGATTCGCGGCGACCGTTCCGTCACCATTCGCGATGCCTTCAAGGACATTCAGCACACCATGGTGATCGCCATGGTCCTGGTGATTCTGGTGATTTTCCTGTTCCTGCGCAATGGCCGCGCCACTGTCATCCCCTCCTTGGCCCTGCCGCTGTCGCTGTTCGGCACGCTCGCCATTATGTTCCTGCTGGGCTTCAGCCTGAACAACCTTTCGATGATGGCGCTTATCCTCTCCGTTGGCTTTGTTGTCGACGACGCCATCGTGATGCTGGAGAACATTGTCCGCCACATTGAACGCGGCGAAACAGTGATGCAGGCCGCCATGCTCGGCTCCAGGGAAATCAGCTTCACCATCGTCAGCATGACGGTCTCTCTCGGCGCAGTGTTCATCCCTATCCTCTTTATGGGCGGACTGCTTGGCCGTCTGTTCCGCGAATTCGCCGTCACCATTTGTTTGGCCATCTTTTTCTCGGGTTTTATCTCCATCTCCCTCACGCCCATGCTCTGCAGCAAATTCCTGCGGGAACATGAGCCCGAGAAGATGAACATCTTCTTTCGCGCCACTGAAGCGTTCTACAACTACATGCTGAAGCTCTACGACATCACGTTGCGATGGGTTCTGCGCCACCGGCCGGTGATGTTGCTCGTCTTTTTTGCCACTGTCGGCTTCACGGTCTACCTGTTCGGACTGGTGCCCAAGGGCTTCATTCCCGATCAGGACATGGACTCGATGTATGTGAATTCCGATGCGGTGCAAGGCATCTCGTTCTACAAGATGGCCGAGTATCAGCAGAAGATCGCGGAGATCATCACCAGCGATGAGAATGTTGAGTCCGGGATGGCCAGCGCAGGCGGCTCATTCAATACCAGTGCCAACACCGCACGGCACTTCGTGCAACTCGTCCCACGTAAGAACCGCAAACTCTCGGTGCAACAGGTGATGGAAAAGCTGCGCCCCAAAGTCGGCAACCTGCCGGGAGCGCGGGCCTTCCTCACCGCGCCTCCCGCAATTCGCATCGGCGGCCGCAGTTCCAAGAGCCAGTTCGATTACACGCTGCAAGGCCCGGACGTGCAAGAGCTCTACACCGAAGCGCAGAAACTCCAGGCCGAAATTCTGACGGTCCCCGGCGTGGCCGATGTCACCACCGATCTGCAGATCAAGAACCCGCGGCTCAACATCAAATTGGATCGCGACAAAGCGGCGGCCATGGGGCTGAATATTCGGGATGTCGCCAGTTCTTTCTACGATGCCTATGGCCCGCGCTGGGCCTCCACCATCTATGCGCCCAACAGCCAGTACCGCGTGCTTCTGGAATTGAAGCAGGAATACCAGGCCCACCCCGACCTGTTGTCGAAGCTGTACTTCAGAACATCCACGGGCAATCTTGTTCCGATGGAATCCTTCGCGTCCACTTATATGGACGCAGGCCCGCAGACCATCAACCATTCCGGCCAGTTACCCGCCGTCACCATCAGCTTTAACCTGCGTCCCGGAGTCGCACTCGGCAGCGTGGTTGGCGGCATTGAAGAGCTTGCCTCCAAACTCCCTGACACGATCGCCACCAGCTTTCAGGGCACGGCCAAAGCGTTCCAGGATTCTCTCTCCAACATGACCACGCTGCTCATCATCGCCGTGGCCATTGTCTACATCTCGCTGGGCATCCTGTACGAGAGTTACATTCACCCCATCACGATTCTTTCCGGGCTACCTTCGGCCGCCCTCGGCGCGCTCATTTCGCTGTTGCTCTTCCGCGCTGAACTGAACATCTATGCGTTTGTCGGCCTCTTCATGCTCATCGGCATCGTCAAGAAGAACGCCATCATGCAGATCGACTTCGCTCTCGAAGCCGAACGCAACTACGGCAAGACCGCCGAGGATGCCATCTACGAAGGCTGCATGGTTCGCTTCCGCCCCATCCTAATGACCACCATGGCCGCGCTCCTCGGCGTCCTTCCCATTGCCCTGGGCCAGGGCTCCGGTGGAGAGACTCGCCGCCCGCTCGGCATTTGCGTCGTCGGCGGATTGATCATTTCCCAGTTGGTGACCCTGTACCTGACACCAGTGGTTTACACGTACCTCGACGGCATCGTAACGCGGATACGTGGATTGCAGCGCGGCGGCAGAACGGGGCATCAGCCGAAGCCCATGCCGGCAGGGGATTAGTGAGTAGATGAATTTCTCAGAGACTTTTATCCGGCGTCCAATCGCCACCAGCCTGTTGATGCTGGCTATCGCTTTGTTCGGTTCTGTCGCCTATCAATCGTTACCCGTCAGCGACTTGCCGAACATCGATTTCCCCACGCTGCTCGTCACCGCGAGCCTGCCAGGTGGCAGTCCGGAGACTATGGCTTCGGCCGTCGCCACGCCACTGGAGAACCAGTTCACCATGATCGCCGGACTGAGTTCGATGACCTCCATCAACTCGCTCGGCTCCACCAAAATCACGCTTGAGTTCGATCTCAGCCGCAACCTGGATGGCGCCGCCGTGGACGTGCAAGCCGCCATCACGCAAGCCTCGCGCCTGCTTCCGCAGGGCATGCCGACGCCGCCCACCTTCACCAAAGTGAACCCTGCCGACCAGCCCATCCTCTACCTCGTGCTCACGTCGGATTCGCTGCCGCTCTGGACGCTGAACGAGTACGCGGAGACACGCGTTGCCCAGCGCATCTCGATGGTGAGCGGAGTCGCCCAGGTGCAGGTTCTGGGGGCGCAGCGGTACGCGGTACATGTGCAGGTGAACCCGCGCGCGCTGGCCGCGCGGCAGGTGGGCATCAACGAAGTGGAAGCGGCTCTCCGCGCCTGGAACGTCAACCTGCCCATCGGCAGTATCATCGGTCCGCAACGGTCCTTCACGTTGATGGCGAGCGGCCAGTTGATGAACGCCGCGGCGTACCGGCCGCTGGTTGTTTCCTACAGGAACGGCTCGCCCATCCGGCTGGAAGAGCTCGGCGAGGTGAACGACGGCATTGAGGACGACAAGGCCGCATCCTGGCTCTACAAAGAGGGCAACGCGCAGCGGGCCGTGGTGCTGGCCATTCAGCGCCAGCCCGGCACAAACACGATGAACGTCACGGACAGCATCAAGAAGCTGCTCACCACATTCCAGGAGGAGTTGCCGCCGTCAGTGAAAATGTCCGTGCTCTATGATCGCTCCGAAACCATCAAGGAATCCTTCGACGATGTGAAGTTCACCATGGTGCTGACGCTTGGCCTGGTGATCCTGGTGATCTTTCTGTTCCTGCGAAACGTATCCGCCACCATCATCCCCAGCCTCGCGCTTCCGTTCTCCATCATCGGCACCTTTGCCGTGATGTACCTGCTGGACTACTCGCTCGACAACCTCTCGATGATGGCCCTCATCCTCTCCGTCGGCTTTGTTGTCGACGACGCCATCGTGATGCTGGAAAACATCGTGCGTCACATTGAAATGGGCAAACCCCCGATGCAGGCGGCCTTTGAGGGCTCACAGGAAATCGGCTTCACCATCGTCTCGATGACCTTCTCGCTGGCTGCGGTCTTCATCCCGGTCTTGTTCATGGGAGGACTGCTGGGCCGCCTCTTCCGCGAATTCGCCGTCACCATTTGCGTGGCTGTTCTCATTTCCGGCCTTGTCTCGGTAACGCTCACGCCCATGCTCTGCAGCCGTTTTCTGCGCGGGTCGCATGAACAGAAACATGGTTGGTTCTATCGCACCACCGAGAGGTTCTTCGAGTGGATGCTGCATCTCTACGAGGTGACGCTGAAGCTGGTGCTTCGCATGCGCCCGCTCACCATGGTGATGTTCTTCATTTCGGTGGGCATCACCGGCTGGATGTTCCAACGCATTCCTAAAGGCTTCATCCCCGATCAGGACACGGACCAGATCCTCGGCTACACCGAGGCCACCCAAGGCACTTCGTACTTCCAAATGGTGGAGCATCAGAAGAAGGTAGCCGAGATCGTCTCCCGCCACCAGGCGGTGGATGCCCTTGTGTCGAGCGTCGGCGGCGCAACCGCCTCCACACTCGGCGGCGCCAACTTCGGCCAGTTGATCATCCACCTCAAACCCCGCCACGATCGCAAAGCCGTCGATGCCGTACTCGAAGAACTGCGCCACGAACTCGGTGAAGTCACCGGACTGCGCACCTACCTGCAGAATCCGCCTACCGTGCAAATCGGCGGCCAGGTAACCAAAAGCCCGTACCAGTTCTCGCTCCAATCGCCCGACCGCGAAGAGCTCTTCATCGCGGCGGAGAAGTTCACCGCCGAGCTCGCCAAGTACGGCGCACTTCAGGACGTCACCAGCAACCTGCAGATCCACACGCCGCAAGTGAACGTCAAGATCGACCGCGACAAAGCAGCCTCGCTGCAACTGAACGCCGACAACATCGAGAACGCTCTCTACGACGCGTTTGGTCCGCGCTGGGTCTCCACAATCTACTCGTCCACCAACGAATACAAGGTGCTGCTCGAACTGCTGCCTGAAGATCAGCGCGACCCGAAAGCGCTCTCGATGGTTTACTTCAAGGGCGCCAACGAACGGCTGATCCCTCTCGATTCGGTCGCCAGTGTGCATGAAGACGTGGGGCCGCAGACTGTCAACCACTACGGGCAGCTCACCGCCGTCACTGTCTCCTTCAACATGAAACCAGGCGTGCCGCTGGGCTTCGGCGCAATCGCGCTCGACGAAGTCGCAAAGAAGGTGGTCCCTCCCGGCGTTGGGACGGCCCATCAAGGTTCGCTGCTGGCCTTCCAGGGTTCGCAAACCAACCTCGCCATCCTCTTGATTGTTGCCGTGCTGGTGGTCTACATCGTCCTCGGCATTTTGTATGAAAGCTACATCCACCCGATGACGATTCTCTCGGGCCTTCCCTCGGCCGGTTTCGGCGCTCTACTCACGCTGCAACTGTTCCGCATGGACCTCAACATCTACGGCTTTGTCGGACTCATCATGCTGATCGGCATCGTGATGAAGAACGCCATCATGCAAATCGACTTCGCGCTGGAAGCCGAACGCACCGAAGGCCTCTCGCCACGAGATGCCATTTACGAAGGCTGCCTCATTCGCTTCCGCCCGATCATGATGACCACGATGGCAGCGTTGCTTGGTGCGGTGCCCATCGCTCTCGGCTACGGGGCGGGCGGTGAAGCACGCCAGTCACTCGGACTTGTCGTAGTTGGGGGACTCATCTTCTCGCAGATGGTGACGCTCTACCTGACGCCGGTGGTGTACACGTACATGGCCGCGATCCAGACGTCCATGCATCGCCGCAAGCGGGCCACGGTGAAACCCGCGCCGGTTCAGGCGTAACGCGTTTTCCCATCGGCGATAATAAGGAAATGCCGGTAATGTTACAAGCACCGCCCCCAACCACGGCGCCGCCGAAACCCCAGCATAAGACTTGGACCCGCGAGGAGTGTCAAACCCTCGAACGGCTCGGGCTGGTCGAGCTCGAGCGATATGAGCTCATCGAGGGGGAACTGATACGTAAGATGTCCAAGAAAATGCCCCATATCGGCGCCCTTGCGCTGCTCATTGGTTGGTTGCAGATGACATTCGGGATCGAGTGCGCCATGCCCGAGCCTTCCATCGACGTTGCGTCAGAAGACAACCCGACGAGTTATCCGGAACCGGATGCTGTCGTGTTGACGCGGTCGTTTCGGAGAATCACCCGAAGCATACGGCCAGAGGATATTCGCCTCGTAGTGGAGGTTGCGGACTCCACCCTCGCTTTCGACCTCGACGACAAAGCCGGTCTCTACGCCCGCGCCGCCATCAGCGAATACTGGGTGCTCGACGTCAACGGACGCCGTCTCATCGTCCACCGCGACCCGCAGCAAGGCAAGTACGGCTCCATCGTCGCCTATGACGAAAACGAATCGCTCACCTGCCTGGCGGCCCCCAACACGCCGGTTCGCGTCGGCGATTTGCTGTAACTACTGCGCGTCCCCCAAATCATAAGCATTCGTCACCGTCATCGTTGTTGTGAACGTGCCGATATTGTTCTGCCAGTGCCTGTTGTCATTCACCGCGAGTTGCAGCCGCCCCGCCGCCAGCCCCGCTTTCGAAAACTTCTTCCCGAGAAAGAATGGCTCCCCGCTGGATGTCACGCGCCCGATGAGCGATCCAAACGGATGCCCCTCGAACAGATTGCTCTTGTAGGTTGGCCCACCCGGCTTCTGAATCCCGTTAGAGTCGCTCGCCCAACTGTCCGTGTCCCACGACATGCGGACGAACCCCTCGGTGGAAGCGTCTACTTTCGACGTCCCACTCAGCACAAGCCCCGTGTCGAGATACTCGATCTGCATGCAGTGCCGCAACGAATGCACCGCGATCACCTTCTGCACCGAAGTCTGCCGCACCGCGATACTGCGAATCGTCGCCCACGCGAGCGTCTTCTTCTCGCCGCCGGCGGTGGTCACATCCAACGACTCCGCTGCGATCCGCACCCGCAACAGATCGCCGTTGCGCATCCGGGCCAGGCTCAAGGTGCGATCGAACCCATCCGCGCGGCTCGGAATCACGCGCTCGAACAACCGGTACAACGGCCGAGGCTCGTGCTGATCGGTATCTTTGTACGCTTTCAACAGCGGTGTGATCGCCGGCAGCCCGATCGCCGTCAACTCCTCCACTGCCCGATCGCGCGCCTTGCGGTCATCGCTCAGTATGATCGGAATGCCCGCCGCTATCCGCGCCGCCTCCGCTTCAGACGCTGGCGCAGCGTTGTGGAGCGACAGCAACTGGTCCAGCCGCAGATCAACAGCCTTGTCTTGATGGTTCACACGAACAGACACCGCGGCAGTCTGCGCTTCAATCGTGTTGCCGCTCGTGTCGCGAACGAGCAGCCATTGCGCGGACCACGCCGCACCGGCCAAACCATGGGCCAACAGAAGCAGGATGACGGTTTGCATCCTGCCGATTATGTCATCTAGGCCGTCGCCGCTGCTACCTGATTATGCGCCGCCAGTCCCTTCGCCACCGGACCCAACTGCTCACACTGGGCGGCATTCAGCGGTGTGGTGAACGGAGGGATCGCCCCTGTCTCGGCAATGCCGGCCAGTGCTGTAGACGCATGCAGGACACGCGCCGGTCCCCACGCATCGCGCAGATCTTCGTGCGGAATGAAGAGCTGCCGCAGCGCTTCTGCCTCGTCGTACTTGCCCGCATAGCAGAGATCAAGAATCCGATGGCTGGGTGCGGGCGCCAGACATCCACTGCCCGTCGTGAAACCAGGTAATCCGAACTTCCGCAAATGGGCAATCGCCGGCCGTTCGCCGATTCCACTGATGACGATGCTCCGGTCCACGCGCTTCAACAACCCGTCAAGATACGCATCCACTGACGGGTCCTTGCGTACCACTGCGTACTTGATCCCGATACAGGTGCCGTCGTTCGCCAGTCGCCCGAGCGCATCCAACCCCGCTTCCTGGTTCGCACCAAGGTTGTTCTCGTCCTTTACGTACAGGATCAACGGCAATCCGCACGCATCGGCGAAGTCGCGCAATCCTGCTTCAAGACCCGCCGCGTCGCGCGGATCGCCGCACGGCAGGTGCATGACCGTGGGAAACTTGTGCCGCCGCAGAATCGCCGCCTGATCCATCAACCTTCCATACGACGGACCCGCGCTCGGAATACACCAGTATTGATCCGGCAGTTCCTGCAGCCATCCGAGCAATTCCTCATACTCGGCAAGCGTGATGTGGTAGAGAAAGGCGTTCCCACCATAGAGCAGACGAGTGGTTCCACTCGCGCCCATGTAGTCCACAAAACGGCGGTTCTCGGCAAAATCAATCGTTCGCCGCGCATCCGTGCGCCGACATAAAGGTGGCACGGGAAAAACGCCGCGCCAATCACTGGGTTGGATCGCTTGGGTTCGCAATGTCTGTCTCTCCTATCGGGATGCAATCGCGGGCAACGCCTGCCGGATCGCGCTCAAGCTGGCAGGCAGGCTCGACAACACAGGCATCGGCAAATGGGGTAGCTTGGGCAGCAGCCGCGCCATCGACACCTGCGCAAAAACAATCGCATCCAATGGCTTCTCCGCCAACTCCCTTACCGCATTCATCATCAGTTCATCGTGGCGTTCCGCCTGGCCTGCAAGCAGCGCCTCGTAGGCCTCCGGCAGAACCCGGAAGGTCAAATCCACTTCGACGCCGTTGTCGGCCGCCGTGTCGCGCAACAGCTTCGCCGTCACCGCCTGCGTAGGAGGAAACGTCACCAGCACACCGAGTTTCGATCCCGTCGTCACGGCCTGATGAGCCAGCGCATCGTCAATCTTCACGATTGGAAGCCCGGTGGCGTCGGCCAGTCTCCGCATCACTGACCGCGATACCGCCGAACACGTCACCAGCGCCAATTCCGAGTTGTAGGCATCGCGCGCCACGCACAACAACTCACTGAATCGCGTCTCCGCCGCCGACTCCATCTGGCGGGCAAAGCACCGCAGTATCCCGTCGTCCAACAGGTTGGTAATCTCCAGATCCTGCGCGTATAGATGGTAGTAGTCTGCTAATGGCGGAATCGCCGCCGGCGATGTGTGTATGAAGGAAACGTGACGTTTCATGGAATTCTGCGCTTGCCCTTCATTCTAGTCTGGAAACGTGGTGAGCGTTTCACCCACGCAGCCGGCCGGCCCCGAGCGCGACCAGGGGGTCGCGCGCAGACGAGGGCGTCTGCCCTACGAAGCGGCGAAATGTCCAAACTCCGGAGGGGCCGATTGCCAAACGCGGCTCGGAATCGGTACGCACCCGCAGAACGCCACCCATCACCCGCGTGCTAAAATCATCTGGTAAAATCAAAAGTTTGCTTGTCTAGCCTGCCCGAAGTCTCGTGAAACCTACATTTGGGAGCGAACGTCTCGTTAAGGGCGCAGAGAGGAAAGGACTGTTGTTTCGATGATGTTTCCCAGGCTTGGAAGCCTGCATGCCCGTAGCGTGTGCAAACTCACTATCCTCTGCGGCATTCTTGCAATCCAGCTCCCCCTGATCGCGCAACAACAGCCGCCTGCACAGCCGCAGCCGCCTGCCCCGAAGCCTGCCCCACAGCAGAAGAAGACAAGCCCGTTCGAGAACGTTCCCTCCACACAGACGCCAGCGGCCCAGCCGCCCAAACCGGCGCCGGCCAAACCACAACTGGAGTCGCCTAAACCAGCCGAAACGCCAAAACCCGCCGCCGTCGAAGACGTGATCGAGGCCATCGAGTTCCGTGGTTCGCGCCGTGTACCGCAAGACACTCTGCGCGCCATGATTCTCAGCAAGAAGGGCGACAAGCTCGACGAGGACGCACTGCACCGCGACTTCATGGCCCTTTGGAACTCCGGCCGCTTTGATGACATCAGCTTGCAGAAGGAGCCAGGCGCAAGCGGTTGGATCGTTCGCTTCCTTCTCACTGAGCGCCGCGTGGTCCGTTCCATCAAGTACGAAGGCAACAAGTCGCTCACGATCTCCGAAATTCTCGACCGGTTCAAAGAGCGCCGCGTCGGTCTCACCGTCGAGTCGCAGTACGACCCGAACAAGGTGCAGCGCGCCACCAACGTGCTGAAGGAATACCTGTCCGAGCGCGGAAGGCAGTACGCGACCGTCGAGCCCGAAATCCGTCAGATCCCGCCGTCTTCACTGGAAGTGGTCTTCAAAATTGCGGAAGGCCCAAAAGTGAAAGTGGGCACTATCGACATCCAGGGCAACAAGGTTTTCAGTGATCGCGTGGTGACGCGCGCGATGAAGAACCTGCATCCCATCGGAATCCCGAAGTCCATCCTGTTTGAGAACATCTTCGCCAAGTCTTTCGATTCGAGCAAGCTCGAGGAAGACAAGGACCGCATCCGCAACAACTATCAGGAAAAGGGCTACTTCACCGCCCGATCCCTCGATCACTCCCTCAAGATCCGCGACGTTGGCGGCGGCAAGTTCCACTTCCCACTCTTCTATAGCAACAAGCCGGGCAAGGTGGCCGACCTCGTTCTCAACATCGAAGAGGGCCGCCAGTATCACCTCAATAAGATCAACTTCGTCGGCGTCAAACTGTTCCGCACGCCCGACACCCTGATGCGCCCACTCTTTCAGATGGGCGAAGGCGACATCTTTTCCACCGCCAAGCTGCGCAAGGGCCTGGAGAATATGCGCAAGCTCTATGGCCAGTTCGGTTTCATCGACTTCGTTCCCGAACCCAGCTTCGATATCATCCCCAACAGCGACAAGCTCGACCTTACTTTGAACGTGGATGAAGGCAAGCAGTTCTTTGTCCGGCGCATCGACTTCTCCGGCAATACCACCACTCGCGACAAGGTCATCCGCCGCGAACTTCTCATCGACGAAGGCGACATCTACAACACGCAGTTGTGGGAAGTGAGCCTGCTGCGCCTCAACCAACTCGGCTACTTCGAAGTCCTGAAGGAAAACGAAGCGGCCACCATCACGCGTGACACCAGAAGCAACACCGTCGACATCACACTCAAGGTGAAGGAGCGCGGCAAGAACTCCGTCCAATTGAACGGCGGCGTTTCCGGTATCGCCGGCAGCTTCATCGGCTTCGGCTATTCCACCAACAACTTTCTCGGCCTTGGCGAAACGCTCTCCATCAACTCGCAGTTGGGCGACCGCGTTCGCGACGTCACTTTCGGCTTCACTGAACCCTACCTCTTCGACCGTCCGATCCAGGCCGGCTTCACCATATACGTCCAGCGCTTCAACTACGATCAGGCACGCGAAGTTTCGCTGCTCTCCGGCCGGAACCTCATCCCGCTCTATGAGCAGCTCGGCACTGGTAACCTCTTGAACTACGTCTCCAACGGCGGCGGCTTCACTGTCTATGCCAGCCACCAGTTGCGGAAGCTTCCCTTCGGCCGCATCGGTATCACTTACGGCTATAACAAGCAGCGGATCCAGACTCTCACTGAGGCAGCCACTACTTACTTCGACTACGTCAACTTCCAGGGTCTCAGCGGACCAAACTCGCTCGACGGTATCAAGACAAGCCAGATCACACCTTCGTTCACCTACAACACGGTGGACCATCCGATCACGCCTTCGCGGGGCAAGAGCATCTTCCTCACCGCCCAATTCGCCGGCAGCATCCTTGGCGGTAACGTCAACACGGTCCAGCCGACGGTCGATTTTAAGTACTTCCGCCGCGGCTTCGCGAAGGGGCATGTCATCGGCTTCCACGGCTTGGGACGATACATCACGGGTTACGGCGGCAAGTCGGCTCCGCCGTTCAACCGCTTTTACATGGGTGGCGAGAACGATATCCGTGGCTTCGACATCTGGGGCATTAGCCCGATCGCGTTCATTCCCAACCAGGCTGAGGTCCCGCTGCTGAACTCGGACGGCTCAGCCCGCCAGCAGCGAGTGGTGGAGAATGGCGTTACTTCCTACGTGAACGTAAACAAGACCATCCCGACCTACCAGCTCATCTTCCCCGGTGGCGACACGCAGTTGGTCGGCAATGCGGAATACCGCATCCCGATCGTTGGACCCGTGGTTCTCGCGGCCTTTGTCGACGGCGGGCTCAACAAGCTCTTCCGTTCCAATCAGCTCACGCTCAATCCCGACCGGCTCTCGACCCTGAATGACAGCTACCCGCAGGCGGTGTTCCCCAAGGAGGCGGTGATCGCTCCTGGCACCGAGAAGCCCCGCATCTCAACGGGCCTCGAGCTGCAAATCATGATGCCTGTCGTCAACGCGCCGTTCCGCCTCTACTGGGCCTACAATCCCATCATCTTCCAGGATTTCATCATCCCACCGGTGGCCGCTGACAGGTCCTATTTCCCGAACAACATCTCGTTCATCAATTCAATTGCGACGATCGGCAGACCATCGCCGTTCTTTGAAAAGAGAAGCCAGTTCCGCTTCACTATTAGCAGGACCTTCTAGGTTCTGGATGCGCGGACAGCCCCGATAGATATACCATGGAGTGATTTGAAGGAGTTTCGCTGATTATGCAACTGAGACAACTAGGGTGGCTGCCGCTTTTCGTGGCACTGTTCGCCGGGCTGGCCGCTGCGCAGAGCAAGGTCGGTATCATCAACATCAACGCAGCCATTGCCAACACCAAGGACGGCCAGGCCAAGATCCAGGAACTGGAAGGCAAGTTCGCCCCCAGGAAGAAGGAACTGGAGAAGAAGCAGCAGGCCATTCAGGCGCTTCAAGCGCAGATGCAGAAGGGTGGCACCGTCCTCAGCGAAGAACAGAAGACCCGCATCGCCCGCGACATCGATTCCCAAACCAAAAGCTACAATCGCGACCTCGAAGATGCACAGCAGGAACTCGAAGCCGAGCAGCAGAAAATCTTCCAGGAACTCGGAGCCAAAATGATGGTGGTCATCGACAAGCACGCCAAGGAGAAGGGCTTCTCCCTCGTCATCGACGTCAGCAGCCAGCAAACCCCCGTGCTCTACGCTTCCGATGAAGTCGACATCACCAAGTCCATCATTGAAGCCTACGACAAGCAGGCTCCCACGGCTCCTGGCACGGTGAAGCCGCTCACCCCGGCTCCCAAGCCTCCCGCCACCAAGAAGTAGTCGGCATTACTCACGACACGCTTTACGCAGCGCGGCACGCAACGCCGCGCTGTTCGTGTTCTGGACCGCTTCTTCCACCCTCTCGCGTACCTCTTCCCGCAACAGGCTTGGTCCCAAGGCAGCGATAGCATGTCCCGCCGTGATCGCGTCCGATGGATGAATCAGGGCAATCAAATAATCCACGGCCTCCGCTCGCCGCGTTGCTCCTATCGCCAGCAACAACGCCTCGCGAAACCGCGCCGAACGGGCCGTTCCGTCCCGAGCCGCGAGTGCGTCGAATGCGTCGATAGACGTCGTCTCGCCGAGCGCCGCGGCGGCCTCAAACGCCGTGTCTTCGAACTCCTGCTGCAGGTACCCGCTGACCAACGGAATCGCCTCGCGCTCCTCTAAACTCAGCAGCGCGGAGAAACACTCCCCAATCACTTCCGGTTGATCGCCGCAGCCGATGCGCAACCGCAGTAGCAGGGCTCCCTCGGCGCGGCCCAACTGCGCGACAGCCCGTGCCGCGTCGCGACGCACGGGAATCGCCGGGTCAGTCAAAAGTCCGGTGAGATGGCGGAGAATGATGAGATCGCTCAACGACCGGCAGACAGCCAGCGCCAGACCGCAGGTGCCGCGCAGTGTGATCGCCGTGTCTTCCTGCCCGCCGAACACCGGCTCCATCTGCACATGCCGCAGCCCGGTGATATACAATTCCGGGTCTTCGTATTCGAAATCCTTAAGTGCCTTGGCAATGGCGTTCTTGGCCCAACATTGCGTATCGGTCTTCACCGGATTCCCAAGAAACCGGTGAAACGCCGACACCAGATCCGGAGCCAGTTCCGTGATCCGCAGTTCTCCCACCAACGCCGCGGCCTTGGAGACCAGATAGTTATTCCGGTCTCCCAGAGCTTTCTTGAGCGCAGCCGGTGTAGGCTCCGCGCGCAATGCGCGAACCCTCTCCTCAAATGCTCGCCGGTCCGCCACGGATCGCTAGACGAAGCTATACGTGTTCTTCTTGTCGTCCCAAATGCACTTCTTGCCGCGCCGCAGCGACAACGTCGCCATGTGCCCGGAAATCGCCGCCTGCTGACCAACCGACACCGGCGCAATCAGCTTCTCCTTGCCGCGAATCGCTTGCAGCCAGTTCTTCACATGATTCTGCACGGCGATGTTGTCATTGCCAGGCAACTCGATTTTCTGCTCCTTCCGCGCCGCTACCTTCGGAGGCGCCTGCCCGCGGAACTTCTCCGGCGTGAACGTGAGAATCTGCCGGTTCAGCACTTCGATCGTCCCTTCGTTGCCCATGAACTGCTCGCCGTACCCGTAATTCTCATTGCCGAAGTAGCACGAGTAGTTGATGTGGAACTTGCTCGGAGCGTAGTCGTAGATCGCGCTCAGACAATCCGGCACTTCGCGGTCATCGCTCGGATCGGTCCAGCGGTAGATCCCGCCGGACGCCATGCACGAAGTCGGTACAGTCTTGCCGCACACAAAATTCGTGATGTCGGTCTGGTGCACCAGCAGGTCCGTCGAGATCCCGCCGGAATAATCCCAATACAGCCGCCATTGATAATAGCGGCCCTTGTGGAACGGCTTCTTCGGAGCCGCGCCGAGGAATTTCTGCCAGTCGGTATTCTGTTCGTTTGCGTCCGCGGGGATCGTATACCGCCACGCCGGGTTCGTGTCCAGCGAGTTGCGGTACCAGAACGCCCGCACATAATGGATCTCGCCGATCATCCCCTGCGCCACCATTTCCTTCGCCTTAATGTAGAGCGAGTTGCTGCGGTTCTGCGTCCCGACCTGAACCACCTTGCCGGTTTTCTCTGAGAGCTTCAAAATCTCGAAGCCTTCTTCAATGGTGTGAGCCAGCGGCTTTTCCACGTAGATGTTCTTGCCGGCCTTCAACGCCGCGATCGTCATAGGATAGTGCAGGTGCTCCGGCGTAGCAATCACCACAGCGTCAATCGACTTGTCGGCCAGCAACTCGCGATAGTCCACGTAGGTCTTCGGCGTATTGCCGCCCATAGTCTGGACGCGGTCCTTACCGCGATTCAGATTGCCGCTGTAGGTGTCACAGGTGGCCACCACCTTGAACGGCTTGGAGTTGCCTTTGTAGAGCATATCCATCAGGTAGTAGCCGCGGCCGCCCGTGCCGATCCAGCCGAGTTGCAGCTCGCTGTTCTGGTTTTGCGCCGATACCATCGCCGGAGCGGCTGCCGCGGCAGCGCGCACAAAATCCCGGCGGGAAGTGGATGTCGTTGAAGATTCGGACATGGAAGTAGAAAACTCCTTATTGCATGCCAGTTGCTGCTGGCCTCTCACTTGATTAACTCTTCAGCATATCACCCTCGTCAGCCTGAGACCCACGACTCGGGCATAATGGAAGGGACGACGATGAACCAAATGCTCCAACTGGGCAACGTACAGGTGGATGAAGCCAAACTGCCAGCGATACAGAGTGCATGAACTCTCGCTTTTTGGATCGGCCGCGCGTGGCGAGATGCGGGCGGAAAGTGACATAGATTTGCTCGTAGAGTTCTTGCCGAAAGCGAAAGTCGACCTCGTGGAGTACGCCGGCCTGTTGTTGGATTTGTCCCAGTTGCTGGGCCGAAGAGTCGATTTGGTCTCGAAAAACGGACTGAAACCGCTGATCCGAGCCTCTGTGCTCGAAGAGTCGCGGCTTCTGTATGCGGCATGAGGGTCTGTATCTCAATGACATTGTTGAGGCCGCGGATCACTTCATCCTGGGAAGCAAATCGAGGGATTTCAGCATACCTATTTCGGGATCGACTGGGAGGTGGTATGGCTTGCCGCCACGGATCGGTGTCCGTCCTTGCGAGGACAGATCGCGGCCATTCTCGCAGCAGAGTTCGGCGGATTGAATAGCGCGGAATGAGGCGGAATGGTGAGAAGGCCCGGCCAAGCCGCGGATGCCGATCGTGTTGCCATCTAACAAGAAAGTGGCGAAACTTGTACCCATGACTCCATCCAAAGGACTGGGAAGCAATCCAATCGTGGCCTTTGTAGCCACTACCGATCCGGAGCGCGCGAAGGCCTTCTATGGCGGCATTCTGGGACTGCGCCTCGCCAGCGAGGAGTTACCCTTTGCCATCGTCTTTGATGCGGGCGGAACCATGCTGCGGGTAACCATTGTGAAAGAGGTCGCACCGCCGCATCATACGGTCTTAGGCTGGGCGTCGCGCGACATCGAGGCCACCGTGCAGGAACTGGAGGCAGCGGGCGTTGTCTTCTTCCGTCTGCCCTTTATGAGCCCCGATGGACCACCTATCTGGGACGCGCCCGGCGGTGCACGCGTGGCTTGGTTCAAGGACCCGGATGGCAACACGCTGAGCGTGTCGTATCATCCATAGGCCTTACAATACAGCCACCTGCTCGATCATCTTCCCTTGCAACACCTTCTCCGTCCGCCCCTCCGGGGTCAAGCGGTGAATCGCATTGCCATTCGAATACACCACATCACCATCCGGCGTGATGTCGAAAGACAGCACTCCCTTCGCCATCACCTTCGTTCCCCCGCCGGCAGTCCGCCGCACCAACTCCCATGAGTCCGGCACAATCGCCTTCTGCGGATCTTCTTCGTGCTGCATCCGCGCAGCCTCGCTCAGATTCCCGAAGATCATCATCCGCATCGGATCCAGATGCCGCGCCGCGGCGCCCTTGGGTGTTACCAGAGGTTTGCCTGTATATCGCATCGAGAAGAAATTGAAAAACTGAAACACGGCATAGAGCATGCGGAACGGAAACAACACCGCGTCCTTCAGCGCCGCCAGCGGACTCACCTTCGTCGCGTGCGGATGCTCCTTGCGGATGTAGTAAAGCGTTTCGTCGGAGGTCATGTGCGGTGAAAGCAGGTCCTTCTCCGGCTCTTCCACCAGCGTCGTCACGGCCCCCGTATCCAGGTTCAATTCGTGAATCGCAAACGGGCTGAACCCGGTCACCTGACCTGCCGCATTTCGTCCAACACCAGCACTCTGATACACCAGCCGCCGCCCACGGCCGGGCACCCACCGTGGAGCAAAATCCACAGAGTCCCCCTCCGTGGCTTCGTAGAATTCGTTGCCCTCGATGCTCAACACAGCGATGTTGGTGATGAACGTGTTGTGCGCCACCGACGCCGCAATCATCTCGCCGTCCGGACTCAGGGACAGGTGCCGCAGCCGGAAGTCGGCCGTGTGAAACAACCGCCGCTCCACCCCATCCGCATCCACCAGAAACACACCGCCGACATCGTTGGTCTCAAGCGTATAGAGCAGATGACCACTGGCCGGTCCGCGACACACGCCCGTGATGTGGATGGGAAACTCGCCAGTGTCCCGCGGCTGCGCGCCCCACAGCATTCCCGACATGAACTGCGCCCCGCGGCCCTCGGATTTCCAGGCGTGGCGCTGGTGAATCTGCGCGGCCCGTTCGCGCAGCGATCGTCCAAAGGCGCTCTCCAGGCGAGTGGTGGCGCCCCCGTCGTGCAGCAGGTGCAACCCGCCCTGCGAAATGTAGACGAACTTAGGGTGGTTCACGGCCTTCTGTTGGATTGTTCGGCGGAACGCTCTCAGAACCCTCTGAGTGGAAACCCTGAGAAGGACTCCTGATTTTGGATGTGCATCCGAAGTCCTTCGCGCATTCCGCCGATCGTACCCGTGAGTGCCTCGCCCATGAACTGCTTTTCCTGCGGCGCGCCAATGCGCATTGACGTCGAGAAAACCCGCTGGCAATGCGACTACTGCGGTGGCGTCGAAGTGCCCAACCCCGATGCTGACGGCGTCGCTCTGCTCGGGGGATCCACCGGGCTCGAATGTCCTGTCTGCCACGTGCAACTCGTGCACGCCGCGGTGCGGAATGTTCCCTTGTTTGCGTGCCCCGTTTGCCGCGGAGTCCTCGTCGAAATAGCTACCTTTCAGGGTCTGATCCTCGAAATGCGCGCCAACTATGATAGTCCCGCGCTCCCCGGAAAGCCCATTCAACCGAAAGACCTGGAGCGTCGCATTCAGTGCCCTCGCTGCCATCAGCCAATGGACACCCACCCCTATGCCGGCGGTGGATGCGTCGTCATTGACAATTGCCCCGATTGTGCCTGCAACTGGCTCGATTACGGCGATCTGCACCGCATCGTCAACGGGGCCGGCAGTCCCGGCGCAGCCCGCTGCTGACGACTCCTCCAACCCCAGGTTCAGTAACCAGTACTATAAGCCCGTGGAAAGCTCCGTCGCGGTGGGAATGGCCATTTTCCGGCCGCCCCCCGCACAGACCCGTACTTGCAACCCTTGCGGGGTCCCTCTCTTCGCCTCCCCGTGGCTGTATTCCCGGAAGTCCTCCTCATAGATTTGATTGAGGACCTTCACCACCGCCTGTTGGACGATCTTGCCCTACAGCGTCGCGATGCCCAGCGGTCTTTGTTTTCCGTTGGCCTTCGGGATCCACCGTCGTTTGCTGGGCTGTGCACGGTACGCTCCGCGGTGCACCCGGCCATGCAGATCTTTCAGTTTCTCTGCCAGGCCGGTTTCGTACTCTTTCCATGTCACTCCGTCTGCTCCAGGCGCCGCATTCCGCTTGAACGCGTAATAGCTTTCCCACAGCAGTTCGACCGTCACATGGTGGAGCAAAGCAGTGAACCGTTCTTGTTTCTGTTCTCGCGCTCTTTGGCGCACTCCTGGTAACCCTTGGGACACCCGTTTCCCACTCTGTGTTGGTTGTGTGTTAGGTTCCACCTCTGTTGGGGTTTTGTTCGGCAGCTTCGTTGGTACTACGCCTATGTTCGACTCCTCGCTGGTGTGCATGCCCGCATTACGCTTTTGGCTTCACGGGCCGATCCCGGGCCGGGTTGGCCCTGGATACCGGCGAGGTCTCCCGGTTCTCGCGCGCGCAGTTTCTCGACGTGCGTGCGGCTCTAGGACTACGCCGGGTACGCCAGACACTTCTCGTTGCTAGTCGTGTCCGTCGTTGTTGCCCTCCCGATACAGCACACGGTCGGCACCCGGATTGTGTTTTTCGAAGCTCAATTTCCCGCCCGCCGATTCAGGACTTGCGGAACCAGGCGTAGGCGGGCAGGCCGAGGAGCACGATTGCCAGGCCGGGCCATGTTGTTGCGGGGCGGTAGACGAAGAGCACTATGAGGATGGCGGTTGCGCCGAGTATGTAGAGGCCGGGGACTAATGGGTAGCCGAACGCTTTATACGGGCGTTCGGCGTTGGGACGCGTGACGCGAAGACGGAAGATTCCGGCGATGGTGAGGATGTAGAAAATCAGGGCTGCAGAGATCACATAGTCGAGCAGGTTGCCGTAGAGGTTGCCGTACGATTTCGTTTCCGGATCGAAGGTGCGCGGGAGCACGAGCAGCACTGACCACACACCTTGGATCACCAGCGCCCAGCCGGGCACATGCGCGGCGTTCAGTTCGCCGGCCTGACGGAAGAAGACACCGTCGCGGGCCATGGCGTAGTATGCGCGGGCCCCCGCGAGGATGAGTCCGTTGATGCAGCCGAACGTCGAGATCATGATGGCGATCGCCATCAGCATCGTGCCTGTGCCGGGGAAGATATGTTGGAGCGTCGCTGTTGCCACGCGATCGGAAGGCGCATGTTGGATGGCGTTGAAGGGCAGCGTTACAAGGTATGCGACGTTCGACAGCAGGTAGATGAGGATCACCGTGCCCGTGCCCAGGGCGAGCGAGAGCGGGATGTTGCGCTTGGGGTTGATTACTTCGCCGGCGGTGAAGGTGATGTTGTTCCAGGCGTCGGCGGAGAACAACGATCCGGTTTGCGAAACACAGATCGCCACGAATAGGCCGTACATGGTGGCGGCGGTGAGGCCGGGGACAATAGGGTCAAAACCGCGCGCGTTCCAGAGATTGCCGAAGTTCTCAGAGACTGCGCCGGAGTTCCAGCCGAGCTCAAGGCCTAGGACAATGAGAGCCACCATGCTGCCGGTTTTTGCGGTCGTGAAAACGTTTTGCACGAACTTGCCGTATTGGAGGCCGAGGGTGTTGGTCCAGGTGAGCAGCAGGATGACGACGATGCCGAGCAACTGCGCGGTGGAGAGCGAGACGGCGTAGCCTGCGCTCAAATGCACGGGCGGGATGATGTAGCTGGTTTCCGAGATGGCAGGGAAGAGAACGCCGGTGAAGCGCGCGAAGCCGACGCCCACTGCCGCGATGGTGCCGGTCTGGATAACCATGAACAGCGTCCAACCGTAGAGGAAGCCCCAGAGCGGCGAGAACGCTTCGCGCAGATAGACGTACTGGCCGCCGGCGCGCGGCATCATGGAGGCGAGCTCGCCGTAGGACAACGCTCCGGTGATAGTGAGAACCCCGGTGAGAACCCACGCCATCAGCAGCCAGCCGGGGCTCCCGATGAGGCGGCCCATCTCGGCCGAGACGATGAAAATGCCCGAGCCGATCATCGAGCCGATGACGATCATCGTCGAATCGAGCAATCCCAGTTGT
The DNA here is from genome assembly GCA_016213775.1 of Acidobacteriota bacterium. Classification (GTDB taxonomy): domain Bacteria; phylum Acidobacteriota; class Terriglobia; order Bryobacterales; family Bryobacteraceae; genus CADEFT01. The sequence continues at coordinate 64,238 of JACQZR010000090.1, forward strand.
CGTTGAAAGTCGTTATCCTGTTGGGCCATCCTATCGATGGTACACGAGAGGCGCACGGCTGATAATTGAAGGATGCTGATTTTCCTTTTCCTCGCCGCGAGCCTGATGGGCGCCGATGGGCCGACGCTGGCCGATTTGCTGGGGTCGGCGTTCCCATCGGAGCTGACCGCATCGGGCGCGGGCGCGAAGGTTGCGTTCGTGATGAATGCGCGCGGCGTTCGCAATATCTATGTCGCCGAGCCGCCGTCGTACAAGGCGCGCGCGGTGACACACTACACTGCCGACGATGGCCAGGAGATCACGAATCTGGAATGGTCGCCCGATGCACGGACGATTGTGTACGTGCGCGGCGGGGCGGCGAATCGCGCGGGCGAGATTCCGAATCCGCTTAGCGAGGCGAAGTCTCCGGAGCAGGCAATCTGGGCGGCGACGCCGGTGAGCGGGCAGTCGCGCAGATTGGCGGCGGGGGGCGCGCCGGCGATGTCGCCGAAGACGAGTACGGTGGCGTTTCTGGTGAAAGGCCAAGTGTGGTTGACGGGGCTGGATGGCAAGGCGGAGCAGGCGTTTCAGATGCGCGGAACGGCGGGGAATCTTGCGTGGTCGCCTGATGGCGCTTTTCTCGCGTTCACCAGCAATCGCGGGGACCACTCGTTTGTGGGCGTGTTCGATGTCGCGAAGAAAGCGGTGCGGTTTGTGGATCCGGGGCTTGATCAGGATGTTGCGCCGGTCTGGTCTCCGGCGGGACGGCGGCTGGCGTTCGTGCGGCGCGCCGCTTCCAGGGGGCAGACGATTTTCGGGCCACAGCGCGCGGCTGAGCCATGGTCCATTCGCATTCACGATCTGGCGAGCGGGGTGACGCGCGAGGCTTGGAAGGCCGACGCCGGTGCGGGCAGCGTGTTTGCGAGCCATGCACTGCCTGCGGCGGGACAACTGCTTTGGGGCGATGCCGACCGGATCCTCTTCAGTTGGGAGAAGACCGGATGGAACCACCTCTACTCGCTGCCTGCCAATGGTGGGTTGCCGGTTGCGTTGACGAAGGGCGCGTTCGAGGTGGAGACCGCGACGTTATCGCCTGATCGGAAGCACGTTGTTTATGCGTCCAATCAGGGCGACGCGCACCGGCGTCATTTGTGGCGGGTGCCGGTGGAAGGAGGCGCCGCGGAAGCGCTGACCAAGAGTCAGGGCATTGAATGGAGCGGCGTGTATGCGAGTGACGGGAAGGCCTTCGCGTATCTCGCCTCGGATGCGAAGCAGTCTGCCACGCCGATGATCGCCAGCGGTGCGGGCGCCGCGCAGCCGTTGCTGTCGCTGCCACCAGCCTTTGATGCGAATGCACTGGTGGAGCCGAAAGCGGTGACGTTTGCGGCCACCGACGGGATGGAGATTCCGGCGCAGTTGTTCCTGCCCGCGGGTTTGAAGGCGGGGGAGAAGCGTCCGGCGGCGATCTTCTTTCATGGCGGGTCGCGGCGGCAGATGCTGCTCGGATGGCACTACGCGTCCTACTATCACAACTGCTACGCGTTGACACAGTATCTGGTGAGCCGTGGTTGGGTCGCGTTGTCGGTGAACTACCGCAGCGGGATTGGCTACGGCATGGAGTTTCGCGAAGCGTTGGAATATGGCGCGACTGGCGCGAGTGAAGTGCGCGACGTGATTGGGGCGGGGCTGTATCTGCGCGGACTCGACTTTGTGGATGGGCGCAAGATTGCGGCGTGGGGCGGGTCGTATGGCGGCTATCTTACGGCGCATGCTTTGTCGCGGGCGCCCGAACTGTTTGCCGCGGGTGTCGATGTTCACGGCGTGCACGATTGGAACGTGACCATCAGGAATTTCGTTCCCGGCTACAATCCAGTGGCCGAGCCCGAAGCCGCGCGGCTTGCGTTCACGTCCTCGCCGATGGCAGCGGTGAGAAACTGGCGGTCGCCGGTGCTGTTGATCCACGGCGATGATGATCGCAACGTGCCGTTCAGTGAGAGCGTCACGTTGGTGGAGGAGCTTCGTAGGAACAAGGTCGCGGTGGAGAGCGTGGTGTTCCCCGATGAAGTACACAGCTTCCTGCGGTATGCGAGTTGGGTGAAGGCGTGGGAAGCAGCGGCGGAGTTCCTGGAGAGAAGACTGCGGTCAGGCAAATGACACGCCCGCTTCGGCGGCCTTCTTCTGGATGTAGCGCTTGCCTTCGTCATACTCTTCAGCGGCCTTGAGGTGCTCCAACATGAGCGGCGCATCCACCGGCAGCTTGCTCAACTCGGTGAGGTAAGCGATGTAGTCCAACTCGCCGCGGCCGGGGATGACTTCGACGAAGTGGACGTTCATTTCGGGGATCCACTGCAAGTCCTTGGCGTGGCAGGAGGCGATCCAGCGTCCGAGCTTGGAGAAGCACTCGCGAATGAAATCGGCGTTGCCGTAGAAACGTTCCGGTGAGTTGATGCCGTTGCAGACATCCATGTGAACGCCGAACGCTTTGCGGTCGACGGCGCGGATGAGCTTGAGATAACTGTCGGGGCCGTTGGGCAGGTTCCAGCCCATCATCTCGATGGTGAAGACGGTGCGGACAGGCTTCACCGCGTCGATGACGTGGCGGCAGTTTTCCACGGTGGCGTCGAGGAACTCCTTCGACAGGTTTTTAGGATGGGGGCCGTACCAGACCGTGGGATGGAACGATCCGGCGATGTCGACGCAGCAGCGCGCGCCTACCATGTCGGCGAGGGCGCAGCGCTCGGTGACGTAGGCGAGGTTCTCCTTGCGCTTTTGCGGATCGGGATCGAGCATGTTCTTCCACGCGCCAACTTCGGCGATGACGACGTTCTCGGCTTGAAAGGCTCCGCGGATGGCGCGGATGCGCTCCGTGTCGTTGTTGGTGACGGCGGGGCAATAGGCGGCACTATAGCCGAGGCGGCGATGCTCACGGGCGAGATCGCGAGGGTCAGCGGATTTGAGGTAGATGGGGCCGCCGAGCCGGACGGGGCGCGATGCCGCGGCGGCGAGCAGAGGCGCGGACATCAACAGGTGGCGTCGTGTCATCATATGGCTCAGCATATCCGACACGCGGGGACAATATGAAGCGAGCACTGCTGGCAACACTTTTCGCGGCACTGTTATTGGTGGCGCAGTTTCCCACACGCGAGCCGTATCCCGGGCAGGCGCGCGTCACGCTGCGGATCCGCGACGGGAGCGGCCAGCCGGCTGGTGTGCGCCTTCGCGTGACGAACGCAGCCGGTGAGTACTTCGCACCTTTGGGCCACTTGCCACAGCCCGATCCATCGCGGCGCATGTCGGGCGATCTGCTGCTTGGCGACGGGCAGACCTCGCCGTTGGAAGTGCACGCTTACGTTTACGACGGCCAGCAGATCGACTTGCCGCCGGACCGTTACACGTTTGCCGCGCGCAAGGGGTTCGAGTATGAGCCGGTGAACCAGGCTGTCGAGATCCGCGGGCAGGCGGGACAGACTGTCACGCTGGACATGCGCAAGTTCGAAGACTGGGAAGCGAAGGGCTGGTACCCCGGAGACACGCACATGCACTTCCCCGATCCGGCGGGCATCCGTTATGAGATGGAGTGCGAAGGACTGCGCGTGTCCAGCCTGCTGTTGTTGAAGAGCGGGTACAAATCGGGGCGTCCGGGCGAGGGGCATTTGCAGAACGTGGAGCATTTTCGAGGGCGCGAATTGCAGCCGGTTTCGAGCAAGGGCTACTTTGTCAAGGCGGGCGAGGAGTTCCGGCACGGGCTGCTGGCGCACATGATTTTTCAGAACCTCAAATCCATTGTGTGGCCGGTGTCGGTGGGCGGTTTGCGCGAGGGCGGCGCGGGCGGTTTCGACTGGCCGTGGATGCTGCACGCTACCGCCGATGCGCGCGAACAGGGCGCGCTGGTGACGTGGGCGCACTGGCCGTATCCGACGTATGAAGCGCCATTGGACATTGCGCTCGGACGCATCGATTCGATCGATCTGTTGACCACCGGGAGCCCGTTTGCGCATCATCCGATCCTGACGGAGATCTACAAGTTGCGCGGCCCGAAGGTCTACTCGATCGCTCCTCTGGACACCTATTATCACTACCTGAACTGCGGGTTTCGAGTAGCGTTGAGCTCGGGGTCGGACAAGATGGCGACGAATCCGCCGATGGGGAGCGCGCGGACGTATGTGCAGACTCGCGGACCGTTGAGCTACGACTCGTGGATCGAGGGGATACGTGCGGGGCACACGTTTGTTTCGACGTATCCACTGCTGGAGTTCACGGTGAATGGCAAGGGGCCGGGCGAGACGCTGCGGTTCGGCAGCGGGCTGGTGCAGGTGAGCGTAAAGGCACGCGCGGTTTCCATCGAACCGTATGATGTTCTGGAGATCGTGCACAACGGAAAGGTGATTGCGAGTGTGAAGCCGCAAGGTGCGCATTCACTGGCACAGATGGAGAAGACGTTGACGTTGGAACGCGGAGGTTGGATCGCGGCGCGGGCGGTGGGCGCGAAGATGCTTCCTTATGGCGCGACGTGGTGGCAGCAGCCAGTGATGGCGCATGCAACGCCGGTGTATCTGGAGGCGGAGGGGCGGCCCGCGGCGGCGGCGGAATCGGCGGAGCTGTTTTTGGAGCAACTGGAGTTTCTGCGCAATTGGGCGGAACGCGAAGCGCGATTCCCGACGCCCGCGAATAAGGCGGAAGCGCTCGGTTACATTTCTAAAGCGCAGGGCATTTACGAGGGAGTCCGGAATCGGCGATGATGTAGAGGAAGACTCCCCGCGTCCTCATCTGTTCAGAGAGGTCCCATGTCCAAAATTCTTTCCATCCTTCTTTTGAGTGCCGTGCTCTGCCAGGGGCAGGTGGCGCGGCGCTCCGTGGTTCGCGCAACGGGCACCAGCTCCGTGTCGTTCCAACCCGATCAGGTGTCGGTGAATGTGGGTGCCACGACGCAAGGCACAACGGCTCAGGAAGCGGGCGACAGCAACGCCACGCTGACCACCGCGGTTCTGGCGGCGCTGCGCACTTTGATCGGCAACAACGGAACCATTCGCACGATCAACTACTCGCTGGGTCCGGTGTATCGCAACACCGGCGGTCAGTCTACTATCGTGGCCTACCAGGCGACCAATACGGTTTCGGTTACGGTGACGAATATCAGCATGGCGGGGCGCATCATTGATACTGCCGCGGGCGCTGGGGCGACCACCGTGCAGGGTGTGCAGTTTGGATTGAAGGATCCCAACCCGGGGCGCGCGCAGGCGCTGCGCGACGCGACGATCCAGGCGAAGAAGAACGCCGAAGCGATTGCCGGCGGCTTGGGAATGCGGCTGGGCGTGGTTCTGGTGGCGGAGCAGGGGTCGGCGATTTCGGTGCCGATTGTGCGCACGGCGGGGCTTTCGGCGAGCACGCCCATCGAGCCTGGCAACGTGGATATTTCGGCTACGGTGAGCGTGGAAGTGGAATTGGTGCCGTAGGGGCGCGGCGGGTCAGCGATCCGCCCCACAAGACGGCGGAATGTCCGGAGCCGCTATCATAAAAGCCAGTGGCCTTTGACGCAAAGCGCTGGCTCACATATGCAATTTCTCTCGCGACGGTACTGCTGGCGTGCGCGTCAATAGCGGATGCGGCGCCCTGGGACTATGAGGGGAAAGAAGTTGTCGAGGTGCGTTTTGACCCCGAGTTGCAGCCCATTCCGGCGGCGGAGCGTGCGCTCATCGTAGGCATTGCGGCGGGACAGAGACTAACCATCGCATCGGTACAGGCGGCATTGCAGCGGCTCTACGCAACCGGGCGCTACGACGAGTTGCAGGCCGACGCCATCCTGCGCGATGGCAGAGTGGTGCTCACCTTTTTCACAAAGCAGAACTGGTTCATCAGCCGTATCACGGTAGAAGGGGCGAACGAGCCGCCGAACCGCGAACAACTGATCGGGGCAGCGAAACTGGAACTCGGCTCGCGCTATTCCGAAGAACGGATGACAGAAGCGATTGAAGGGCTGCGGGCGCTGCTGCGCGCCAACGGATTCTATTCGCCGCGCATCCAACCGCTCGTGGAACGCTATCCGGAGTTCGATGAGCTGCATGTCCAATTCCTGGTGAACGCCGGCGAGCGGGCGTACTTTGTGCGGCCGGTGATATCGGGGAATCCGCAACTGGCGGAGAAACTGCTCATCAGTGCCACGCGGTGGAAGCGATGGTGGGGATTGCTCGGGTGGAACCCGTTGACCGAAGCCCGCGTCCAGCAGGGAGTGGAACGCGTACGGAGGAGCTACCTGAATCGTGATTATCTGCTGGCGAAGGTGGAGTTGAAGGGTCTTGATTTTGACCGGTATGAGAACACGGTTTCGCCGCAGTTGAAGATTGAAGCGGGTCCGAAGGTGAAGGTGAGCGCAACGGGGGCGAAGCTATCCAAGGGGAAAATCAAGGACCTTGTGCCGGTGTATCAGGAGCAATCGGTCGATCAGGATTTGTTGGAAGAAGGCGTTCGCAAAATCACCCAACACTTTCAGTCGCAGGGCTACTTCGATACTGAGGTGGAGTACGAGCGCAAGGATGTTTCGGCGGCGGAGCAGTCCATTGAGTACAGTGTCACCCGCGGGGATCGCTACAAGGTGGTGAACGTCGCTGTGAAGGGCAACAGCTACTTCGACACGTTAACCATACGGGAGCGCATGGGGATCATTCCGGCCGGGAGGATTGTCGAGCGCTATGGGCGTTACAGCGACGATTTGCTGAATCGAGACAGGAACGCCATTGCGGAGCTGTACCGCAGCAACGGCTTTCGCGATGTGGTGGTGAAGCCGGAGGTGGTGTATAACTTTCGGGGCAAGGAACGGCTGGTAGGGGTTGTCATCCACATCAACGAAGGCGAGCAGGTGTTTGTGAACAGCCTGGATATTTCCGGCGTGGATCTGCGGTTGTATGAGTATGTGCAGTCGCTTGTGACGTCGAGCGAAGGGCAGCCTTACAGCGCGTTCAACCTTGCCACGGATCGCGACAACATATTGAATTACTATTACGCCAACGGGTATCCGGATGCTTCGATGGAAATCCAATCGATGCCATCGAAGCAGAATCCGCGGCGGATGGATGTGCAGTTTCAAGTGCGGGAAGGACGGCGGCAGTTTGTGCAGAACGTGGAGGTGAACGGGCTCTCGGCGACGCGGCCCGCGTTGGTGAACAGCCGCATCCGGTTGCGTCCGGGGAATCCTCTCTCGTTGAGCAGCATGGTATTCAGCCAGCGGCGGCTGTACGACTTGGGGATCTTTGCGAAGGTGGACATGGCACTGCAGAATCCGCAAGGGAGTACGCGCGAGAAACGGGTGCTGTATCAGTTGGAAGAAGCGAGCCGCTATTCGGTGAACGGCGGCATTGGCGCGGAGTTCGGGCGGTTTGGGGGCAGCACAAGTACGCTCAGCGGGGCGGCGGGGCAATCGGCATTCGCGCCGCGGGTTTCCCTCGGTGTGAGCCGGCTGAATTTTCTCGGATTGGGGCACACAGTGAGTTTGCAGGGCCGGCTGTCGACGATTGAGAGCCGCGCGGTGTTGAGCTATCTGGCGCCGCAGTTTCAGGACCGCGAGAACCTGAGCCTTACGCTGACGGCGCTCTACGACGCATCGCGCAACGTGCGCACATTCAACACGCGGAGGCAGGAGGGCGCATTGCAAGTAGCCCAGCGGTTCTCGCGCGCGTTCTACGCGCAGTACCGCTACGTGGTTAGGCGCGTGTCCACGACCGATGTGAAGATCGAGCCGGGGCTGATTCCTTTGTTCTCGCAGCCGGTGCGTGTTGGGCTGCTGGCGACGACCCTGGTGAACGACCGGCGGGACGATCCGTTGAATGCGTCGCGGGGCAGCTACACGTCGGTAGACCTGTCATTCGCCAATAAGGTGCTTTACTCAGAACCCGCGTTCGGGCGCTTGCTGGCGCGCAACTCGAGTTATCACCGCATTGGGCGCGATCTGGTGCTGTCGCGCAATACGACATTCGGTTATATCGGCAACTATGGGGATGTGGACATTCCGCTGCCGGAACGATTCTTTGCGGGTGGTGCGGTGTCTCATCGCGGGTTTCCGGAGAATCAGGCGGGACCGCGCGACCCGGATACGGGATTTCCGATTGGGGGACGGGCGCTGCTGTTCAACCAGACGGAACTGCGCATACCGTTCTTGCGGAACAATCTCGGCGGGGTGCTGTTTCATGACGCGGGGAACATATACAACGGCATCAGCGATGTATCGTTCCGGGTGCGGCAGCGCGACAAGACGGACTTCAACTACATGGTTCACGCCGTAGGCATCGGGTTCCGGTACCGGACGCCGATCGGGCCGATTCGCCTCGACTTTGCATATGGGGTGAACTCGCCGCGCTTTTCCGGATATCAGGGTTCGATCAATGAGCTGATCCAATTGACGCCGGCGCAACTGGCGGGGCTGAAGGTGGATCAGCGGGTGAATCCGTTCCAGTTTCATTTCAGCTTGGGGCAGGCTTTCTGATGCGGACCCTGTTGCTCATTCTCGCGATGGCGGCGGCGCAGGCCGAAATCATCGACCGCATAGCGTTGACCATCGACAACCGCGTGATCACGGAGAGCATGCTGTTCCAACAAATCCGGCTGGCTGCGTTTTACGACAACAAAGCGCCTGACTTTTCAGCCAGTGCGAAACGCAAGGCTGCGGATACGCTCATCTCGCAGATTCTCCTCATTCGCGAGATGGACGATACGCGCTATCCGGATCCGGCGATGGCCACAGTGCTCGAACACGTCAAGGAGACCGTGATGCCGCGGTTTGCCAACGAGGAGGCCTACCGGAAGGATCTCGCGGATCGGCGGCTGACGGAGCAGGACGTGTTGCGATTTCTGCAGAGCATGGTCCGGAGCCTTGATTTTATTGACTTGCGGTTCCGGCGAGGGCAGCAGGTTTCCACGCTGGAGACGGCGGATTTTTACCGCAAGGAATTCTCCGCGCAATGGGCAAAACGGAATCCCGGCAAGCCGATGCCGCCGCTGGATCAGGTTTCGGATGACATCGAAGAGCAGATTCTGGCGGCGAAGACCGATGCCGCGACAGAGGAATGGTTGTCGCAAACGCGGGCGTCCGCGCGGATCCGGTTCCGCGAGGAGGTGTTCCAATGAAGCGCTTGCGGAAGTGGCTGGTTCGCGGATTGATTGCGCTGCTGGTGCTGGCGGCGCTGTTGAGCGTGTCGTTCTTTGTCGTACTCCGCTCGCAGTGGCTGCGGGAAGAAGCGCGGAGCCGCATCATTCGCGAGACGGAGCGAGCCACGGGCGGCAAGGTGGAACTGAAGAAGTTCGACTTCAATCCGCGCACGATGGAGTTCACGGTGGAGGATTTCATACTGCGCGGGAAGGAGGCGGCGGGCGAGCCTCCGCTAGCGCATGTAGCGAAGATCCACGTGGGCGCGAAGGTGATTTCGTTCTTCCGGCGCGATGCGTATCTCGCGGCGCTCGATGTGGAGGGGGCGCAGGTTCGCATCGTAACGTATCCGGATGGCACAACGAATATTCCCGGACCGCAGGTGAAGCGCGACAGCGCGAAGTCGCCGTTTGAGCAGTTTGTGGCACTGGCTGCGCGCAGCTTCTCACTGAAAGACGGCTACTTTGAATACGACAATCGGCGGGTACCGGTGAATCTTCGCGCGGAAAACCTGCGCGTTGACTTCAGTTGGGAGCGCGAAGGGACGCGGTACCGGGGCACGGTTTCCGCGAAGCCGTTCCACTTCCACTGGCCCAAAGTGGATGCGATGAGCTTCGATACCGAGGTTCAAGTGGCGATGGACAAGACAGGGCTGACGTTCGAGAAGTCCGAGATCCGCAAAGGGAATTCGTTGATTCAAGCAACCGGCCGGATGGAGGACTATAGGGCGCCGAAGCTGTCGATTGATGGGAAGGCTCATTTGATGGTTGCCGATTTCGGTGCGGCGCTGCGGTTGCCTGTCGCGCGGGAGGGCTTTGTCGATTACCAGGGCAATTTGAGCTACGCCGCGGGCATGTATTTGTTGGAGGGACACGCGACGGGGACCGGTCTCGCGATTCGTGAGTCCGGCTGGGAGATTGCCGGGATCGGGTTGAAGACCGATGTCAGACTGGAGCCGAACCTGGTGACGTTCCGCCAGCTTTCGGGCACGGCGCTGGGCGGAGCATTTCAGGGGGAGGCGGCTATTCGCGACTGGCGTTCGTTTCAAGTGAAGGGGGCAGTGACAGGGTTGTCACTCGAACAAGTTCAGGTGTTGGGACGCGTGCCGAAGCCGCTGGCGTGGAGTTCGCTCATCTCGGGTCCGGTGGAAGTGAGCGGCGAGTTTGCGCCCAAGGGAGTTGCGAAACTGGCGCTCGCATCGCATCTTGTTTTCGAACCGAAGGAAGGAAAGATTCCGCTGGAGGGGCTGCTAAAACTGCAGTACGGCCGCGACCGCAATCAACTCGCGTTTAGCTCGTCGTACTTTAAGACTCCGCGCTCGCGGGTGGACTTCACGGGCGGCTTGCAGGACAGCATTCAAGTGATTGCCGAGACCACGGATGCCAATGATTTTCTGCCCGCGGTGAGCCTGGCGATGGAGAACGCTCCGTCGGAGATGCCGGTGCAGTTAGACGGCGGCGAGGCGCGGTTTGAAGGCGTGGTGCGCAATCCGATGGGCACTCAGACGGTACAGGGAACGCTGTCGGCGACGCAATTTGTGGTGGAGAAGCGCAAGGTGGACAGCGCGAGCGCGGACATTGATCTGGATGCGGGGCGTGTCATTGCGAAGCGGCTTCTGGTGCAGCAGAATGGCAGCCAGGTGAGCGGCGAGGCGCAGGTGGCGTTGTCGAACTGGAGGGCTTCAGCGGAGAGTGCGCTGACGGCGACGTTGGACTTGCGCGGGGCATCCCTGGAGCAGTTGCTGAAAGGCCGCGAACTGCCCGTTTCGATCAAGGGGGTGGCGTCGGGCCCCGTGGAGATTCGAGGCACGGTGGGCGATCCGGCGGTGACCGCAAAGCTGCAGTTGGCTAACGTGCAGTTGGATGACGAACCCTTTCCTTCGATTCGCTTCGATCTGCGGTTTGGGCCGGGCGTGGTGGAATTGACAAGTGGAGAGGCGGTGCATGCCGGGGGGCGGATACCATTTCAGGCAAAGTATGAGCATCCGAAAGACGAATGGGACAACGGCACGCTGACGTGTCAGGTGTCGGCCAAAGATGCCGCGTTGTCTTCGATCAACACCTACCGCAAAGAGCGGGGAGAGATCGATGGGCGGCTCGATCTCGATGCTTCGGCGAAGTTGCGAATTGAGAAGTCGCGTCCGCTGATTGACTTCATTTCCGGCGGATTGCACCTGCGCAACATCACGGCGAACAAGAAGCCGGTGGGGGCGTTGCGGGTGACCGCGGCGACGCGCGGCGAGCGTATCAATGTGGAAGCCGACGGAGATCTGCTGGGTTCGCCGATTCATGGAAAGGGCGAGTGGCAGTTGACGCAGGATGCCGCGGGATTGGGTCACATCGAGTTGGGCACGCTCACTCTGGCGAAGGTGAACCAGTTGCTGCAGGCCGCCGGCTCCGCGCGGACGCTGCCGCTGGAGGGCAACTTCAAAGGTGAGGTGGTGGTGAGCGGCCCGCTGCGCAAGTGGAACGCGATGTCGGCGCGGATCAATCTGACGAATCTGCAACTGCAGCCGATTATTCCGGAGAAGACGCAACTCACGCCCGCGGTGATGGAGGAATTGACTCTGCGCAACACGGGTCCGATTATTCTGGAGGCCGATTCGCGCGGGTTGCAGATTGTGCAGGGAACGCTGGTGGGCAAGGAGACCAACATCACGATGGCGGGCCACATTGCGACGGCGGCGCGGCAGGCGTGGAACGTGGAAATGCGCGGGAGTTTGAACCTGGCCATCTTCAGCAACACGATGCCGGGGTTGAGGACTTCGGGCGCGGCGGTGGTGAACGCGGCCGTGCGCGGCACGCTGGAACAGCCGCAGTTGGGCGGACGGATGGAGATTCGAGCGGCGAATCTGACGCATCGTGAACTGACCAACAGCATCGAGAACGCGACGGGCATCGTGGTGTTTGATCGCAACCGCGCGCTGCTGCAAAATTTCACGGCGCTTTCCGGTGGCGGGGAAGTGAAGCTGAGCGGGTTTGTGGCGTTTGGCGGAGAAGAGACGATTACTTATCGCTTGAACGGGCTGCTGGAGCGCGTGCGCGTGCGGTATCCCGAGGGAACCAGCAACACGGTGAATGCGAATCTCTCGTTGACCGGCACGTCGGATCAAAGCCTGCTGGCCGGTACTGTGACAGTGCTGCGATCGGGGTTCAACACACGTACGGACATTGCGTCGACGCTGCTGGAACATGCCAAGCCGGTGCAGACGCCAACGTCGAATGCTCTGTTGCGCGGGATGACGTTTGACGTGCGTGTGGTGAGCGGACCGAACCTGCAGTTGGAAACGTCGCTCACGCAGGGGACGCAGGCAAGCGTGGATCTGCGGCTGCGCGGCAGTTTGTTGAAGCCGGTGCTGCTGGGGAGCGTCGCGGTGAACCAGGGCGATCTCAATTTTCTGGGGACGACGTATCGCATTTCGCGCGGGACGGTGTCGTTCTTCAATGCGGCGCGGATTGAGCCTGTGTTGGATCTCGATTTAGAAACCACCGTCCGTGCAGTCACCGTCAACATGACGATTTCGGGGCCGGTGGACAAGCCGAACATTACGTATCGGTCCGATCCGCCGTTACAGACCGCGGATATCATTGCGCTGCTGGCGGTGGGGCGCACACCGACAACGGGGTCGGCGGTGGCGGCGACGCAGACCAATATTGGCGGGACGGGGAGCGGGTTTTTTGCGGGGACGGACACGCTGGTAGGTCAGGCGGTGAGCGCGGGATTGTCGAGCCGGCTACAACGGTTCTTTGGGGTGAGCCGGGTGAAGATCGACCCGCAGTTGCTAGGGGTGGAATCGACGCCGCAAGCGCGCTTGACAATTGAGCAACAGATTTCGCGCGATATTACTTTGACGTACGTGACCAACTTGACGGGAGCGTTGCAGCAGTTGGTGCGGCTGCAGTGGGACTTTAAGCGGAACTGGTCGATCACGATGATCAAGGATGAGAACGGGGTGTTGGGCGGCGATATTCAGTATCGGAAGCGATTCAAATGAAACTGCGGAAGCTGGATGGGCGGCTGAAGGTTGAGCACAGCATTCTGGATGGTGTGCGGGCGATGTTGCACCGGTTGATTGCGCAGAACGACGAGATCCGGAGTGTTGTGCCGGGAGTGATCCGGCGGGTGAGGGATGCGAAGGGGAGCGAGGTGCAGGTGCGGGTGACGGTGCCGACGGCGAACGGGTGGAAGGCGATTGCGCTGAGTGATGGAGCACGGCAGGAGTTGTTTATTAGTACGGCGATGGGGAAGGACGAGTTGGAGCGGGCGCTGGTGAGGGCGGCGGAGGGCTAGCGCAGCGGAATTGAAATGGTGGCGCTTGTATGGCAAGGAATGATCCTGAGTACGAAACCTATCGCGCCGCTTGGAACACGGCAGGAGAAATCCCGCTCCACGCTAATGGAAGCGAAACGGCCACGTGTGCTGTCCGGAATCGTCACATCAATGCGGTACACTCCGGGGCGGTCCGGCAGAAGGCCTGCAAAGTCAGCGCGGATCAGGTCAGAAACCGCTTCCGGCGATTCGCTCTGAATCCGGACCAGGAGCTCCGTCTCGTCGCGGTAGAGGGTCAGGGGGAAGGCCCCCCAACGTTCATCCAGTTGCGGCAGCGCGGGTCCCATTCCGGTGGCGAACAGTGTGACTCGCTCTCCGGCTTGGGCTGGGTTGGCCGAATTGACGGGTGAACCATCAGCGAAGTGGAGAATCCGCGGCTCGCCGTTCGGATCCACGAGAAAGTCGGCCGGGTAGCCGGCGAAGCGCCTTACATTGTTGTCGAAGCCAATTGTGACTGTGGAGACTGCGGCCGATTGCTTGACCTCAATCCTGATAAACCCGCTGGCAAATAGCGCCAAAGGCGGAACAATGAAGTCGATGCGATAGAAGCCCCCTCCCAGGCTGTTGACGGCGAGAATGCCCGCCGGGTTATTGTCCACTTTGACAGTAATACCCTTATCTGATGCCAGCCCAGCGCAGGTGATATTGGCCAACCCTCCAGGCGCGGCAATTCCAGGCTGAAGCATACCGCCTGAACGAGGGTCGGCGCAGTTTAGTTGAGCGCCCAGCTTTGCGATCAGGAGAGCGATGATGAGGATCACACTACAAAGACCACAGGCCCGTCGAATCTACTACACCATTAGACGATCAATCTTCCTCTTCGGCGAAGATCTTACCGACATCTCGGTTCCCGTGCAGGACGCGTACTACGTCAATGCCGCCAAGTCTGGGCAAGTAGAAGATCACGTAGTTGTCAAATCCTCGCACAGGGAACCTCCGCATTCCTTGGAGGGCGGCATGGCCGGAATCGTAGCGTGTGCCGCTATTCGGGAACTCCAAGAGGAGCGCACAGGTTTCCTCAAGAGCAGCGAGATAGCGCTCCGCTATCTCCACATTTCCTTCTTCGGCGAGGTATAGAAACTGCTCCAGTACATCGAGACGTGCCCGCGAACGGTGAGTGACCGGATCGGTCATTTCTTGGCTTTCTTACGTGCTTCGAGTTTGGCAAGAGCTTCGCGCTTGAGTTCAGCCCAAAACTTGGCGTTCACCGGCAGCGGTTCGCTCGAATTTAGCCCTTCCAGCAACAGGGCGTCCAGTTTCTCTGTGGCACGTCTTTTCTGGTCCGAACGGATCAGTTCCCTAATGTACTCGCTGGGAGTGCTGTAACCGGTTCTGGTTTGAGTTTCCACGTATTCCTTCAACTCTTCCGGAAGCGAAACATTCATCGAAGTCATAGCCATAAAGGAACCTCACTGGCGGAATCTGTCATTAGCTGCCATTATCCCACATTTTGCACTGGAACCATTGGGGCTTGGTGTTCAGGCTAGAAGGGCGGCCGGGGCGCCGGCGAACGGAGATGTGCGAATCTTCGCGCCAGTGCGAATAGACCAGAGGAAAGGCGTACCCTGTTCTCGCCCTAGGGCGGATCAACGTCGATTCTGTCGCTGCCGGGCCAGGCAGTCCAATGCGCCGTTGACCGGTGGAACGCGAGTTGTACCAGCCTATCGCAATCGGCAGAAAGTCGTGTAACTGGCCAATTGAGATCTGCGCGGGAACGAGCAGCCCTCGCCAGATGGACGATTTGGAGCGGGAGAGTGTCACCTTGCGTTGGAGGGTTTCTCAAGATGCACAAGTCTCTCGCAGCCGGAACGTGAACTGATCCAAGCGGTCGAGTTAACGTGCGCGTCACGCTGTTGGTGAGATTGTAGTCCGCAAAAGGAGTCCAGTTTGAAGCGCACTGGATGGGCGGCTGAAGATTGAGCACAGCATTCTGGATGGAGTGCGTGCGATGTTGCACCGGTTGATTGCGCAGAACGACGAGATCCGGAGTGTTGTGCCGGGAGTGATCCGGCGGGTGAGGGATGCGAAGGGGAGCGAGGTGCAGGTGCGGGTGACGGTGCCGACGGCGAACGGGTGGAAGGCGATCGCGCTGAGTGATGGGGCACGGCAGGAGTTGTTTATTAGTACCGCGATGGGGAAGGACGAGTTGGGGCGGGCGCTGGTGAGGGCGGCGGAGGGGTAGCTGGCTGTGGAAGCAGTCTGGCGTACAATGTGAACGTGCACCTCTCGATCGAACTCGACAGAGAAGCTGATGGCCGCTGGATTGCCGAAGCGCTCGAACTCCCCGGCGTCATGACTTACGGAGCAACACGCGAAGAGGCGATCAGTAATACCGAGCGACTTGCCATCGAAGTGATCGCCGATCGAATCAAGAATGGCGAGTTCCCGCCATCATCCCTCAACGTTTCGTTTCAGGTGCTGAGTAAGCAACTGGCCGGCGACTAAAGGCAGGCGCGTGCTCGCCGCTCTAGAGCGCATCGGTTGGCGAGTGAAGCGGCAAAGTGGCTCCCACAAACTGCTGGCCCGCGAGGGTTGGTCAGACTACGAGTTCGCTTTCCATGACAATGAGGAACTGGGCCGCAGGATGCTCAGTCGTGTTGCGAAACATACAGGCTTGCGGCCCGATGATTTGTAGAGACTGTGTCCGCAGCCGGATACAGCCGCGGCGCAGATGGTTATCCTACACCGCGGGTCCCGAAAAGGGCGGGCGCCTTTAGAAGTGTAGCCGCAGGGTGTACTGGACTTCGCGGCCGTAGTTGACCTGCGTGGTAATGCCCCCGAACTGCGTGCTGGTGACGGCGAGGTTCGGGTTGCCGGGCATGACGCTGTTGGTCAGGTTGTAGGCTTCGAAGCGCAGTTCCAGTTTGAAGCGCTCGGTGAGGCTGAAGTTCTTGGAAATCGTACTGTCGAGGTTCCAGAAGTTCGGGCCGGTGACGCCTTCGTATTGGAATGGGTTGGTGCGCGGTGTGAACGGTGTGGCCTGCGCGAAGACCGAAGTGTCGAACCACTTGGACCATTCACGAGGCGATGGGCCCGGCGTGCCTTTCACGTCGTACTGGCCGAAGCGGAGGAACGAACCGGAGTAGAAGGTGAAGATGCTGGAAGTGGACCAGCCGCCTAGCATTGCGTTGAGCACCGGGTGAACGTTGGCGCCGAAGCGGCGTCCGCGTCCAAACGGGATGTCGTTGGTAGTGGCGAGCGTCATGCGATGGCGGGGCAGGGCGGCGTCGATCATGGTCAGTTTGTTGATGTACTGATCAGGCGCGTTGAAGAAAGCGCCGGTGCTTTCTCGGTTGTAATTGTATCCCCACACAATGCTGTAGCCTTGTGCGAAGCGGCGCTGGACGCGCAGTTGGAGCGCTTTGTAACGGTTGTCCACTCCGGGCAGGAACGTCTGGTTGAGGTCGCCGTATTGCGGATAGGGCCGCAGTAGTGTGGAAAGCGGCACGGTGGCCTGGCTGCGCAACTGGCCGGGCATCAGCGTGGCGGGCAGACCGAAGAAGGGGTTGGCGACGGGGACCGTGAGCGCGGATTTGTAGGTGTAGCTCAACTGCGGATCGACCATGTTGAGGGACTGGTCAAAGCCGGCATTGCCGCCCTGACCTTCGGGGACCATGTTGTTCCCGAAGTTCATGAAGAATGTCCCATCAAGTTTGAAGCCGTGCATCAGATCGCGTTCGACGGTGAAGTTGAAGCGGTCGTTCATGGGGATCTTAACGTCCTGGCGCGTCCAGCTTGTCGCACCGGTTGCGCCGAGGTTGGTGTTGCGGCCGTTGCCCCGGCCCACTGGCAGGACCAGCGGATTAGTGGCCGGAAACGGATTGCTGAAGACGCCCCTGGGCACGCCCTGCGCCTGCACGGGGCCGTTGGACGTTTGCGAGTATCCGTCAGTGGAAGGGAGTCTCCAGGAATAACCGAGCACGCTCATGATGGGTACGGCATAACGCGCGTAGCCGATGCGGACGGCAGTCTTGTCATTGGCGCGGAAGGCGATGCCGAGACGCGGCAGGAAGCTGCGGTGCGGGGCATTATAGAGTCCGGGGTGCTTGTCATCGGTGTAGACCCAGGCGCCGTTGTAGGTGGGTTTCACCGCGCCAGTGATGGAAGCGACTTGCGCCGGCATGACGGGCGGGCGCGACTGGAACTCGGGGATAGGGTTGGTGAGGTCGAGGAAGCGGGCCATGCGGCCTTCTCGTTCCGAGGGCGCGGTTTCGTACTCCCAGCGGAGACCCAGATTGAGCGTCACGCGGCGGCTCAGTTTGAAGTCGTCCTGAAAAAACAATCCGTACTGATCCTGTTTTGTGTAGCGCGGCGAGACGTAGTTGGCGGTGAGGCTGTTGTCGATGCTGCCGAGCAGGAATGTGGCCCAGGCGCTGCCGTACAGCAGCGTATTGGGGGCATTGTATGTCTCGGCGGTGAGGTTGGCGGTGAAGGGGAACGCGCCGAGATTCGGTAATTGCGAATATTCGTAACCATGACGGTAGGCCATGCCGGCCTTCATGTAGTGACGGCCGACGTCCCGGCCGAGGCTGCCCTGGTAGGAATACTTGCGCGGGCGGTAACTCCACCAACCGCCTTTGCCGAAGGTCGCGCCGCCGATGTTCAAGTTCGGATAGTAAATGGCGGACACGCCGGTGGTGTAGGGCTTGTACCAGGGGTTGTTGGGCCAGTATTTAGCGAGGCCGTCCTCGCCCAGTTTGGCCCACTGCGAATCGTACTCGTCTTCAGAGTAGACGACGCCCATGCGGAAGTTGATGACCGTGTGGGCATTCAGCGTGTAGACGGTGTCGAAGGCAGCGTTGAGCGCGTCCATCAGGCCGCCATTGTCGGAGGTAGTGGCAGGGGAGTTGCCGTAATTGGGATTGTCGAGCGCGGTGCGTATTACGCTGTAGCGGGCGAACAGTTTCCACTTTGGCGTGACGACCCAGTCGGTGCGGTTGGAGATGTTCCAGTAGTCGAGGTACCAGGGGTAGGCGGTACGGAAGTTGTTGACGCCGGTGGCATCGTCACCGGGCCCATTGGGCTTCCAGATGTCGTTGAGGAAGAGTTTGGAGGTAGGGTCCATGCGGTTGGCGGGGATGATATTGCCGGCGAAGGGCAACCGTGTGACTGCGTTGGTGGCGGCGTTGGTTTGCGTGGTGATGGGATCGAAGATGACGCGCATGGCGCCGGCTTTGGTGAGGGTGCGGGTGAAGTCGCCGGCACGTTCGAGGTCGGTGGGGAGGGTCATCACTTTGGTGTACGGCTGGCGGTTCTTCCAGCGCTCATAGGTGAAAAAGGTGAAGAGTTTGTTCTTGAGGATCGGGCCACCGAGAGTGCCGCCGCCGACGTGGTTGCGCACCATATTGGGAGCGCGGCTGAAGACGTTCGATACGGCATTGAACGAAGGGTTGCGGCCGAAGTAATAGAGGCTGCCGTGATACTGGTTGGTGCCGGCCTTCATGCCGACGTTCAGCACCCCTCCGGCGGAGAAGCCGGATTCGGCATCGACGGAATTTTGCTGGACGGTGAATTCCTGCACCGCGTCCATGGGTGGCGCATAGGATCCGCGGGAGCCGACGCCGATGGGCGTGCCGTCGATCTGCACTTCGTTGCGTCCGCTGGTCTGTCCGCCCACGTCGACGCCGGTGGTGGAGAGTTGATAGAACGGATTGCGCTTGTTGACATCGGAATAGCGGTTGACGACGGCGGGATCGAGCAGCGCGAGGGTGAAGGGGTTGCGCGCGAGCACGGGCAGTTCGGCGAGCATCTTGCCGTCGACGGTTTGCGAGAGCGTGGTGGTATTGAACTGGAGTTCGACTGCGGAATCGGCGACGGTGATGGTCTGGTTCACATCGCCCACGCGCATGCTGACATTGACCGTGAGGTCGGATCGCACCAGGACCTGGAGGTTCTCCTGAACGGATTTGCCGAAGCCGGGTTTCTCAGTAGTGAGGGTGTAGGCGCCGGGCTCAACGAAGTCGAACAGGTAGTGGCCGGTATCGTCGGTGGAGCGGACGGTGGCGGTTTGGGTGCTCACGTTTCGCAGCGTCACGGTCGCCTGGGCGACGGCGGCGTTCGTTGAGTCGGTGACAGTGCCTTGCACGCGTGCGCGATAGTCCTGTGACATCGCGAAGGCGGCAAGAAGAACTGAGAGAGTAACAACCGGAAGGAGCTTCATAACCAGGTGCACCTCAGGAAATCGGAATTTTCGCCAGTATACACCAACGGTGTGTCGAGATGCGAGGGGTTTTACAGTTTCCGGAAAGAAATTCTGATTTCCCTTCGAAGTTCCTAGAGCTGAATGAGCGGCCGACTGGGACAAATAGTTCTCTCTTGAAACTAGTATTTCTCTCTTGAAGCGATGGCAAAGGGTCGCGCGAGGACGAGGACGGCCGCTGTACAAACGGGAGGTATCCGAGCGGGAGCGTACGAATCCACTACACTGAAAGATCCGAATGTCATCACCGAAAGTGATTATCCTGGCCATTGACGGACCGGCCGGCGCCGGCAAGAGCACGATTGCGAAACGTCTGGCGTCGCGATTGGGTTTTCTCTATATCGACACGGGCGCCATGTATCGCGCCGTTGGTTTGTGGGCTCTGCGGACAGGCACCAGTTTGTCGGACGCACACCGGCTGGAGCAACTGGCGAGTATGGCCAGGGTTGAATTGCTGGAAGGCGGCACGCGGGTGAAGTTGAATGGAGAGGACATCTCTGATCTGATCCGCACGCAGCAGATGTCGGATGCGGCGTCGAAGGTTTCCGCGGTGCCGGGTGTGCGCCGGGCGCTGGTGGACAAGCAGCGGGAAATGGGCGCGCGGGAGAGTGTGGTGATGGAAGGCCGCGATATCGGCACCAACGTATTTCCGCAGGCGCAGGTGAAGATTTATCTCGATGCGAGTGTCGAGGTTCGAGCCGCCCGGCGATTGCGCGATTTGGAAGCAAAGGGACAGGCGGTGCCGCTGGAGCAGGTGGAGCGCGAGATCCGCGACCGCGACATGCGCGATTCGACTCGTGGGGAAGCCCCCCTGCGGCAGGCTCCCGATGCCGAGTATCTCGATACGAGCGGCATGCCGGTGGAGCAGGTGGAAGAAGCGATCCTGCGAATTTACCGTGAGCGTACGGCGAATGGAAAGGAATGAGAAATTGCAGAAGTTGTTGGTGATGAAGTTCGGCGGCACGAGCATGGGCTCGGCGGACAGGATGCGCGTGGCGAGAGAGATTACTTCCACGCAGGCGAGGCAACGGCCGGTTGCGATTGTCGTGTCGGCGATGTCGAAGGTGACGGATCTGTTGCTCGATACGCTGCGCAAAGCGGAGGGCGAGGATCAGACCTCGCTGGACGCGAACCTGAAGACGCTGGAAGAGCGGCATGTGCAGACGTGCCGTGAGCTGCTGCCGGTGGAGAGGCAGGAAGCGGTTCTCATCTCATTGCATTCCATCATTGGCGAATTCCGGCGGATTGCGCAGGGGATCATGATGCTGGGCGAGCGTCCGCCGAGGTCAGTGGATGAGGCGGTTGCCGTGGGAGAGCGGCTGTCGGCGCTGTTGATGGCCGCGCATCTGGAAGCAACGGGTACGCCCGCGGAAGCTGTGAATGCCGCGGATGTGGTGGTAACGGACGCGGTGTTCGGCAATGCGAGTCCGCTGATGGAGCAGACGCGGAATCGAGCGCAGTCGAAGTTGGGCGCGCTTCTCGAGAAGGGTGTGTTGCCGGTAGTGACCGGGTTCAATGGCGCGACCACGGATGGCCGTGCGACCACGTTGGGACGCGGCGGATCGGACTTTTCCGCATCGATTCTAGCGTCGGTGTTGGACGCGAGCGATTTGTGGATCTGGACCGATGTGGATGGCATCATGACGGCGGATCCGCGGCTGGTGCCGCATGCGAAAGTGCTGCCGGATCTGACGTACGCCGAGGCGGCGGAGCTGGCCTACAACGGCGCGAAGGTGTTGCATCCGCGCACGCTCGCGCCGCTGGTGGAGAAGAAGATTCCAGTGTGGAGCAAGAACAGTTTCAACCTGAGCGCGGCCGGCACGAAGATCTCGCCTACCGTGGACGCTCCGATGGGACCGCGCGCGGTGACGTCGATGGCGAATGTTGCATTAGTGAGCGTCGAGCCGGCGAATCCGGAGCTGAACAGCGTGCAAGTGATGTCGCGCGCGATGGGTGCTCTGGCGGCGGCAGACGCCGAACTGCTAGCGATGACATCGTCGAGCTACCGGCAGAATTTCTGTTTTCTCATCCGGCGCGAGGAGTTGCCTCATTCGATGGCGGCGCTGGAGACGACGTTCGCGCTGGAACTGGCGCACGGGTATTTGAAGCCGCTGGAAGTGGACGAGAACGTCGGCCTGTTGGCGATTGTGGGCGAGGGAATGCGAGGCACGCCTGGCATGGCGGGGCGCATTTTCACGGCGATTTCGCGTGAGCAGGTGAACATCATCGCGATTGCACAGGGGTCGAGCGAACTAACCATCGCGATTGTGGTGCGGCGGGATGGATTGGAGAAAGCGGTCCGCGCGGTGCACGACGAATGCCAGTTGGGCACGCGGCAGTGATAGTCTATTTAGACTGGGTTATGAACACACGCCGACAATTTCTCTCTGTCTACACTGGCCTGGCAGCCCTGCCGCTGCTCGCCAAACCGCGTTCCGTGGATCTTTCGCGAATCAGCTTCATCACCGATGAGGCAGCCAAGTCCAGCAAAGATGCTGTTGCGTTCGCCAAACAGTACGGACTGAAGTGGGTGGAACTGCGGAACGTTCCTGGCGAGCGGATGGAGTATTTCCACCTGCCTGAGGACCGGTTGCGGGCCGAGGCGAAACTGCTGGATGAGAACGGTCTGCGGGTTTCTTTTCTGAACACCAGCCTGATGAAGGTGTATGTGCCGGGGATCATGCCGGTGCGGTGGTTGAAGGAGACTGAGGAGCGGCGCGCGGCGCGCATCAAGTCGGAAACTCCGAAGTACGAGCGGCGACTGGATGATCTGAAGAAAGCTCTGCACGCGGCGAAAGTGCTGGGTGTCGACAAGGTGCGCGTGTTCAGCGGTTGGCGTGGCGCGGATGTCCCGGCAGTGATGCCGCAGGTGGCGCAGATCCTGAACGAGATGGCGGAAGTGGCGGCGAAGGAAAAAATCTTTCTGCTGATCGAGAATGAGGGCGCCTGCAATGTGGGGTCGTGCGCGGAACTGGCGCAGATCGCCAGGATGGTGCCTTCGAAGTGGGTGGGTTTGAATTGGGACCCGATGAATGGGATGGCATTCAAGGAACAGCCCTTCCCACTGGGGTACAATCTGCTGCCGAAGAAGCGGATTCTGAATGTGCAGATCAAGGGGAAGACGATTCTGGAGTATCCGGAGAAGCTCGATTGGAAGGCGATCCTGGACACGCTGGTGAAGGATGGGTATAAGGGCCCGGTCGGGCTGGAGACGCACATCTTCGGAGAGATCCAGATTCAGAAGTCTCACGAGTCGATGAGGGAGATTGTGAGGCTGGTGAGCTAAGCGGGGAACGGACACACGTATCGCCAGAAGAGTCAAGGCACTACGAAGTCCAGTGGAAGAACGGCTGAGTGAGGAAGCTTAGCTGGGCTTGCGGCTTTCCTGTAACAGCTTTGCTTTCTGATACTTCTTCTGGAAGCGGTCGACGCGGCCTTCGGTATCAATGAGCTTCTGGCGACCCGTGAAGAACGGGTGGCAGGAGGAGCAGATTTCGACGCGCACGTCTCCTTTATGTGTGCTACGGGACTTGAACTGGCTCCCGCAGGCACAAATAAAATTCACTTCGTTGTAAGCGGGATGGATTCCTTCTTTCATGGCAACCTTACCAGTGTATCACAGGGGTGAGGGTCTCCAGCCGCGTTTTTGGGGGAATCTTCGAACTAGAGACCTTAAGCAGCGTCTAAGGTTTTTGGTGGTGCTTGCCGATGGTATTATTGGCGAACGAATGCTCTTGAAGTGGTTTGGTGGTCGGAATCAAAATCGCCCCTCCAGAGAAGTGCCTGACAGGGTGGCGAGCGTCTGGCTGGAAGCACGGGCAGGCCGCATCCATGATCCTGTAGCAAAGCTGCGCTATCTGCGGAGTGAAAGTGGCCGGCGGCACGGCATCCCTCGAATGGCCAAGCATATCGCCGCCGTGGTGCTGGCGTTGGGTGTGGTTATGATGATGCCGCTCTCCATGATGATGAGGGCAAAGGGGTTGCTCTCGGATTCGCGGTATGAGGTTCCACTGCCGGTACGGCTGGTGCCAGCGGATTCCGGGGCACCTTTGCAGAAAGTCTGGCAGGTGGACCGGAAGGACGAATACGAGACCTACAGCAACGGTCTGCGCATAGAAACAAGAGGGGTACAGGTTCTAGAGGAGAGAACGTACATGCGGTTCCATCGGGCGAAACTGGAGAACGCCGCGGCGGAAACGATTGCGGTGGGGACACACTACACGGAGGAAACAGCGCCGGCAGGGATAGTTTTTCACACCACGGAAAGCGATCTGGCGCCGTTCTCGGAAGATTACAACCGTCAGTTGCGGCGAATGGCGCAAGGTACTCTGGATTATGTACGGCAAAAGAAGGCGTACCACTATCTCATCGACCGGTTCGGGAGGGTCTACCGGGTGGTGGAGGAAGCGAGCGCGGCCAATCACGCCGGTTGGTCGGCGTGGGCGGATTCGCAGTATGCTTACGTAGGACTGAACAGCAGCTTCCTGGCGGTTTCTTTTGAGGGACAGACGTTGCCCGAGGGCACACCCGTCGACGGCAAGGCGAAGGAGAACACGGCGGTGACGGCGGCGCAGTTGCACTCGGCGCGGATTCTTACCGATATGCTTCGCTACAAGTACCGGATTCGGGCGGAGAACTGTGTCACACATGCGCAGGTATCAGTGAATCCTGACAATTTCGGGATCGGGGCGCACACGGATTGGGGGGCGAGTTTCCCATTTGACCGGATGGGACTGCCCGACAATTACCAGATCCCGCCACCGGCAATGACCTTGTTCGGGTTTAGCTATGACAGCACCTACCTGAGCGTATCGGAGGCGCGGTTGTGGCAGGGGCTGCTACTGGGGCAGGAGCAGGTGCGGCAAGCCGCTTCGGCGCGGCAGATGAGTGTAGCGCGGTACCGGGCCCGGCTGCAGAAACAGTATCAGGCGTTATCGAAGTTGACAGAAGAGAAGTGAGGGCATCATGAATTCGCAACCACTTGGCCTTGACGTAGGCACCAGCCGAATCGTGCTGGCAGCGCCATCGACAGAAACGACGGGGGATGCCGGTATCGGGATCCAAGGTCCGGCCTACCAGTTCCGGAGTCAGTTGAACGCATTCGTTCGACTGCCGTTCACGCGGATCACGGAAGGCGTATTGAAGAAAGAGAATGTACCGTACTCGGTGCAGGGGCAGGAAATCGTAGTCCACGGGAATGAGGCGGAGATGTTCGCCGATTTGCTGGGGAAGGAGATGCGCCGGCCGATGCGGGGAGGGGTGTTGAATGCCTCCGAACCCGAAGGGGAGACGCAATTGCGTCAGATCATGGAGAGTCTGCTGGGCAATTCCGAGCCACGGAAGATTTACTACAGTGTCCCGGCGGCACCGGCGGGCAACGAGGATAGCGTCACCTATCATGAAACGGCGATCCGGCATCTGCTGCAGCAGTTGGGTCACGAGGTGAAGAGCATCAACGAAGGGCTGGCGGTGGTGTACAGCGAGTTGGAGGATTCCAATTACACGGGGATCGGGGTGAGCTGCGGCGGCGGGCTGTGCAATGTGTGTCTGTCATACCTGTCGGTGCCGGTTCTGTCGTTCAGCATTGCCAAGGCGGGTGATTTTATCGACGCGAGCGCTTCGCAGGCGACGGGAGAGTTGGCGAACCGCATCCGCATCACGAAGGAAAGCGACTTCTACTTCAACGGACACTTCTCCGATCGGGTGAAGCAGGTGCTTTCGGTGTTCTACGACGACATGATTCAGGCGCTGGTGGTGGGGATGAAGGACGCGTTCTCGGCGTCGAAGGCGATGCCGAAGTTCGGGCGGAGGATTCCGATGGTGTTGAGCGGTGGAAGCGCAATGCCGAACGGTTTCCTGGATCGTTTCCGGACGGCGCTGAATGCCAGTGATTTCCCGATTTCCCTGTCGGAGATCCGGCTGGCGAACGACCCGCTGCACGCAACCGCGAAGGGCGCGCTGCTGGCTGCATTGAGCGAATGAGCGAGCGCGTCTCGCGTGAAGGCCCATTTGAACCAACTGTTGGAGAGCGAGTGACGAGACGAAATCTGTTCCGAATGGCGGCTGGGGGAATGCTACCAGCCGTTGGCGCAGCCCAGGGTGCCGGGAAGCCGAACGTCATTGTGATTGTGACCGATGATCACGGTTACGCGGATGTGAGCTGCTACGACCATCCGGCGGAGGTGAAGACCCCGAATATCGACCGCATCGCTGCACGGGGAGTGCGGTTCACACAGGGGTATGCGAGCGCGTATGTATGCGCACCGACTCGCGCGGGGATCATGACTGGGCGCTACCAACAGCGTTATGGTTTCTACACGGCGGCGGATTCGCGGGTGGGGCTGCCGAAGACGGAGATCACGCTGGCGGATCTGATGAAGAAGGCGGGCTACCGGACGGGAGCGTTTGGGAAATGGCATCTGGGGATTGAGCCGGCGTACCATCCGCTACGACGGGGTTTTGATGAGTTTTACGGGTTTCTAGGACACGGGGCCCACGACTACTTCAATCTCAACCGGGATGAAGATTATCCGCACCAGTCGATTTGGCGTAATGACAAAGTGATCGACGACCGGGGGTATCTGACGGACAACCTGGGGCGGGAGGCGGTGGGGTTCATCGGGCGAAATGCAGGGGGGCCGTTCTTCCTCTATCTGGCGTTCAACGCGGTGCATGTGCCGATGCAGGCTCCGGAGGACGTGGTACGCAAATACGACACGGGAAAGAAGAATCGCGATATCTATCTGGCGATGCTCGAGCGCGAGGATGCGGCAGTCGGTCAGGTGTTGGACGAGTTGGAGAAGCGTGGACTGGAGAAGAACACCCTGATCTTCTTCCTGTCCGACAATGGCGGGGCGCGGGCGAACTCGGCGAATAACGGCAAGCTGCGCGACTTCAAACAGAGTGTCTATGAGGGCGGGATCCGGGTACCGTTTCTGCTAAGCTGGCCGGCGCGACTGCCACAGGACAAGGTTGTCGAGGAGCCGGTGATCTGTTTCGACATTCTGCCCACCGTTTGCGCGGCAACCGGTGTGGCGGTGCCACAGGATCGTCCGATAGATGGGGTGAATTTGCTGCCACTGCTGGATGGGAAAGCCAAAGGGCCAGTGCACGAAGCGCTGTTCTGGGACGGTTACGAAGGGAAACGGGCCGTGCGCACGGGGCGTTGGAAACTGGTGGACAACAACGGGAAGCTCGAGTTGTTTGATCTCGGCCTGGATTCCGGGGAGAAGACCAATCTGGCGGCCAAAGAACCGGAGCGGCTGGCTGAGTTGAAGAAGAGGTTTGAGGCATGGCGGACGCCGATGCCGCCGCGAATCGGCAAGGGAGGTGGAGAGTGAACGGCGAGGGGCGAATCGGGGTTGGTAGAATCGAATCATGAAGAACGATGGCAACGAGTATCTACCGTCGCGTGACGCGGAAATTCTGCATGCCATTGTCTCGGCATACATAGAGACTGGCGAGCCGGTGGCGTCGCGGACAGTTTCACGGCACGGCCAATGGGGTTTGAGTCCGGCAACGATTCGGAACATCATGGCGGATTTGAGCGAGGAAGGTTTTCTGTCGCAACCGCACACTTCAGCGGGACGGGTTCCGACTGCCAAGGCGTTTCGCGATTATGTACTGTCGCTAGAAGTATCGCGCGGGGTTTCGATGGAAGCGAGCCGGCTGCGGCAGCAGATTCGCGACCTGGATGGCGTGGATGCGAAGGTGGAACGGTCGTCGCATGTGCTGACGCAGATCTCCCGGAGCATGGGAATTGCGGCGGCGATTCCGACGGACAATCAGATGCTGCACCAGGTGGAACTGATTGCGTTGGGAGGGCGCCGCGTGTTGATGGTGGTGGTGACGCGCGACCGCGTGGTGCGGGACAAAGTAGTCCATGTCGAACAGGACTTGTCGAATGATGAACTGGCGTCGCTGCGGAACCACATCAACTTGAACTTCAGCGGGTGGACGTTCTCGGCGATTCAGGAAGAGATGCGGAAGCGCCTGGATACGGAACGGGCGCGGTACGACGAAACTCTGCAGCAGTTGGGCTTGCTATTGGGGAAGGGTTTATTGGATATGGGCGGCTCGCCGAAGGTGCATACAGAAGGAGCGGCGAACCTTGTGGGGCAGGATCTGCACATCACGCGGGAACGGCTGCGGGAGTTGTTCCACACGCTTGAGGAAAAAAAGCGGATTCTGGATTTGCTGGAGCGATTCCTGGAGCCGAATGGCGAGGTAGGTGTGCAGGTGGGGTTAGGTGAGATCCATCCGAGCCTGGACGAACTTTCGCTGATCGGAGTAACGGTGAATCTGCCCGGCGGGATGGCGGCGAAGATTGCCGTGCTGGGGCCGCTGCGGATGAACTACGAGAAGGTGATGTCGGCCGTTTATCACGTGGGCCAGGCGCTGCAGTCGAGTTAGGATCAGTACACCAGTTCGGCGACCTTGAACTGAAGGGTGCGGTCGAGGACCATCTCAAGGATTGTGCCTGAGGGCAGGACGGCGTCGGGGCCGCGCTGCATCATGGTTCCGAGTGCTCCAGCGGCGGCGCCACCCGCCGCGCCAATGCCGACACCGGTACCCCAACGGCCTGTTGCCGCGCCTGCGACAGAGCCTACGGATGCGCCGGCGGCAGTGGTTTTTCCGACTGTCTTGGCATCACGGCCTTTGCCGCTCTCACTCTTGACGATGCCTTCGTCGCGGTCGAGTTCGCCTTTGGAGTTGCCGTCCATTCCGCCGATGGGGGCGCGGAGGTCGCGGGTGATGCCGTTGGACATCGTGAGGGTTTCAAAACGGATAGCGAGTTCGCCGCGGCCGGACCTTCGGCCGGGACGTTTGACGTGCGAGACGACGCCAACCACCTCCGTGCCGATAGGGATGATAAGGCGACCTTCGGAGACGACTGGGAAGACCGTTTCGAGATAGACCTTGTCGCCAAGCTGCGCGGATTTGGATGTGAGCGAACCGCGCAGACGGACAGGGACTTTGGTGCCGGCGTCGATGGCGTATTCTTCCTTCGCTGGTTTGGCTTCCGGCGGCCTTGCGGCAAGACGGCGCGGGGCCGCCTGTCGTTCGATGAGGATGGGTTGTGATGCGGCGGGCTGCGCTTCCGTGATGACGGGCCGCGCGCCATCCTTTTCGTAAATGAGAGTGGATTCCGATTCTGAGCCGTTGCGTTGGATCTGACGGCGGATGGTGAGGGTGGCGCCGTCGCGGGAGGCACGCCAACGCTCCATGATGACGTACTGGCCGCTGTCCTCACGAACAATGGTGTTCACCAGGAGGGCCGAGCCTTCCCATTTGACGACGCTGCTGCGAGTGACGCCGCCGACGGTGGATTTCGATTCCTTTCCGTCGGTGGTGTAGCTGGTGGCGACGGGCGCAGCGCCGGGAGTGCCGGTGGCGGTACACAGCACGGTGTTGGCTTCGTGCTCGATCTTGAGGATCTGGCCCGGGGGCGCGGCCTGAGGCGAGATGACGCTGCGGGTTGCGTTGAGGGTCCAAACCCCGCTGAATTCACCGCTCTGCGCGAGGCAAGCGGCTGCCAGTACGAGAACCACGATGCGAGCCGGCACGAAAACCTCCCCGATTCCGGTAATAGGCAGATTATAGCTCTATTGTCGGGTTACTGTCCGACATGTCATTTCGCACTCGCGTATTGTTTCTGCCTTGTGTGGCGGCCGGTTGCCGCATGGCATTAAAACGGCCCGGCGTTACATGCAAAATCTACCCGTTTCCCGCGGACCGGATACCTCGGGTGGACGGGGACGCGAGTGATTGGACGATGGTGCCGGAGAGTTACGTAATCGGCGTGGACCAGTTGCAGGAGACCGTGCTGGGGGCTTGTGGGGAGGGACCTTGATTCCGAACTGGCACCCAAACAAGAGATGCCAGGGTTCAGCGAGCGCGATGCGCATTTTTCGCGCGCGATGGTGTGGAGGTGCCAACCGTGCATCAAGGAACAGCCGTAATGCGAAGGCGGCCTACCAATATAGCTTCAGGCCGGGCGAGGCGGGAAAGATGACGTTGGAGTTTTGGATTACACCTTTTGATTATGCGGGGTGTGACGGGCCGGCGGGAGAACAAATCATCGGGCTGTCATGGGCGGTGTTGGATTATGACATATGGCGATGCAACGGCGCTGGTGGGTTTCGCGACTTCGTGGTAACACTATACGTGGAAGGACCGGAAGGGAAGTCACGGCGTGCAAAGGTATGGGACGTCAGCTTGCGGTGAACTTTTTACATCTGGCGCTCGTTTGAGGAAGAGGAGAGTAAAGGATGAGACTTTTAACAGGATTGGCCGCCATCGGAGTATGTGCGTTTCTATCCGGGTGCGGGTTTACCAGCGACCCCGGGCCGACGCTCACGGAGTCGAAGGACGTGGAGGCAGGCAACGTCGAGGCGATTCGTGCCGAGATCAAGATGGGGGCTGGGGAACTCCGCCTGGAGGGTGGGTCTGCGAAGTTGCTGGAGGCGAGTTTCCGGTATTCGGAGAATCTGGGGCGACCGGAGGTGCGGTATGAGAGCACGGGTTTCCGGGGACAGCTTTCGATCGAGTCGCCGAAGAAGGGTGCGAGCGGGAACGTCGTCAATGAATGGACTTTGAAGATGGGACCCAAGGTTCCGGTGGATCTGGTGCTGCATTTGGGGGCGGGGGACAGCCGTTTGGATTTGTCCACATTTCCGCTGAAGACCGTGGATGTGAGCATCGGCGCGGGGCGAATTGAGTTGAACCTCGACGGCAAGTACACGCGGGATGTGGAAGTGAGTGTGAAGGGCGGCGTGGGGCAGGCGATTATTAAGTTGCCGAAGGGCGTTGGAGTGAAGGCGAATGCGAAGGGCGGCATTGGATCGGTAAAGACAAATGGGTTGACGCAAAGGGGTGATACTTACTACAACGAGGCCTACGCGGAAGGCAAGCCGTCGATTCATTTAGATGTGAAAGGTGGAGTGGGGGAGATTGACTTGCGGGTGGTGGAGTAGGCCCGCTGACTCGGACGGCACTAATTAGGTAGATGCCGTCGCAATACGAACAGTCTTATAAACGCTCGAGTGATGAAGATCCGCGAGGAACGCTCACGACGGTGGCGGTGTTGCGATCAACCCGGAAGCAAAGGTGGTGAGCCTGGATCGTGAGCTGAATACGGAGCAACTACGCGCGGATCATTTGTACAGGGTGACAGATGGGATGGACGACTGCATCCACCATTTCGAGGCGCTTTCGTACTACCGGTCGAATTGGGTGGAGGCGCAGATGGACCACGCAGTGGCGGTAGAGATGAAGTATGAAGCTGGTGTATGAGCTGGAAGTGAACATCATCCGGCTCTGGGAACGGCCGGCGGAGGGGGGTACTGCGATCGGGGAGTGTCGCGCTGTACCCGTGGGTTGCGCTGATGGATGCCACCTTGGAGCAGCAGCGGGAAGCCGCGCGAAGAGTGAATGAGAGCCGGCGGGAGGGTCTGCGGACGCAGATGGCGCTGCTGGGTTCGCTGCGCTATGGTAGTGGAGAAGCCTATCTGGAGAGGATTGGACGTATGCTGCTGTCGAAAGAGATTCTTCGGGAAACGCCGATGTGGTAGGACATTGTGAGCGAAGGCCGCGAGCAAGGCCGTGTCGAGGGCGAAGATAATGCCGAGCGAAAGGCGATTGACCGATGGATTTCCCGGGCGTCCACTGCTCCCTCGTTGGAAGCCTGCCTCGACTGACGGATTTGGGTCCGGCGGCGACGGCCTCCTCAGTGGACGCGTGTTTTGACTGAGCTCACAGCCTTTGCGATAGACTAGGCGCTATCGCCGATCCAACTCAAATCGCGCATTACAGAATCACCTCGAAGCTTGGCGAGGGTGGCATGGGTAGCGTGTATCGGGCCACGGATACTAAACTGGGGCGCGATGTGGCGATCAAGGTGTTGCCGGACGCCTACGCCGGTGATGCGGACCGGTTGGGGCGATTCACGCGCGAAGCGCAGGTGCTTGCGGCGTTGAACCATCCGAACATCGCGACGATTTTCGGGATTGAAGAGCGGGCGATTGTGATGGAGTTGGTGGAGGGGCCAACGCTGGCGGACCGGATCGCGGGCGGGGCGCTGGGGGCTGAGGAAGCGCTGCGGATCGCGAAACAGATTGCGGAGGCGCTGGAGGCGGCTCATGAACGCGGGGTGGTGCACCGGGATCTGAAGCCGGCGAATGTGAAGGTAACGGCGGACGGCAAGGTGAAGGTGCTGGATTTTGGGCTGGCCAAACTTGCTGACCCTACGGATGCAGGTGAAGATCCGGCGTCGGCGCCTACGGTGATGCGCGGGAATTCGCCGACCATGTCCGGGATGATCATGGGGACGGTGGGGTATATGGCGCCGGAACAGGCGCGCGGACATCGTGTGGACAAAAGGGCGGACATCTGGGCATTCGGCGTGGTGTTGTATGAAATGCTGACGGGGCGGCATCTGTTCGATACCGGATCAGTGGCGCAGTCGATCGCGGATGTGCTGCGCGCTGATATTGATCTCAACGAACTGCCGGAAGGTGTGCAAGCCGGGGTTCGCACGCTGCTCGGGAGGTGTCTTGACCGCAACGTAAAAACGCGTCTGCGGGACATTGGGGAAGCTCGGATTCTGCTGGACGCGCCGCCTGCGCCGTCGACGCCAGCGGGGGTTGCCACGCCGCGTGTCTCGCGTGGGATCTGGCCTTGGGCTGCGTTGGTCTTCGCCGCCGGGGTACCACTCGTCTGGTTTCTAAAACCTGCACGCGAAGCGCCGTTGCTGCAAGTGGACATCGTACCGCCATCCGGTCTATCGTTGGGGCCGGCCCGCCACGGGCAGTTGCGTATTTCACCCGACGGCACTCGAATTGTGTTTACTGCAAGGAATACGGAAGGGAAACGATCATTGTACCTGCGGAGCCTGGAGTCGGGTTCCACCGTCCCACTCCCGGGTACGAATAACGGGATGTATGCGGTATGGTCCCCCGACAGCCGGCAGATTGCGTTCCACGCGGACGGGGTGTTGAAGCGGTTGGACCTGGATGACAACCGAGCGACGGACCTTTTTGCAACGGGGACGGGGACTTATGCCATCTGGCACACAGACGGGAACCTTTACTTCACCAGCCCGGAGTTCGTACTGATGAAAGTTGCGGCCACAGGGGGTGTTCCGAAGACCGTGTTGCCACAGGAACAGGCGGCGACGATGCGGATGAGCACTCCGTCCTCGATTCCAGGACAGGATTCGATCCTGTGCCAAATCCAGGGTCCGCCGACGAAGATTGTGCAACTAAGCACAAACGGGGTGATTCTGAGAACGATTCTTCCGCAGAATTCGTGGTCTGGCGCGCCCGCCGCGTTTGCTGTGAATCCAGCCGGCGGAGGATGGCTGTTGCACAATATGGCTGGTCAGAATGGGCAACTCGGGGCGATTGCCATGAATCCGCGCACTGGCGCATTGAGGGGGGAGGAGGTCTATATCGCGCAGCAACTGCCCGCTGGACCCGCGTGGTCGACGTCAAATACTGGCGTGCTCGCCTACCGGAAGTATGAGTGGACCCAGGAACGGAGGCTGACCTGGGTAGAGCGCAACGGAACGACGGGCGAGACGCTGACGAAGGACGGAATGAATTATGCGCCGCGGTTTTCGCCGGATCAGAAGCGTATGGCCTTTACGCGCGATGCGGGTAGTTCGACAGCCATCTACATCCAGGATCTGGCGCGGCAAACGACAACGCGTCTACCTGGAGACTACAGGCGGGGCTCTATTCCGGAATGGACTCCCGACGGAGAAAGTATCATCTACGTGTCCGAACGCACGAAGCTGATGCAGCAACGAGTGGATGGATGGAGTCCGGCGAAACCGTTAGGTCCAGCGGCACCGTATCCATCTCCCACGGGAGTGTCACCCGATGGGAAGTGGTTGCTCTCCTCGCTGAGTACCGTCGGGGTGAGTCGGATGGTAATTACTTCATTGGCGACGGGAGAGCGGATTCTCTACGGGGAGAAGACGAAACTGTTTTCACACAATGCGACATTTTCTCCGGATGGGAGATGGCTGCTGTATTCGGCGCTGGTGAATGGGCAGTGGGATGTTTTTTTGCGGCCGGTGCCATCGGAGATTTCGGGGAAGGACAAGGCTGCGGACTTTGTGGAACTGCAAGTGACCACTACAGGTGGCGCGCAGCCGAAGTGGCGCGCGGATGGGAAGGAAATTTTCTACGTCTCGATGAGCGGCATGATGATGGCGGTCCCAGTGGAGGCGGCAGGCAGCACGCTGCGCTTTGGTGGCCACGCTGCGCTGTTTCCGACTTCCTTGACCACGGAGAACATCTTCCAGCGCGAGTACGATGTGACCGCCGATGGCAGACGGTTCGTGTTGCCGCTGTCAGCGGCAGGGATGCAGACCGAGGTTCCCATCACCGTGGTGTTCAATTATCCACGGATGCTGACGAAGCGGTAATCAGCCGACGAATTTCCAACCCTTGCGGAACTTGGGTTTGAGGAATTCGTTGGCGGCGGCGTTGTTGCTGATCTTACCGCTGGCGGCGTCCCAATCGAGTTTGCCTTCGAACTTCATGGCAATGACGCCGAGCAACATCCACTGCACGAATGGTCCGGCGACGGCGAAGTTGGAGCATGACTTTTCGCCGCCTTTGCAGGCGCGGATCCAATCCCGATAGTGGCCTGGAGAGCGGGTGAGGATCTGGGCCGGCATTTTGTAATCCTTCATCTGCGCGCTGGGGACGAGGCGGGTGCGCTCGCCGTAGCAACCGGTGGTGATCATGCCTTTATCGCCGATGAAGATGCTGCCGTTGACGTCGTCGTCACCGATGAGCTCGCCTGCGGGGACGCCTGGGATGTCCGGCTGTTGGTTGAGTCCATCGTGCCAGAAGACTTTGACAGCGGGCATGGAGCCGCGCGATGGGAAGTCGAACCGAATGACGCTGGCGAGAGGGAAGGTGAACTTGCCCTTGCCTTCCTGGCTGATGCATTCGACGCTGGTTGGCGCGCCTAGTCGGAGTGCCATGTTGGGCGTGCCGAGGATGTGACAGGCCATGTCACCGATGGCCCCACAGCCGAAGTCGGGGAAGCCACGCCAGTGGTGCGGGCAATAGGACGGACTGTAGGGGCGATCGGGCGAAGCGCCGAGCCAGGCTTGCCAATCGAGGTGCGAGGGAACGGGCTCTTCTTTCGGGACAACGTCGGGGCCCTGGGGCCAGTATTTGAGAGGGCGGTTGGTCCAGGCGTGGACTTCAGTGACGTTGCCGATGTCATTGTTCCAGATCATTTCGCAGCACTGGCGTGCGCCTTCGTTGGAGTAACCCTGGTTACCCATCTGCGTGGCGACACCGTAGCGTTCGGCGGCAGCGGTGAGTTCCTTTGCTTCCCATACGGTGCGCGTGAGCGGCTTCTGGCAGTAGACGTGTTTGCCGCGGACCATGGCCCACATGGCTGCGGACGCGTGCATGTGGTCGGGGCAGGAGACGGTGACGGCGTCGATGTTCTTCGATTCCTTGTCGAACATGCGGCGGAAGTCGGTGTAGCGGGGAGTGTTGGGGAATTGCTTGAACGTGCGTGCGGCGCGTTTTTCGTCGGGATCCACGAGGGCGATCAGATTCTCGCTGCTGCAAGCGTTGATGTCGGTGTAGCCTTTGCCGCCGGCGCCGATGGCGGCGAAATTCATCTTCTCATTCGGTGATTTATAGCCGAGCGCTTTGAGGCTAGG
>JACQZR010000091.1 GCA_016213775.1 Acidobacteriota bacterium
GCCGCTCCGAACTTCACTGAATCCACCCGGCTCATCTGACCCGCCCCCGAGCTGATCAACTGCCCTTGCTTCGCATACACAATCGCGTTCGATTTCACGTGCTTCACCACGCGCCACCCAAACGCCAGCGCCGTCCATTCCTCCTCCGCCGGCTGCCGCTGGACGGCGATTCTTAGGGCGTGTCGCCGCCCGTCGCCTTTGGCCGGTAGTCGCGAGGATCGAGGCAAGCGTCGTAGGTTGCCCGGTCAATTCGAATCCAGTCGGTCCAGTTGATCCCCTTCCGATTTGGCGTGCAGGGCTGACAGGGAAAGCATTGGCGACATTGATCCAGCGGTCCTGACCTCGTGCGATGTCGTATTTCTCTCGCGACTTCCGAGAGATCCTGGTCCTGACTGAAAATCACCGCGACATCGTACGCGCCTTGCCACGCCATGCCGCTCACATCGAGGCGATGCGGACGTCGATGCCCTTCTCCTCACCCGAAAGATAACTGTGTTCAGATCCGTCGCGCAGGCGGACGACTCGATTCCGATAACAAGCGACCGGGAGTAACAGATCTTCCGCTGTAGGCGCGATGCTGGTCGGGCGGATTCCGCACGTCGAACCGTCCGGACTTCGCACGCTCCACTCACCTAAGGTCCTGATAATTCGGCGCCTTTACGTTGGCCTTTCGATTGCCCTTCCGACGGGTTCATGCGACTGCTCGGCTGGTTGCTCGTTGCTACTTCGCTGGTTGCGGCGGACCACTTTGGCCTTGTGCGATGCGGCGGAGAGCCTGTGGCCGGCGCTGTCGTGACTGCGGTAGCCGGTGAAACGCGAGTTACCACCACGACTGACGAAGTCGGGCGCTATGTCATGCGGAATGTGAATCCGGGCCGATGGGAGATGTCAGTCCGGTTGGTCGGCTTTAAAGCCGTCGCAAAGGCTGTGGTGATCGAGAAAGAGACCGAGACTTTGGAGTGGCGGCTGGAAGTCGATTCGCCAGAGGATCCCAAAGAGCCGCTCGCCACCGTTGCGGCAGCGCCCCAGAAACCTGAACGCCCGACAGAGAGCAGTCACGAAGACTTGTCCTCACTTGCATCCGAAGCAGGGGAATCCGTCCTGGTGAGCGGGAGCCTGAGCCGAGGACTTGAATTCGCGGCTCGCGACGACGAACTGAACAGAATGCGCAACGACTGGGTGAAGGATGCTGACAAGGGTCCACCCTTGCCCGGCGCGCCAAAACCCGAAAAGCAACTGGCCGGTGTCGAAGGGAGATTTGAGGCGCCGGGCGAGTTCGCGGGCTTCGGCGGACCTGGCCCGGGCGGGCCGGCCGTGCCGAAACCAAAGCCCGAGCCGAAGAAGAAAGAAGCCAAGGGGCCGAAGGGAGCCGAACCAGGAGTGTCGGTCTTCGGCAATCGCATGAATCGATGGCGCGACAAAGTGCACGGTTCCTTCTACTCGAGTGTGCGCAATGCTGCGTTGGATGCGCGGCCCTATGCCATTAACAGCCAGCCCGTGGAGAGAGCACCGTATTCCCAGTTACGGGCCGGGTTCGCCATCGGCGGCCCGCTAGTCATTCCGAAAATCGTCGATATGAGTCGAACGTTCTTCTTCGCAAGCTACTCGACCACACGCAGCAGCAACCCATACTTCGGCATGGGGACACTACCCGGCCCATCCCTGCGCGCTGGCGACCTCCACGAGTCCGGCGCACTCGTTTATGACCCGCTCTCCGGACTGCCGTTCCCAGACAACCGGATCCCCGAGAGCCGCATTAGCCGGGCCTCCCGCGGACTGCTCCAATACATCCCGCTGCCGAACCAAGCCGGTGGCGTTCGCAACTACCAGGCATTCTTTTCTGTTCCGCAGAACCGCCATGATGTATCGACGCGGATCAACCATAGCATCTCCGGTGCAGACCACCTGGATGCCTCTGTCGCCCTGCAGACCAGCGACTCTCAAAACGCGCAACTATTCGGCTTTCGCGACTCTTCCGAAGGACTCGGTATGAGCGCCGGCTTGAGCTGGCTTCATAGCCTAGGGGGTAAGTCCGTCAACAATCTGCGCCTCTCCTTTAGCCGGAACCGCACTCAGCTCATTCCATTCTTCGCCTTTGGCCGGGATGTCGGCGGCGATTTGGGAATTCAGGGAACGTCCCAGAACCCCGTCAACTTCGGCCCGCCGAACCTCAGCTTCACAAATTTCGCGGGCCTTTCCGACGGGAGCGCTCTGCTGCGGCGCGACCAGGCCCTGGTCCTTAACGAGACGCTCAAATGGCACCAGGAAGTACACAAGATCGATGCCGGAGTCGAAGTTCGCCGCACGCACAGCGACACAATCACCGACCAAAACGCGCGCGGAACATACACATTCACCGGCCTTGCAACGAGCGCCTTCGACGCAACCGGACAACCCCTCGTGCAGTCCGGCTTCGACTTTGCTGATTTCCTGCTCGGCCTTCCGCAGTCCGGCTCGATCCGCTTTGGTGGATCGGACAATTATTTCCGTGGCTGGATCTACAGCGCCTACGTTCAGGACGACTGGAAGCCGCTCGTGGGGCTCTCGCTCAAGTACGGGGTGCGCTACGAATACTTTGTTCCTCCCGTGGAAAAGTATGGGCGCATGACAAACCTCGACATCGCTCCTGGATTTACCGCTGTCACACCCGTGCAGGCGGGCGGGATCGGACCGTACAATGGCCAGTTCCCGGCCGCACTCATCGATGCCGACCGGAACAATCTGTCTCCGCGCATCGGCTTGGCTTGGCGCCCTATCGAAGGAAGCAAGTTCCACATTCGTGCCGGCTACGGCGTCTTCTTCGACGGCTCGACCTACCAGCGTTTTCCCGCGCAGCTCTCAGCCCAGCCTCCCTTCGCCAGGACGAATATTGTTAATTCCACACCGGAACGTCCTCTGACTATCGAAACCGGATTCACCGGGGGGCAACCGAAGGCGATCACCAACACGTTTGCCGTCGACCGGAGCTATCGCGCCGGGTATGCACAGACTTGGAATCTTTCGATTAAGCATGACCTTGCGCACCACATCGGTTTCGAATTGGGTTACCTCGGCACCAAGGGGACGCGGCTCGACATCCAGCGCCTGCCTAACCGGGCCGTTCCCGGTTCGCCCCTCACGTCTGAACAGCGCCGGCTGATCGGCAACGCCGTCGGGTTCACGTTCGAGAGTTCCGAGGGCAGCTCCATCTTTCACGCAGCACAGTTCAAATTCATCCGTCATTTTCAAAAGGTATTTGCGGCGGAGATGCTCTACACTTTCGCCAAGTCGATTGACAACGCCTCCACGCTCGGTGGCGGCGGCGGTACGATCGCCCAGGACGACCGGAACCTGCGAGCTGAGCGCGGCCTGTCGTGCTTCGATCAACGTCATCGGGCCGGTTTCTCCTATCTCTGGAATTCCCCTTTAGGAGACACGGGCTCGCTGTTGCGCGGAAGTGATTGGAAAAGCCTGCTCTTCGGCAACTGGATGATCGGCGGTACGATCCTCTACTCGAGCGGCACGCCGTTCACGGCCCGCGTGCTCGGCAATCGCTCAGACTCTGGAGGCACTGGCGCGATCGGGGCTGGCCGCGCTGATGCCACCGGCTTACCCATTGGCGCTGGTGCTGGCTTCTTCAATCTGCTGGCCTTCGGTTTGCCCCCAGGCGTACGCTTCGGCAACGCTGCGCGTAATAGCATTCCTGGCATCCAGTCCCTCGTCGCCAATCTCGCTCTGGCGCGATCGTTCCGTCTCGGGGACGATCGCCGCCGCATGGAGCTTCGCGCCGAGAGTGCCAACTTCACAAACCATGTCAATATCAGCGGGATTGGCACCGTCGTCAATGCTTCCGAGTATGGTCTGGCTACTGCTGCCCAGCCGATGCGCACGTTGGTGCTGCATCTCCGAGTGAGGTTCTAGCATGCGTCGAGCGATCATCAGTGTCGTGGTCATTCTAGCGTTGCGGGCACAAGAACCGCCTCCGGTGAAGTTCTCGACAACGACGAATTTGGTGGTTCTCAACGTCACTGTGCGGGACCGCACCGGCAAGACTGTCGACAACCTGATACCGGAAGACTTCATCGTGCTTGAAGACGGCAAGCGGCAGAAGGTCTCCGTCTTCGAGTTCCAGCACCTTAGTGCGCCGCTGGGAGCCGCCAGACCGTTACCTCCCGCACGGGAGCGCAAGGGGACGATTCGCGCCGCGTCACCGGGCCAGGTCCAGTATCGCAACCGGCGCCTGATCGTGCTCTACTTTGATTTCTCTGCCATGCTTGTCGAGGACCAGTTCCGCGCTCAGCGGGGCGCGCTGAAGTTTCTTCAAGAGAAAATGACAGCCGACGACCAGGTCGCTGTGATGACGTTTTCTTCCCGCCTTATGGTCGTTCAGGACTTCATTGGCGATCGCGATCTCCTGACGCGTGTCATCCGTGGCTTCCGCATTGGTGAGACGAGCGCGCTCGCTGCGGAACTCGGCGCCGGTAATCCGGACACTACCGCCAACACGGGCGCTGCTTTCGAGGCTGACGATGCTGAATTTCAACTCTTCAATACCGATCGTAGACTTTCGGCCCTCGCCACAGCCGCCCGCATGCTCGCGGCTCTGCCCGAAAAGAAGGCGCTCGTTTACTTCTCCAGTGGGATCGGCAAGACGGGCATCGAGAATCTTTCACAACTGAGGGCGGCAGCCAATGCCGCCGTTCGGGCAAACATCGCCTTCTATCCGGTTGACTCGCGCGGTCTGGTTGCCATGCCGCCTGGAGGAGACGCTTCGCGCGGCGCTCCCAACGGGGCAGGACTGTTCAGCGGAGCCACTCAATACGGCCTGATGGATTCACTGCGGGCGCAGCAGCAAACCCTTTACACCCTCGCGGCCGATACGGGCGGGAAGGCGCTGTTCGACTCCAACGATCTCAGCGAGGGAATCACGCAGGCACAGAACGCGTTCCAGAGCTACTACATTCTTGGCTACTACAGCACCAATGCTGCCGAGGACGGGCGGTTTCGCAAGACACAGGTCCGTCTGCCGGAGTTCCCCGTTCTCCGAGTGGATCATCGCGCCGGCTATTTCGCTGCCAAACGTTTCGACAGAATGACCAGCACCGACAAAGAGCGTCAACTCGAAGACGCACTTCTTCTGGGCGATCCGGTGACGAGCCTGCCCATCGCGCTCGAGGTCAATTCATTCAGGCTTTCGCCGGGACGGTACTTCGTGCCGGTGGCGCTCAAGATTCCCGGTTCACAAATCCCTTTGGCGCGGCGCGGCGAGGAGGAATACACTGTCTTCGACTTCATCGGCCAGGTTCGCGATGGGAAAGGCGCCATGGTTGCCGCCGTTCGTGATGCAATTCGCGTCAGGCTCGGCGATGAAGCGTCGGCCCGCCGCAGCCGAGGACACTTTCAGTACGACACTGGTTTTACCGTAGCCCCCGGAGAGTACCGCTTTAAGTTCCTTGTCCGCGAGAATCAAACCGGACAGATGGGTACCTTCGAAACGCCGTTTCGCGTTCCGGAATCCTGGCCGGAGCGGGAGTGGGTCTCCGTCAGCTCGGTAGTTTGGAGCGCACAACGCGAACTAATCACTGCGGCGGCTGGTCGCGCCGACACCAATCAGAAGCGCGAGGCCGCCCACCCTCTGGTCCATAATGGCGAGAAGCTGGTACCGAGTATCACGCGCGTGTTCCGCCGTAATCAGACATTATTCGCTTACGCCGAGCTGTACTACCCCAGTACCAGCTCAAACCATCAGAAGCCCAGCATCGCTTCGACGGTAACAGTCTACCGCGGCAATGATCTCGTTCTCGAAAGCGAGCCAGTGGTAATGGAGCAGTACGGAACGCAGCGCCGGGCGACGGTACCGCTAACCATTTCAGTATCACTAGCCAAGCTGCCACCGGGCCGCTACGTGGCCCAATTCAATGTCTTCGATCGTATCGCACACACCTTTGCCCAGCGTCGTGCGAACATCGTCGTTCTGCCATGATCAGGATCGTTATGCGACTGCTTTTCCTCGTGCCGGTGGTCCTGGTTTCGCTCTGGGTGGCGCCCGGCATAGCGCCCGCACAGAAGAAGGGAGGCAAGAAGAAAGGGCCGCCGCCGCCCGAAGTCCGCCTTTCGCAGCGCATCGAAAAGGTGCGTGACCGGTTGGCTGAAGTAGTGGTGAACGACCCGTCTGCCCGCACGCTCGAAGCGGCTGCGAAGCAGTATTTGAGTGACGCATCTCGACGAGTCGCCGAAGGCCAGTTTCAGCCCGCCGAGGGCCTGATCCAGACCGCCGACGCGCTCACGCGAGCAGTAGACCACATCAGGCACTCCCGTGACGAAACTCGAACCGGCCCGCCCTCACGGGAGGAGCAGTCGGAACACCTCGAGCGAGCCTACTTCCGGCTCCAACAGGCCGACTACTTCCAGTCTCAAAGCAAGGACAGTCGCGCGAAGAACCTGTCCCAAATGGCTCGCCAGTTCTATCAGAAGGCCCGCCGCGCCTATGACCAGAAGCAATCTCGCGAGACCGATGAATTCACCAAGGCGTCCGAAGAGATCGTCAAGGCTTTAGAACACCTGGCGCATACCGCCGCACCGGTCCGCGAGCCGCCGCGGCTGAAATAATAGAGGATCATGGCGACTCCCTTGGCAGGCCGGCAGATGCAATGGCAGCTCGGCCTGACCTGCGTCACTGGGGTTCTGATCGCGGCGCTGAGCTGGTTCCTGATTTCAGATGCCGTGCGCGGAGCCGAATCGGTGCTACTCGCCGATGCCAGCCGCGCTGTTGCCGCTGCCGTCGATGAGCTGACAGGTCAGTCCTCCGAGCGCGCTGCAATCGAGAGCGACTGGGCCGCTTTAGCCCCTGAGCTTAAGGATGTGTCTCTTCGCGGTGTCTCGAACGCGGTCCTGCGATCTTATCCGGGTGTCGAGGGCGGCTACTGGACGCCGACGGGTTTCTTGGGCTACTCGTTCCCTACACATGTCAATCCGGATCGGAAGACAGACGTGCCCAGCGCCGAATCTGCTGAGATCGTCGCTGCGGCGCAAGAAGCAGATCGCACACGGCGTTATACCGAACGTGTGCTTCGAGGTGCTGGCGAAGCCGTGGTCATTGGAGCTCGAGGCGACCGGAATGCCACAACCGTCGCTTGGGCCATGAAACGCGTCACGGGCTTCGGTGCCTCCGCTCTACAGGAGCGCCGGTGGTGGCTCGTCGGTCTTGTCTCGACCGCGCTGCTCAGCTTGCTGGCGTCCTTAGTGACTGCCGTCGGCCTGGCGC
Source organism: Acidobacteriota bacterium (assembly GCA_016213775.1). Taxonomy (GTDB): domain Bacteria; phylum Acidobacteriota; class Terriglobia; order Bryobacterales; family Bryobacteraceae; genus CADEFT01. The sequence goes on from JACQZR010000091.1 coordinate 7,244, forward strand.
GGGGCGTCGCTCGGATCAAGGGCGGCTTGGCCCGTCTCGAGCACGATTTTCAACACCAGATTCCGGAGACTTCCGGCGAACTTGGTGACATTGCGCGTTCGATTAACCGTATGGTTGCAATCCGCCGCACGCTAGAGGCTGAGCTTCGCCGTGAAGACCGTCTGCGCGCGATGGGACGCCTCGTTTCCGCTGTCGCTCACGAGGTTCGCAACCCCCTCAATGGGATTAAGCTGGCTTCGCAGCTCCTCAAACGCCAGATCGCAACGGGCCAGCCGGACCCGAACCAGGCGGACCTCATCGTCGAGGAAGTCGACCGACTTGAGTCCCTCGTACGTGAGCTACTCGTCTTTGACCGCAACCAACCCCTCAAACTAGAGCCACAGCCCATCCGCCCGGCTGTGGACCGCGCGCTGAAGCTGATAGCCGCCCAGGCCACGCGCCAGGGAATCGAGATCACTGTGAGCGAATTAACTCCGTACATCAGCGCGCTGTTTGACTCCGCGCATTTCCGGCAGGTGCTGTTGAACCTGCTGCTGAATTCGCTCGAATCCCTCGGCACGGGCGGCTGGGTTTGCATCGAGATATACGCAAACGGCCAAGCGGAAGTACGCGTGACTGACAGCGGCGCCGCGCTCGGTCCGGAGCAGCGTGACCATCTCTTCGAGATGTTCCACTCGGACAAGCCAAATGGCGTGGGTTTGGGCCTGGCCGTCTCGCGTGAACTGGCGCGCCGAATGGGTGGAGATTTGATATACGACACTGAACAGACACACGCAAGCTTTCTGATCCGCTTGCCGGTTCCAAGCCATGCCAGACAGACTAGTCCTGATTGCCGAAGATGAACGCACCGCCCGCACGGCGCTTGCGGGATTGCTCGCGGCTGAGGGCTACGAAGTCCTCAGTGTCGACGATGGCGACCAGGCCCTACAACTGACCGCTGAGCGTCGCCCGGAGGTCGCACTTTTCGACATTCGTATGCCCAAGCTGGACGGACTTACTTTGTTGCGAAGATTGCGGGATCGCAACATCGACACGTCGGTCATTGTGATGACCGCCTATGGCACCAGCGATACAGCCATCGAGGCCATGAAGCAAGGCGCCTTCGATTACATTACCAAGCCGATCGACGCCGGTGAACTGCTGCTCCTGGTCCAGCGGGCATTCGAGCAGCGCGCCCTGAGACGGGAAGTGGAGTCTCTTCGGGAGCGGACGCCCGGCGCCATCGTGGGACAGAGCCCTGCAATGCAGCGGATCTATAAGCTCATCGGCCAGGTCGCCGGTAGCGATGCCACCGTGCTCGTCCGCGGTGAGTCAGGTACGGGCAAGGAACTCGTAGTAAACGCTATTCACGAGCACAGCGCTCGCGGCCGCGGGCCACTGGTCAAGATCAACTGCGCCGCGATTCCGGAGGCACTGCTTGAATCCGAGCTATTCGGACACGAAAAAGGGGCCTTCACGAACGCACTCTTGCGGCGCATCGGCCGTTTTGAGGAAGCTTCTGGCGGGACGCTCTTTTTGGACGAAATCGGTGATCTGCCGCCGTCTCTGCAAGTGAAGCTCCTACGTGCCCTTCAGGAGCGCACGATCGAGCGGTTGGGAAGCAACAAGCCCATTCGCGTCGATATCCGCTTGGTTGCCGCCACAGCAAAGAATCTGGAAGGAGAAGTCGCAGCGGGACGCTTTCGTGAGGACTTGTATTACCGGCTCAACGTGGTCAACCTTGAGCTGCCCCCGTTGCGTGAAAGAACACAAGACATTCCCGCGCTGGTGCAACACTTTCTCGGCCGCGCCACCTCACCAGGCTCGATTACTTCGGAGGCGCTTGAGGTGCTCTGTACCTATGACTGGCCGGGAAACGTGCGCCAACTTGAAAATGTCATAGAGCGCGCTCGGGTGCTAGCGCACGGCGGCATCATCACTGCAGACCGGATTCACCTTGGTTCACTTCCTTCGGCTCCGCGAGCCACCGAGCCCGAGACGTCGTCTCCACAGGACGGCCTCGAATCCGCTGTCGAGAGGCTCGAGCGGTCTCTGATCGACAAGGCCCTCCGCGAGGCCGGTGGCAACAAGACCAGGGCGGCCGAAATTCTCAAGATCCACCGGCGGCTGCTGTATGAAAAGATGCGGCGCTATGAGATTCATTGAGGTTCCAAGCACCTGCAAATTTTCTGTGGATACTGCCCAGGCGATCCCCGTCGTCGCGCACTTGGGTCTTTGTGCCCGCGACACAGCGTTCAGAACCGCTGCTGATACCGCGCGCTGATCCGTGAGAGCGCCGCCGCGTAGTCCAGTCGCGTCTCGTTGTAGTTGACCCACTCGAACGGATACAATGGCGCGTTCGTCGCCTTGAAGCGGAGAATCAGAAATTCGTCGAAATCCGGCGCGGCCGATGCAAGCAAGCGCCGTTCTGCTTCCGGAGCTTCCTGAAATGGGTGCAGGAAGCCCTGCTTGCCTGTCGTCGGAAACGGGCGATCACCCTCGTAGCCGACTGTACTCTCGGCCTGATTGATGCCGATTACGGCAATGCAGATCGGGTTGCCGCCACCGCGCTTGAACTGCACCACCTGGTTGCGAAGATCGTTGATCACCCGGTCGATCTGCTTGATCATGGCCTTTGCAAGGACCTTGACCTCGATGCCGATCTCCACAGTCGCGATCGGGCCACGGGCGACAAGATAGCCGGCGTCGGTGATCGCTGACTCGCCTGGTATGATCTCGCCAAACGTCCCGTCGCCGCGACGCGCGGAAACACCGCGGCGCTTGTTCTGGACGTTCAGGACGCGGTCTCTTCGATTGATGGCGGCGTCGACCAGCTTGGGTGAGCGGTTGATCGTGATCAGGTCGTCGTAGACGTGGATCGCGACCCTTTAGATGGCCCTTCCGTCCATAGGACGGCTTCCAGAAACCTGCGGCCACCATCTTCTGAGCGGCTTCGAGTGACCGCCAGCCCAGACAACGCCCATCGAGGCGTAGAGCGGGATCTGTTTGTTCTTGGAAGACACGTCGAGTGCGGAAGTCGGAGGGAAGGAGATTAACGAGAGTCCCATCTCTCACCGCAGAACGCTCGGAGTGCGACGTTCACCTCCTGAAGACTCCAGAATGGGGTGTCTGGAGGTCGTGGCGTCTGTAAGTGTTTGAGGAATTTGGTCGGGCCGCCGGGATTTGAACCCGGGGACCTCTTGCACGCCAAGCAAGCGCGCTCGCCAAGCGCAGATCCCCGGCTAGTGCCGGAAATGCCTGACCCCCGTAAACACCATCGCCAAGCCCAGCCGGTTGGCCGCCGCAATCACTTCCTCATCGCGCACCGACCCGCCTGGCTGAATCACCGCCGTAATCCCATGAGTGGCCGCCGTTTCCACGCCATCCGCGAACGGGAAGAACGCGTCCGATGCCACCACCGCCCCCGCCAGCGGCAACACCGCCTTCGCCGCTCCGAACTTCACTGAATCCACCCGGCTCATCTGACCCGCCCCCGAGCTGATCAACTGCCCTTGCTTCGCATACACAATCGCGTTCGATTTCACGTGCTTCACCACGCGCCACCCA
>JACQZR010000094.1 GCA_016213775.1 Acidobacteriota bacterium
GCCGCCGGGCCGAACCGGGACACCGGAATCTGGTTGCCGGGGAAAGGAGTACGAGTGAGAGTGGATGTGCCAGTGGCCGGATCTCGCACGGTTGGGAACTGGCTCAGGTCGCCGTTGCGCCATGTGGCCGGAGCAACCGCCGCAGTCGCCGGGCCGGCGATACGACGCTCGGTCTGCTCATAGTCCACAAAGAAGAACGTCTTGTTCTTCTGGATGGGACCGCCGAACGTGCCGCCAAAAATATTCTGACGCAGCGCCTGACGTTGGGTGCGGGCGCGGTTGGCAAAGAAACCGTTGGCGTCAAGCTTCTCGTTCCGCAGGAACTCGAACGCGTTGCCATGGAATTCGTTGGTGCCGCTCTTCATCGACATCACCACGCTCGCGCCGCCGACGTTGCCGAACTCGGCGCCGGCGTTACCGGTGACGACTTTCACTTCTTCCAGCGCATCCACATTCGGCTGATAGCCGATCTGGTTGTCGACGCTCTGGTTGATGTCCACACCGTCAAGAATGAAGTTGTTGGTCTGCTCGCGGTTTCCGTTCACCTGGGGGCGGGAGCCGCTGCCCTGGAAACGGGAGGCCGTGTTCATTGCGCCGGGCTGGGTGGAAACGGCGCCGGGAACGAGCAGCGTCAACGTCGCAAAGTTGCGCCCGTTCAGCGGAATGCTGGTGAGCTTGGTGGAAGACAGCGTATCGCCGGTAGCCTGCGTTTCGGTTTGCAGCAGCGCACCGACGTCGGTGACTTCCACGGTCTGCGAAGTGTCGCCGATCTCGAGCTTCACGTCGATACGGGCGATCTGGTTGGCTTCTACATTGAACGGCCCAATGACGGCCTTCTTGAAGCCCTTTGCCTCCATCGTTACTGTGTAGGGTCCCACTCTCAAGAATGGGAACGTGTAGATTCCTTCCGCGTTGGTCGTGGTAGTTGTACGAACATTGGTTTCCGTATTGGTTGCAGTGACGGTTCCGCCGGCTATAACGGCTCCGGATGGATCGCTCGCATTACCCGTGATCGACGCGGTAATGGTTTGAGCGGAAGCCAACCCCGTTAAGGCGAGAACGGCACAAAGAATCAACGTAAATTTGCGTGCCATCATGCTTGCTCCTGAAATTGTTGCGAGACGGAGAGAGGCTATTGAACCTCACCCCCTTTTTTGTATTGTAACTGAAATAACCCCCCGGGCCTAGAGAAGAAGCGTTACATTTGCGCAACTTGCGCGGCCCGCTAAAGCTTGGCGAGGGTGCCTGGTGTGGCGCCGTTGATCATGCTGCTGTAGCTGTTGCCCGCGCCGGGGGTCCAAACCTCGACGGTGCCGGTTTTGCGCCAGACGAAGGTGATCTTCTTGTCGGCCGCCATGAACCAATACGCGGAGCCCTCTGGGGCGTGCATGACGTCCTTGTTGGTTTTGGGCGCTTTCTTGGTGTAGCGGGCGCTGCCGCCTTTGTTGATGAGGTAGTATTCGGTCCTGCCGGAGTAGTCGAGACGCCACCAGCCTTCAAGCGCGGCGGCTTTGGCCGGATCCGGCGCCGGGTCGTCGACGGACCAGTGGATGATGGTGTAGGTGTAGCCGTCGTGAAGCCACCAGCTATCGTTGACCCATGACAGCGGCGGAAAACGGCAGATGGTGTGGCAGGTAACGCCGCCAATCCGGGCCGAGTCAATCTTGCCCACATACATCGTGGAGTGGGCGTATGCCAGGCGTCCGCCATAATCGCCATCGGGGCTCACGTTGAAGTAGCCGACCATGTCTCCCTTCTTGGGGATGCCGGTGTCGATGACTTGTTGGGCTTTGGCGCGCTCCACCCGCTCGCAAAGGGTCTTTGTATCGCCTCGCTCCTGCAGTGTGTTCACCAGTCCGGTGACTCCGCGCTCATTGATCTTGGCTCCACCGGCGGTGAGACAGAGGGAGAGGTAATGAGCACAGTCGGCGATGCCCTCCCAGGGGCTGATCAGTTTTTCCTCGATGGTGGACCCGACGGTCCGGCGAAAAACGGCCTTCTCGCGCCCCTTGCCGTCGTCTACAAACATCGGCTCCCACCCGTCGGCGGCCGGGGCTTTCAACCGCTTGCGCCACTGCTCAATCACGATCGCTTCGTTGCTCAGCCAGAACACACCGTCGTGGCAGGGAATGTTCCAGTGCTTCTTCGCGTAGTTGACCGCGTCGTCGCGATTGAATGCCATTCTCGATGCCTCCTCTGTTATTTGATCCAGCGAACAGAATTCACGGCGCGATCGATGCGTTCCTCAAGTCCCTTGAGTTGATCCGGGACCTTGCCTTTGCAGCGCAGATCATGGAGCACTGTCTTGGATTTGCCGGCAGTGGCAACGGAGAGAATCGCGGTGGGTGCGTCGGACAGAACGGAATCGCACCCGGCGGTGGAGCCGTAGCCCAGACGGTCCGGCAGGCGGTAGAACCCGGCCGCATCCACATCCTTGAGCAGAGCGCCCAACGCTTCGCGGGTAATCGAGGACTTGATCAGACCCGTCCGTTTGACGTTGTAGCGCCCATCGTAGATGACGGACCCGTCAGCGAAGATGACGAGGTTGTAGACGGCGCAACGTTTCTCGCATGCTCCGCGTTGCAGCGTGATCAAAGTATCGGCGGGTAGTTCATCCGTTTTGACCGTCTGCGATGCGAATGCGCAACCGGCCGCCGCCATCAGCAGTAACAGTTTCATAGCCCGTCCCTTGCCGTCGATTATAGCGCCGCTCAGTAGCGGAGCAGCGGCTTCACGCGGGCCGCGATGTGCTGTTCATCGCCCTCTTTGAGACACCATGGCGAGAAGGACACGATGCCGTTGCAGACACGCGAGGGGTCGGCGTGTACGCTGGGGCTGCCGCGCTCCAGTTCGATGCAGAGTTGCATGGCGGTGAGCGGCGCGTTGGCCGTGAGATGCAGTTCCAGTTTGGGGACGGCTCCGCCAGTCACCTGGATGCGAGCATGGTCCACACCTTCCAATCCGGCGTGCAGGCGCTGGATGATAGCGGCAAAGCGGCGCGTGCGGGCTTCGCCGGATTCGGAGGCGAAGTTCTGCAACGCCACCAGCAATCCGATGATGGTCTCTTTGCCAACTTTACAGGGCCGTCCGATGCCGTGTTGCGGGGCGCCGGCGAGGCGGTCCTTGTCGATGAGCGCTTTCGGAGGAGCCCACTGCTCCCAGTAGATGTCGAGATCGAGGTGCTGCAGTAGCGCGCTCATGATCAGATCGCGCTTGCCCGCAAGGATACCGGAGCCTTGCGGTCCTCCAATCGCTTTGCCGCCGCTGAAGGCGACCAGGTCCGCACCTTCGCTGATGAAGCGGCGCAGATTCGAGACCGGCGGCAATTGACCGGCCGCATCCACCAGCACCGGCACTCCGGCTTCATGCGCTACTCGAACCACATCCGCGAGTGCGGGCTGCGCGGCTCCGCCGGCAACGTGGACGACGGCGGCAGTATTGGCGGTGATGGCCTGTTGGATCTCCCACGCTTCGGCATCGCGCACGCCCGCTCCGGCGTAGCGGTCCGGCAGGCCCACTTCGACGATGTGTGCGCCCGTGGTGCGAACAGCGTGATCGTAGAAGTTGCGCTGGCTGCGGACCATGATGACTTCGTTCTTCATGCCGCGAGCGTCGGGCAGTCGCGACATCTTGCCAGGGTCCAGGCCTGCGACGCAGGCGGCGGTGCCCATCAGCAATCCGGCGGCAGCGCCAGAGGTGACGATGCCTGCTTCGGCGCCGGTAACTTCCGCGATCACCTTGCTGGCGCCGGCGTGCAACTCCGTCATCTCCACACAGTAGGTGGCGGCTTCGGTCATCGCCGCGGCGACATCGGGAGCGAGAAAGCCGCCGGAAAGCCGTGTGGACGGGCCTTTCGCGTTGATGATGGTGCGGACGGCGAACCGGTCATAGATGCTCATGCTTCGGCGCTCCTCTTCGTTTCTTCCTCAGCCATCTCTCGACGATTTCCGAATAGTCCATGTGAGTCAGTTCGCCGGGTTGTCTGTGCAGCCTCTTGCATAAGCGAGGCAGATTCGACTGAAAGGCATCATAGCGAGCAACCAGATTGGCCCCGCCTGGAAGCCTTGGTGCTCGCGAGGCCGCAGCCAGCCAATTCCTCACTTCGATGATTGCTTGCGCCGGCTCTCCATGGTGGCAATGAATGTCTTGTCCCGACAAGTCAGAGACAGAGGCGCGATAGCGGTACGGATCGCTGTCAAGAATCAGACAGATTTTCTCATTCAGTGGGGGGCTCCCATAGAACTTGCATCCGAGGAAGATGCCGAGTTCCAAGGGCATGTTGAACCGAGGCAGATTGGTCGACCGGCTTAGGGAAACAGCGGAGAGGTCGTGAATGCCGTATGCGCACTCTGAGATGATCCGCACGATCTTGTGAAGACGTGTTTCGCTAGCGTCGTCCACCTCGAGCGCGCAGCGCGGGTCGAATCCGAGCTCGTGAATGGCGAAGATTATCGCCCGAAAGATGGGCAGATAGGCGGGATCAAAAGGGCAATTGACGAACACCGCATTGTTGCTTTCAGACCCGAACAGATCAGTCTCCTCCCAACTGCTCGCGCATCACAGCATCAATGGCCGCATCAATGGCCGCCGTGCCGAGCGAACTTCTCAAGCGAGACCGATGAATGGGCGGATCGCCGTAGTGCTCCCGGGAATAGATCCTGCCGTTCGGGGCGTACACCAGGATCATCCCAAGCTCAATTCCTTTCATAATCGCCCGGGCGGCGCGAATCGCTTCCCTCTTGGTTGCGTAAACAGGCCGGTTGGGAGAACTGCCGCGGCGCACCTCCCACCCGCCGTCCCGCGGAGTGACCTTCACAGTGGTTCTTGGCATAACGCTCCTAACGGATATGATAGCCCTATGAAACATCGGAACCCCGCCGGGCGATGTTGCAGGCAGGCGCTGGCTGGGCGGCCGTTCCAGCGAGCGCGCATCCGGTGCTTCGGGGATCCCGTACACGCGAGCGTCGCCGCTCAGTAGAGGACCGCCCTTCGAGGCGTACCCATCTCACGACGCCCGGCAGTCGTATAATAGGCCTCGTTCGCCTGAATCAGGAAGGTCTCCCAATGAAACACACTCTCGCACTGGCGGCTCTGCTCGCCATCACTCCCGCGCTGTTCGCGCAAGCACCGAAAGGCTGGAAGATGCGGGTCGACCGCTCCGAGTCGGCATCGGATCCGGATGCTCCCGGCAACATCAAGTTCGTTGCGGAAGGCTCCGGCTTCCACGCCACCAACCCGCAGGCCGCCACCTACTGGAATCCCGCGCACACGGCGAAGGGCAATTATACGCTCAAGGGGAACTTCACGCTGGTGAAGCCCAGTGGCCACGCCAACTACTACGGGCTGGTGTTCGGCGGAAAGGATCTGGAAGGCGGCATGCAGAACTACCTCTATTTCCTTGTTGCGCAGAACGGCACGTTCCTCGTGAAGCGGCGCGAAGGAGCATCCACCAGCAACGTAAAGGGACGCACGCCGCACGATGCGGTAAAGAAGCCGGACGACAGCGGCAAATCGGTCAATGCTCTGGAAGTGCGCGTCGCCGCTGATAAGGTCGATTTCGTCGTCAATGGCGTCACAGTGCATTCCGAAGCCAAGAGCGGCGCGATGGCCGTCACCGATGGCATCTACGGCATCCGCGTGAATCACCAGTTGGAAGTCCGGATAGACGGATTCAGCGCCAAGTAGGCGCCTGGACACGCCGGGGACACGCGGCCGCTGAAATTTTTGACTTTCTACCTGCGCTCCAATATAATCCCTCCCATTGGACCGTTCTCTGGGAGTCTCACCATGTTTCTGTTGAGAGCGCTTCTCGTCGTAACACTCACGGCCTTGTTGGCCTCCTCACAAACCACCGGCGGCGCGACCCTTGTCGGCACCGTCACCGATTCCTCCGGCGCCATCATCCCTGCCGCGAAGGTAAACGTCGTCAACACCGCAACCGCCTTCGTTTCGGAAACCATCACTTCCGCGGAAGGCTCTTACTACATCCCTTACCTCAGCCCGGGCAGCTACCGGCTCACTATCGAGGCCGGCGGGTTCAGGAAATACGTGCGCGATGGCGTCACGCTACGTACGAACGAAACGCCACGCATCGACGTCACGCTGGAAGTGGGCCAACTCAGCGATACGGTGAACGTGCAAGCGGCCACGCCGCTGCTGGAAACCGAAACCTCGCTCACCGGGCAAATTATGGAAGGCGAGACCGTGGTGAAACTGCCCGTCATGCAGAAGGGCATCAAGCGAATGACCCTCTACATGCCTGGTCTCAACGTGATCAACGGCCTCCATCCGGATGGCCAGCGGGAGCGCAGCCTCGGCCTCACGCTCGACGGGGTGAGCGGCAAAGAACCGGTGCGTGGTGCGGTCAACGACGATCAGCGCATCATGACCGGCACACTAGACATGATCCAGGAATTCAAGATGGTGACCACCGGCATGCCCGCGGAGTTCGGACATCAGGGTGGCGGCATACTCTCGGCGGTGTACAAATCCGGCACCAACGGATTCCACGGCTCGGCGGAGGATCGCTACCTCAATGGCAACCTGGTTCACCGGCAGTATTTCGATCAGCTCAAGCGTTGCGACGTTGGCTTGCCCTGCAATCCGTGGAGCTATCACGAAATGTCGGCCACCGCCGGCGGCCCGGTGTACCTGCCCAGGATTTACAACGGCAAAAACCGCACGTTCTGGTTTTTCGGATTCCAACGCCATCATGAGAAAGTTTCGGAAACCGCGATCACGAATGTTCCGACGCAGGACATGTACAACGGCGACTTCAGCTTTGGCGGGCGCGGTTTTCCCCTCTACGATCCCGACACCACGCGGGTCATTCAGAACGCCAACGGAACCACTTCCTATGTTCGCAGTCCATTCGCGCAGAACCGCATTCCTACCGCACGCTTCGATCCCGCGGTGAAGAAATTCCTCTCCTACAATCCCTGGACTCCTGCGAACCGGCCCGGCGTGGTAACACCGGGCGGCGTGACGCAGGACCTCGTTCTGCCCACCAAAGGACGCTACTACTTCAACCGCTTCGACACCAAGGTGGACCATCAGTTCCACACGAATCACCGCATCTTCGGACGCTTCTCGCGAATGCGCAACCGCGCGCCTGGCCGCTATTCGACTGACGTCAACTGGTCTCTCTATGACCCAGTAATGGTTCTGCCCAATGATTTCACCAACATCGTTCTGTCCGATACCTATACGTTTTCGCCGTCCGTGATCAACGAATTCCGGTTGGGCTTCAACCGCCGGCACGAGACAAAAGATCCGGCGAGCTACGGTCAGGATTGGGCTTCGCAGCTTGGCATTCCGAACGCCGACCCAACCACTTTTCCGCGCCTGGTCACTGGATTCAACGGTAACCCTGGCGGCCGTTTTCAAAACGTGGCGGAAGACTTCACAATGCAGGAGAACCTGACGAAGGTGACCGGCCGGCACACGATTAAAGGCGGCTACGAAGTGGTACGGACGCGGTACAACGCGCTGGCCGAAGCATTGCCATCAGGCGTATACAATTTCAGCGGCACGGAGCAGCCTTTCACTCCCAACACGGGAAACACCTTCGCAAGCTTTCTGCTAGGAAACGTGTCGAGCGCCCAGTTCACGCGTAATCAGGCAACGTGGCTGCCGCGCTGGTGGAGCCACGCGATCTACATTCAGGATGATTTCCGCCCCATAAAGAACCTGACCATCAACATCGGATTGCGCTGGTCCTACGAATCGCCCTTCTCAACTAAGTACGGGCAGCAGTCGCAATTTGATCCCGCGGCCATCGATCCGGCGAGCGGACGCATGGGCGCGATTGTGCACGGCAGCGGGCTTCTGTCGTCGAAGGACCTAAACAACTTCCAGCCGCGGCTGGGCCTGGCGTGGAACTTCAGACCGAAGATGGTGTTCCGCTCGAGCTTTTCGTTGATCAGCATCGACAGCTTCACAAACGACCTGAATCAGAACTTTGAAGAATACATCGCCACCGCGAACGTGCAGTCCCCCGCGGGCGACCCGCGTCCGGTGTTCAAACTCTCGCAAGGTCCGCCGCGCATTAACTTCGCCACCGCCGCCGACGGCAGCGTGCCATATATCGGGACCAACTACGGTTCGCGCAACACCACCTGGTACGATCCCAATTTCCGCACGCCATACATCATGAATTGGTCCGCCGGCTTCCAGTATCAATTCGCCCAGACCTGGCTGATGGAGGCTCTCTACCAGGGCGCTGCCGGGGTGAAGCTGATGAACACCTGGAACACCAACGTGCTCCCCATCAGCGCATTTCCATATCCCAGCGATCCGGTCCGCACGGAAACCATGCGCCAACAGTTTCAAAACTTCAAGCCGTTTCCTCAATTCGGCAACGTGAACCTGGTAAGCAACTTCGGCCACAACACCTACCACGCCGCCACGCTGCGTTTCGAGAAGCGCTATTCGCGAGGGGTGACGCTGAATTCGTTCTACACGTGGTCAAAGACGATCAACAACGGCGACAATGACGGTGCGGCGAGCGGTATCACGTACTACAACCGGAGCCTGGAAAAAGCGCGCGCCAACTACGATATCCATCACCGCTGGGTGAGCACCATCACCACCGAATTGCCGTTCGGCAAGGGGCGCAAGTGGATGAATGGCGGCGGTGTGAAGAACGCCGTGTTGGGGGGATGGGAACTCGTGTTCATCCAGACCTTCCAGACTGGCCCGCCGTTCACGGTCACCTTCGCCGGCAGCCCGTCCAATTATCTGCCTGGAGTAGGCAACCATCCCCACCAGATCCTGCCGAACGATCAGGTGAAGCTCGCGCATGTTGACATCGGCCCCAACCGTTTCCCGTTTGCGGCGCAGAACCGGTATCTGAACATCAACGGGTTCGCTTATCCCGCGGCTTACACCATCGGCACGATGGGAAGGAACACGCTGGAGGCGCCTGGCGTTATCTGGCCGCAGGCATCGTTGCAGAAGTCGTGGTCGATTCTGGAGAAGATGAGGTTCACGCTACGCACGGACTTCAACAACATTTACAAGTACCACAACTTCAATCCGCCGAATTCGACGTTCAACCGTACGGATCCATCGAGCTTCGGCACCTTCACGGGGACACGCGGAAGCTTTTCCGACATTGGCACTGGCCGCTGGCACGCAATCATTGTGCTGCGGCTGCAGTGGTAATTGTGCCCGTCAACTGGCGGTCACGGGCTTGTGTGCGAGCCATTGCTCCACTGCCTTCGCGGTGGCGGCGACGCCCCAGTTGCTTAGCACCCCCGGAACCATCCCGGGATCGTCTTTGATGTCGCTATCGTCCGGATCGCCACAGTGCGTCAGCGGCTGCGGATTGTACTGCATGCAAAGCTGCGCAAGCCTGGCATCGCCAAGTCCGCTCACCAGCGAAAGGATGTAGAGCGCCTGGTCGATACCCGACGAAATGCCGCCGCCGGTGATGCGGTTGCCGCTGCGCACATAACGCCGGTAATCATCGACAACGTGGCACGGGAACAGCCGCAGAACATCCTTGAACGCCCAATGCGTGGTTGCCACGCAGCCATCCAGCAACCCCGCCGCCCCCAGCAGCAGCGCGCCCGTACACACCGAGCAAACCCACTTGGCCTCCGCCGCCTGGCCGATCAGAAAATCGAGATAGGGATTGTGCTTGGGATAGCCTTTGAGGATCACGGCGGAAACCGGATCGGACCCGCCGGGAACATACAGGATGTCCAGTTGGGGACAGTGCTCAAAATCGGTGTGGGGTTGGATGGTGACGCCTTCAAACGAGGTGACCGGTGCAGTTGTTTCGGCGATCAGATACCGGTCCAGCCCGGCAAAGGTGAACGCCTGAAACGGCCCCAGCACGTCAAGCGTATCGAAGCCGGAATAAAGTGGAAATCCAACTTTCATATAGACTACCTCCGCAGGAACTCCAACATCGCGCGAAATGCTTCCCCGCGATGGCTCACCCCCAGCTTCTGCTCCTTGGTGGCCTCGCCGAACGTGAGTCCAATGGGGGGATAGTAGAACATCGGATCGTAACCGAATCCGCCCGAGCCGCGCTCGTGATCGAGGATCTCGCCCTCCACGAATCCCTCGAAGACGCCGAGCAACTCGCCCCGCTGCGCGAGAGCAATCACGCACACATAGCGCGCCTTGCGATTGTGCACCCCACGCAGATTTTCCAGCAGCAGGCGGTTGTTTGCCGCATCCGTCGCAGCGGGGCCGGAGAACCGTGCGGAATGCACACCGGGCGCCCCATCCAAGGCATCCACCGCGAGGCCCGAATCATCGGCAAAAACCATCCCGGCGGCATGCCGCGAATAGTAGACGGCCTTGAGAATGGCATTCGCGGCAAACGTCGCGCCGTCTTCTTCCGGAGGCGCGAGTTCGCGAAAGCCCGGCAGCAGATCGAAGTGAAATTCGCCCGGGGCCAATTCATCCGCGGCGTGTTGAAACTCACTCAATTTGCCTGGATTCGTAGTGGCGCAATAGAGGCGGGTCATACGGCGAGGGCTTGCTTTTGCATCGCCACTAATTCGTTGATCCCCGCGCGGGCGAGTTGCACCAACTGCCGCATTTGGGCATCGTCGAAAGAATTGCGTTCGGCAGTGGCCTGGAATTCGACGAACTGACCGGCGCCGGTGAGCACTACGTTGGCGTCCACCTCGGCTTTGGAATCCTCGTCATAGCAAAGATCGAGCATAGCTTCGCCGTTGACGATGCCGACACTCACCGCCGCCACATGATCGCGCAGCGGCGACGCCTTCAACTGCCCGAACTGAACGAGCTGCTTTACTGCGGCAGCTAGCGCAACGTAGGCACCAGTGATTGCCGCGGTGCGAGTACCGCCATCGGCCTGGATCACATCGCAGTCGATGATGACAGACCGTTCGCCGAGGGCCTCCAGGTTGACGATGCTGCGCAGTGCCCGTCCAATGAGCCGTTGAATCTCCATGGTGCGCCCCGATTGGCGGCCCTTGCTCACTTCTCGAGGCGTGCGCGACATGGTGGCCCGGGGGAGCATTGCGTACTCCGCCGTCACCCATCCTTTATTACTCCCGCGGAGAAACGACGGCACGGAGTCCTCAATGGTTGCGGCGCACAGCACCTTGGTGTTGCCGAAACTGATGAACGCCGAGCCTTCCGCCGTGGCGAGATAGCCGGTCTGAATCTGCACGGGACGCAGTTGATCGACCTGACGCTGGTCAATGCGCAATGCCATTCGTGTTTCCCCTTACTTCCCCGAACTCAGGACCCAATAGAACAACATGCTGAGCAGGAGGATTCCGCTGATGACGATTACGACACACGGTAACGCGCCCGGATTCGCGGGCTGCTTCTTCCCGCCGCCCTTCTTCACGGGCTTGAACTTAGCCATAAGAAGTTCATCGTAGCAGGGGAAACGGTTTACCATGGAAGTGCGATGCAGATGGTTCCCCCGAAGTTCCTCAGCCGGCGCGGCTTTTTATGCACCGCCGCCGCTGTAACAACAGTGTCCTGCAGCAATCCCGGAGAGAAGACGGAACTGCTGCCGATGGACATTGGAGAATGGCATCGTATGGCCGTGGAGAACATCCCCGCCGAGGAACATCCAAGCGAGTTGAAGGAGCGGGGCATCAAGCGAACGCGGCGTGGAATCTATCAGGGCGCGTCCAAAATCACGGTAAGCGTCTACGAATTCGGCGCCGGCGCGGTGGCGTTTGAAATGGTTCAGAAATGGCGTCCGCAGCCACAGAAGATGGCGATGCATGCGGGGCCGGACTTTGTCATCCTGGAATCAACGGATGCCGACGCGAAGCAGATGAGCGCGTTCGCGACGCTGATCGAAGCCTCACTGAAAAAGTGAACCCGCGGTGATACCGTGAGCCACAACCGACGCTGGACAGCCATCGACCCCTTCTTCGAGTTCTCGCTTCTCGGATTGCTGGCCAGCGGCTACCTCGCGGTGGTCGGCTCCGGTTATCTCGATGGGCCCACGGCCGTTCTCACCGCTGCCGGGCTGGTGTTGCGAGCGCTGCTGGTGGCCGGAATACTGCGATTCGAGATTTCGCCACGGATACTCAACACGGTCACCGTCGCCTACATCGCATTCTACCCGGTCGATTACTATTACCTCTCCCGCGACTTCCTCACCGCCACCATCCACCTGGTGTTCTACCTGGCGATTGCGAAGATTCTGACAGCAGTCACCGAACGCGACTACCTCTACGTCAAAGTGATCGCCTTTCTGGAACTACTCGGAGCCTCGGTGCTCTCCTCGAACGCGAATTACTTTCTCTTTCTGGCGATGTTCCTGCTGTTCGGGGTGGCCACCTTCGCGGCGTCGGAGATCCGCAGATCAGCGTCGGCCGGTGAAGCGATCGTCCGTCCGAATGCCTGGTTCCTCTCGTTGCGGCTGACTGGACTCACCATCTACACGGTGGCCGGGATTCTGGTGGTCACCGCGATATTCTTCTTTCTGCTCCCGCGCACGGCACGCGCGGCATTCCAGCGTCTGGTACCGGAACGGTATCACCTGCCGGGCTTTTCCAACGAGGTCGCTCTGGGGCAGATTGGCGAGTTAAAGATGCGAAACTCCGCTGTCTTGCACGCACGCTTCAGCTCCACGCCTGGATTCACTATTCCCGCCAACCTGAAATGGCGCGGCGCGGCGCTGGAGGAATTCGACGGCAAGCGCTGGTTCAACACCAGGAACACGGCTGAGGTGCTGCGGGTGGAAGGAGGTGTGCTGCGCGTGGTTCCGCTGGAGGAAACGCTGCGGCAGGCACGGCGCATTTCCTACGAGATTGTCATGCAGGAGGCCACCTCCGACGCGCTCTTTCTGGCCGGAGCCCCCGAATCCATCCAGATCTTTGTGCCTTTGGTGGTGCGCACACCCGCCAACAGTTACCGCCTGGCCTTCGGGCCTTCCGACCGTCTGCGGTATCGGGTTTACGCGGTGCTGGAAGCGGCCGGCGACCCGCTCTATCGCGGACTGCCGCTGAACGAAGAGCAGCGTGCGCGCACATTGCGCCTGCCACCGATGGACCCACGCGTCGCCGATTTAGCGAAGCAAGTAGCCGGCAGTCAAACTACCGGTCTCGCGCGGACGAAAGCCCTCGAATCCTACCTCCACCGCGCCTTTCGATACACCATTGAATTGCCCAAGACCGAACAGCCGGATCCGGTGGCTCACTTCCTGCTCGAACGCAAGCAAGGGCACTGCGAATACTTCGCCTCCGCAATGGCAGTAATGCTGCGCTCGCTGGGAATCCCCTCGCGTGTGGCCACGGGTTTTCAGAACGGCCTGTTCAACGATATGAGCGGCTGGTATCTCATCCGCGCCTCCGATGCCCACAGTTGGGTGGAAGCATGGATCGACGGACAGGGTTGGACCACGTTCGATCCCACTCCGCCCGATCCCAATCCGCCGGCGATGTCCCTTGGCACGCGCCTGCAACTCTACATGGACGCGATGCAGGTTTTCTGGCAGGACTGGGTATTGAGTTACGACCTTGACCGCCAGTTCTCGCTTGCCGTGCAGGTGGAACAATCCAGCCGCAGCCTTCATCTGCGCTGGTTCGACGGCAGCTTGGAGCGCTGGGCCAAACGCATCCGTTCGCAAGGGACGGAACTGAAGAAACATGGCCCGGCGGTGATCGCTGTTATCGTGGCGTGCGTGCTTCTCGCCTTTGCGCTCCCGTGGATCATCGAGCGGTTGCGCAGCGTGGCACGCGCCCGACGCGTCCAGCGCGGACAGGCCAGCGCCTCCGATGCGACGCTACTGTACCTGCGCATGCTTGCCATACTGCGCAAACGCGGTATCGAGAAACCGTCGTGGCTCACGCCGAACGAGTTCGTGGCGACACTCAAGGACGAGCAGACCGCGGCGCGCGTGCGCGAATTCACCTCGGCGTATCACGAACTGCGATACGCCAACAGGATGGAAGCTGCGCCGCGGCTGGTAACGCTGTTGGAACAGTTGGAGCGATGAACCGAGCATGCCGTCCCACAACAAGCTGCACGAGGACGGATTCGCCGTGATTCCCGGGCCCGTACCGGCGCACGATCTGCCCTCCCTGTGTGCCGCCTATGACCGGGCGATGAGCGAGGCCGATGCGGCGGACGTCGGACACGGCAGCACAACCACTCGCGTCCACGACTTCGTCAACCGTGGCGCGGAGTTCGATCCGGTATACGTGTTTCCGCCGCTGTTGGAAGCTTGCCATCAGCCCTGCATGTCGATTTCGCGCGCAGGCGTGTGGACCCGCGGGCTCGCTGATTGTGTACAACGGCTCGGTGTGGCACGGTCACGGCCCAAACCACACCGCGCGGCAACGACGCTCGGTGCAAGGCGCGCTGGTCCGGCGTGAGATGCAACCGCACTGCGATTTCCATTCACGCATGCGCCCGGAAACTCTCTTGCGCATCACGCCATTGGCCCGTTATTTGATCGGAGTCTGAGAGCAAATTCGACAATCTTAAGGCCGTCCTACCGAACATTTACACAACTCTTACAATTCCACCCGTTCCACAAACAACGTGCTCAACTTCCCCCGGTAGCATGTGGACATGACATTTACACTCCTCAACGCAATTCCGATATTGGCTGGGATATTCGGAGCGGGTTTCCTGTTTCAGATGTTCCGTGACGCCCGCACACAGGTCCGGCGCAGCAACAAATCGGTCTCCGACTACTTTGCAGAACTGGAGGAGCCCGAAGAACGCTGGAGTACGCGCCAGCGCACAGAGGACCAGACACAACCGACGCGTCACGGCTTCGAGACCGTTGAGTCGGCCCTGACACTGTCGTTCGCGGTGGTCTGTCTGGAAGCGCTTTGCTTCCTCATTTATCTTCAGATCACGACGCCGGCGGAAACGGAAGGGATTCTGGGGGCGTTGCGTGGGAACGTGCTCTGTTACGTGGGTCTGACGATGGTGATCGTTGCAGGGCTGGCGCGTTTCAAGAGGATCTGGAAATAGAGCGACTGTAGCTTGGCCCGCACTCCGCCGATAGACGTGGAATGACACTGGGCGAAGGCTTTGAAAGAACACGGCTGCTTATGGTGGATGACGACACGACCTTGTGCGAACTGATCCGTGACTATCTGGAGCCACATGGCTTTGATGTGGCGATGGAGTTCAACGGGCCCTCGGGCCTGGCACGTGCGATGTCGGAGACCTTCCATGTCATCCTGCTCGATTTGATGATGCCCGGAATGGACGGAATCCAGCTGCTCCACCGCCTCCGCGCATCCTCCCAGGTGCCCGTACTGATGCTCACCGGACGGGGCGAAGAAACCGATCGCATCGTCGGACTGGAAGTCGGGGCAGACGATTACCTGCCCAAGACGGTTTCGATGCGCGAGTTGCTGGCGCGTTTGCGGGCAGTGTTGCGCCGGTCGGCCAGCGTCACAGTTGCGCCGCCGCCGAAACCCGGGGATCCGCCCATTCGCATCGGAGATCTTGTGGTCGATCCAGGGCCACGAGAGGCCCGTGTTTGCGGCGAGTTGCTTGCGCTCACTCCGGCGGAGTTCGAACTGCTGCTATCGTTGGCTCGCGCCTGTGGACGAGTGAAGACCCGCGAACAGTTAATTCAGGAAGTATCCGACCGCGACCTGGAAGCCTTTGAACGGTCGATCGACGTCCACATCAGCTCGCTGCGCCGCAAGATCGGCGACGATGCCAAGAACCCGCGCTTCATTCAGACGGTGCGTTCGGCCGGGTATATGCTGCGCCGTCCGGAAAGCCCGCAAACGCAGGCCATGTCAGCGTCATGAAACCCAGCTTCCCACTGCGTTGGCGCATTCTCTGTCACGTCGTGTTAAACGTGCTGATGGTGATCGGCGTCATGCTCGCGCTGCTCTACTTTGAGTTTCAAGCCGGGCCTGATTCGCTGCTGCTGGCGCCCACCGACACGCGTCTTCGAGCACTGACGGAGCGCCTCACCACTGCGCTGGGCGAGGGGCCCGCCTCCGAGCGTGATCAGATCCTGCGGCAGGTCGGAGGCGAATACGGTGTCGAGCTTGGCCTGTATATCGAATCGGGCGAATACGTCGCCGGCGCTCTCACCAATCTGCCCAGCGAAGTCCGCGAATGGTTTCGTCCCCGAAGGATGCGGGAAGACAAACAGAAGGGCTCCCGGCCGCTGTTCAGCATGACGACTCCGAAGAAGAAAGGCGGCAAGAAGAAGGGCCCAGTGCACGAGATCCACATGCACGCCGACAGTTCCGGCTACTGGTTTGTCTCGCGGCTGCCAATCACGGCCCTGGACACTCCCGACATGCCCTTTGGGACGCTCATCATCCGCACTCCATCGATTCTGTTCAATCCACAGCTCTTCGATTTGCGGCCCTGGGTGTTCTCCATTGTCCTGCTCGGCACAGTAACCTTCACGTGCTGGGCGCCGTTCATTCGCGGCCTGACGCGCTCGGTGCAGGAGATGAAGGCGGGAGCGGAAATGATCTCCTGCGGTCACTTCGACGTGCAGTTGCCCGCGTCGCGTACCGATGAGATCGGGCAGTTGTGCGAGGCGCTGAACCGCATGGCGAATCAGCTCAACGGATTCGTCTACGGGCAAAAGCGGTTTCTCGGCGACATCGCGCACGAGCTATCCGCGCCGATCGCACGAGTGCAGGCGAACATGGGGATTCTGGAGGAGCGCGTCCCGAAGCCGCTCGGTAATTACGTGGATGGCGTGGCGTCCGAAGTGAATCACATGTCGCATCTGGTGGATGATCTTCTGCAGTTTTCGCGCGCCAGCCTTGCGGCCGACGCTCCGAAGCTGGAGACGGTGAACATCGCCGATCTGGCAACGCAAGTAAAAGAGCGCGAGGCCACCGGAGGCGCTGATGTACGCCTGGTGGAAGGGGGCGAGTTGAATGTGCGCGCCAATTCGCAGGGCCTGTTTCGCGCATTGTCCAACATTGTGCGCAACGCGCTCCGGTACGCCGGCCAAGATGGCCCCGTGCTCATTGGTGCTCGCATCGAGGACGGCCACGTCCTGCTCGCGGTGAGCGATCACGGCCCGGGCATCCCAGAAGATGCCCTCGACCGCGTCTTCGCGCCGTTCTACCGCGTCGAGATTTCGCGCTCGCGTCTCTCCGGCGGGGTGGGACTCGGGATGGCCATCGTTCGCTCCTGCGTCGAATCGAGCGGCGGGACCGTCTGGTGTACCAACCGCCAGCCTCGCGGTCTGGAAGTGACCATCCGGCTGCCGGAGGCATCGGCGGAAATCCCAGCATCGGCTTCACCCCACGCGCTAGCATGACAGTGTAATGGGTGTCGCCACAGTTCCAGAAGGTGTTTCCGAGCGGCCCCGTATTTCCACCTTTGCCTGGTGCGTTCTCGCCTACAACATCCTGGTTGTCGTGTGGGGCGCGCTCGTGCGGGCCACTGGATCGGGCGCCGGATGCGGCGAACACTGGCCGCTCTGCAACGGCACGGTTGTACCCACGTTTCCCCAATGGCACACGGCGATCGAATTCACTCACCGCGCCACCAGCGGACTCGCACTGCTTGCAGTCATCGTCATGTACTGGATGGTCCGCCGCGTTTTCTTACGAGCACATCTGGCCCGGCGCGCGGCCTTCTACTCGCTGGTCTTCATGATCAACGAAACGCTGGTTGGCGCATTGCTGGTGCTGCTTGGATTAGTGGCTGGCAGCCGTTCGCCCTGGCGTGCCGTTGTGCTCACTTTCCACCTAGCCAACACAATGATGCTGATCGGCTCCATCGCGCTCACCGCGTTCTGGAGCGGCAAGACCTCGCCGCGCTGGGAAGCCGATGCGCGCGGGAGGAAGATGTTCTACACAGCAGTGCTGCTGGCGGTCTTTACAGCCGCCGCGGGAGGTATAGCCGCGCTGGGCGATACGCTCTTTCCAGCCAGTTCCGTCGCCGCCGGAATACAGGAGGAGTTCGCACGCAACGCACATTGGATGGTGCGTCTCCGCGTGGTGCATCCCGTGCTCGCCGTGATTGCGGGGGTTTACTTTCTCTTCATGGTGATGAGCATTCCGGTGCGCCCCTGGACGGGCGCGATAGCCGGCCTTACCATTGCACAGTTCGCTCTCGGCGGCTTGAACATCATTCTGCTTACCCCCCTTTGGACGCAACTCACACACCTCCTGCTAACCGACCTGCTGTGGGTCTCGCTCGTTCTCTACGGAGCCAGCATCCCCGCTGTGCGAAAAAATCCTGAAAAATCTGGTTCCCTCTGAGCACTGCTGCTGTTAAACTGAAAACCATAGCAATCCGGTACGCCGGCTTCCAAACGTAGGGAGCACGGCGTCGCAAAAGGGAACCCGGTGTAAGTCCGGGACTGCCCCGCAGCGGTAACCAGGAACGAAAGCCGCACATACGCACTGAGCACGTAAGTGCTTGGGAAGCAGCGGTGAGTAGGTTAACTGCCTGGAAGTCCGAAGACCTGCCGGAATGCAGAACTATTGTCTGCCTTCGAGGGAAAGGACATGACCGGACATCGCTTTTCATTGCTCTCTATTGGCGCGCTTGCGTTCGCGCTTTCTGCCCGCGCGGAGTACATCCACGGACGGGTTCTTGATCCTCAAAATGCCGCCGTCGCCCAGGCTTGGGTATCGCTCTATTCCCAAAGCGGCGCGGAAACACAAAAGGCCCGCACCAACACATCCGGCGAGTTTTTGTTTGAGCGCCTCGCTCCGGGCGAATACTGGATCGAGGCATCGGCCACCGGCTTCGCAGTCGGGGGCTCGCGGCTGGTGCGTGCAGGGACTCAGCCCATCGACATTCGTCTTGACGTGGAACCGCTGCGGCAGCGAGTGGCGATTACAGCGGCCGGAGTGCCGCTGTCGCTGGAAGCAACCGCGAAAGCACTCGACGTGATTGATGTGCAGGACATCGACGCGCGCGCGGAGTTTTCGCTCGCCGAAACACTCCGTCAAGTGCCTGGCATGCGCGTGCAACAACTCGGCGGACCCGGATCGTTCGTGCGTCTGCACACGCGTGGCTTGCGCGCCTATGACACGGCGATACTCATCGACGGCTTCCGGCTGCGCGACGCCGCAGCCCCGCAGGGCGACGCTACGGGGTACCTTGGCGATCTGCTGATTGTCGATCCGGCGCGTGTAGAGGTGCTGCGCGGCACTGGGTCTTCGCTGTATGGCACGCATGCCATGGGCGGCGTGGTCCAGGTGGTGACCAATCAAGGTGGCGGCCCATTCCACGGCGAGTTCTCATCGGAAGGCGGCGGACTCGGCCTCTTCCGCGGCGGCACGCGAATGGGAGGCAGTGCGCTTTCCAACCGTCTGCAATTCTCCGCGGGCCTTACGCACCTCAACGTCACTCGCGGTGTGGATGGGGATGATCGCGCCCGCAACACCAGCGCACAGGCATACGGGCAGTACCGTTTGTCGGACCGCACACGCTTTCATTCGCGCCTCTTCCGGAGCGATGCGTTCGGGGGCTTGAACAGTACTCCGTTCGCCGCTCCCGCGGCGAATCTTCCCGCGCGCGGCCTGATCGTCTCCACGGCGCTGGCCCCTGATCAGATCACGCTCGCTGAAGCGGGCAGGCCATTCACGTGGGGCGCCGCAACGTTTGCACCCGCGCTCAACGACCCCGATTCCCGGCGCATCGCGCACCAGCTCGCGGTGCTCACCGGGCTCACTCACGAACTGCGGGCGAACACCACCTTGCGAGTCAGCTATCAGGGCCTGGCAACCAACCGCGACAATCGCGACGGGCCTGGCGGCGTCCGCTTCCCTCCGCGCTTCAACAACTCGGCGGTCTATGACAGCCGCATCGACAACGCCAACGCGCGCTTGGATGCAACACTGGGCCGACACCTGATCAGCGCCGGCTACGAGTTCGAACGCGAGCGTTTCGAGAACATCTCCACCGACGAAAACCCCAACCCCGGCCAGCGTCTCTTCGCACGAACGTCGATTCAGCAGCGATCCAACAGCGTGTTCGCGCAGGACCAGATCCGCCTCATCGGCAGCCGCCTGCTGGTGTCGCTCTCGGCCAGATGGCAGGGTTTCGCCATCGACCGGCCCGCATTTGAAGGGGGCGCGCCCCAGTATCAGGGCGCGGCGTTGCGGGCCCCATCCGATGCCTACACCGGTGATGTGGCCATCGCCTATCTTGTGGCTCCGGGCACCAAACTCCGCACGCACTTCGGCAATGCCTACCGCGCGCCCGCATTGTATGAGCGCTTCGGCACGGCCTTCTTCGGCGGGTCTTTTTCTCCGCTCGGCGATCCGCGCCTGACGCCGGAACGATCCGTAGCCATCGACGGCGGGATCGATCAATACCTTGCCCGGGGCCGCGCCCGCCTCAGCGCGACGTACTTTTACACGCGGCTGCAAAACGTCATCGCCTATGGTTCGTTGATTGGGCAGGACCCCTATGGCCGTTTCGGTGGTTATCTCAATACGCGCGGCGGTCTGGCGCGCGGCGTCGAATTCAGCGGCGAGGCGCACCTCACGCGGTCCACGCGCTTCAACGCATCTTACACACACACCCGCTCACAAGAGCGCACGCCCTTGTTCGCCGATGGCCTGCTCTACTCCGTGCGCATCCCGCGAAACATGGGAACGTTCCTCATCGCCCAACGCATCGGCAAGCGCATCGAGATCACCACTGATGCCTCCTTGGCCGGCGAGTCCATCATGCCCTTGTTCGCCGGCAGCGGAACGCGCGCGTTCCTCATCGGCGGCTTGCGAAAGGTGGATCTCACGGGCTCGTACACGCACCCGGTGAGCGACCGTCACCGTGTGCAGTTCTTTACGCGCATCGACAACATGTTCAACCAGACATGGTACGAGGACGGCTTCCGTGTGCCGAAAGCCTGGGCGACGGCCGGGCTGCGGTGGCTGTTTTAACGGCCAATCGGTACACTTGACTTGTGGTGAAGCAGGCAACACAAGTCTCCGAGATTCAAGGTGCGGTATCGCCGTCACCGCTAATTGACAGCGCGGAATTCACCGCATTCTATGGGGAGCGTTTTCAGAGCGTGGAGGCCGATACAACCGCCTTCATGAGGCTGGAGCTCGAAAAGAACTACAGGGGCTCCCCGTACCGGCGGTTTCTCACGGGCCACAGCGGATCCGGCAAGTCAACTGAATTGACCCGCCTCAGTCTCGATCTGAGTCAGAAATTCGAGTTCATCCGGCTCATGGCTCAGGACGAACTGTCTCCCTTTTCGGCCCAGCCTTTTGATCTCCTCCATCTCATGGCCCTTAGGATCACGGAACGGGCTCGCGACCTGGATCTTTCCATGTCGGAAAGCATCCACAAGAGACTCGAAATTTGGTTTAGTCAAGTAACTACGAAGGAAACGCAGAGGAGAGGCACCGGTTCCAGCGCCGAAGTATCGGCATCCGTGGGAACGCCAAAACTATGGTCGTTCCTCCAGATGGCCGCAACCGTCAAAGGTGAAGCAAAGTACTCGAGTGACCGGACAGAGGAGAGCGTCCGGCAGAGGCTCCAGCGCTTGTCTGAACTCCGTGATTTGGCAAACGATGTGTTTTCGGAGGCGAACATCGCCTTGTTGAACTCCACCGGCAGAGAGTGGGTGTTCCTCATTGAAGACCTCGACAAACAGTCGGTCTCGGAAGCGGTTTTGGAAACCCTGTTCGTCAAGTACGCCAACCTTTGGGCGGAATTGCAGGTGCATTTCATCTGCACAATCCCACTCTGGCTCACCTTCGGCGAGAAGGGGGCGAACTTGCGTCTGGAGACGAAAGTCCTTGTCGACATTCCCGT
The DNA here is from genome assembly GCA_016213775.1 of Acidobacteriota bacterium. Taxonomy (GTDB): domain Bacteria; phylum Acidobacteriota; class Terriglobia; order Bryobacterales; family Bryobacteraceae; genus CADEFT01. Next base: position 21,703 of record JACQZR010000094.1, read on the forward strand.
GTTCGACCAAACCCATCGCGTGCACAACAAAGGACGAGAGATACTTGGCAACATCCTCGATAAGAGGGTCTCCCCTGAGTTGTTCGCAGCGGGGTCAAAGGAGTTTCTCGTTCAGGCTGCGGGTGGGAACCTGCGCGACATGTTCTCCATCACGGCTAAAGCCGCAACCTTCGCGGAATTGAGGGGGCTCTCTCAGATAGAGATGCCCCAAGCCGAACGCGCTGTAAACGACCTCAGAAACGAGTACCTCCGCCGCCTTGGAGAGACCAACCCCGAGACGGAGATCCCTTACGAGCAGAAAGCGAAGGTGCTGCAGGAAATCTACCGCGGAAGTCCACGCATCATTCAAACCCCCGTCCTGTATCGCCTCCTTCGATCCCGGGTGGTCCATGAGTACAACAGGACCTATTGGTATGGACTGCCTCCCATGATGGTCGACATTCTAATCCAACAAGGCTATCTTGATGCTGGCAGCCGGGGAGGCTTGGAGCGGTAACCATGAGCGACGCTCTATCCCACGGCGAAGCACGGGAAATCCTGCACCTGTGGGCCGGCAAGCCGGGCCGTGGACTCGCTCTCGTCGAGTTCACCTCGGAACCCGAACGCACCGTGCTGGCGGCCGAGCTTGCTGCCATCGAGCTACGCCCATTGAAATCGGAGACTGCCGAGAATTCGGTCCGTCAACTGGTGGACCAGATCGCCGGTCACAGCCGCGAGGTCGTCTCCGTCGCAGGATTCGAATCTGCCTTTCCTTCGCGGCACGATCGCGAACAAGCCATTGCAATGCTGAATTTCCTACGCGAGAAGATCGCTGGTGCGGAGTTGAGGCAGATCTGGTGGATGACGCCCGAGACGGGCGAACTGTTCCGGCTGCGCGCGCCCGACATGTGGTCCTGGTTCTCCCCGCGGTTGGAACTGCACACTACGACAGCGGCTACAAGCGATCCAACCCAACAACTCCATCCCAATGCGTCCGTCAGCCTCGATCAAGCCCGCAGGCGAATTCTCGATGCGTCTTCACGTATTGAGACCGCCCAGCGTAACGGTATCCCGTCCGACGTTCTGTGGGTGGATCTCGCCTACCCGGCTTTGTCCCTACTGCGTCAGACCGGCGCCCAGAAGGAATTCATCACCGAGCGCGATCGCTTTATCCAATTGATATACGGGATTTCCGAAGATGCAGCCAGGCTCTCCAAAATCCACTCCGACCTCGAAAAGATGTCCGCCCACGGCGCTTTCACTGCCGCAGCCGAACTGGCTACGGAAAGCGAAATGATCATCCCGGGAGCCTCTCCGGTGGCTTGCATCGACAGGCTTCGAACTATCGGCGGCGCGGAAATTCGCGCTGGCTTCCTGGAGCGCGGCGAGCGCAGGTTGAAGATAGCGCATGACCTGGCTGTCCACGAGCTTGGAGAATCCTCCACCATCACGGCTGCCACCGCCGCTGACCTGGCCTGGGCGATGGTACAGCGTGGCGACTACGCAGGCGCGGTCTCTCTGCAGCAACAAGCCTTGTCCGTGCGCCAGTCGCAGTTCGGGGAGGAGCATCCGGAAACCGCGTCCGCAATCAATGCTCTCGCCGCTTTCTACGAGCATGCGGGGCGGTATGTTGAATCGGAAACCCTTCACCGCCGCGCATTGCACATTCAAGAACGAACACTGGGGATTCAGCATCCGGAAACTCTCGCATCCATCAGCAACCTTGCCATCGCTTGTCAAAGACAGGGACGATTCACGGAGGCCGAGCACCTCTACCGAAGGGCGGTGGAGGTTACGCAGCGTCTGCTCGGACCGGACCATCCCGATTCTCTCGCCCCCCTTACGAATCTGGCAAGCGTTTTGGTTAGTCAAGGGAAGTTCGCGGAGGCCGAACCAATGTACCTCCAGTCCTTGCAGGCGAACGAGAAAGCCCTTGGGTCCGACCATCCATCAACCCTCACCGTCGTCAATAACCTCGCCGTACTCTACAGGCGGCTTGGTCGACGGACGGAAGCATTTCAGCTTTACCATCGCGCCCTCGATGCTAGAACGCGAGTTCTCGGACCGGCTCACCCCCACACCCTGTCCACAGTAAACAATCTTGCGATGCTCCTGGAGGAGCAAGGCCAGCTTACCGAAGCCGAGCAGTTATTCCGGCAAGCTCTCACTGGTGCGGAATCGACATTGGGCCCCGACCACCCCGACACGCGAGGCTACCGTCATAACCTCCAGCGCGTTCAAACAGCCGCCTTGCTTAACGCAGTTCCAAATCCATCCGCCGAACACAAAACGCATCATAGGTGATCGACGGCAGGCGCACGCCGGAAAACACAAGCGACATGGTGCGCCCATCCGAGCTGATCCACTTTGACGGCAACCGGTAGCCGTGGGTGCCGCCGAGTCCCCAATCCTCTGTATGAAAAGCCGTGGTCCAAGGGCCCCACGGCTCGGGAGCATCAAAGATACCCCAACCGCCGTTGTGCCCATAGGACACGGCGAGCAGATACCGTCCGATGCCGGGGTTGTACACCGCATCCACGCGCTGACATCCAACGGGCTTCACAAACGCGGCACCCCGGCGTGCTACATCCCCGCTCCACTGCGGACGTCCGCCAGCATCGAGCCGTTCAAAGAACTCCCACGCCGCGCGATCCGCAATCCTGTGCTTTGGCACGCGGGCAAGCACAAGTGCGTTGTCCGATTCATACGCGCTCGGCCCGTCCTGCGAATACGTGTACACAAAGCTATCGCGCGCTCCCGCGTAGTTCTTCCCGTAATTCAGAAACGACGGCGAGCCGAAGCTGGTCTCCAGCTTGAAACCCTTCTGCCACGTCACACCGCGATCTTTCGACCACCACAACTGCGCGTTAGAAAGGTTGCGCACCCACATGTACAGCACGCCGTCCACCATCAGGATGCCACTCGCCTTCGGCCCACGCCTCCCATCGCCGACAGTCTCGCCGCTCGTCGACCGCACATTGGTTCCTACGAACGAATCCGCCGTGCCGCTGATGCGCGCAAAGCCCATGCTCAGCTTCCGCTCCATACGCGGCGCGAATCCGAACCCGTCGCCATACGAGGTATACATCGCGTCATCATCAGCCCATGTCAGCGGCCAGTTGTCGCTGTCAATCGCCTCCCGCCGAATCTGCTCCACTGGAGCAAAGCGCACACCGCGAATCACGGCACTGCGCGGATACGGCGAACGCTCGGTAACCGCCGCTATCAACGGACGCACCAACTCCTGATAGATCGGCGGCCAGAACTTCTCGCTGCGCGGCACCAGCGCCTCGCCGTTGCGGACCACGATCAGATCCAGACTCGGAATAGCCACAAACACCTGGTGCCCGGCACCGGCGCCGGCGAAGGCATCGCGCGGAACACCTTCCCACACACCATCCGCATTCGTGTAAAACGCAAGCCCTGAGCCCGGCCAGGCTCCGAACTTCGCACGATCCGGTTTCGGCATGCCGGCGTCGGCCAGCGCCCGATGCACCGCGTCTCGCTTCAGCACCACGGTCCCCTTCCATTCGCCGCCGTGCAGAAGCAACTCCGCCACACGGGCCGCGGCCCGTGCTGTATACGAACCACCGCCCCAATTGGCGTACAGCTTCAGCCCATCCACTTCATAGGCGCGGCCGTAGCCGATCGACCACGCTTTGTCAGGCACGCCGATAGGCAGCATCACGCGCTCGCGCAGCAGCGCGCGGATGTCCCCCCAACGCGATCCGCGCAGACTCGCTGTCACTGCATACGCTAGCGCCGCCATACCCGGATTGCTATAAGCGAACTGCGTCCCGGGCTCAAACACGGCTGGGGCATCGCGCACGGCAATGGAGAATGGGTCCGGATCACGCCTCCAGAATGCACCCTTCCACCCCGGCAGTTTCTCGTGGGCAATCTGATCCTGCTCGGCATCTTCAATACCGGAAGTGTGCGTCGCCAAATGGCGGATGGTGATTTTCGATTTCCTCGGGTCGTTCTTCCAGGCGGGGATGTATTTTGAAGCAAGGTCATCGGCCCCGATCAAGCCGTCATGCATCACCACCAGCAGAGACATGCCGCCCACCAGCGCCTTCGCCATCGAGGCAGTCCCGTGCACGCGGTCAGGCCCCCACCCGGTGTCGTACCACTCATGCACGATCGCCCCACGACGGATCACCAGCAACCCGCTCGTCTTCCTGGCACGCAGCGACGCCGACCACGCGTCCAACTTCGCGCGGTCAAGACCGGCCGCCTCGGGAGATAGCGTCTTCCATTCCAGTTGTCCACTGGCGGGAACCGCGGCAAGCACCAACCACGCGAGCAGATGTTTCATTGCACAACCTGCCGCCAGCTTACTTGCATTCCCCAACCAGAAGCAAGAAGCCAGAAGCCAGGAGACAGAAGCCAGAAGCAAGAAGCCAGAAGCAAGAAGCCAGAAGCCAGAAGACAGGAGACAGAAGCCAGGAGCCAACACTTTGTGTTGGATGTTTAGTAGTGAATCAGCGAGTGGATGTCATACGTGCCCAGCTTGCCGCGTCCTTTCAGGAAGTCGAGCTCGATTAGAAAACCGAGTCCCGCCACAACGCCGCCAAGCTTTTCGACAAGTTTCGCCACCGCTTCAGCGGTGCCACCAGTCGCCAGGACATCGTCAATGATCAGCACATGCTGCCCCGGCTTGATCGCGTCCCGGTGAATCTCCAGCTTGTCTGTACCATACTCCAGCGCGTATTCCACGCTCTCCACTTGCCACGGCAGCTTCTTCGGCTTGCGCACCGGAACAAAACCCGTCCCCAGCGCGTATGCCACAGTCGGCGCCAGGAGAAAGCCGCGTGCCTCAATTCCCAGCACAACATCCACACGTTTCTCTTCGTACTGCTTTTCAAAAGCGTCGATGACGCTCCCCAACCCGTCCTTGTCGCGCAGCAGGGTGGTGATGTCATAGAAAAGGATGCCGGGTTTGGGGAAGTCCGGCACCTGGCGAATCAGATTTTTCCAACTGGTCTCGTTCATGGTTCCTTCTGTTATTAACGGTCGATGTAGAAGCCGGAGTATTTGCGTACCACCTCTTCGCGCGTTTCCACGCCGTGCACATCGGACCAGCGCGGCCCCTTCCACAGCAGCCCTTCGAGTTCCGCCAATTGGCCCGCGCTTCCCGTCGCGTAGACTTCCACGCAGCCGTCGTCGAGGTTTCGCGTGTAGCCCTTGACGCCGATGCGAGCCGCTTCCGATTGGACGAAATAGCGAAATCCAACGCCTTGCACTCTGCCTCGAACGAAGAACTGCTTTGCGATAGTATCCCGCGCCATGTCGCATGCTAGCATAAGCGGCAGGACTGGTTCCCCAACAATGCAACTTCGCAATCTGACTCTCACAATCTGTCTGGCGATCGTGTCAGCGTCGCAGGCAGCCGCGCAGCCATCCATTCGCGCGGTGGTGAACGCCGCCAGCCAGACTCCACCCTCCGCTCCAGGCGACGCCTTGGCACAGGGCTCGCAAATCCGCATCCTCGGCGCAAACCTCGGCCCGGAGGAAGCGGTAAGCGTTTCGGCTCACCCCTATCCAACCGCCGACGGCTTAGCCGGAGTGACCGCGAAAGCGACAGTCGGCGGTACTACAGCCGATCTCATCCTGGTGTCTGCCTCGGCCGGAAGCGTGTTGGCGGTGCTTCCGTCCACTCTACCGGTTGGGACAGGCACGGTGACATTGACCTATAAGGATGCCAGCGCAACATCGCCGGTCAAAGTGGTTGCCGCGAACGTGGGAATTTTTACGGTGGGAGGTACCGCTTCGGGCCTTGCCACAGCGGTGGTTGTCAATGCTGACGGCAGCACGACACCGGTGACCGCCGATGCGCCGGCCCGCCCGGGCCAAACGGTTTCCATTTCCGCCACGGGCCTAGGCGCGGTGCAGAGCGATGAAGCTGTCGCGCCAGACTCGTCCGATCTCTCCACCGAAGTCGTGGCGTGGATGGGCGGCAAGTCCGCAACCGTCACTGCGAAGAAGCGCGCCGGCACCGCCCCTGGTGTCGACCAGATCGTCATCACGGTGCCCGATGGGCTCAACTCTTGTAGCGTGCCACTCGTTTTGCAGAGCGGTGGTTTTGTGAGCAATTTCGCCGCATTGCCGGTAGCGCCGGACGGACCTTGCCCGGATCAGTTACTACGCCCTTCCGACATTGAAGCGATACAACAGCGCGGTGAGTATCGCAACGGAGGGATCGTCCTGGGCCGTACCACTATCGGTACCACTATCGCTGCTGAAACGTTCGATATAACTACCGAATCCGCCGGTGCGTCCTTTTCAGCCGTGAAGATCCTATCCCTCGCCCCAGGGCAGTACCAAGTCAGCGGAACCGCCACTGTAGGCTCTTGCATCGTTACGGTCTTCGGTGAAGCCGCCGCACCAGTGGGTTCCTTTGAGTTCCGCATGCTCGATGCCGGCCCGGCTTTGGCGTTATCTGGGCCAAAGGGCGATCAATCTATGGCAAAGAAGGACGGAGTCTACAGTGCGACCCTCGGGACTCCAGGATTCCCTTTCCCGGGTGCTCCGCCACCGGTCACCTACCTCGATCCAGGTGATTACACGGTTACCGGACCGGGCGGCGCCGACGTTGGACCCTTCACCGCCAAAATCAACATCGGACCCACATTGACATGGACCAACCGCGCCACCGTCGGCAATGCCGGCAACAACACCATCGACCGCACCAACGACGTGACCATCACGTGGACCGGTGGACGCCCCGACGACATCGTGAACATTTCAGGCATCTCAAGCATTACCGCAACACGGGTCACCGCCACCTTCCAATGCATGGAGGTTGCCTCCGCCGGCAAGTTCACTGTACCGGCCTGGGTGCTGTCAGCGCTTCCGCCTACACCTGAGGGCATACTGTCGGTAGGCATTTTCGCGAATGTACCTTTCAAGGCTGATGGCATCGATTCGGGAAGCTTCAGCTTCAACTCGACATCGTCGCGCACCATTGCCTACCGCTAAACCAACCGCATGACGGGCAGAATCTTCCTCAAGCTCATCACCGCCGTTGTCTGCATTCTCGTGGTGGCGCTGGCGGCGGTGGACTACTTCGCTTCCAGCGTTGCGGAGCGCACCTACGTCAAGACGCTCACTCAGGAACTCGCCGAAAAAGGAAAGCTGGTTGCCCTCGTCCTCCAAGACAAACGGAATAGCCCATCCGTTGGCGACTTTCAGGCGATGGCGAAAGCGATCGGCGGACGGTTGACCATGGTGGCGCGGGATGGCAAAGTGATTCTCGAATCGGAAGCCACCGCCGCACTCATGGAGAACCACGGAACCCGGCCCGAAATCGTGGAAGCGCTCGCCGGCCGGATGGGATCGAGTGTCCGGGCCAGCCCAACCCTGGGCAAACAGTTCCTCTACGTCGCCCAGCCTGCGCCGTATGGGGTACTGCGGTTGGCAGTGCCGCTTGCCGATCTGCGCATGGGATTGGACACCGTGTGGAACCAGATGCTGACCGCGGTGGCTCTTGCCTTTTTGCCAGCCGTACTGCTTGCGGCGTTCTTCGCACGCTATGTTTCCCGCCGCCTTGCCACCATCATCGACTACGCCGGGAAACTTGCCGAAGGGCGCTTTGAAGAGCGCCTCAAAAACCCCGGCAACGACGAGTTGGGGATCCTCGAAGACAAGCTCAATGAAACCGGCGAGAAGCTCCAGCGCGCCATAGAGCAGTTACAGCGCGAGCATAACGAACTGGAAAAGCTGGAGCGGGTTCGAAAAGACTTCGTCATCAACGTGTCGCATGAGCTCCGCACACCGCTGGCTTCCATTCAGGGGTATACCGAAACCCTCCTTGACGGTGCGCTTTCCGATCCCAAAAACAACGTGAAGTTCCTGTCGATCATACGAACCAACGCCGAGCGCCTCGGCCGTTTGACCGCCGACCTTCTCACGCTTTCGCGAATTGAGTTGAAGACCCAGAAATTCCAGTTCGCTTCCTACTACGCCAACGCTCTTGTCGAGCAGAGCATTGATTCCATACGCCCCCTCGCCGACAGGAAGGACCTGCGCCTGGCGCGGGAGGCGGCTCCCGAAGGAACCGAGATCTTCTGCGATTCCGAGGCGGTGCATCAGATTCTCAGCAATCTTTTGGAGAACGCCATCAAGTACACACCCGAAGGAGGAGTGATCACGGTAGGCGTCAAGCGCACGTTCAAGCCCGGGTTCTATGAGATCTATGTCCGCGATACCGGCATTGGCATCCCCGCGGAAGATCTGCCTCGCCTCTTTGAACGGTTCTACCGCGTCGATAAGGCTCGTTCGCGCGAACTCGGGGGAACGGGGCTCGGCCTCGCCATCGTGAAACATCTCGCCCGTTCCATGGGTGGAGAAGCCGGTGTGGAGAGCCGCGTTGGCGAGGGGTCCAGCTTCTGGTTTACGCTTCCCGAGCACGACTTGGGCCTCTCCGAATCCGAGCCGGTTCAGGGACAGTTAACCGTTTCGTAATGCAATCGCAACAATAGTTAGGTTATGGTTGAGTAGCGGTATGAAGAAAATTGCATTGATTGAAGATGACGGCGATCTGTTCGCCCTTCTCAAGTACAACCTCGAAAAAGAAGGGTTTCAGATGGTCGGTTCGCAAACGGGCAAAGGGGCCCTGGAATTGTTCCGCAAGGAACGTCCTGACCTGATCCTGCTGGATATCATGTTGCCGGATTCCGACGGCCTGGACATCTGCAAGGGAATTCGTGCTCATTCGGAACTGGCGCACATTCCGGTGATCTTCCTCACCGCGCGCGCCTCGGAAACCGACCGTATCGTTGGGCTGGAACTTGGCGCCAACGACTATATCGTGAAGCCGTTCTTCATTCGCGAACTGATCGCGCGGATCAAAATCCACTTCCGTGGCCAGCAGTCCGCTGTGCGTGCCCTGAAGGCCGGCGGGTTGGAACTCGACCGCTCCAGTTGTCGAGTGAAGCTGCACAACGAAGCGGTCTCATTGACGGCGACGGAGTTCCGGCTGCTGGAATACCTGATGGCGCGGCCGGGTGTGGTGTTCAGCCGCGAGCAGTTGCTGGATTCGGTCTGGGGACATGACCGCGCCGTGACGGATCGAACGGTGGACGTGTACATCCTCCGCTTGCGGCAGAAGATCGAACCGGACACTACGAATCCGACGTTCATCCGCTCGGTACGCGGCTTCGGTTACAGCTTCAACGAGAACCTGACGGAAGCGGAAGTGGTGGGAGCGGCCGGCTAGTTCGTGGGGTGGGTTTCTGGAGAGCCCGCGGGACTCAGTCCCGCCATGGCTGGCCTGGAAAGGCCAGCCGCGGCCAGGATTGGCCGCCCCACGCGACGGCGAAATGTCCAAACTCCAGGGCTGGACTTCAGTCCCGCCCATTAGTCAAAGTTGACGGTCCTCTCCCAGTAGATGCGCTCTTGCCGAAGCATGCGGTTTCCGATGCGAACCCAACCGGTCCCTTCGTCCCCGCGCAGCGGCTTGACACCGCGGCCATCGATTTTGGCGCCATATAACTCGAGCGCGGTCGAGTAGGTGACTTTGTATCCGGTTGCTGGCCCGCCAGGCTGTTCGGGCCAGCCCGACTCCATACTTCGCTGCACAAGCTGCAGCTCGGCGCTCTTGAAGTTGTAGACCCAATAGCGCGAGTCCCTGTGGGCGGTACCGACAGTGTACTCGTTGTCCGCCCTTTGATTTGCGCTGTTCGACCCAGGCTTCCAGCGGCCCCACCAGGCATAACCCTCCTCGTGGCTCTCAAGCAGTTTGGATACCGTCAACGGCTCATCGTCGCCGCGCTGGTTCGAGTTCGGAAAGACCGCGTCGCGATACGGCAAGTCACCGGGTTTCGCCTGCATCAAGGTAACCTCGACCCAACTGTCCTGGGCGTTCGGGCCTGCCGGCGCTTTCTGCCGGATGTGAACCTTGCATCTCTGAAACATATTGCTTCCTCCTGCCAAGGAAGCGGCAAACCCCGGGGAAATTAGCAGCGATTCCGGGACGACCTAATGGCCACCGGAGAATGGATGTTGTCGTTGGGATGCGGGCGTCGCGGTCAGGCTGCGCCGCCACGCTGTTGCTGCATGAGCGGCTGCAAACGATCCGGAACTGACCTCGTCATGAGCAAGCATATGCGGTCCTATGTGCGGAGAGGGGTCAACGAGTGGGATGCGGCAACTTTGTCCGGATGCGGCGGTGTGTACCGAGGAAGAGCGGGCATTGCGCCGTAGCTATGTGCACAGGATGAATTGCTGGAAGCATCGCATGCAGCCCGGGGAAGCGGACGAATAGGCGGCCAGTGAACTGGAATACTATCTGCTGTTGGCGCGCGACCTCAAGCTGATGGCGGCAGGGGAGTACGAGCAAGTGCAGACACAAGTTCTGAAGCTGACGGCTGAACGCTGCCAAAGATTTCAAATATTTTTGGCCAGGGTTAATGTACCATCCGTCGCTCCGGGTTCGTTAGATGATGCGCTATCTTAAGAACTGGGAGAGCGAGTATTTCAGTGAGCACGGACCGAAGTGACCTTCACGCACTTCTGGATCGGATTCCAGAGACCAACCTTCCTGCGACTCGGAAGCTGTTGCAGGCGCTTGCCGTCGTGTGGGACGTTGCTCCGGCAGAGGCGGAAGGCGAGTTCAAGGAGCGCGCCCTTCGTGATGTGCAAGCTGCCGAGGCCTTCTTCGACAAAGGCGGCAAGGGTATCCCTCAGGAAGAGATCCTGAAAGAATTCGACCTTGCCTAGATGCCCTATTTTGACTGGATGCCGGCGGCTCGTCAGAGTCTTCGAGCCATCGACAGATTACAGGCACAACAGCTCTTGATCGCCCTCTCCGAATACGCCACGTCACAACAGGGTGATGTGCTGCCTATGAGGGGCAACCCGCCAGACCGGCTCCGCCTGCGTTGCGGCGACTACCGAGTCATATTTCGTCAGATTAGCCGTGACTCTTACCAGGTCCTGAAAGTCGGGCACCGCCGAGATATCTATCGATGACGTAGGGAAGGGCTTGATCCGTCCAGGGTGTGAGGAATTGCCGCACGCATCGGCATGACGCGGCGCCCGTCGTGGTTCACGCCCCTGGTTCTCCATCACCTTGTGTACAGTCAACGGCTCGTCGTCGCCCCGCTGGTTCGAGTTTGGAAAGACCGCGTCGCGATACGGCGAATCCCAGAAAAGTTGGCAGTAGCGGAATCGCGGGAATGCAAACAGGGACGATACAATGGGCTCCATGTTCCGAGTGATGGCTGTTGTCCTTGCGGTGAGTGCTGGCCTTCCCCTCCCTGGGGTGGAGTTTAATCGCGATATCCGCCCGGTACTCTCGGAGCGCTGTTTTACCTGTCACGGTCCCGACAACAACAATCGCAAGGCGGGTCTACGGCTCGATCAGGAAGCGGCGGCCAAGGCGGAACTGCGGCCGGGCCATCGTCCAATTACCAGCGGCGATCCAACAAAGAGCCAGGTGTTCCTGCGCATCGCATCAACGAACAAGGCGTTGCGCATGCCGCCGGCCTACGCCGGTCACGAGGCGATGCCTGCCAACGAGGTGGCGCTCATCAAGCAGTGGATTGAAGAAGGCGCTGCCTATCAGAACCACTGGTCGTTGATCCCGCCCCGCCGGGATGCCGGCCAAACCATCGACTCCCTCGTGCGGGCGAGGCTCGCGCAATCGGATTTAAGGATGTCCGCGGAGGCCGGCCGGCCAACGCTGCTGCGCCGCCTGAGTTTCGATTTGACCGGCCTGCCGCCGTCGCCGCGCGAGGTGGACGAGTTCCTGAACGACCGGTCCGCGAATGCCTATGAGAAAGTGGTCGACCGGCTTTTGGCGTCGGCACGTTACGCCGAACGGATGGCCATCCGTTGGCTCGAAGCCGCCCGTTACGCCGACACCAACGGCTATCAGAGCGATGGGGAACGGTCCATGTGGCGTTGGCGCGATTGGGTCCTCCAGGCCTTTCAATCCAACATGCCCTTCGACCGCTTCACCATCGAACAGATTGCCGGCGATCTCCTGCCGAACGCAACCACACAGCAGCGAATCGCCTCCGGCTTTCATCGCAACCACCGAACCAATGCCGAAGGCGGAATCGTCGAAGAAGAATTTCGTGTCGAGTACGTAGCCGACCGCGTTGAGACCACGGCCACGGTGTGGATGGGCCTCACGCTGGGCTGCACACGCTGTCACGATCACAAGTACGATCCCTTCACGCAGAAGGAGTATTACCAGCTTTTTGCTTTCTATAACAACGTTCCGGAGCGCGGCCTGGTATACAACTTCGGCAACGAAGAACCCTACCTGAAAGCCCCTACGCCGGAACACGAGAAGAAACTCGCTGCGTTGGACGCGGCGCAGCGGCAGGCCGAACAGAACTGGTCCTCGCTGCAATCGCGCATCGCCGCGGATCAGATCGCGTGGGAGAAGTCGCTCGCATCGAGCGAACCCCTCCACTGGTCAGTGCGCGATGGCCTTGTGCTCCACCTCACCAACGACAAGGAGATGAAGGGCAAGATCCCCTACGCCGCCGGTCAGGACGTAGCGAAATTCAATTACATGGATCCTTTCACACTCGCCGCGTGGATCAAACCATCCTCTCCCAATGGCACGATCGTTTCGAAGGCCGAAGATTACTTCGAGGGCGAAGGCTACCAGCTCTTCCTGATGGACGGCAGACTGCGCTTGCACGTGACACGGCGCTTCACCGATATCAGTCTGCGGATGGAGTCAGTGGAACCCGTCAAGTTGAACGAATGGTCGCACGTGGCAGTGACTTCGAACGGCCGCCGCAAGGGGGCCGGCTTCCATTTCTACATCGACGGAAAGCCGGTAGCAACGAAGATTCTCTTCGATGAGCTGACCTACCCTTACGGCCCCAAAGAACCGTTCCGCGTCGGTCAGGGCGCGGGCGACAAGTACCGCTATCAGGGCGAAATCGACGACGTGCGAGCGTACCGGATCGAACTCACCCGGGAGCAGGTGAGCACACTGCCGCTGAAGGAATCCATTCAGGAGTTGGCCGCGATCCCGCTGAGAGCGCGGTCCGACGCGCAACGGGCGAAGCTGCGCTTGTGTTTCCTCGATCGCGGCGCGGCCCAGGAGATTCGCGACGTCCGCAGTGCGATGCAGGCCGCGCAGGCGGAGCGGATGAAGTACTACGATTCCATCCCAACCGTCATGGTGATGGTGGAAAACGAAAAGCCGCGAGATACGTTTCTGCTCAAGCGCGGCGCTTACGATGCCCCCGGCGAGCGCGTTTTCGCCAAAGTGCCTGCTGTGCTGCCTGCACTGCCTCGCGGCGCGCCTGCAAACCGCCTCGGCCTCGCACGCTGGCTGGTGGACCGCTCCCATCCGCTCACCGCCCGCGTAACCGTAAACCGGTTCTGGCAGATGCTCTTCGGAACCGGTCTGGTGAAGACGGTCGAAGACTTCGGCTCACAAGGCGAATGGCCCGTCTATGCCGATCTGCTGGACTGGCTCGCGGTGGAGTTTATGGACAGCGGCTGGGACATGCGCCATACGATCAAGACGATCGTCATGAGCCAGACGTACCGCCAGTCCTCGAATGTGACACAGGAACTGCTCCAGCGCGATCCGGACAACCGCCTATTAGCGCGCGGACCGCGATTCCGCCTGTCCCACGAGATGATTCGTGACAACGCCCTCGCCGTGTCCGGTCTGCTGGTGGAGAAGAACGGCGGACCGAGCGTGAAGCCCTACCAGCCGCCAGGTTTGTGGCAGGAGCTCTCCGGCGGAAGGTATGTCGAGGACAAGGGCGAAGGGTTGTACCGGCGCAGCCTCTACACCTACTGGAAGCGGACTGTCGCACCTCCCGCGATGATCAACTTTGATTCCCCAACACGCGAAAGCTGCATTGTGCGCGAGTCCCGCACCAACACGCCGCTGCAGGCGCTGACGCTGATGAACGATGTCACCTATATGGAGGCCGCCCGCAAACTGGCCGAGCGAATCCTGCGCGAGGGCGGCGCGTCGGCTAGTGAGCGAATCCGGTACGGCTTCCGGCTGGTGACTGCGCGCGCGCCTAGGGCGAACGAGGCGTCCGCTCTCGCGGCGCTGCTCGATCAATTGCAGTCCAGGTACCGTGGCGATGCAGCCGCCGCGGAGAAGTACCTCAAGCAAGGCCAATCCACGCGCGATCCCGCTCTGCCCGTTACCGAACTGGCGGCGTATACGGGTGTGTCGAGCCTGCTTTTGAATCTCGATGAGGCGGTAACCAAGGAATGAACGCCCTGACGCGACGCAGCTTCTTTTCCAGGACCTCGACGGGTTTAGGCATTCCCGCGCTGGCCCAGTTGCTGGCGGACGATGCCGGCGCTGCCGCGGGAGGATTACCTGGAGTCCCGCACTTCGCACCAAAGGCCAAGCGAGTCATCTACCTCTTCCAATCCGGCGGCCCGTCGCAGATGGAGTTGTTTGATTACAAACCACAACTGGGGAAGTTGTTTAAAACAGAATTGCCGGATTCGGTGCGCATGGGACAGCGGCTCACCGGCATGTCCTCCACGCAGACAACCTTCCCCGTGGTCCCTTCGAAATTCAAGTTCGCCCAGCATGGACAATCCGCGGCATGGGTGAGCGAGCTACTGCCGCATACCGCAAAAATTGCCGATGATCTGACGTTCATCAAGTCGATGCACACGGAGGCGATCAACCACGATCCCGCGGTAACGGTTCTGCAAACCGGGTCGATCATCGCGGGCCGTCCCAGCATCGGATCGTGGCTCGCCTACGGGCTTGGCGCGGAGACGCAGGACCTGCCGGCATTCGTCGTCATGATCAGCCCCGGACAGGGCGGCGGCGGCCAGCCCTTGTATGACCGTCTGTGGGGCAGCGGTTTCCTTCCGACGCGCTATCAGGGCGTCAAGTTCCGCTCCGTGGGCGATCCAGTCCTCTACCTGTCCAATCCCGACGGGTTCAGTTCCGAGGACCGCCGCCGCTACCTCGACACTTTGGGCAAACTGAATCAGACCCATCTGGAGGACACGGGCGATCCCGAAGTAAGCACGCGAATCGCTCAATACGAAATGGCGTTCCGGATGCAATCGTCGGTACCCGAATTGACCGACCTTTCCAAGGAGCCCGCGAGTACATTCGCTCTCTATGGCCCGGACGCAAAGAAGCCCGGCACCTTCGCCGCCAATTGCCTGCTCGCCCGCCGGCTGGCGGAACGCGGCGTTCGTTTCATCCAACTGTTCCACCGGGATTGGGATCATCATGGAGGCTTGCCCGCCGGGCTTCCCAAACGCTGCCAGGAGACGGATCAGCCTGCCGCGGCGCTGATTCAGGATCTCAAACAGCGCGGCATGCTGGACGACACGCTCGTGGTTTGGGGTGGCGAGTTCGGCCGCACCGTCTATTGCCAGGGGCGCTTGACCGACACCGATTACGGCCGCGATCATCATCCGCGCTGCTTCACGATGTGGTTTGCCGGAGGCGGGATGAAGCGCGGCATCACCATCGGCGAAACGGATGATTACTGCTACAACATCACCGCGGATCCCGTCCACATTCATGACCTGCAGGCGACCATTCTGCACTGCCTCGGAATCGATCACACGCGGCTGACCTACAAGTACATGGGACGATGGTTCCGCCTCACCGATGTGCACGGCACGGTGGTGAAGAAGGCTCTCGGTTGAATGGGATTGCCAGCGCCCCAGCCAGCACCAGAATCGGATCGCTGATTTCCGGCGTGCGGCCGGGGATCCATCGTTGCAGCCACTCCAAAGCGGCAACAGGGACACAAACCAGCAGCGTGGCGTGCCACCAGCGCAACCCGCTCTGCCGGGCCACCCAGACTGTCCCCGCGTAGAGCAGCCATTTCCCCGCGATGCTGCGGATGACGCTGCTTTGCCCCTCAATGAAAAGTCCCTGAAAAGGGATCCAGGAGAAGATGGCAGGCGAGGCTTGCGAGAAATGAAATGGCCACAGGCCACGGATTACGATCCAGCCGAGCAGCGTGAAGAACAACAGCCGCAGCGGAATGCGATTCCCATACCGATGGGCAACGGCCAGACCGAGCCCCCCGGCCACCGTTCGTGGCAGCGAGAACGTGAACTCGTGCAGAACGGTCTGCAATGGGAACACCGCGAGCAGAATCGCCGTTGCGACCAAGGCGCCGCGGGCCGGACGCCGCCATCCTGCAAACACCGTGCGGTAGATGGCGTTCATCAACAGAACCATCAGAACGATGTCAATGAGCCGCATCCAGGCGAACTCAGGATACAAAAGCGCGTTCCAGGACCGCCTCAGCCCTGGCATGCGCAGGATCGGGATACATGGGTAGGTGAAGGCGATGGTCCAGAAAAACGTCAGCAGAATCGCGAACGGGGCCTGCTGCAAAGGCCGATATGCCCGCTCCCAGAATCGCCACCGGGTCATGGAATAGCCGATGCCGACGCCGATGATGCCGCCAAGCGTGTTACAGGCGACATCGCGGAAAGAGGAAGAACGCCCGGGAAGAAAGCGCTGCGCCGTTTCAATCCCGTACGAAAACATGCCACACCCGAGACAAATCAGCCCGGCGGCCAGATTCCTGTGTTTGGCAAAACCGAGTATTCCCGCTATCCCCAACGGAATGAAAAGAAGGACGTTCGCAAAGGCGTCCACCCAGTCGGCAGCTCGATGGGGCGGGTCCCAGCGGATCTGAACCAACGAACGGGCCGGGTCGAAATGCCACGGGTACAGGCAAAGATAGGCGATGGTTGCGGAAATAATAACGAAGACAAGACGCATGGGTTAAGCGAGAAGCCAGAAGACAGAGCCAGAAGCCAGAAGCCAGAAGAAAAACCAGGCCCCGCGGGACGGTTCGGTCTCAGTGGTCCTCCTTATGCCATTTTCGTTTGTTTTTGCATGAGGATTAGATTCTTACCTCTTCATTGTTGAACAGAAGCAGTAGAACATTCCATTTCGAGTGTTGTTGCTTCTCTCTTGTTTTGAAAAACACCTTACCGCGCGCTTTTTGCGCGGCATCAAGCGCGGCTCGATCTGAGCGAA
>JACQZR010000097.1 GCA_016213775.1 Acidobacteriota bacterium
CAGACAAATCAATAACATGTAGGGAGGGAGGCGAAAAGTAGAACGAATTTTACGGAGCAAGTCGCGCTGATGGCGATTCAGCCAACATCACGAGCAGCAAGGTGGCCCGGCCGCCGGGCCACTGGAGTGCATAATTCAGGTTGCAGCGCCGTGCAGCAGTGCAAAACTGACAAACAGCGCAACAGAGGACCTATCTAACGTGGAACCAGCCACTTGCAGCCATGAATCGGTATCGATAACTCCCTCCGGTGACGAAAGGGAGGTACAATGACCAAACCGCGCCTTCACACACACCGCGCGCCAACGGACACGTAACATCATGCAACTCACCATCCGCGGTCTCTCCAAGACCTATCCCAATGGCGTACGCGCCCTCGAGAACGTCTCCCTCACCATCCCGCTCGGCATGTACGGCCTCCTCGGACCCAACGGCGCGGGCAAGTCTACCCTCATGCGAACCCTCGCCACTCTCCAGGACGCCGATAGCGGCGAAGCCACCCTCGGAGACATCGACGTCCTCAACCAAAAGGACGAAGTCCGCAAGCGCCTCGGCTACCTTCCGCAGGACTTCGGCGTGTACCCGCGCATCTCCGCCTACGACATGCTCGATCACATCGCGCTCCTCAAGGGCATCGTCCGCTCCTCCGAGCGTAAGCAGGTCGTCGACGCCATCCTCCAGCGCGTCAACCTCTGGGACCATCGCAAAAAAGCCCTCAGCGGCTACTCCGGCGGCATGCGCCAGCGCTTCGGTATCGCCCAGGCCCTCCTTGGCGAACCCCGCCTCATCATCGTCGATGAGCCCACCGCCGGCCTCGACCCCGGCGAGCGCAACCGCTTCTACAACCTCCTCAGCGAAATCGGCGAAAACGTCATCGTCATCCTCTCTACCCACATCGTCGACGACGTCAAAGAGTTGTGCACGAACATGGCGGTAATTCACCAGGGCAGAGTCTTACTGTCCGGCGACCCCCAGCGTTGCATCGACGACATGCAGGGGCGCGTCTGGCGCAAATCCGTCCCCAAATCCGAAATCGCTACTTACGAACAGCAATTCCGCGTCTTATCCAGTAAGTTAATCGGGGGCCGTCCGCTCCTGCACATTTATAGCGCACTCGACCCCGGCGACGGTTTCCAACCCGTCGAACCCGATCTGGAAGATGTCTTTTTCGCCGCCATCAACGGCCCGGCAACACCTGAAGGAGAACCACTCCAATGATCGCCTTCCTCCGGTTCGAACTCCGCTACTGGCTCCGCGGACTCATGGTCTGGGTCTTTCTCCTCATCATCGGCGCGATGTTCTTCGGCGCAGCCAGCTCCGACCAGATCGTCGTCGGCCAGGCTCTGCAGAACACCTACCGGAACGCTCCCCATGTGATCCAGAACTTCTACGCCATCGCCTGCCTGCTGACGCTCCTTATGGCAACTGCGTTCGTCAACAGCGCCGCCGCCCGCGACTTTCAATACAATACCCACCAGATCCTTTTCGCCACTCCGATTCGTAAGCGCGACTACCTAACCGGCCGCTTCCTCGGCTCCTCCTTCGCCGCCGTTATTCCCATGCTCGGCGTCTCCATCGCTCTCATCCTCGCGCGCTATATGCCGTGGGTCGATCCCGACCGCTGGCGCTCCATCCACTGGATGGCCCACCTCAACGCCATCCTCTGCTTTGCGATCCCGAACACTCTCTTCATCGCCGCTATCATCTTTACCATCGCGGTACTTACTCGCAGCACCGTCACTTCTTTCCTCGGCTCGCTTCTCCTGATGGTCGCCTATGGAATATCCCAAGCCTTAATCGGGCGTCTCGAAAACGAAACCCTCGGCATGTTACTCGACCCCTTTGGCATCCGTACCTTCGCCATTCTCACTAAGTACTGGACGGTTGCCGAAAAGAACAACCAGTCGCTCGCACTGACCGGCATGCTGCTCCTCAACCGCCTCATCTGGCTCGGTGTGGGCGCCGCCGTCTTCGCCTTCGGCTATGTGCGATTCCGTTTCGAAGAGCGTTCCTGCACCGGCCGCAACTGGTTCCGCCGCAGGAAGCCCGCTGTGGCGGACGCACCTGACGCACCCGCCACAAGCCCCGCCGCCGTAGCCATCCCGCACGCCTCCCGCGAATATGCCGCTGCCTCGCAATTCACCCGCTTCCTCGGCCAGACCCGCGTCGAATTCGCCGCCATGGTCAAGAGCACGGTCTTCATCGTCATCCTCGCGATGGCCTTCCTCAACTGCATTCCGGCCCTCTTCCTCAACGTCCGCCAGCTCTACGGGACTCCCTCATTCCCCGTCACCTATCAGGTGCTCGACACCCTTCGGGGCACTCTGTACCTTTTTCTCGTGGGCATCATTGTCTACTTCGGCGGAGTCCTCGTCTGGCGTGAACGGGACGCCCGTTACGACGAAATCCACGACGCCACTCCACACGCCAACTGGATCGGCTACGCGTCCAAGTTCTGCTCTCTGATGTCCGCCGGCGTCCTCGTCCTGGCCGTCGCCGCCCTCGCCGGGATCTTCGTCCAAACCTGGTACCACTACAGCCGCTACCAGGTCGACCTCTATCTCAAGGAGTTATTCGTTTTCGATCTCGCCCAGTTTGCCTATCTCGCCTTCCTCGCTTTTCTTGTGCACGTGCTTACTCCCAATAAGTACATCGGTTACTTTGCCTTCATCGTCGTGCTGCTCGTAAGTGCGTTCATCTGGCGTCCCCTCAATATTGGTACACTGATGGTCCAATTCGGAGAAACACCGCGCTACATTTACTCCGATTTCTACCGCTATGCCCCGTTCCTCCCCGGAATGCTCTGGTTTAACCTCTACTGGCTCCTCTTCTGTCTGATCCTCGCCGCCGGCGCGACGCTCCTCTGGCCACGCGGCAAAGACACCGCCATCCGCCTCCGCTGGCGCAACGCCAGTCTCAACTTCGCCGGCCCCGCCCGCCTCATCACCATCGGCCTCTGCCTCACGTGGGCCGCCACCGCAGGATGGGTCTACTACAACACGAAGGTGCTGAATCACTTCTACACCTCCAAGGACCGCGAACGCGCCCAGGCCGGCTACGAAAAGACCTACAAGAAATACCAGGGTCTCAACCAGCCGCGGATTCAAAACGTCAAGTACTGGATCGACCTTTTCCCGCATCGGCGCAACATGACCATGCGCGCCGAACAGACCATCCTCAACAAAGGCACAGAGCCCATCGCGGAGCTGCACCTCAACTTCGCGCCATTCCTCAAGACCGAAATCGACATCCCCACCGCAACCCTGGCGCAGACCGACGACCGCCTCCTCTACCGCATCTACACGCTCTCGCCTCCGCTTGCACCCGGCGCAACGCTCCCCATGAAGTTCACCGTTACCCAAACCACCGTCGGCTTTGAAAACCAGGTCACCGGCGAAGAGATCACCCAGAACGGCAGTTTCTTCAACAACACCATCGCCCCGCAAATCGGCTATCAACCCAGCCGCGAGCTCGGAGACAAGAACGAGCGCAAGAAGCACGGCCTGCCGGAAAAGGACCGCATGCCGGCGCTCGAGCGCAACTGCACCGCCCGCTGCGCCAACACCTACCTCAGCAACAACTCCGATTGGGTCGATGTCGAAACCGTCATCTCCACCAGCGAAGACCAGATCGCCATCGCCCCCGGCTCCCTCCTAAAGGAATGGCGCGAGAACGGCCGCCGCTACGCACAATACAAATTGGACCGCGCCAGCCTCAACTTCTACTCGTTCCTCTCGGCTCGCTATGAAGTCGCCCGCGAAGAATGGAACGGCATCAAGACCGAGGTCTACTATCACAACGAGCACAAATGGAACGTGCCGAAAATGATGTCGTCCATTAAAAAGACCCTCGATTACTGCACTCGCAACTTCGGCGCCTACGCCCACAAACAGGCCCGCATCATCGAATTCCCCCGCGTGGCCACCTTCGCCCAGGCCTTCCCCGGCACCATGCCTTACTCGGAGGGCATCGGCTTCATCGCCAACCTCAACGACACGGACGACATCGACTACGTGTACTACGTCGTAGCCCACGAATTGGGCCACCAATGGTGGGCCCACCAGATCATCGGCGCCAACATGCAAGGCGCCACACTGCTCTCGGAAAGCCTCGCCCAATACACGGCGCTCATGGTCATGGAAAAGGAGTACGGCCGTGACATGATGCGCAAATTCCTCAAACACGAAATGGACCGCTACCTCCGCGCCCGCGGACGCGAGCAGTTGAAGGAGCGCCCCCTCCTTACCGTCGAAGGCAGTCAAGGCTACACCCACTACAACAAAGGGAGCGTCGTGCTCTACTACCTTCGCGAGATGATCGGCGAAGAGGCCGTCAATCGTGTGCTGCGCGACCTCATCGAGAAATGGGCCTACATTGGACCGCCCTACCCGACTTCCTACGAATTAGTGGACCGCCTCCGCGCGGCCACGCCGCCCGGCCTCCAATACCTCATCAAAGACCTGTTCGAGGAGATGACTCTCTTCTCCAATCGCACCCTGGAAGCCAAATCCAGGAAGCGGCCGGATGGCGTCTATGAGGTCACCGTGGTCGTTGAGTCGCACAAGTTCAAGGCCGACGAAAAGGGCGACGAGAAGGAAGTCTCCATCAACGACTGGGTCGAAATCGGAGCCTTCGCCAAACCGCCCAAGGGCAGCGAATACGGTGCCACACTCCACCGCCAGCGCGTCCGCATCACTCAGCCGAAAAACACCTTCACATTTGCGGTGAAAGAACTCCCTGACCGCGCCGGCATCGACCCCTTCGCCCTCCTCATCGACCGCATCCCCAACGACAATTTGAAAAAGGTGACCAATGGGCAGTGAGTGCCACTCGCCCGTCCTCAGATCAGGAGATCCTGTTCGTTCTTCACCCGAGCCCGCAGCACGTTGCGGATGAGCCCACACGCTTCCTTTACTTCAGGGATCGTAAGCGAGCAGTAGATCTGTTTCCCATCGCGCCGCGTCGAGATGCAACCGGCCGATTTCAGAATGGCCAGATGCTGCGAAACGTTCGCCGCCGATACCCCCAGTTCATTCTGTAGATCGGAAACCGTGCGCGGTCCCTTTCCCAGAGTGTCGAGAATCCGCAGCCGGCTGACATGCGCAAAAGCCTTGCAGATACGTACCTGCATCTCGAAGATTTTGGTGTCGTCGGGTTCCGTGGTTGAGGCGCGCGAGCCGCCTGCTTTCACTCTTGGCATGAAGGTTTCTGTAAGCATTGTACAGTGAACTCCTTCCTCCGGGCTAATGGAACGAACTCGATTGTCCGGCGTACACGAAGATGTAGCGCAACATGTACCCGCCGAACACCACCAGCGCCGCGGTGAGCACCGTCAGCCGCCGGTTGTGATGCAACGATCCGCCGGAGAATACCGCCGGCGCCAACTCCCACACTTCAATTGCCAGCGGCAGCAGCAGTCCGATCCCCAGGAAGAATACCCAGAAGGCAACCGTGTATGGACCGCCAAGCACCAGCGCGAGCGATTGCCGCACCGCTTCCACCGAAAGCTCTCCGTGGATAAGATAGGGCAACACAATAAAGAATTCCAGCGAGATCAGACAGACATCAATCGTGTAGAGGAAGCGCAACTGGATGGAGTCCAGTTGTTGCCGCCGCAGCGAAAGCGCGATCAGCAACGCGGCGCATCCTGACGACAGCGCCGAGAACAGAAACATCTGCGCCACCAGGTTGGTATTCCAGAACGGCCGCGCCTGCACCGCACCCAGAAGCACACCGGTGTAGATGGCGACGCCGATGCTCATCGGAAAACCGATTGCCGCGAGGATCCGCGCGTTCACTGGAAAGCCCGCCCACGCCTCCGGCAGTTTCACCCGCGCAAGAAGCGTCCTCTTGACATCCGCCGGCACCCACGCCCAGCAATTGGCGAACGCTATACCCGTGAACACCACCAGCAGCCACGACCCGATCGACATCGGACTTTGCCAGCGGAAATGGAGGAACAGTTTGTAGAACCGCCACCAATTCCCGAGATCGAAGATCAACAGCAGCGACCCTAACGCGACAGGCCACGGAGCCAGCAGCGCGCCCGCCCGCGCAATAGCCGAATAATCGGAGTCCTCGCGCTGCTGCAGCCACGACGCCAGCGCCGATACAAAGAAAAGTCCCGCCGAGAGCCCACCCAGGAAGAGGTAGTTGACGATGAGAAATCCCCACTCGAATTCATGCATGATGTTTCTCCTTATGAGCGCACAGGGTGCGGCGCGCACCACCACAAGCCTGGGAACATTGCTCGCGCCGCACTCCGTTGTGCGCGAAGTTCCTTAGAAGAGGTAGTAGATCTGCGGGGAGTTGCCCGTCTGCGGCTTGGAGACGCGATGTTCGCGCGTGCTGAGCACCTGTTGCAGCGGCCCGTTCTCGTCAAAGAGATCCCCGAAGATGCGCGCCTTCGATGGACACGTTTCCACGCATGCCGGCGCCTCGCCGCGATCCACGCGATGCGCGCACAGCGTGCACTTCTCTACAACACCCGTGTCCTCGCGGAAGAAGCGTGCGCCATAGGGACAGGCAACGATGCAATACCGGCACCCGATGCACTCGTCTTCGTTGATCATTACTATGCCGTCCGCACGCTGGTAAGAAGCGCCAGTCGGACAGACGCGCACGCACGATGGGTTCGCGCAGTGATGACACTGTTCCGGCTCAAATGAGGCGAACAGCTTCGGCCACGATCCTCGATGTTCTTCGTTGATCCAGTTCCGGCTGTGCCCCAGCGGTACATGATTCTCCGCGCGGCACGCCACCACGCACGCTTTGCAGTTGATGCATTTCCTCGAATCGATGGCGAGTGCGTACCGCTTTCCTTCGTTCTTCATGACGGCACTCCTACCTTGCGCACTTGTACGAACGTTTCATGCAGCGCCGCGTTGCCCGACACGCGGTCCCATGCTGTTTCCAGAATCGCGGCGTCGGCGCCACCCTCACCGGCGCGCTTCAGCCACGGCGACCGTTTGCCGAATCCGTGCAGCATGTGCACGCAATCCGGCCGGATCTCCTCGGCCACTTTGACCCGCAGCCGGACGGACCCGACGCTGCTCGTCACTTCCACCAGGTCGCCGTCCGCGATGCCCGTAGGCTTGGCCGACTGAGGATGCATCCACAGCCGGTTCTCTTTCTGGAAATCCAGCAGCCATGGATTGGTTGTGTTGTTGGCATGCGTGAAAAACGCCTTGCGGCCCAACACCAGCCGGAATCTCCCCGCGGGCGGCTGTTCCGGCGCGTGATACACGGGCAGCGGATCGTGTCCCGCTTCCTGCAGCCTCTCCGAGAACAATTCAATCTTGCCCGACTTGGTGACGAAACGATGCTCGGGCTGCAGTGTCGCGCCATAGCGTGGCGGATCCGGCGAGGCATACACGCCATGCTTCTTCAAGTATTCGAGCGGCATCTCGATGGGCATCTCCTTGGCCGCCGCTTCATTCCACTGTTCAATCGTGTAGTCGAAGTACTGCGACAGATTCAGCCGCTTGGCGAGCCCCTGCACGATATCCAGACACGGCTTGGTGTTGTGCAACGGTTTGATCACCTGCTGCCGCATCACCACCGCCGGCCAAATTCCGGGCAGCATCTCGATCGGATCCGTCCGCTCCAGATAGGTGGACTCCGGAAACACGACGTCCGCGTACCACGCCGTGTCGCTCATCTGAATGTCGATCACGCCGATGAAATCCATCTGCTCCATCATGCGAAGCGTTTTCGATTGATCGGGCAGCGCGTTGAACGGATCCTGCTTGGAAATCATCCAGCCCTTCACCGGGTACGGTGTGCCCGCGAGCACGTTTTCGCGAAGCTTCAAATACGCGCCGTCGCCCTTCGCCGCCAGTGGGAAGTTCTTGTCGAGCTCATCCACGCGCGGGGCCTGCGGATCATCCCACGGCAGAAACAGCAACTCGCCTAAGGGCATTTTGCCGTTGGGCACCATGCCGCCCTGCTTATCCCAATTGCCCACCACAGCGTTGAGAATCGCCTGCGCCCGCCGCATCTGAAAATCGTTCTGATACCACGAAGACCGCCGCCCCGCATAGAAAACCGCGCGTGGCGCGGCGTCGGAAAACTCTCGCGCAATCCGCACGATCTCACTTGCCGGAATCTCCGTCTGCTTCTCCGCCCACTCCGGCGTGTACTGAATCACGTGCGCCTGCAACTTGTCGAAGCCCGTGCTGTACGTGTCGAGGAAGGCTTTGTCGTAACGGCCTTCGCCGATGATCACGTGCAGCATGGCAAGAATAAACGCCATGTCCGTCCCCGGTTTGATGGGAAACCACGTGTCGGCCTTCGCCGCCGTCACCGTGAAGCGCGGATCCAGGCAGATGAGCCGCGCCTTGCGGTTCATCGTCGATTCGATCAGGTCCATCGTATCGGGCGTGATGAACGACTCAAACCGGTTTGCCCCGGCCATGATGACGTAGTTGGCATTCTGCAAATCGAACGACGGCACCGTTCCGAAAGTCATCGAGTAGGCCAGATTCACCGACGCCAGGCACAGCGTCGGATGCCGCACAATGTTCGGCGTTCCATACGCCAGGCCGAGATTCTTGAAGAAAATCTCCGCGAAACTCTCCGTCGACGACCACACCACGCCTTGCGGACCGTACTTCTCCTTGATCGCCGCGAGCTTGCCCGCCGCGTAATCGAAGGCCTCCTCCCACGACGCGTTGCGCCACTTGCCCTCGCCACGCTTGCCTTCGCGAATCATCGGCTGCTTCAAACGGTTGGGATCGTAGGCTTGCAGAATCCCCGCGTTGCCGCGCGCGCACAGCATCCCGCGCGATTTCGGATTTCGCGGATTGGGATTCAGCTTGCGGATCATGCCGCCTTCCACCACGGCGATCACGGAACACTTGTTGGGGCACGACTCGCAGGCCGTTGCCACTTCATAGCGCTGGCCCGCCGTGTTGGGACGCCGCCCGCATCCGATCTGCGTTGCCACGGCGCCGGCAGCGGCAATGTGAAAAAACGCCCGCCGTGGGATAGTCGCTTCGGACATCTCGATGCTCCTTTCCATTTGGGCAGGCTCCCGCCCCGCGCGCCTAAACGCGTGACGGAAGCCGTCCTGTATTGGTAAGACTACTTGCCGCAGGTTTCCGGCTGCGGCGAATCCACTGCGTGATTGACGAGGAACGTCTGCACATCGCGCAATTGTTCCTCCGGCATCACCTTCAGCAGTGCTTCAGTGCCCGAGTTGTGCTTGGCTTTCACGAAGTACAGCTTCCATTGCGCCTGCGTCTTGCTCATCGGTGTCACCTCGCCGCCCTTGGCGCCCTTCGTGTGACAGGTCTTGCATGTCTGCTTGTAGTAGAAGCGCCCCTTGGCGTCGTTGCCCTTCGGGTTCGCTGTGGCCGCTCCAAGAATGGAGGCCGCTGTAAGAAATGCTGTAAAGAGTTTCATAAAGTGGTGCCTTTCTTAAAACCGCGACATCAGCCCGATGGTGGCCATCGTTGCGCCGTTGTAACTGGGGAATCCGAGAATCGGTGTGGAACCCATCGCTTTTGGCGCGCCCAGGTGCCAGCCCGATCCCGAGTAGTTGTAGTCGTACTTAATGAAATCGGTCTTGAGGATGAACCGGTTGCTGATGCGGTGGGTGAGGTAGATCTCGTACACGTTGCCGCGTGTGTTCGACTTTGGCGAAATGATATCGTCCGCCGCCTGCGCGAAGTTGAACCAGTACTGGCTCCCGCGGTTGAACTCAAAGCCGAGCTTGGTGCGTTCGTCGTTTCCGAAGTTGTAGCGCGCGCCTGCGTACACCATGTAACCCGTGCGGTCCACCGGTGTTTCAAACGGATCGGACATCAATCCGCCAAACGGGGTGGTCTTGCCGTTAGGCCGCGTAGAGGACAGGTTCGGGCTCACATAGACATCGAACGACTTCACTTTGTGCGTCAGGTTGACGCCGAATAGATGAATCCCTCCGAGGTTGGCAGACGGCGTGTAGCGCATCACCATCGGCGCGGGAACGGACTCGCCCGTCAGCGGATTGGTATTCAACACCATCAGCCCGTTGAAGCCGTCGGTCACGTTGAAGGCGTGCGCATAAGTGGCCTGGACCAACGATTTCTCGGTGGTGTACATGTCGAGGTTGGCGCCGACGAAATGCACGTCCTTTAGCCGGTCCTGCGGCTGTTTGAGCAGATTGCCGTTGCCGAATCCCGACTCATACCCCATGCCGTAACAGAGCCGCCAGATCATGGTGTCCGTCAACCGGTAGCCGAGCGTGATGCCGTCGAACTGGTAGTCAATCAGCGCGCCCGACGGTGTGCCGCCGCGCAGTTCGTCCTGACGGTAGTTGAGCGGCGGGCCTTCCGTTGACGGCCGCCGGCCGATCGACAGATACAGCTTCGAGCCGCCGATGTTGTTCCAACTGAAGTAGGCCCGGTCCACGCGTAACTGGTCGGAGTTGGGGACGCCCGATGTCGTTCCGTCGATGTTCATCGATGCCGGAGAGCCGTTGAATACTTGCACTCCCGTGGAATCGCCGAACACCTTATACATGCTCAAACGGCCCGTGAATGTGACGTTGTCCGCCACCTTGGCGTCAAAGCGCAGCCGCAGCCGGTTGGTCTGCAGCACGTTGTTGTTGTCCTTATAGGAGGGCGTGAACGCGGCCGGCATCAGCATGCCGAAGAGCTGTTGCTGCATCGGGGCGGGGAACTGCCCCATCGCCTGCTTCAGCTTGTCGAACGTCAGGCCGCCGACGAACTGCTGATAGTCGGCCCAATGGGAGTTGACGGTGTTGTTGATCTCGGCCACGCTTCCCGGAGGCCGTCCGAGGAACGGCATCGAGAACATGGTTTTGATCAGCAGGTTTTGCATCACCATGCCGTCGTAGTGTTGCGGGACTTTGCCGGCGATGGTGTGCGCTTCAAAGCGATAGTCGCCAGTGAAGCGGACCCGGTCGAGCGCCTGTTCTCTCTCCGTGAGAGAGACGCGCTGTTCCAGTTCCTTCACGTCCGATTTGATTTCGGAAGTGAGGCTCTGCGGTTTCACTTCCGCGGGTTGTTTCTCCTGCGTCGCCAGCCGCTGCTCGAGAGTGGCCAGCGCCTTTTTGAGTGCATCGATCTCCTGCCTCATCGTCGCGGCGTCCGCTTGCGAGGCATTGGGATCAGGCGTGGCTTCGGCCGAAGGGCCGGACTGCGCCACGGCAGCCGTCTGGGTCAGGAGGCATAGAGAAAGGATGAAGATGTTAGTTATGATTTGTCGCATCTGGTGCGAACCTCCAATACGATGTGTTGGAGTGCACGCTGCGTGCCAGATGTAGAGATTGCGTATGTGATGGGTAAGAAAGGGGGTATCGCCGCGCTTGCGACAGATTGGGGCAAAACCGGCTGGGTGCTATTACTCAACAGTTGCGAAATTTCGCAACTGTTGTATTTCGAAACCGTCTACTGATTTGGAACCGCCGCCATCCAATACCCCGGACGGGTTCGAACGTCCTTGAGGTTTCCGCCTTCCCGCCGCGCCACAATGCGAATGGAATGCCATCCGCCTTCCAACTGGTTGTTCGGGGTGTAGCTGATGAGGTACTGGCTGTGCAACTCATCGCCGATCGCCGCAATCGCATCCTCCAATCCCTTCTGCGACACGAACCCGAACTCGCGCCCGCCGGTGTACTTTGTGAGCACTTCGGCCGGATTGGAGATAAAGATGGCTTTGGCTTGCCGGAAAATCTCCACGAATGCCGGCAAGACGTTGCCAGTCCCGTTGTACTGCTGCAACTCCGTCGGAGTCATGGTTGCGCCAGTCGGCGAGTGACGCGCCTCGGCGGGAATGGCCGGCGGCCGAGGCAGCGGTGTCTTTGCGAGCAGAGTATTCAGAAAGCGGCTCATGTTCACTGTGTACACCTGAACATTGCGCATCTCCGCTTCTGTAAGTGTTTGTTTGAGTTTTCCCTCGCTGCCTTTGTCGCGGGTCTCGCTGATGAGGAGCAGAATGCGGCGGCGGTCCTTGCCGCGCCGGCCGAGCATGCGCACCGCATCGTTCACCGCGTCGATCTGCCGCGCCGAGGAACTGCCCGCGTTGATGCCCTCAAGGGCCTTCTTGATCTTCACGCCGTCGTTGGTGAAATCGGTCATAACGCGAATCCGGTGGTCGAACGCGATCACCGCCACCGATCCCTGCTCTCCGGCCACCAAGTTCTCCAGCAGTGAGCCGATCTTCTTGATCTTTGGCAGCACGTCTTCAGCCACCGCATCCGCCTGCACCGCCACAACAACATCGATGGGCTGAAACGCGACGTCGAGTTTGAACTCCTGAGGCTTGTCGTTGTCGAAAACCTCGAAATTGTGCAGTTGCAGGCCGTTCACCGCGCGCCCGCCGGCATCATAGACAATGGTGGGCGCCTGCACGATCTTCGTGGTTACAGTGATTGTGGTCCCGACAGGCTCTTCCTTCTTCTGCTCCCGCTCCGTCGCCAACTGCCCCGGCTGCGGACGCGGTTGCTTCGCCGGCTCCGGTACAGGAATCTTCACCTGCCCTAACAGCAGCGCCTGCGCCAGACATGCAATCACAATTCGACGGCTCATACCTCTATTAGACGCCATGCAAAAAGCCCCCGTTTCAAGCCGGACGATGCTCGGTCCGCCCGTGAAGCAAATCCACAATGTGTGGCACCACCTTCACAATCGCATCAAACGACTCCTTAGCCCCCTTCGGCGACCCCGGCAGATTCACGATCAACGTGCGCCCGCGCGTGCCCGCCAAACTGCGCGAAAGCACCGCCAATGGCGTCTTCCTCAGCCCTTCCATGCGCATCAGCTCGCCCAGACCCGGAATCTCGCGCTCCAGAATCGTGCGCGTCGCCTCGGGCGTCACGTCTCTCGGAGCAAGTCCAGTGCCACCGGTGGTCAGCACGAGATCGAACTGCTGCTCATCGGCGAGAATCCGCAGCCAGGTGGCGATCTTCGCCGCTTCATCGGGTACCACTTCCAGCAACGCCGCGTCCCAGCCCTGCGCGCTCACCCGCTCCATCAACGCTGGACCGGAGCGGTCCCCACGTGTCCCCGCGAAACACGAATCACTTACCGTCAACACCGCGCAGCGAATCATTTGCCGGCCTTCCTCAGGAACGTGCCCGACTTGCCGCCGGTCTTTTCGAGTAAGTACACATCGTGAATCTCGATGCCCTTATCGAGCGCTTTGGTCATGTCGTACACGGTGAGCGCCGCCACTGACGCGGCAGTCAGCGCTTCCATCTCCACGCCTGTCGGGCCCATCGTCGTAACCGTTGAAACGATGCGCACTCCTTTGCCTTCCACCTTCGCTTCCACATCCACGTGACTCAGCAGCAGCGGATGACAGAGCGGAATCAGTTCCGATGTCTTCTTCGCGGCCATCACTCCGGCAAAGCGCGCGATCTCCAGCGGATTGCCCTTGGGATTCTCCGGTAGCTTCTCCAGCACGCCGCGTTTGATCCGTACGAACGCATGCGCCCGCGCGGTCCGCTTTGTGTCCGCCTTCGCGGAGACATCCACCATCCGCGCCTCGCCCTGTTTGTCGTAGTGCGACAGTTTCTTCATTGCAGTAGTACCGGCATCAATTCTCCCACGGCCCACGATTCGCGCTCCGCATCGACAACCAGAAAGCAGTTTCCGCGCGCCAGGGCAGCAATGTCGCTCGATCCGCTCCAGGCAATCGGAGTCACTTCCAAGCCATCCGGCGCGAGCCGCGCGGGCAGGAAGCGCATCAGCCCCGGCTTGTGACGAAACTCGCGCGTCAATCGCGCATACGCGAAGGGCAGTTCCGGCTGCGCGAGACCCATCAACAGCTCCACTGCCGCGCGCGCGAAGATCTCGTACGTCACCATCACCGAAGCCGGATTGCCCGGCAGTCCAAAGAAAAACTTCCCGCGCACATGACCGAACACCAGCGGCGCACCGGGTTGGATCTTCACCCGCGTGAAGTAGAACTCCGCGCCAAGCTCGGCGAGCACCTGCTCCACGATGTCGTACTTGCCTGCCGACACGCCGCCGGTGAGCACCAGCATATCCGCAGCGAGGCCCTCTTCCATTAACGTCCGCGTGTGATCGTACACATCGCGAGCCACCGGTAGAATCCGCGCCTCAGCGCCCGTGCGCCGCAGTTGTGCCGCCACGGTCCATGCGTTGGAGTTGCGCACCTGAAACGGCTCCGGCGATTGCTCCACGGGAATCACTTCATCGCCGGTAGAGAGCACCGCCACCACCGGCTTGCGATACACCGGAACCTGCGCGCAACCTACCGCCGCCAGCATCGACACGCGCGGAAACGTGACACGTGCCCCGCGAGTCAACACGACATCGCCGGCCCGCGCTTCCGATCCCGCTGCATTGATGAAATCGCCCGGCTGCTGCGTGCGCTCGACATGCACGACGCCGCCTTCGCGCCGCACATGTTCCACCATCACGATGCAATCGGCGCCGTCCGGCACCGGCGCGCCCGTCATGATTTCGATGGCCTCGCCGCTCGCCACCGCGCGCCCCGCAGCCTCGCCCGCGCGCACTTCGCCCACCACTCGCAGCCCACCTGGCAAATCCGCGCTGCGCACCGCGAAGCCGTCGCGAACCGACCGTGCCACAGGTGGCGAATCGCGATCCATCAAAACATCGGCGGCCAGCACGCGCCCGCAGGCATCGCCAATCGGCACCGTTTCCGATGCGCACGCAACGCCCGATCGTGTGACGGCGTCGAGCACCATGCGGCGCGCTTCAGCAAACGTGAGTGCGGACACTCCGGCTATTTTAACAGGGCAGGATTACACCCCGTACAACCCGTTTGCCCGTATGTACTCCACCACCACCGCCGGCACCTCATCCGCCACAACCCCTGCCGCCAGCTTCTGCCGCACTTCCGAGCTCGACACCGGCAGCGCCAGCGTCTCCAGCTTTTCGTACTGCGCCCCATCCGGCGACCGGTACTCATGTCCGGGCCGCGTCACCACCAGAAATCGCACACTCGCCAACACCTCCGCCGACCGGTGCCACGTGTCGATCTCGGCAAACGCATCGGCGCCGATCAGGAAGTACAGAACATCCGCCGGCGCGAGCGTCCGCTTCACCCGCTCGATGGTGTAGAACGAGTAGCTCTTCTCCTGTCCCTCCTCCAATCGCGAAGCCACGAACCGCGGATCCACCGCGCATGCCAGCTCCACCATCCGGTAGCGGTGCTCGTACGGCGTAGTGGTGGCGTTCTTATGGGGAGGATGCGCCGCCGGAATGAACAGCACGCGGTCCAACGAAAAAGCGTCCGCCGCCTCTCGTGCGACGATGAGGTGTGCCGTGTGGATAGGATCGAAAGTACCGCCAAAGATCGCGTTGCGCAAGAAAAAAGTCAGGCTCCCGAAGCGTTCTGGGGGAACCCTCAAGGTAACATAGATAGTGCATTATGTTTGAAGCCTCGCACCCGGAAGTGCTCCGCGCCGTCCGCGCCGCTCTCGAAGAAGACATCGGTCCCGGCGACGTTACCACGCGTTCCACCATCCCCGAATCCGCGCGTGCCGAGGGCCGCTATTACGCCCGCCAGCCGATGACCCTTGCGGGTGTCGAGCTCCTGCCGCCCATCTTCACCGAGCGTGGCGGCGTCGATGCCCTCGACATTCATCACTCCTCCGGCGTGCGTCTGCAACCCGGCGATTGCGTCGCCACCGTGCGCGGTAAAGCGTGGACATTGCTCGAATGCGAGCGCACTTCCCTCAACTTCCTGCAGCGACTCAGCGGCGTTGCCACTGTTGCGCGGCGATACTCCGATGCCGTCAGCCACACCAAATGCCGCATCCTGGATACGCGCAAAACTACGCCCGGCCTCCGCCGCCTCGAGAAGATGGCGGTTGCTGCCGGCGGAGCGGTGAACCATCGCATCGGCCTGTTCGACGCCATTCTCATCAAGAACAATCACATCTCCGCGGCCGGCGGCGTTCGAGCCGCGCTGGAGCGCGCCCTCCCCTCCGGACTCTCCGTCGAGATCGAAGTCCGCACACTCGACGAGCTGGACGAAGCGCTCGCTTGCGGCGCCACAAAACTACTGCTCGACAACCTCACTCCGCCGCAAGCCGCCGAATGGATCGCCCGCATCAACGGACGCGCCTCCGTCGAACTGTCCGGCGGCATCACGCTCGACACCGTTGCCGCCTACGCCGAATCGGGCGCCGACTTCATCTCCGTCGGTGCGCTTACCCATTCCGCCCCTGCGGTCGACCTCAACTTTCGAGTACAACTGGTGTGACATGGCATTCGACACCGAATCCATCCAGGCGGAACTCGATGGCCGCAACGTGCTGTGGCTGGAGGAGACCGATTCCACCATGCGCGACGCCTCCCGCCTCGCCGAATTCAACTGCCCCTCCGGCACTGTAGTGGGCGCCGAACGCCAGACGGCGGGGCAGGGCAGACTCGGCCGCTCGTGGCACTCCGCCGCCGATGGTCTCTACTTCTCCATCGTCCTGCGGCTCGATCTGCCCTCCGCGCAGCTTCCCCTCGTCACCATGACCGCCGGTCTCGCCGCCGCCGAAGCGATCCGGCAGTTCTGCGGCGCTCCCGTGGATCTTCGCTGGCCCAACGACGGCATGATCGGCCACCGCAAGCTGTTCGGCATTCTTGTGCAACTGGACAACAACGCGCTCATCTGCGGCATTGGAGTCAACGTCAATCAATCGGCCTTCCCTGAGGACATTGCCGCGCTCGCCACCTCGCTGCGCATCGTTACCGGAAAAGAACATTCCCGCGAACATTTGTTTGTTGTGATTCTCGCCGCGTTGGACGAGCATCTCGCCATCCTCAAATCGCAAGGTCCCTCCGCCATCCTCTCGTTGTTCACGCAGGCGTCCAGCTACGTGAACGGCCGCCGCGTGGTCGTGGATCAGGGCGCGCGGGAACTGCGCGGCACCACTGAGGGCCTCGACGAATCCGGCTTTCTGCGCCTCCGTCTGGACAACGGTTCCGTCACTACTATACTTGCCGGCGGCGTCCGCCCGGCCTGATCCACCACAGGAGTCCACTAATGCTACTCGCACTCGATGTCGGGAACACAAACGTCACCGTCGGAATCTTCCAGGACGACCGTCTCACTCACAACTGGCGCCTCCGTACCGTGCATGAACAAACGGCCGACGAATGGGGCATCCTCGTCCGTAATCTTTTCGCACTGTCCAGCCTCGACACTGCCAACATGCACGGCATCATCGTCGCCAGTGTCGTACCGGTACTGGAATCCACCCTGCTGCAAATGGCCGAGCGTTATTTTGGATTGACGCCTCTCTTTGTGACCCCGGACATTCAAACCGGAATCCGTATCCTGTACGACAACCCGCGCGAGGTTGGCGCGGACCGCGTCGTGAACGCCGTCGCCGCTTATCACAAATACGGCGGACCCTGCGTCGTAGTCGATCTCGGCACGGCCATCACATTCGATGCCATTACGCTCAACGGAGAATACCTCGGCGGCGTCATCTGCCCCGGCATCGGCATCTCCATCGGTGGCCTCTTCGCCAAGACCGCGCGCCTGCCCATGGTCGATTTCAAACAGCCCGAAAAACTCATCGGTTCGAACACGGTCGGGTCGATTCAATCGGGTCTCTATTGGGGGACCATCGGAATGATTGACGGAATCCTCGAACGTATGATGGCCGCGCTCGGGGATGGCTGCAAGACCGTCGCAACGGGCGGACAGGCCAACCTGATCGTCGCCGGATCGCGCTACCTCAACACTCTCGATGAGGACCTGACGTTGGAGGGACTTCGCCTTATATGGCAGAGGAACTGACGCCGGACGCCGCTGCGCCCGAACACTGGCCGTCGAACTACTTCAACTACTTCACCGAAATTGAAGAGCATTTCCAACGCGCCCGCGGCACGAGTCTGTTCCTGCTTTCGCCGCTCGACTGGGCGCTGATTGAAACATGGAAAAACAGCGGCATTCCGTTGGATGCAGTGCTGCGTGGCATCGACGTGGCGTTTGAGAAATGGAAGACCAGCCGCCGCCGCATGCAGCAGGTGAACTCGCTCGCCTACTGCGCGCAGGCCGTGATGCATGAAGCGCAGATCATGCTGAACGCCACGCCGGAACGCCCGCCCGGCGGCGCTGTGGAAGCGCCATTCTCCGCCACCGAACTCGGCCAGTACCTCGCCAACAACGCCGAAGCATTGCGCCAAACCCGGCGCGAGTCGTTTCTGGAAATGGCCGCGATCCTGGACGCGATGGCCGCGCAATCCGCCGAATGGCTGTTCAAGCTGGAAGAACTGGAACAGCGTCTCACTGCCATGGAGGACAAACTCCTCGCCCTCGCCCGTTCCGAACAAAGTGAGGAGGATTTGTTTCAAGCCCGCCGCGACCTCGATTCCTACCTCCGCCCCTATCGCGGCAAGATGACCGCCGATCAACTCAGCATGTTGGAGAAGCAGTTCCTCGACAGGCGCCTGTTTGAAAAACTGGCCCTGCCGCGCCTCAGCCTATTCTACATGCACTAGACTTTCAGTATGTCCACGGGAGTCCCCATCCTGCCACCGCCGTTGCGCGAGGGCGACCGTCTGAGCCGCGAAGAGTTCCTCCGCCGCTGGGAAGCCATGCCGGATCTCAAACACGCAGAGCTCATCGACGGAATTGTGCACATGCCCTCTCCAGTCAGACACCACCCGGCAAGCGGGTGGCTTGATGAGTGGGGCCGCCTCGAAGGCGGTCGGGCCGTTAGTCCGGGAGTCGCGGCTTCATGCTCGCGGATGGATTTAGATGAACTGCTTCCGTTCCCATCCAATGTGGATACCGCCTGCCTCCTTCGGATTTCCACGTTGTCCGGGCGTTTTTCTTTCTCACGGAGCGCACGGAGGTCACGGAGACAGATCCGGTTGGTTTGGCTCCGTGATCTCCGTGTCCTCCGTGAGAGATATTC
>JACQZR010000098.1 GCA_016213775.1 Acidobacteriota bacterium
ACGCCCCACCCGCTTCATCTGGGTTGCAGAGCGCCTTCGACAAAATCGAGAAAGAAATCGACCTGCAAATCCGGGAGGCAAAGCTGGTGGCCTGAAACTTGACTTGTTTACATCAACTCTTGAAAGTCAAGACCCCTAGCGGGCGAATTCGCGCCTGTTGCGGTTCAGACGTGAAAGGGAGAAGGCGTTCTCCCGGCAAGGAGCCGCTCAGGGGCTGGTTTTCGACCGGCCTTGCGGAAGCGCCGCTTCCCAATTCTGCATCACCACCAGAGACGGGCCGTGCGGTGAGGTTATAGCCGGGATGAGGAATCTTTGTCCGTCGGGCGATACATCGAAGCCCAACAGCGAGTGGATCGCAGCTCTAGCTTCTGTGGAAATGGTAAAGAGCGGGGTCGCCGGGCCGAATTCAGGTGTTGGGGAGAGCCTGGCGGGGACCGCGTACACACGCCCGTCCAACGCGAGATAGAACAACTCCTTCCCGTCGCGCCGCCAGCGCAGGGCCTGGGCGCCGGAGCGGGTTACGAGATGGCGCTCCCCCGTGACGCGCGGGGTTCCCGTTGACTCAAAGGCCTGCACATAGACCTCTGACCGCCCGGATTCATTCGATGTAAACGTAAGCCACTTTCCGTCAGGGGAGAACGCCCCATTGGCCTCATGAAAACGCGTGCTCAGCACTGGAATCGCCTTACGGCCGTGGGCCAGGTCAAACAGCAGCACGTCGCTCTGGATTTCGCTCGCGAGCCGGCCATTTGTGGTGTTTCCGAAAACGATGAAACGTCCATCGGGTGACCAGTCCGTCGGAATCTGGAATTCGTTTGGGGCCAGTGGTTCCTCCACATCGTTCTCCCCCGTCCCGCGGATACGAACCTGGGGCCGTCTCCCGGCAAAGCCGTGCAGGAACCCGATCGTCTTCGAATCCGGCGACCAAACGGGAGCGTCGCGGACGCCAGGCTCCAGGGTCAATTCGCGGGCAGCATTGCTCTTGATATCGACAATCCACAGATTCTGAGCGCCCCGCTCGACATCGTAGATCGGTGTCGCCAGCTTTCGCCCGTCCGGCGAGATACGGCCCGATTTCAAGTTGACGTTGACGGGGCCGGCTGATCCAACTTGCCGGCCTTCCCGGTCCACCCACACCAGTTGGGAGCGGCTAGCGAAGCTCAGATAAGCGATGGCTCCGCTGCTCGAAACCGTAAAACTCCCCCCGCCGGTGGGCCGGAACGAGCTGACCTTGTTAACCAAGGGCATGGCTTCTCCCGTTAGACGCAGAGAGCGGGGATCAAAGGGCTGTGCCAGCAGATTACCGGACCGGAGGTACATGAGGTAACCAGTGCCGCGGTTCGACACCGAGGCTGTGTATAGGACTCGCGAGTCCGATTCGAGCAGATCCTTGGCCGAGCCCTGATCGTTCAATCGCGCGACACGCGCCCGATAGCCGTTCTTCTGGGAATCCCAGCCAAGGTACAGAATGTGCCCGCCATCAGGTAAAATCTGGGGCCATTGATAGTTCTCCTGGAGCGGTTCAGGAGCGCCCCCGGAGGTAGAAATCCAATAAGTCGCCAAACTGCTGGAGAGCAACAGCCGCTCGGGACTGAGCCAGGCTCCTGAAAACAGAAAACCCGGCGAATCGCCCAGAACAACGCGAGCGTCACCCTCGAGTGGCGTTCGCACCACTTTCCCCCTAACGGTCAGGAAGACCGATCGGCTGTCGGGCGCCCAGAAGAGGGTGTGGACCCCTTCGCTGCCCGGAAGCAGTCGCGGCTCAATCGAGTTGAAATCGCGAACGAAAGCGCTGAACGCCCCGCTCGCATCCATTGCGGTAAACGCCAGATGCGTTCCATCGGGCGACAATGCGAAAGTCTGATGAGGGCCGGGTTGTAGCACATACCCCGAAGGCGGCACGACCGTAAACCGCGCGGGCTGTACCGGCGCGGCCGCTCCCGGGCGGTTGCTGTCGAGCCAATAGCCGCCCCCAATCACGATCAAAGCAGCGCCGGCGACAAACGGCAACCGTAGCCACTCGCGAGGCTTATTAGGCTCGATACGAGGGACAGACGGTGCGGCCATCTCCAGAACCGCCTTAACCGAAGCGCGCTCGAGAGGTGCGATAAATCTGTATCCCTTGCCGGGTACCGTTTCGATGTACCGCGGTTGGTCAGCCGAGTCCCCCAGCGCTTGCCGCAGCTTGTTCACGGCCGTGTTTAGGCCTTGCTCAAAATCAACAAAGGTAGTCCCCTGCCACAGGTGCCGCTGCAACTCGTCCCGACTGAAGACCTCGCCCGGCTTCGCGATCAGAATCGTGAGGACCTGCAGCGGCTTGCCTTGCAGCCGGATCCGATTCCCGAATTTGCGCAGATCGCCAGAGAGGTGTTCGAACTCATAAGGACCGAACAAAACCTTTGGCGAAGGGTTCGGCTGGCTACTCATTTCCCAGTGGGTCCAAGTCTATCAGAGCTGAGGTCTTGACGTATCCTTTTTTTTCTCAATCGCTTCCGGGCTGAGGTGAACTCCAGCCAAACTCAATCCAACAGCAATCCATTTCCGGGTTAGAGTTCATCTCATGCCGATACGATCACTGGTTGCTTTTCTGTTTTTAGCGGGGCCGGCCTGGAGCCAGCCGCAGACTTTGACTACGGGGCTGCAGTCTCCCACCAAAATGATCCTCACCCCACGAGGCAATTTTCTGGTCTCCGAGACCAGCAGGGACCCGAACTCCGGACGGCTGTCCTTCGTGAGCCGCGCAGGCGTGCGCAGAAGTCTGATCGAAGGCCTGCCATCGGGGATAGATGTCACTCTAGCCGGAGGGGGCGGTCCCAGCGCAATGGCCCTGCGCGAGCGGACACTGTACCTGAACATCGGTCCGGGAGATTCCGAGCGTACGGGCGCGACACCGGGGACATCGATGCTGAATCCTCAGGGCGCTTCCTCGCCGATCTTCTCTTCAGTGCTTGAAATCCGCTTCAGCGCCGAAGTGGACTCGATCGGCAGCACGTTCCGTGTGACACCGCAGCATCAGCAGGCGCTGAACGATGGCGCAGAGGTGGAACTGGCGGATGCGGGCGCCACAGCGCGTATCCTTCTCCTCACGCGCTTCCCGATCGCCGAGCCGCATCCGGTGGCAGTTTACAAGTTCTCCAATCCCTGGGGTATGGCCTTGTCGGAAGATGGCCGCAACCTCTATCTGGCCGACGCCTCTCAGAACTGCCTGCTGCGGATTGATACGGCCACGGGCCGTTGGCGGAGACTGGCGCGATTTGCTCCCTTCCAGAATCCGACTCCGGTCGGGCCGCGGCTAGTCGATGCGGTGCCCACCAATGTTCGGATTTACGGTGATTCGGTGCTCGTCAGCTTTCTGAGCGGGTTTCCCTTCGCCAGCGGCAACGGCCGGGTGTTGATCGTGAACCCCGAAACGGGTGCTGCCGACACGTTCATTAATAATCTCACCTCCGTTACCGACGTGCTTTGGCGGCCCAGGCCCGGCGGCCGGCCTCAATTCTTCGTGCTCGAGTTCAGCGCGAATCAGAGCGCCAACCCGGCTCCTCCCGGACGCCTATTGCGGTTCGACACCGCCGAGACTCAGGTTGCCGGCACATTCATCACTCCGGTGAGCATGGCATTCGACGAGGCGACCAGCGAACTCTTCATCCTGGAACTGCGCGGGCAAATTCAGCAGTTGAAGATTGACTAACGAGGCTCCGCCTCAGACCAACAAGGCGTATTGAGCACGCGCGAGAATCTCGACATTGGACGGCCCGACATGGGTGCAACTCATCTTCGACCAGCGGGTGAGCAAGACAACGGCCGGGGCGCTTCCGGACGCGGGTGCTGACTGACGGGGTGATCCCGTCGCTGCACGTAGACCACGATCAACCTCACCCCACCACAAAGCTATACTGAACCAAAGGGGCTATCTTCATCGGTGTTCATCGGTCTTCATCTGTGGCCATTGGCTTTTGCGTTCCAGCTTCCCGCCCAGGACGCGACATTCTTTGAATCCAGAATCCGTCCCGTCCTCGTCAACAAGTGCTACGCCTGCCACTCCACCAAGCTCAAGTCCCCGATGGCGGAACTCGTCCTCGACACCAAAGCAGGCACCCGCAAGGGCGGCGCAACCGGCCCATCTATCGTCCCTGGCAAGCCTGGCGAAAGCCGCCTCTTCAGAGCCATCACCTACGCTGACCCCAACCTCCACATGCCGCCCTCCGGCAAGCTCCCCGACGCCGTCATCGAGGACTTCCGCCAGTGGATCGCCGCCGGCGCACCCGACCCGCGCACCGACGCACCTACCGCCACCGCAGCCTACAAGGGCATGACCCTCGACGAGGGCCGCAAATGGTGGGCCTTCCAACCTCTCCGCACATCACCCGCGCCCAAAACCAAGGATACCCGCTGGCCCCAAAACGACATCGACCGCTTTGTCCTCGCCGCCCTCGTAAAGAAGTCGCTCAAGCCCTCGCCCGCAGCCGATCCGCGCACCCTCATTCGCCGCCTCTACATCGACCTTGTGGGCTACAAACCGGCATACGAAGAAGTGGAAGCCTTCGCCGCCAACCCAACGCCCGCGGCCTACAAACAAACCATCGACACCCTGCTGGCCTCGCCCCGCTACGGAGAACGTTGGGGACGCCACTGGATGGACGTTGCCCGCTTCGGCGAAGACAACCCCACCGGCGAAGCCACAAACCCGGCTTACCCATACGCCTGGCGCTACCGCGACTGGATCATTGAAGCGATCAACAATGACGTCCCCTACGATCAATTCGTCAAGCTCCAACTCGCCGCCGACCTCATCCCCAACACGCCCCGCGAAGACCTCCGCGCTCTTGGCTACCTCGGCGCAGCGCCCGTCTATCACAAGGACCTCCGCCTCTCCGAACAAGTCATCGGTGGCTTCCTCACAGACGACTTCGACGAACGCATCGACGCCGTTTCCCGCGGCCTCCTCTCGCTCACCGTCGCCTGCGCCCGTTGCCACGATCACAAGTTCGATCCCATCGCCACCAAGGACTACTACGGCCTCGTCGGAGTCTTCGCCTCCACCACACGCACCGAGCGCCCGCTCTTCGATGTCGACCCCGCCGTCGAGCAGCGTTTCGCATGGCTCCGCATGCGCCTCTTTGACCTCCGCTACCTCGCCGACCTCCTTACCAACGAAGCCTCCACCGTCGAAGGCGCAGCCGAACGCGTCGTCAAATGGAAGGCCGAAATCGAGACTCTGAGACAGGAAGCGCTTACCTATCAGGAGAGGTACCCGAAGCTCGTCGCCAACCTCGAGCGTTACTGGAACTTTGCCCCGCCCCAGCAAGGCCAGCCGCGCACGCGCAATCGCAACCAGACTTCAAGTGAACCTTTCATCAACGCCG
Organism: Acidobacteriota bacterium; assembly: GCA_016213775.1. Taxonomy (GTDB): domain Bacteria; phylum Acidobacteriota; class Terriglobia; order Bryobacterales; family Bryobacteraceae; genus CADEFT01. The sequence goes on from JACQZR010000098.1 coordinate 5,364, forward strand.
TTTTTGAAGCTGCGCAATTTCTGGACGGCGCCGACAAGCAAGTGACGGTCATTCACTACAAGCCCGGCGAAGCGCGCGACTTCCCACTCCTCAAAGCAGGCAACATCGCCACCCCCGGCGAAGTCGTGCCACGGCACTTCCCCACCGTCCTCGCGAAATCTGATCCCAACTTCCGCCAGGGCTCCGGCCGCCTCGAGTTCGCCAACCGCATCTTCACTGACTCCGCCCCTCTCGCCGCCCGCGTCATCGTCAACCGTGTCTGGGGCTGGCACTTCGGCAAGCCGCTCGTTTCCACTCCAAGCGACTTCGGCGTGCAAGGCGAAAAACCAACACACCCCGAACTCCTTGATCACCTCGGTTCGCAATTCATCGCGCACGGCTGGTCGCTCAAGTGGCTCCACCGCGAGATCCTCACAACCGCCGCGTACCGCCAATCCAGCCGCCCTCGCCCCGACGCCCTCAAAGTGGACCCCATCAACAACCTCGTGTGGCGCATGAACCCGCGCCGCCTCGACGTCGAAGCCTACCGCGATTCCCTGCTCCGCGCCTCCGGCCGTCTCAGCGACAAAATGTACGGCCCCTCTGAAGACATCGCCTCCACCGACAACCTCCGCCGGACCGTCTATAGCCGCGTCAGCCGTGGCCGCATGGCCTCGCTGCTGAAGAACTACGATTTCCCCGACCCCATGCAAACCGCCGGCACCCGCGACCTCACCATCACACCGCTCCAACAGCTATTCGTTATGAACAGTCCGATCATCCACGATGCCGCCGCCGCGATCGCACAGGACAACCCCTCCATCCAGAACCTCTTCCGCAAAATCCTCGGCCGCGACCCGACACCCAAAGAACAGGACCTCGCCCAGACTTACCTCGCCACCGGAACCATCGAGCAATACGCCCAAGTCCTGCTAGCCACCAACGAGGAGATCTTCTGGCCATGAGGCTTTCCCATCAGTGCTGCTCCGAAAATAACCGTCGATTGGACATTCTGCCTCCGTGTGGGGCGGGCTTCAGCCTGCGCGGGACTTCAGTCCCGCCCCCGCGAGTTCATTCTCATCCTTCGGGGCGACCGCTCCAAAGGCCGGTCGTGAGGGGTTCATCAGATTTCATCTGTGGCGATAAGGTCCAAGGGAATCCGAGATGAACCCCACACGCCGCCAAACACTCCGCACCCTCTTCGGCACCATCGGCTCGGTGGCCCTCACCGGCACACTCGCCCAGGCCGGCCCCGTCCCCGGACTCTACACCGGCCCCCGCACTCCCGGCAAAGCAAAGCGCGTCATCGCCCTCTGGCTCACCGGCGGCCCATCCCACGTCGACATGTTCGACCCCAAACCGGCCCTCGTGAAATTCCAAGGCCAGCGCCCCGGCTCAGTCGACCTCCGCACCGAACGACAGACCGGCGGCCTCCTCCCCACTACCTTTGAATTCCGCAAGCGCGGCCAGAGCGGAATCGATGTCAGCGAAATCATTCCCAACCTCGCATCCGTAGCCGACGACCTCTGCGTCATCCGCTCGATGTATTCCTTCAACCCCACGCACACCCCCGCGCTCAGCCTCTGGCACACCGGCACCGTCCTGCTCAACAGGCCCTCCATCGGCGCGTGGACCTCCTACGGACTCGGCACCGAAAACGAAAACCTACCGTCCTTCGTGGCACTCGCTCCCGGCGCGGGCGGCGGTGGACTCGGCGGTTCGGCCACACGCGCCGGCTTCCTCCCCGCGCGACACCAAGGCACGCCGTTCGATAGCGGCCAGCTCGAACCGGAGAAGATGATCCCCGACCTGCGCAACAAGTGGCTCGATGAGACTCAGCAGCGTAAGCAGCTCGACGCCATCCAGTCCCTGAACCGCGAGTATTCGAACAGCTTCGGCGCGGATGATTTCCTCGAAGGCCGCATTCAATCCATGGAATCCGCCTACCGCCTGCAATCGGCCGCAACCGACGCCTTCGACATCCGCAAGGAACCAGAGGGAATCCGCGAAGAGTACGGCATCAACAACTCCGGCAACGGCTGCCTGCTCGCCCGCCGCCTTGTGGAGCGCGGAGTCCGTTACGTCCACGTCGCCCTCGGCAATTGGGACGATCATAAGGACCTGGAACAGAACTACAAGAAGAACTGCCCGCCGATGGACCGCGCCGCCGCCGCTCTCATCCGCGACCTCAAGCGCCGCGGCCTGCTCGACGACACCATCGTCACCTGGGGCGGCGAGTTCGGCCGCACTCCGGTATCGGAAAGCGGCACCGGACGGGATCACAACCCCTACGGTTATACGATGTGGGTGGCAGGCGGCGGTTTCAAACGCGGCATCGCGTATGGCGCAACGGACGAATTCGGTTTCAAAGCTGTGGAAGACCGCGTCTCCGTCCACGACCTGCACGCCACCATGCTTCACGCAATGGGCATGGATCACACGCGCCTGACCTACCGTTATGCGGGGCGCGACTTCCGCCTCACGGATGTCTTTGGCGAAGTCGTGAAAGGGATACTCGCGTAACAAACAAACGCACGCCACCGGCTGTGTTTGCGGGTCACAACCGGTGGCGTGAGTCAAGGCGAAAACGCCGCTTCCCCGAGATACCGCCCAGGAAAGCCCGGCCGAAGCCGGTGGAGCGAATCATTATGGAGTGTCGCGAGGCTCAAGGTTGTATCAAACAATTTTGGGGCTACTGTTGCGACGTCTTGCCCCCGCCCTTTGTGGCGACGCCCCCGCCCTTCTTGTCGACGGGCACCACACAACCAGGAGGGTACAAATGCGCCACCTTTGACTGAAGCGCAGCTCCAAGTTTGTCGTTCGACCAGATGCGAAACCCGTTGCACCGCCCCATCGGAACGTCGCACAGAATCTCGCTGCCGATCCGCACCGCGATCCGCTTGAGCCTCAGGTTCTGATACTGGTTGTTTCCCGTCCCCCCGGGCATGTGATAGGTCATGGTAAATCGCGCTTTCATTGACGGCCAGTCCCATTTGTCGGCCTGATCCCGGATGCGCACGTGCCACAGGAAGTCCGCATCACTGAGGCGTGCATCGTTGGCGGCATCGGCCCGCAATGCATCTTCCACCTTCTGCTTGTCCTTCTGGCATGGATTGCGCCGTGCGGAGGGCGTGGCTCCTGCGTCGCACTCGCCGCGCAATCCCGCCAATTGGCGGTGGCCCGGCACCATCAGCCCGGAACCGGCAACTGTCTCTTGCGTGATGATGATGTCGCCGTCATTGGTGTTGTTTGTAGGCGGAGCAAACCACGTCCCGTCCGGCCGCTGTTTCTCCACGTATATGTGAACCGTTTCGGTTCCGGCCGGGCCGTTGGGAAACCGGATCAGGCAGCCCTTCGGTGCGTTGAACTTGGCGTTCTTTGGATTCGGACCCACGATTTCCAGAACATGCCCGGTGCCGGCCCGGTGCTGATGTTGCCACACATCCTGAGGCGTGTAGGGAACCCCGAATCCCGGCGTGGTTCGTGGTATTACCGTTCGTTGCGCAAAGGTCAGCCAAACTGACCCCGTTCCGCCAGTGATATCGTCTTCATGACTCGACGGCTGGGCGAACACTGGGCTCGCCACCACCAACGCCACTGCGAGCGTCGACACTGCAATCGCTCTCATTTGCTCACTCTCCTTACCTGATTTGAAAATAGCCAGCGGCAATCCGACCGCTGGCGGAACATCGATCGTTGTTGCTCACTCCACGTCCTGCTCGCGCCTTGAAAAACCTGTTCAAACTCGCGCCTTGCCTCGCCTTCATCGCCTCCCAACGCACGCGCCGCCCCCCAGCGAACGAGCGCGCAGTACGCCGCGGTCGCAGCCTGTCCTTTCTTACGCGCAAATGCCGTCGCGTCCTCCGACACTTGCAGCGCCTTCGACGCCTGTCCTCCGCTCAGGAACGCAGCCGCCCCGCGACACCGTGCCTCCGCTTGTGCCGCCGACGACCCTCTGTCCGTAAAATATGCCAACGCCCGCTCCGCCGACACAACCGCCTCCTGGGTACGGCCCGCCTGCCGCAACAGTTCCCCGCGCCGGCTCTCAAGGAACGCCAACGACTCGGGCATACCCTTGGCGTGTTCCATCGCCTTGCTCACTAGCGCCAGCGCCGCCCCCACCTGCCCTCTCACCGACGCCTGTAGTGCGCGCTGCTCCGTGAGCCGCCACGCCACCGCTGCAGTATTCCTGTTCAGCGTTCCGGCAATCTTCTCCGCTTGAGCTATCAGCCGCTCGGCCGCTTCGGCGTCCCCCATGGTCAGGTGATAGTACCCCGAATTCATATAACTCAACATCAGTTCCGCCTCCCGTCCCGATTCGCGGAAAAAGTGCTCGCGCAGAAACTCCTGCTTCGCCAGCGCCCCCGGAAAATCACCCGCAGCCAGCAGGCTCATATTCACCCGCTGATGGGCCTGCGAGATGTGGAGCGCGTTGCCCGACGCCTCGGCCTGCTTAAGATACTCACGACTGTCGCGCGCCAGCCCGTCATTGTCACCCTGCTGAAACTCCGCGTCCGCCGTCAGCCTCAACACCGCAATCAGGTCGTTGCGATAGTTGCCCGATGTAAGAAACTCGCGCGCCTGTCTTGCCACGGCCAGTCCTTCCTCGACGCGGTTAGTCCGGATGAGACAAGTGGCCAATCCTACATTGGCCAGCGCGCCAGATCGCCTCACAGCGTTCCGCTCCGCCAACTCCACCGCCTGTCGAAAATGACTCTCCGCCCCCGCGTAATCCTTCTGCGACAAACTCGCCGTCCCCATATCGTTCAGCGCACTCACCGCCGTGCCAGGCATCCCCTGCTGCAGCGCCGTCTGCACCACTTCCTTCGAATACCCGCGCGCCTCCTCGCCTTTCCCCTGCAGCGACGCCAGCATCGACAGCCGTGACAAAGCCTGCAGCCGCTGCGCCACGTTCTTATCCGCCGTGGCAATGTCCATTGCCCGCCGAACCTCAGTCTTCGAATCCTCCAGTTTCTTTTGCAACTGCAGCAGGGCGCTCCGCCGCAGCAGCACCCGGATCACACCCTCCTGGTTCGAGTCCTCCTTATACACCGCCTCCGCCTTGTCGAACGCCGCCGTGGCGCACGCATAATCCGGCAGCAGCGCACACTGCATCCCGCGTTGCAGCCACGCGCCCGCATTCCCCGGCGCCTGCGCCGTCAGCCGCTCAAAGACAGCCGCCGCCTCTTTGTTCCGATCCCCGGCCGCCAGCGCACGTCCGTGATCCAGCATCGCCGCCGCCGCTTCCTCGCCCGACACGACGTCCGCCAGCCCGCGAAACTTCCCCGCCGCATCCGAGAAATCGCGCACGCCCAGACTCTGCAACGCCTCCACCAGCAAAGCCTCGCGCTTCACCAAACGACGCTGCTGCACCAACCGCCCCATCAGAAGCATCTCCTGCCGCGCCTGATCCGTGAGGTCCAACTCCCAATAAGCCTGCGCCAGTCTCCCATGCGCGATCGCCCAATTCGGATCCGCCTCCACCGCCAGCCGCAATAGCCGCGACGCAAGAAACGGCGCATCACTGTGTAGCGCCCGCACCCCCTGTGACAGCCGCTCCGCCGCCTTCGCATTCGGCCGATACTCACGCGGTATCACGACAATCAGCACAGACGCGACGCTGATCACAACTGCCGCCGCCCACCAGTAGGCGCGCTGTCTCCGGTCAGCCGGCGCCGGCTTCACCTCCACCTCGCCGGCGAGCGCTCGCGCCACTTCCCTCGCCGACGCAAATCGCTCCCGGGGATCGGGCCGCAGGCAGCGCAGCGTCACCACATCCCACACGCGCGGCAGCCCGGGCCGATACGTGCTCGGCGCTTGCACCTTGCCCTCCAGCTTCAGTAGTCCAAGCGCTAACGGCGTAGGCGCCACCAGCGGCAGCTTGCCCGTCACCATCTGATACATCACCACGCCAAGCGAATAAACATCCGCCGCCGGACCCGCCTCGCCCGATTGCATCTGCTCAGGCGCCATGTATGCGGGCGTTCCCGCCGCCGCATCCGTGCTGTGCACCGCCATCGCGCCGTTTTGGTGCGACAATCCAAAGTCCGTAACCACGCACCGAAATCCACCGCCGGACTTCGGCACCAGCATCACGTTGCCGCTCTTGAAATCGCGATGCACCACGCCCGCCGCATGCGCCGCCTCCAGCGCCGAAGCAAGCTGCTCCACCACCGGCATCGCCTCCGCCGCCGTCATCGGCCCACGCTCCCTCAAGTATTCTGAAAGCGTCTCCCCGTCCAGCTTCTCCATCGTGAGAAAGGACAGCGGCTCGCCTGCATGCGTTGTTTCAAAAAAGTCGTAAATGCGGCAAACGTTCGGATGCGTCACCTGCCGCGCCAGCAGCACCTCTCTCCGCAGCCGGCTCCATCCCTTGTCATCCCCAGCCTGATCCGCACGCACGGTCTTCAGCGCAACGACGGTATTAAGCTGCAGGTCGGTGGCCGCATACACTTCCCCCATGCCGCCGGCACCGAGAAAACTCTCGATCCGAAAGCGGCCCTCCACTGATTCTCCAGGCGCAAATAGTTGCCCACGCGAAGCGTCACTCAATTGTCATTCTCCGGAAAGGCTTTTATTCTACATGCGTGTTGGCATTCCAATCGGGGTCACGCCCGGCGCGATTCGCTATCCTGGCAAAATGATCATCCGAAATCCCGCCGCCCACGCGCAGTTCTCCAACGAGAAGATGGGCAAGGTAACCCTTGCCGGCGGCCAGTTTCTCTACTCCGGCCTCAACTGCTTTGAACCCGGCCAGGAACACAAAGCCCACACGCATACCGATCAGGACAAGCTCTATGTCGTGCTCCAAGGCTCTGGCGAAGCGTCGGTCGGCGAGGAAACATCGCAAGTCACCCAGGGCGACGTCATTTTCGCCCCCGCTGGCGTACTTCATTCCATGCGCAACCCTGGACCCGGCCGGCTGGTGGTGATGATCGTCTTCGCTCCCCCGCCAAAGAAATAGGCGGTCTCCGCATACCGGCACCAAACCGTGCTCCTGCCCGCATGGTATTGGGTGGCTCGAAACTCACTATACCGGGAACAAGTATCACAATCCGTCCTGTTTCAACTTCACGGGATCGCCGTTCATAAAGACCCACGAGCAGTATCTCGTTGGATTGGGAGTGCCGGCCAGCACCCTTGCGAGTAACAAGACTGCGGGAGGCCAACCCGTAAACGAACAGGGCGCGAACGCGATTGCCGATCTGGCCCAGCACTACGACTGGCGTCGCGAGGCCCCACCCTCGACGCCGGCTGGCAACAGGACGCTGCCGACGATGCCGCAACAGCCAACGCAATCGCCGAACCCAAGTCCAGAGGCGTAACGGTCTTCGCCCACCTCATCGCTCCGCCGCGATCGTCCAACGGCACAGCCACAAACCAACTATCAAGACCTGTGTACCCAGACTCGCGGGAGGCTCTACATTGGCCCCAAGGCCGACTCCGCTAAGTACACCGAGTCAGACACCACCCGGCAAGCGGGTAGCTTGATGAGTGGGGCCGCCTCGAAGGCGGTCGGGCCGTTGGTCCGGGCGTCGCGCCCTGCGCGCCTGACTCTCAATCTCAAACAGTCCACTGTTTTCATCCGCGGCTTCATGCTCGCGGATGGATTTAGATAACCTGCTTCCGTTCCAATCCAATGTGGATACCGCCTGCCTCCGTCGGATTTCCACGTTGTCCGGGCGTTTTTCTTTCTCACGGAGCGCACGGAGGTCACGGAGACAGATCAGGTTGGTTTGGCTCCGTGATCTCCGTGTCCTCCAGTGAGAGATATTCTTGCTGTTGCCTTTAGAAGACTACACGGTACTGCCGGCCCACTTCGAATGGGACAGGCTGACAAACGCTGCACACAGTACTCACTCTGTGTGCGTCCATCAAGTCACTTGGAGAGAACTCTACTCCAGGAACGGTCAAACCTTTTCGAGTCTCACTGGTCGAACCAGTGGCTTACCAATTCCAGCGAACGACCCGCTGCTAGCGGAGGAGGAAGCCGCGTTCTGGAAACGGAGTCTCCTGGTGGATAAAGCGGCGCGTGGCTCAGTCACGTTTGCCCGGTCGGGGGACGTTTGTGTCGGCAGTGAACGCGTCACGCTTACCTTAACCGCCTGAATGGCGGCGCGAACAGTGACGGCCCGCTGGCGGCCAACCAGACCGTCACCTGGGCAAGGCCACCGGCTCCACTCTTGGAATCCGCGATCACCCAGGTAACCAACCTGCCTAGCATCATCGCCCTATTGATAGGGTGCGGCCCTAAGCCAAAAACCGCGTGCATTTTGCGGCAAACGGCCTTACAATAGAGGCCGGGTGGTCCCCGAGCACCCACTGATCTTTCCTACATCCGCACTGTTTGCTCACTTTTGGGCGTTCCAAACCTGGAACGTTCGTTCCAATGGTCTGAGGCCTCCAGCAGGTCTCCACAAACCAGGGGGTATGAGCTTATGTTCGACAGTCTCGACGAGACGATGAAGCACGATGAGGAAACCGGATCATCCGCGCGTGAGCGCTTGATGCGCTATGTCCTGGTGGCGGTTGCAGTAGTTGTCACCATCGGCGGGCTCATGCTCGGGATTCGCTACCTCGAGTAGCCTCGCTACCTCAAGTAGCTTCGCGACAGATTGGATGTTGATGGAACACCTCGCCGGAAGAAGCCGGCGAGGATAGGTGTGCTACGGCGTAACCGGAAGAATCCTGAAATTGCGTGCCTGCTGTCCTCCGGCCTTCGGTCTCAATGGCTCCGCGGAGAACGCAATTCCGGTCGTCCCGTGATTGCGGCCTGTTTTCTTCGGCGTCTCCCAATGAGGGAGCACGCGAACGGCGGTAGCGTGCGCCCCGTCCTGACGAAACTTCACCGCATTACCGTCCAGTGTTGCCTCCAACCGATCTCCACGAACCGTTGCTTCCAGCCTGTGAAAAACGTTTGAGTCGAAGCCGGTGATCGCCTCGCTGAAAGCCACTGTGTGGACGGGGTTCAGACACTTCACAGTTACCTTGCCGTCGGAGTGGAGTTGCACCCAGTAGCCGGCGCTGGTGCCTCCCAGGATGCCGTCTCCAGGGGCTGCCCCACGACTGCGGAAGTACGGACCGGCCTGCAATATTTGTCCCTTGGGAGAGGGTACCAGCAGATCCACGGAGATTCGCAGGTCCTGTCCGGCGTCAGCGCCTCGCAGATCTAGTACGCCACAGCCCTTACCGGCTTTCACCAATTGGATGCCGCCGTAATCGAGACCGCGGTGAATGAGGGTGTTTTCCCGTAAGCCGACCCGCGGGCCTTCAGCGGCGGGGTCCCAATTGAAGATCGGACTGAAGAAGAACACCTGCCCGTCCGGCGCTGTCATGTCGACGCCCTGGGTGGCACAGCGGTGAAGTGCCGCAGCTTCCGATGCCCTCACCTCCCGGCGCCAGATGCGCACATCGTCCAGCCAGCCTCGGAACCCATTGTGCGTTTGGCCGATGTGGTTTCCGATCGCCCATCGCGCCGGGTGGGAGGCTGCTCCAGTTGCGGCGTGGATACGGACAATGGCCTGTTGTTCACCGTCGACATAGAGCACTCCGCGATCGCCGGACATGGTTGCCAGAAGATGGTGCCAGGCGCCGTCAACAATGCTTCGATTCCCGAGCGCCAGGCTCCGATCTTCTCCGATTCCGGCGTAGCCCTGATTGGCGAAGACGGGGCGTCCGTCGGGCAGTAGGGCCAGGTGGGTGGCATCGTAAACCTGGGGCCCCAAAGGTTCTCCGAAGTGGAGCAGCCCAGCGATGTCAGCGCTGGCGGACTCCACTTTCACCCAGAGAGCCAGGCTGCGGGCCATGCTTCCGCGGGGCAGGACCCCATGCAAATCAATACCTTCTATATGTCGTCCTGAGCCGTTGAAACGAAGGCCACTTCCGGATAGTCCCCGATCCCAGGAAGCACCCCCGGCGATGGTTCCGTTGAGGCCCTGGCGGGTGTCGGAGAACGTTGCCCCCGCGCCCTCGTCAAGCTTCCACCACACGGCTTCCTCGTAGATTTCCGCAGGCAACGCCGGCTTTCGTCCAACCAACGCCGCGGCAGCCAAGGCAACAAGCACGGTACCGGCCACGAGCCACAACCAGCGGGGAACACCAGATTTCGGAGGTGTAGTTTGATCAGACTGCGTCGCAGGCGCCTCCGGTTCCCGAACCGGCGCGACGAACCGATACCCGAGCCTCGGGATAGTCTTGATGAACTTCGGATCCTTTGCGTCGTCGGCGAGCGCCTTTCGGATCTCCTGGATACACCCGGCCAGCGTCGCATCCACAACCGTGACGCCCGGCCAGACTTTTTCGAAAATCTCCTCTTTGTTGACGATGCGGTCCCTGTTATCGAGCAGGAAGAGCAGTACCAGAAGCGCTTTGGCGCGCAGTTCCAGGTCCTGCCCGTTCCGGGATACGGCAGGGGCCCCTGTATCGATCTCGATATCGAGACAGCGGTATACTACGCGCCGTCGACCGGCATCTCCTTTTTTTTCCGTAACTTGCATGATGTTCCTGCTAACGTCGCAGAGAAATCTTATGGAAATCTCATCACTGTGGAAGAGTAGACCCTATTGTATCGGCGTATAGTCTAACCATCAACAGTTAGATTCGGAGGGGTATGTCGAGGAGATTGAAGTTACTACTTGTTCGTCTTTTGTTTGTATTCACGTTTGCTTCCGCGCTGCAAGCGCAAGTAGGCCACCCCGATGTCGGCCGGCGCTTCACCGGACGGCTCTCCAAGATCTCCGTCTTCACATCGAGCTACTGCGCGGTAACGGATTACCAATCCAGCACCGTCGACATTACGCCGGATGCCCCCATCCTCATCGCCAGCAGAACGTGCAACGGGTACAGTGTGTCGGTGCAGTTCCTATCGCACGGCTTCCCGGCGACGATACCAGTGAGTACCCTGTCAGACACTCCCGGAGGGCTCCATCTCGCATTCTCCGAGCCGATTACCACGACCGCGTCGGCGCGGCTGCGACTCTCCGATTCGAACCTGCCGCCCAAGAACACCGGAGGGAAACTGGAGATGACCACCTCGACGGCCGACCTTCCGGGCTCCGTTCTAGGGGGCGGCTGCCGGAATCTCGGCAGCACGATTGGGCCTTTCTCTGGTCTGGTGGAACAGACCCTGACCCAGCAAGGCTGCGCCCGCGCGATACGCTGGATCGACTACGTGGCTCCGGCGGGTACCGCGGCCCCATCAACCTTGCGAATCAGGACAACCGCGGGGGCTGCTGTGGAACCAGTGAGTGGAGCCCCGATTGTGGCGGTCGGGCTGACGGCAACCTACATCATGGAAGAAGTGATCGTTGCCGACGTGGAGCCGGGCCGGTTTCTGGCCGTGCAGGCGGTGCAGGACCTGACGGGAGCGCCAGTGGAGATGGTGCGCGGCAAGTCGACATTGGTGCGGGTTTTTCCCAGGGTGGCGGGAGGGGATCCGAAGTTGGTTTTCGGCGTGCGCGGACTCCTGTCAGCGCGGGAGTTCCCGGGGCTGTTCCTCCCCGCGATGAATACCGCCGCCGCCTACGCAGGATCAGGCGGGGACGTCGACCAGGAAGGCGATTCCCTGAACTTTCTGCTTCCGAGGGAATGGACGCTTGTGCCAAAACTCACGCTCACGGTCGAGCTCGGATTGGACGGAGAGGCGAACAAAGAGAACAACTCCAACAAGGACCCGTTCGTCGTCGAGTTTACAGAATCCGCCAGGGAACCGGTGGACATTTACACGATGGGGGTCTGCTTCGTATTGGACCTGGTGAAAGTGTGCCCGGGCGTGGTGCCGGACAGGTTACCGGGTTTGCTGTCGGCTGTACTGCCCGTGGATGATGCGAACGTCCGGATGACGAACATTCCGAATATCATGACTTATCCCGACGGTTTGGAGATATCCGAGCGCCCCGGGCAGTTCCTGAAAAGAATGGCTGTGATTGCGAAGATACTCAGGCTGTCGTTGAACCGGGAAGGCAAGACCAACGGAGCGACTCTGTTCTTCCCCTGGATTCCGGAACCGCCCGCGCCGCCGCGAGAACCCGGATTGGACACGCGGGTTCTGTTCGGCTTGAATACGTTCATCTCCCTGTGCGAATCAACGAGAACTGTGGTGGGTCGCGACTGCGCGGAGCTATCCAGCCGTAACGCAGTAGGGAGAGTTCTGCTGAACCTTGGCGGAAGCCCCGAAGGCCAGAAGGGCAATGAGTTGGGGTTTGACTCGTCGAATCTTACGATTGTGAGGACATCCGCTCCCCCGAACATCACGCAGCAGGGAGGCTGGATTACGCGCATCGACTATGAAGCGGTGAGGAAAGCGTTGCTGGCACGGGAGGCCGTTCCATCTGCTGGCACCGCTGACGATGCCGCGCCGCGCCGGGAGCCGCGAGCAGCGGACGGTCTCACCGATACCCTGATCCTCAGTGGGTATCTGCGCAAGGACGGAACCTCCGCGCGTCTGGACCCCGCCATTCGTATTCCAGAGTCGATTGCGGACACCACGGCGGCGGATGGGCCATGGTGTGTCCGGGCAGAGCGCGGGTTGGGCACCCCGCATGAAGTCTGCTTCCATGCCACGGTGACGGGCGATCCGAACGAGGATATTTTTGCGGTGCAGATCGCGTGGTTTGACGACATCACTCGCGTAGTGCTCTACCAGCGTGGCAGCCCCGGGACGGAACTCGCCAGTTTGAACGCCGGCCAGCCGATTTCGCTACGATTCACCAGCCCGCAGGCCGGCGAGGTTTGGGAAGGCAAGCGCACACTGAGTTGGACGGCATCGGAGCCGTCGGGGCGGTCGCTCAGCTTCGCGCTGGTCTATTCGAACAATGGCGGCGCAACGTGGCAGCCGCTCGCCACCGATCTGGAACGAACCCAATTCGAAGCCGATACCAGCCTGATGGTGGGCGGGAGTGTGCAGTTCCGCGTGATCGCATCGAGCGGCCTCACCAGCGCGATTGCCGATGTGGGACCGGTGACGGTACAGCAGGCTCCCGTGATGAGTGTGCCGATCCGTAATGTGGATTTCCGGAACCTTGCGCCGGGCGAAGTGGGGCGCGAGCGAATCGTAGTGAGGAACACGGGAACCGGGCCTCTCATCGTGAGTGCGACTCTTGCGGCTGGAGCAGCGTTCCGCATCGAGGGCGCAACGACGCTGACGGTGCCGGCCGGGCAGGAAGGCGTGCTGGTGGTTCGCTACGTACCGGTTAGCGCCGGCCAGGATCAGACGGAGCTGCGTCTGGAAGGCGCGGGGGCTGTGGAGACGGTCACGCTTCGTGGCGCTTCGTTCGACACGCCGGTGGCGAGTCTGCGGGTTGAGTCCATTGTGGACTTTGGGAAGCTTGCGGTTGGATCATCCACCGATGCCGCGATCGCCGTTCGCAACACGGGGCGTGCGGCTCTGAGCATTCAGTCGGTTTCCGGGAGTTCGGCGGTCTTTCAGCCGGTGTCCACTTCTTTGATTGTGCCCGCGGGGGGGCAGGCGGAATTGCTGGTACGGGTGCGGCCCGCGGCGGATGGTATTGTTTCCGGGACGCTCACGCTGCGGAGCAACGATCCTACGAATCCGGCGATGGCGATCACTGTGACGGCCACGGGCACGGTCCCTGACACGGCGTCGATTGAAGTGTCGCCGTTGACGCTCGACTTCGGCAGCGTAGCGGCTGGTTCGTTCCGCACTTTGGATTTGACCATTCGCAATCGCGGTCGTGCCCCTTTGACCATCACGGGATTCTCCAGTTCCAATGGTCGCTTTGCGGTCACGGCTCCGGCTGTGCCGGCGACTATACAGCCTGGTGGACAGACGGTAGCGGTGGTCCGCTTCTCACCGCCGGTTGCGGGCGCTGAGACAGGGACGCTGACGGTGACTTCCAATGCCCCGGAGAGCGCCCCCGCCGTGGGGTTGCGCGGAACGGGCACTGGATCGGCAACGTTGCAGGTGACGCCGGCGTCTTTGGACTTCGGATCTGTAACGGTGAACCAGAGCCGTGAGGCACCACTCACACTGCGCAATACGGGCACCGCGGCATTGACCATCACGTCGCTGATTTCCACCAACGCGAGGTTTACGGTTGTCGGGGCGGTAGCGCCGCTCTCGATTGCGGCTGGTGGTTCACAACCCGTGACAGTACGGTTCACCCCGGTGGCGCCCGGGCAGGCGACCGCTACTCTTTCCATCGCCTCGAATGGTCCGGAAGCCACCGTCCCGCTGAGTGGGACAGGCGTGAGCGCGGCAGCCGGGGCGATCGAGATTTCACCGGCGAGCCTCGACTTCGGATCGGTGAACACTGGACAGTCACGCGACTTCGCCCTGACCATCCGCAATACCGGCAACGCGGCGCTGGCTCTCACTTCGGTGACGCTTTCGAATCCGCTGTTCGGGCTTGGGCAGGCGTTCGCGGGGAGCAGCGTTCCAGCAGGGTCAGCGCTGACGCTGATTGTGCGGTTTACACCCGTGAGTGCGGGCACGCACACCGGCACGCTCACGGTGTTGAGTAACGATGCGGCGCGGCCGTCGATAACAGTGGCGTTGACTGGGACTGGTGCGCCGGCGGGCGGTGGGACATGTCCCTCAACCACGAACGTCGCGCTCAATAAACCGGCGTCGCAGAGCAGCGGCACCACCCCGGCGAGCCTGGGCAACAACGGCATCATCAATGAGCCGAATGCCTATGGGTTCCATACGAACGTCGAACAATCACCCTGGTGGCAGGTAGACTTGGGTACGCTGTCCACCATCTGTGAAGTGCGGCTGTACAATCGCGCCGACGAATCGTTTGCGCGGGCGCGGACCGTGCAGGTCCGCTTCTCGAATGACGGCGTGAATTTCACCACCGCCTATGCACACAACGGCACCGTTTGGGGGGTGGGCGGGACACCGGCACTGGTAATCATGAATGAAGTGCGCGGACGCACGGCGCGGTATGTGCGCATCCAGTTGGCCGAGATTGAATATCTGCACTTGCGCGAAGTGGAAGTGTACGGTTTTAGCGGAGTCGGTGGGGGCGGGACCACATCCGGGCCCGCGATCAGCGTTTCGCCCACAACTATCGACTTCGGGACGGTGGCGCTTGGCTCGACGGCCACACGGACTCTGACAATCACAAACACAGGCACAGCAGCACTTAATTCGAGCCTGGGTGTGGCGTCGCCATTTGCTCTGTCGCCGGCGGACATCCCGCTGCTTGCACCGGGAGCAAGCGCGAACTCCACGATTCGATTCACGCCCACTAGCGCGGGTCCGGCGACGCAGAATCTCACTATTGCGACAAACGACCCGGCGCGTCCGCTGGTGACCGTGGTTGTCACCGGTATGGGCAGCGGGGCGGTCTCGCAGCCAGCCATACTCTCGGTGGATGATGGGGAGTTCGAACAACTGGCTGGATTCCCGGCGGGAGGTGTGACGGGATACTTTGTCAACCGGCTGACACCGGCGCGCTACCCGGCCACCCTACGCGCCGTGCAGATCTTCTTCCCCGAAGGGGAACGGTCCGTTGGCGCGGCCGTGAACATCCTCGCGGCAGGGAACCCGGGCGGCGCGGGACCATCGCAATTGAGCGGGATCAGTTTCCAAGCCACCGCCGGGACCATCAACACATTGGAGCAGTTCGTGGAATACGCAGTCACCCCGGTCACTATTCAGAGCGGCGACTTTCTGGTGGGGTTCTCAGCGGTGAACGGAGTGAATGTGTTTCCAGCGGTGATTGATACCACGCCGCCGTCGCGCGGGCGCTCCTACATCAGCCCGGATGGGGTGACGTTCCGGACGCTGGAGGCGGCAAACGGCATTGGCAACCTGGGGATTCGAGCACGAGTGGACTGATCTTGGGGGATATACTAACGGTAACGCTACGTTGGCTATTAGTCTGTCTGCTCAGGGTATACATATGATCCTTCGTTCTTGTTTGATCCTCCTGCTGGCGGTTCTGCCAGTGTTTCCGCAAGCCAGCACATCGTCGTTGAGCGGCACCGTGCACGATCCGACGAACGCCGTCATTGCCGGCGTCAAGGTCGTGCTTGTCAATACCGATACCAATGTCCGCTTTGAAACGTCCTCGAACGCGGCGGGATATTTTCTCTTCCCCGGCATCATTCCCGGGCCCTACAAATTGTCGGCGGAGTTCAGCGGTATGGAGCGGTTCGAGGTTGCGCTGCAGGTGCAGGTGTCGCAGAAGCTCTCTGTCGATCCGATGCTGAAACTCGGAACCACGACATCTTCGGTGGAGGTGAGGGAAGTCACTCCGCTGGTGAACGTCACCGATTCGACCATGAGCCATGTGATCGACCGCAAACAGATTGATCAATTGCCGCGGGCGGATCGCAACATCCTCAACCTGATGGTGACGGTGCCGGGGATGGAAGGCGGCGGGCTGCGATCGTCGGGGTTGCGATATGGGTCGGCTGATTTCCAATTGGACGGAACGCCGCTGGTGTCGCGGTCGCGCGGCTATCTGCAGTACCGGCAACCGGGGCTCGATTCCGTACAGGAGGTGAGCGTCGATAACAACAACGTCTCGGCGAAGTACAACAGTCCGGTGGCGGTGATTGTCAGCACGCGTAGTGGAACAAATCAGATCCACGGCTCTTTGTTTGAAACACATGTCAATAGCCGTGTCGGAGGCGCGAGGACGCGGGAAGCATCAAATGCGCTGGCGCCGTTCAACAACCGCGCCCAGTACGGCGGGAGCATCGGCGGCCCCGTGTGGCTGCCCAAGGTGTACAACGGACGCAACAAGACGTTCTTCTTTGGTGCCTACGAGGAGCGCCAGCAGATTGCCAACGGCCTGGTGAACTACGCCGTGCCTACAGCCGCGATGCGCGCCGGTGACTTCAGCGGGCTGGTAGACGCCAGTGGACGCCGTACGACGATCTACGACCCGTGGACTACGGTGACGGCCACGCGGGTGCGCCAACCGTTCAACTATGGCGGCACGGTGAACAACATCGATCCGGCTCGGATGTCGCCGTTGTTCAAGTATGTGATGAACCTGACGCCCGCGCCGACGCTCCCACAAGTGAATCCGCTGGTTGCATCCAACTGGTTCGGCAACGCCAACACAAAACAGAACGACGGGACACTGGCGGCGCGCGTGGACCACCGGTTCAGCGACAAGGATTCGTTCTACGGCCGCTATTCGCACAACACATGGCTGAACGACGCACCATTCTCGGGGGCGATTCCGCTGTTGCGGAATTCCGCCAACCGCAACGCCTACACTGCGCCCAGCCAGTCGCTGGCGTTGTCGTGGGTGCGCACCATTTCGCCTACGCTCTTCAATGAAGTGTTGGCGACGGTGTACCGGCAGGCCTTCTACCAGTCCTCCGATCCTAACGCCACGGTGAACTGGGACGATCAACTGGGGCTTCCGAATCCGCTGGGGGCCAAGCAATGGCCCGATATCTTGAGCCTGGGTTTGAATGGTACGCTCTACCGCACGGTGTATCCCAACTCGGATAAGTCGACGTTCTACCAGGTGGATGACAATCTCACGAAGATCGCCGGAAAGCACCAGCTTTCGATGGGCTTCCACTTCCGGCGCGATCTGGTGAACTACCTTCCGCAGCAGGAGCAGAGCGCCGGGCTCACGCAGCCAGTGGCCAACTGGACCGCGTTGTGGGATCCGACCGGCACGGTGGCTTCTCCGCGCGCCACTGCGCTGACGGGATCGCTGCTGGCGAGCTCCTTCATCGGCCAGATGATGTACGGGATGAAGACCACGCACGGCTACTTCTACATGCGGCAGAACCAATATGCGGCCTACTTCCAGGACAACTACAAAGTGACGCGCCGGCTGACGCTGAACCTGGGCTTGCGATGGATGGCGTGGCCGTCGATGAAGGAGAAGTACAACAATATTTCGGGCTTTGACGTTGCCCAGAAGGCGGTGGTCCTGACGCAGCCGCTGAATGATTACTACCGGCTGAATCCGGCCATGGCTCCAGGCGTGGCGCGGCTGCAATCTCTTGGGGTGAAGTTCATCGACTACAACCAGGCCGGCCTCCCGCAGTCGCTGATCCACAGCAATTGGAAGGATTTTTCGCCGCGGCTGGGCTTTGCCTACAAGGCCACCAACGGCAACCGTCCCATCGTGGTGCGCGGCGGATACAGCTTGGCCTATTTCCCGATTCCGATCAATGCGCTGTTGGAGAAGATGCGCGCGGGCATTCCGTTCGTGAGTAATCCGATCTATTCGCCGGACTCGGCCGGTTACTATCCGGATGGACAGCCGGGCTGGAGTCTGCGCAGCATCCCTACATACGTGGCAGGGCTCAACAGCAAAAACGTGCTGGACAATGTGGGCGGCACGGCGGGGTTGACGGCAGGGTCGTTAACGGGGTCGCTGATTGACCCGCATTATCCGGACGCGCGGGTTCATGACTGGAACCTCACCTTCGAGCGGGAGGTGATGGAATCGACGCTGGCGCGCGTGGCGCTGGTGGGCAATCACGCGGCGTATCTGGATGCGTTCCGCAATCTCAATCCGCAGACGAGCCAGTATGTGTGGGCGGTGAACACAGGCCTGACGTTCCCAACCACCGCAGGCGGTAGCCGGCCTTACGATTCGACCTACGGTGACATTGTCAAATCGGGCAAGTTCTCGTATTCCAACTATTCCGGCGTGCAGTTGGAGTTGAACCGGCGGTTCCAGAAGGGCTTTGGGTACCAGGTGTTCTACGTGATCGGCAATGCGTTCGCGCTGGGGTCGATCAGCAACCAAGGAACCACGACCACGCTGCTCCCTTCGACATCTTATGTCACCTCGCAGGTGAGCGGGTTGAACCAGCATCAGCTCGAGCGGCAGATGGCATACTCGCGCGACAATACCATTCCTAAACAGCGGTTCTCGTGGAACTGGGTGGCGGATGTCCCGGTGGGCAAGGGGAAGATGGTAGGCAAGAACATGAACCGCTACCTCGATTACATGGCCGGCGGCTGGCAGCTTGCGGGGTATGGCACGTGGAGCACGAACTGGTTCGCGCTGCCCAGCGACATGTTCCCGACGGGGACGCCATTAGAGATATACGGAACCAAATATCCGATTCAGGACTGCCGCAGCGGGCGCTGCCTGTCGGGTTTCCTCTACTACAACGGCTACATCAATCCGGCGCAGATCAACAGCACGGATGCGAGGGGGAATCCGAACGGGGTCATGGGGGTGCCGTCGACCTACAAGCCGGCGTTCCAGAACCTGATTCCATTCCCCACTGCGCCGGTGGCGAACGATCCGAACGCCCCGTTCTACGGCACCAACACGGTGTTTGTGCCACTGCAGAACGGCACCACCTATCGCGGGAGCTACGGCGGTTTGCTGCCGCTACAGAATCAGTTTGTACAGAGCCCGGGATTGTGGACGCTCAGCGCCTCGCTGTTCAAGAGCTTCGCAATCGGCGAGCGGTTCAAGGTACGCTTCCAGTGGGACGTGTTTAATCCGACGAACAGTCCGCAGCGGCCGGTGTCGCCGTCGAATTCGGCGGGGCTGCGGTACGACTACTTGAGCGGCACAGCGGCGAGGAACATGCAGTTCACGCTGCGGCTGTTGTGGTGACCCTTACCCAAGCCTTACCAAAAGCTGCCTGCTTCCTTACGGGATTTGGGACCTTCAGATGTTAATCTTCCTAAGTCCACTTCTCGGACAAGGAGGATTTTCAAGAATGAAACGAGCCTTTTGGCTTGGCATCTTGCCGTTCGCTTTCGCTTCGCCGGGCTTCGCAACGAGTTGCGGAACCCTCGCGGCGCCAATAAGTTGCAACATCACGGTAAACGGCACCAACACATATACGGTGACAGGGCTGGCTCTCTCTAATGTGAATGCCAGCGGTGGAGGCAATCTCTACCAGCCGGGCGATATCGATATCGATATAGGTACCGGCGGCGGCCTAAGCATGCTATTGACGTTCTCGAAGCATAACGGATCACCAACGCCGGGGATCGTATTTCTGGCGAATCCCGGCGAGACCGCGGGCTTCACCGTTGCCTACACGGTCACTCTGTCGACGCCCGGGGCGGGATCGGTGGCGTTCACTACCCCGGATATCGTCACCTTCCCGATCAGTTCGGCCTCGACAACCGGACTGGCCACAACACAGATGGTCCTGAACGATGGCGTCAATGGAACCAGTTGCCAGGCGATTCGCAACAGTGTCGGTCTGACGCAAGGCAACTGCAACAGCCTGCCTGCCAATACGACGTCGTTTCTCAACGTTGGGAACATCGTGAGCCTGTCAGCGAACTCCGGTAACAGCAGCATTGGGAGCTTTACGAATCTCATCGATTCGGACTTCACGCCATCGAGAATTGTGGTTCCGGAGCCCTCCACGTATGCATTGATGGGACTGGGATTGGCGGGTCTCCTGATCCGCCGGTTCCGTTCGTAGTTTGCGGTGTGCCCTCGGGGGAATGCGGGTCCCCCGAGAGGCGTCAGAAGCTGAGTACCAAATGCCAGATGTAGAAGTAAGCCAGTGCATCGACGTTTTCCCAGATTTGTTTGCAGAGTGTGGGATCTCCGGGGATGGCTGGAATCTCCTTGAGTTTTTGTTCCCAGGGGAAGCAGGCGCCAGCGGGCACTTTGCCTTGCGGTAAGACGGGTGCGGATGGACGGTTGCCCGGGGGCGGTGGGGGCGCGGCACTGGATGGAGAGTGGCAATAGACTCCGTACTGGCGCGTGAATTCGGTCATTGCCTTCACGTTCTCCACCGAGGCGTCGTTTTGCATAATCGCCGAAGCATCCATAATGTAACCGCCATTTGCACCGCACGTGTCGATGAGGAACTTGCAGCGGTCCTTCACTTCCTGCGGCGTGCCGAACGCGAGCAAGGCGTTCGTGACACCGCCGCTGAGGCAGAACCTGGAGCCCAGTTTGCGGGCGCAGAGTTCGGGGTCGGCGCGGTCCATGTGGAAGATGATGGAGCCGTCGGGCAGTTGGGCGAAGGCGTCGAGATGCGCGTCCCACTTGCCTTCGGCGTAAAAGAGTGTTTGATTGCCCTGCGCCCAGATGGACTCAACGATCGGCTTCAACGTCGGCCAGTAGATGCGGTTGAAATGATCGTGCGAGATGAAGGGCACGCAGCCGCGATGCATCCAGATAGGGATGGGAATGTTGCGGCCGGGGTCGAGTCCGGAGAGCGCGATGCAGCCAAGGTGCGGCAGCAGCGCCTGGCAGGCTCTTTCCACTTTGTCCGGGATCTCCATCAAATCGAAAGCGAGACCGACATAGCCACGAAACTTGTCGCCCAGCACGTCGAGCGGCGCTTTCAACATTCCGGAAATGGCCGACACGGTTCCGCATTCGTCCTTCATCCGCTGGATCTGCGGGCCGAAAGCGGTGAAGTAGTTCGCCATGGCCCATGTCGATTTGACCAGCGCGATGTCCCGCCGATAGGGGCTGGCGCCGTATTCGGCGGAGACCCGCGGAAGCCACTTGGTGTACAGAAACGCCAACGGATCATCGATCAACTCGTCGTATTCTTCGCGGCGCATCCAGGCGTTGTCCTGCTCGGGTTCGCGGTACTGGAAGCCGACGTCGGGACCGACATCAATGCCGGGGATGGCGTAGTAGCGCAGGCCCGCCGATTGCGCAAGCCCGGTCCAGACGTAGACCATGTTCGGAACGGCGGCATCCCAATCGAAGCCCTTGCAGCAGGCGATCACGGAATCGAACGCCTGGTTGTAATCGTGGGTCACCTGTTGCACGGTGTGGCCCGAAAAGTTGGCGGTGAACTCGGCCGCGAAAGGGCGAAGCGGAACGCGGTCAGGCTTCCCGTTCCGCCCGGCAGTGACATAGCGGTTCAATCGTTGGGCGTATAGTTCGTCGGTGGCTATGGGCATGAGGCTTCCTTCCAATAAAACGCGCTACAGCAGTTTTGTTTCGCCGGGGATGAACACGGGATATATGCCATCGGGGCCGGGCTTGACTGGCGGCACGGCATCGAGCCGGCAATCTTCCGGCTTGGGGGCGTAGCAGAAACGGCTCTCGTTGATCTGCTGCCAGCTCACCTGTTTGCCGGTGTAGCAACTGAACTGACCCATCAGCGTGATGAGCGTGCTGCGGACCATGTAGTCGCCGTTGTTGATGGGGCGGCTGTCGCGGATGCTATTGAAGAATGCCACGTGTTCGAGATCGTAGGCGTTGGTCTTGCTCTTGGGGCCAGAATGCTCCCACGCGTGCTCGCCTTCAATGCGCAGTTTGAGCAGATCGCAACGGCCCTTTGTCCCGAGGATGAGGCTGGAGTTTTCGTTGTAGCATTCGGGGATGGTGCGGCAGTAGGCGTAGACGCGGACTCCCTTGGGAAAGTCGTAGAGGACGGAGTGATGATCGAAGACGCTGCCATAGATTTCCCCTTTCAGCGTGGACCGCCCGCCCATGCCCCAGGCAGTGAGGGGAGCGGCGTTGCCGAGTGCCCAACTGGACCTGTCGAGATTGTGGATGAGGGTTTGGGGAACGTCGTCGCCGCTGAGCCAGTGGAAGTGATATTGATTGCTGCCCTGGTAGAGCATCTCCGTCATGCCGGGGCGGCGCGGGTAAAGCACGTAGGGCGGACGGAGCCACGTCTCCTGAATAGCAACGATCTCCCCAATAGCTCCGTTGTGGACACGCTCCATGGTTTCGCGGTAGCCGGGATGGTAGCGGCTCTGGAGACCGGAGACGACGGAGAGTCCCCTGCGTTTAGCCTCGCCGGTGGCTTCGCGGACCATGTGGATGCCGTAGGGATCGATGGCGTGCGGCTTTTCCACAAAGACGTGCTTGCCGGCGGTGATCGCAGTCTTGAGATGGAGCGGATGGAACTTGGCGGCATTCGCGATGATGACGGCATCACTGGCGGCGATCACAGACCTGTAAGCATCAAAGCCATGGAAGCAGCGTTCGTTTGGGACATCCATCTGGTCGCGGTATTTGAGCTGCAGCGAGGTGCGCTTTTCCTGAACGCGGTCGAGCAGCAGATCGCCCATGGCGACGATGCGGATGTCTTTTCCGGCGTTCATGGCGTTCATGGCAGCGGCTTCTCCACGGCCGCCACAGCCGATGACGCCAACGCGGATGGTGCCAGTGCCGGCGGCGTAGGCGGTGGCCGCGATGCCGGTGGAAAGGAATGTTCTGCGATTGAATTCAGTCATTGTGCACCTTCTTTGCGCGCGGTCCAATACAGGGCGTTTCGGACCAGGCGGCGGAATCCGGGGTTCTCCATCGTTTGCGCCGAATGGCCAAGTTGGATGTAGATGGAACGGGCCTTTTGGTTCGGGCCGATGTAGACCACGGGGCGGTCGTTATCCGGAACATCGGTCTCCATTAAGACTTCGATACGTGGCGAGTGCCACATGTTCTTGTAGAGCTCGTCGTGGACAAACAGTGGGCCAACGCCGCGCAGCACGGGGTGGTTTTGTTTGCCCTTGACGGCGGAGACGAGGAAGTCAACTCCTTCCCGGTACGAGGACGCGGGGTGACTGCCGTCGGGCTTTTCGAAGTATTTGCCGCCGGTGACTTCTTCATACCACCAGGGCCAATCGGTGTAGTCGACAATGGCGTGATGCAGGGACACCACGCCATTGCCGGTATCCACGAACTCGCGTAACCGCTGGCGAGTCTGTTCGGTGGAAACGTTGTAGAGATCGTGAAGCAGGATGACGTCGTAGCGGCCGGTGAGAGGGCGCGCAAAGGCTTCCGTGTGATTGGCTGCGTGAGTCCAGCGCACGCCTTCGAGGCTGTCGAGCATGGCGTAGAAAGCCGTGGGGTAGCCGTGGCCTCCGGTGACGACGAGGAGTTTCAATTCAGATTTGGGAGGAGACTGCGTTACCTGGCCCGTGGCGGTCCACTCAACCGCGCGCCGGAAAAGTTGGCGCATGCCCGGTTGATGCCAGGCCATCGCGTCGTGACCCAGCGGGGTGAAGAAGACACGGCCGGCGCCGAACGTGTTGGTCCAGGCCAAAGGCTCGCGGCGTCCCGTGCCGCCGATTTCCTTGGGGCTGAGGGCATCGGCGATGACGTGCGCGGTAGGAGCGAGGTCGAGGCGATGGTAGAGCTCGTCGTTGGCCATCCACTGAGCGGGGAGGCCTTCCGTTATGGGGTGCGCCTTGCTGGTGTAGTCGATGAGGAACGGCCAGCGACGGGCGTGACCGATGTTTGCGGTCTGCCAGCTTGCTCCGATCATCTTCGGGAAAGCCTCCCAGCCTTGCGTGGGACCCGCGCTCCACTTGCCGTTGCGCAGTTCCATTCCGAACCATTCGCCGTACGCTGCGTGGTGGAAGGCTACGAGTCCGCCGCCGTTGCGGACAAAGCGCTCCAAAGCCTGTTCGATAGGACGGGAGAGGCGCGGGCCGTTGTAGTTGATGAGCACGGTCTGGTAGGTGGAAAGGGTTTCGGCGGTGAGTGCGCCGGCGTCTTCCAGTACTCGGAGGTCGAAGCGGGGGTCACGATGGAAGAGATCGCGGATGGCTGCTGTGGTTTCGCGCCAGTTGTGATGGGGCAGGTCGGCTTGGCCGGTAAGGAGGAGGACGGCTATGGCCTGATTCAGCACAGCGTGGTCCTTACCCAGTTGAGGGAGCGCTCGATCATAGGGCCGCCTGCACCTTCGCATTCCAGCGAGAACACGCCGTTGAAGCCGCCGACGCGAAGCATCGCCACAACGCGGCGGATGTTGTCCGCATTCACGCCATCGCCGATAGCGCAGTGGCTGACCGCGATTCCGGTGAGGTCGCCCCGCGATGAAGCGGCGAGACTCTCGCTCACATCCTTGATGTGGACGTGGCTGATGCGGTGGCGGAATTGCGCGGCGAAGTCAACAGGGTCCTGGCCGGCGATGAAGGTGTTGCCGGTATCCATGTTCATGCACAGGAATGGCGAATCGCAGAAGCCGAGCATTTCCGCCATGAATTCGGGTTTGGTGGTGTAGTAGCCATGCGGCTCGATGTTGATCGTGATGCCGTAGAACTCCGCCGCTTTCACCAATTGGCGGTAGATGCGGCGGAGGTGGTCCATCACCTCGCGATCAGTTGCACCTTCGGGACGATGCCGGTCATCGGTGGTGTCGATGTACTCGCAGCCCACCAGCTTGGCCCAGCGCATAGTGTGGAGCACGTATTCCACGCCGAGCGTCGCGCCTTCCGGCACTGATAGCGGGAACGCGGCGTCGATCTGCGAGAACTCGATATTGAGGCTCTCCATCTTTTTGCGGAGGGCGAGCGGGTCTTCCCACAACGCGATGTGCGGCTGGTAGCCGAGGCCGTGGATCCAGCTCACACCGTCGATAGAGCCGCATTCGATGAACCGCAGGTTGTTGCGATGGGCCCACTCCAGGCACTGTGAGAAGTTCCAGTAGGAGGAATTGAAGGCGTCGGTGTGGAAGCCAAGTTGAACCATGTCAAGCGCTCCGGAGGGTCAGGGCTCCAGCGGCCGGTACCAGATGTTGCGGAAACGGAGCGGTGTTTCGGGCGCGTCCTTGAACCCGGAGTGATCCTGCAGCAGAAGCGGGCCTTTTTCGCAGCCGGCTTTTTGTGGACGGATGCGGCTGTGATTCTGCACCAGCAGACCGTTGAGGAAGATAGTGACGGAACCCTCCTGGATGATCTGGCCGCGCTCACTGCAAACGGGCGAGTTGTAGATGATGTCGTAGGATTGCCATTCGCCCGGTTTGCGGGAGGCGTTCACCAGCGGGGCATGCTCGCCGTAGACGGCGCCGGGGAGGCCGGCGGCATAGGTGGGATTCTTGTATCCATCCAGGATCTGGATCTCGGTTCGGCTGGGAAGATAGACACCCGAGTTGCCGCGCCGCTGCCCCTGCTGATCGGGCATGTTGGGAATGTTGTATTCGAGATGGAAATGTCCGGAACCGAATTTCTGTTCGGTGTAGATGGACCCGCTCCGGGTGACGGTGAGCAGCTCGCCGTTCTCCACTTTCCAGGCGGCGGGGCCGTCGCCTTTGGAGGTGCGCCAGGCGGAGAGGTCCTTGCCTCCGAACAGGACTACGGCGTCGGAAGGCGGCGCGCCCGGCCCGGTGGCCGGTGTGACGACACGGCCTTCAGTAACCACCCGCGTGGTGACCGCGCGCATCTCGGGCGGCAGGGGGATGGTGACGTTGCCGGTGGCCGCCCACTCGGAACCGCGGTTGAACGTCGTGACGAACGCCGGCGTCTGGACTGCGCCCATGTCATGACCCAGGGCAGTGACAAAGATGCGTCCTTTGCCCCGCTCGCTCACCCAGAGCATGGGGTGATCCAGCCCCTCGCCGGGGATGGGTTGACGCGCTTTGCCGAGGTACAGCTTGTGATCGTCGTAGGCCGTGGCAATCACCTGGTACCGCGAACGGTCCGGCTGCCACTTGAGATTGGCGTAAAGCTCGTCGAAGTTCTGGCGGAACTTGGGCCGGATGCCGCGCACGATGGGATGGTCGGGCATTCGCAGGGTGACCTGGAAATCGTGCTGCGCCGAATGATGACCGTTGTTCGGACGCCAGTTGCCCCCGGACATTTCCTCCCAGGCTTTCCAGCCATCAAAGGCGGCCAGGGAGAAGTGGTAAATCACGAGGCCTTTGCCCGATTCGACAAAATCGAGCAACGCTTTTTCAGACTTTTCGCCCCAGCGAAGCTCGGGCTTGCGGGAGTCGTAGTAGTGCACAACAACGAGGTCGTAGGGGGCGAGGGTTTCGGGGCCTGCGCCACGGAAATCCTCGGTGACGCGAACCTCAAACAGACCGGTGGCTTCAAGCGATTGGCGGAGCAGGGGCGTAACTCTGCGCCAATCGTGACCGTTCTGTCCCGTGATGATGAGGGTTTGGATTCTGGCTTTTGGCTGCGGCTGTGCGTTGGAGAGAGACACGGCCGCCAACAGGAGTAATGTGGCAAACCTGCGCATGACCGTTAGGCAAGCAAGTGCAGTGCCATTTCGCCGGCCGCTACTGGACGAACCGGACGTAGCCCCACATCTCGGGTACGTGCATGTCGATCAGGCCTTGGGGCGACCAGACCCAGTTGTCTTCTTTGAGGCCCGGCACTTTGACATAGCGGCCTTCGCGGATATCGACGCGCCATTCGACGCGAGAGAAGTTGACGCGCCAGGATTCACCCGCAGCGGCGCGGCGGACGGGAGCGCGTGAAGCGAAAGCTTTCCAGGGGAAAGCGATCTCGACACTCCAGCCGCGGTCGCGATCGCGCGGGTTGTTGAGAGTGCCGTCGATGTGCACGGCGGTGCGCAGCCCGGGAATCTCCCACGAGTTGTCGGCCTTGCCTCTCTTCTTATAGGGCTTCGGGAGAAAGAGGTCCCAGCCTGTGTTGAGGGCATTGATTTCGAACTCGAAGTAGTTGAGCGTATCGCCGGAAGGATTGAGGAAGACTTCGAAATCGTTGTCCTGGAAGATGACCGTGTCGTGTTCTTTCAGCGTGGCCCAGACGTGGGGTTCCTCGAGTTCGGCGGCGACGTAGAAGTAGTCTTCGTCCCAGAGCATTTTGGCACGCGTGCGGAAACGGGGACGGGGTTTGGATGGGCCTTCAATGTCGACGAAATCTGTGGTCCAGGGGACGGCCTTCCAGACGCTATCGTCAATACGGCCGTCGATGCGGACGGGTGAGAGAGCCCGCTTGCACTCGTACCGGAGCGGATCAGCGGCGTGGAGAAGGGCGGTGAGGAACAAGAGAAGGAGCAGTGGCACGGTACTTACAAATACGGTAGCAGTCACTGGAGAGACAAAGGGGGGCGATTTCTATGCCGCCACACGGTCCTCGGAGACGAGCCGTTCCGTCGCGATGAGGAGGATAAGTTCTGCGTTCTTCCCTCTTGTGGCGACCTGTGTCACGATATCGTCGCCGGTGGAGAGAGGCAGTGGACCGATACTGCCGGGGTCGAACTTTTCCAGAGCCGCGGCTTCGTCTACCAGCACCGCGTAGGCGTGATTGCCGGTTTGCAGGACAACGCCGATCTGATGCTCGGATTCCCGGATCAGCGTCTGGAGATTGTCGAAGAGTTTCATCATTTTGCCGAGCACCTCGGTGCGAGTGCGTTGAAAAAGCGTAGCGCAGCCGTCCCAATCACCTTTCAACTGGAGCGCATGCACTTCACTGGCGGCGGAGTGAATCTTGCAATGGGGCTTATCGAACTGGCGCAGAAGAGCGGCGATCCATCCGTTGTCGGGTTTGTAGCTGTCGTACCAACGGCCGAAGGCGCACTTATGCGGATCGGTAGCCAGACCGAAGGGGCGGTTCTCACGAACCGAAGCCTCAAGTTCGTCCAGCCACTTGATGTGGTCTTGACGGCGCTGTTCCATAAGTTGGATGAAGCGGCTGCTTTCCTCCGAGGCCGCAGCCATGCCGAGACGTTTGCGTAGATCGATGACGGGGAGCACCCGGCCCCGTAGATTGGTGACGCCGGGCACGTAGTGCGGAGCATCGGGAACAGCGGTGGTTTGCGGCCGGCCAACCAACTCGCGCACTTCCTGAGAAGGCAGGGCGTAGCTCTGGCCTCTCAATCGGACGATCAGCCAAGGCATTGCAGCGGGATAGTCCTTCACGAATGTACTCCGAACCTCTATTCACCCTTATCGGGGACTGGCCGGACTCTATTAGGAGTTCTCAATCCCCCACGCGATCGGCTTGATCTCGCCCAACAGGAACAGGTAGCAGCAAGCGCCGCCTACTAGCACGCCGGCAGCCAGCAGGAAGGCCAGCAGGAAAGATCCGGTGCTCTCCACTACCCAGCCGGTGATCACTGGCGAAAGGACTCCTCCCATGTTGCCGATGGCATTCTGGATTCCGGACCAGCGTCCAGCGGCTTCCGGGCCAGCAAGCGTTTGCGTCACTGCCCAGACGTTGGATGTGTACAGACCGAGCATGAGGCAACTGGCGGTGAGCAGGGCGACGGATACGCTGCCGTTGGAAACGAGCGCGGCGGGGATCATCGCCGCGCCGCAGAGGAGGAGTCCGCCGGCGAGGTAGGTCTTGCGGACCCGAGTCGGGTTGCCGCCGGACCGGATCCAGGCGTCCGACGTCCAACCGCCAATGAGCGTTGCCGCAGCCATGCCCCAGAACGGCACGGAGCCTAATACCGCCATCGACGAGAGCGAGAAGCCACGCTCCTTGACGAGATAACTCGGCAGCCACGAGAGCAGAAAATACCACACGTAGCCGAGCGCGAACATGCCAAGGTATGTGCCCCACGATTCCCGCCGCGCGAGGATTTGGAGCAGCGTCGGGCTACTGGTAGTTGTCCGCGCGTCGCGGGCTGGGGTGGCGGTGGTCCACAGGGCCCACGGTAGAAGCCACAGCAGGCTTGCGGCACCGACTCCGATAAACAACGCACGCCATCCGTATTGATTGACGAGCAAGCCTCCGGCGAGGGTGCTTAGGCCCGGACCGATTTTGGAGCCAGCGTCGACCAAGGCGTTGGCGAATCCGCGCTGCGCTTCGGGAAACTCGCGAACGATGATTTTCGAAGTGGCGGGATAGGCGACGCTTTCGCCGATGCCGAGCATCAGCCGCGTTGCCAACAGTTGCGTGAAGCCGTTGATGACTCCGGTGGCAGCAGTGGCGAGCGACCACAGGAGGTAGCCCGCGGCGTAGACCCACTTCAGCGGATACCGGTCGACGATCCATCCGGCGACGATTTGGAAGGAAGCGTAGGTCCAGAAGAATGCGGAGAACAGGACGCCGAGTTTGGTGGCGCTGAGACCAAGTTCCTGCTGAATGACAGGCGCGGAAACGGACAGCAGTCCGCGGTCGATGTAGTTGATTCCCACCGCAACCACCAGCAGGAGAAGCACACGATTGGCCTGGGAGCGGTGGATGGACATTCGTTGCAGTATACAATTTCAGTTCGAATGGCTACTTCACTGATCGAAACGTTGGCTGACCTGGTTCGGATCAACAGCGTCAATCCCGCTTACGCCAACGGACGCGCCGAACGGGAGATTCAGGATTATGTAACAGAGTTCTTTCGCTCGCGCGGCATTGAGGTGCGAGAGCAGATGGTATTGCCGGATCGCCCGAATGTGATTGCGACGCTGCCGGGAAGCAACGCCGCGCGCCGATTGGTGTTGGAGGCGCATTGCGATACGGCGGGTGTCGAGGGGATGGACACTCCGTTCCATCCGGTGGTGCGGTCTGCGCGCTTATATGGGCGCGGAGCGTGCGATACCAAGGCGGGGCTGGCCGCGATGATGCATGCGATCGCGGATGTGCATGCGAGCAGTCTTGCGCCGCCGTGCGAAGTCGTGTTTGTCTCGGCCATGGATGAGGAGCATTCGTGTCAGGGTGCCACGCGCTTGTGCAAGGATCTGCGCGCCTCTGGAGCAGTGATCGCGGAACCAACGGGACTGCGCATGGTTCGCGCAAGTAAAGGATGCGTGCGATGGCGCGTCACCGTGCACGGCCGCGCGGCGCACAGTTCCAAGCCGCATTTGGGTGCCAATGCCATAGTCGGGATGGCGGAGTTGTTGCGTGAGTTGGATGTGGAACTGCTGGGAGAGGGAGTGCATCCGCTGGTGGGCGGTCCCACCATGAATGTCGGCCAGATTGAAGGTGGGACGCAGGTGAACATCGTACCCGAGAGGTGCGCGATTTCGATTGACCGGCGCCTGATTCCGGGGGAGGATCCTGCGGATGTGATGCTCGCATGCCAAAACATTCTCGATCGTTTTCGTGCAGTGCATCCGGACTTGCGAGCGGAGATGGAAGCGCCGTCGGTGCAGGATTGGCCATTGGATACGCCAGCCGCATCGGACATCGTGCGCGTGACGGGGCAAGTGTTGGCGGGGATCGGGCTGGACGCCGAGCCGATCGGTGTGCCCTTTGGCAGCGACGCAAGCAAGTTCGGGCGCGCCGGGATTCCCGCGATCATATTAGGGCCGGGCAGCATTGATGTCGCCCACACGCCGGATGAGTACGTGCCGATCGTGGAAGTGGAGCGGGCCTGCCTGGTGTACCGGCGTTTGATCGAGGTGTTCGAATAGAACTTCTGGCTCCTGGCTTCTGGCTCCTGGCTTCTGGCTTCTTCAGCAGTGCTATCCTGAAGAATTCAGCCCAGTCGCTCTCGCCGTTCTCCGTTGGAACGCTTTGCCAATCGAAGGAGAATCCGGTATGCGGCTTCCGTTCCGCCCCCTTACCTATTTTTGGATGATTGCCGCGCTTGCGTGGGCAGGCGTGTTGTTTATGCAGGGTCAGGCGCCGCAGCCCGATGGTGCGGGCGTGGAGCGTGGCCGCTTGCCTGTGCGATGGACCAGCGGCGGGCCACGCTGTATGGAGCAACCCGACTGGCAGGTTCACGAATACAACCAGGACTTCTACATTCTGCGCGAGTCCGGCTGCGTGCACTACGAGAAGCCGTTTCTGTATCTGATCTTTGGTCAGGATAAGGTCGTCTTGATGGACACCGGCGCGGGCACTACAGAGTTGGCCTCCACCGTCGATGGCATCATTGCGAAGTGGCTGCAGCGCAAGAAGCGGTCGAGTATCAAGTTCATGGTGATGCATTCGCATGGGCACCGCGATCACGTGGCCCGCGATAGCCAGTTCAACAACAAGGCGGCCGTGGAGTTTGTTCCGGCCGAGATTCCCGCGGTGCAGAAGGCGTTCGGAATTAAGCAGTGGCCCATCGACATCGGCGCTTTGGAGTTGGGTGGAAGGACGCTCGATGTGATTCCGATTCCGGGGCATCATCCGGTGGCTGTGGCGTTGTACGACCGGCGCACGGCCGTGTTGATGACGGGCGACAACGTGTATCCGGGGAGGTTGTACATCGGTGAGTGGCGGGCCTTTGTGGACAGCACCAAACGGCTGGCGGACTTCACAAGGAGCCGGCTGGTGAGCCACGTGTTGGGGTGTCACATCGAGCAGACCGATACGCCGTTTCTGGAATTTCCGATTGGGTCGATCTTTCAGCCGTCAGAGCATGTGCTGGAACTGTCGCGTGGCGATTTGATCGAGTTGAATCAAGTGATGCAAGAGAATAAAACGGAACCGAAGCGGATTGCCTTGCGCAGTATGACGATTTATCCCACCAACGAAGCGGTGTGGCAGGAATTGCGCAAGGTGCGCGAACAGACCGAGACGAAGCAGCGGGAGACGCAGTTCGCGCAACCGCTATCGACCGGCACTGCGCCCCGATAACCAGTTGCGCCATCCGCCGAAGCGAGTAATCTCCTCCGCGCCCCGGATGGCGTGCCCTTCGCACAGAAAGCCTTTCACGGATTCACCCGTGTCGGTGATCAGCGTCCCGATTCCCAGCGGTGCGGGAATCTCAGCGACGAAGCTTCCAAACTCGGCTAGCGGCATTGACCACACTTCGATTTCTACTCCGGACCCTTGGTAGCCGGGCTCAAAAACGAGTCCGGGCTTAGGGGGCGTGGTGTTGGGCAGTGCGTAGAGCTTGTACGAGGGAGCGGTGCGGCATGTGCGCATCAACCGGGCGCCGCGGCTGGTGAGTTGATGATTGAGGGGCTCGCCGGTGAGGTGCGCGCCAACAACGGCCAGTGGCACGCAGCCCTCCGCATGTCCGACGGCGCTGGCGTCTTCCCAGCGGCGCGCTAACGTAAGCAGGGCTTCGTCCTGAAATGCATGCGATAGGAACGTCACTCCGAAGGGCAGTCCATTGGGACGGTGGCCGGCAGGCACGCTGACGGCTGCGAGATCGAGAAGGTTGACGAAATTGGTGTAGTAGCCGAGGTTCGTGTTCAAACCCACGGGGTCGGCAAGCACTTCTTCAATCGTGTAGATAGTGCCTGTGGTGGGCAGCAGCAGCACGTCCATTTTGCGCCATTCGGCTTCGGTTGCGCGGCGCAGTTCCGCAAGGCGGTAGGTGCTGGTGAACGTGTCAACGGCGCTGTAGCGCGCCCCACCTTCGATGATCTTGCGGACAACTTCGTGACCCGCCGCGGGATGGGCTTTGAGGAAGGGTCCGATGGTGGCAAGCCGCTCCGCCACCCATGGGCCGGAATAGAGAAGATTGGCGGCGTCGCGAAACGGCGTGTAATCAATCTCAACGATCTCCGCATTGAGCGCGCGCATTCTCTCGACTGCCTGAGCGAAGAGTTCAGCAGCGGCGGAATCGCCGAAGAATTCCAACTGATCGCGCGGCGGCACACCGGCGCGAAGGCCTCCGGCAAGCCATGGCGAACTAGCGTGGCCGGTGCGGCTAAAGGGATCGGACTCGTCCAACCCTTGAGCGGCGGCGAAGACTACGGTGGCGTCCCGCGCGGTTTGTGTAAAGATGGACACGCAGTCGAGAGTGCGACAGGCGGGCACGACGCCGGCAGTGCTGATGCGTCCCCGGGTGGGTTTGGTCCCAATAATGCCGTTGAAGGCAGCGGGTACCCGGCCGGATCCAGCGGTATCGGTACCGAGAGAAAAGCTCACCATGTCGCGCGCCACAGCCACTGCCGAGCCGGAGCTCGATCCGCCGCTGATGTAGCGGGGGTCGAACACCGAGGAACACGCGCCGTAAGGTGAGCGGACACCAACAAGGCCGGTGGCGAATTGGTCGAGGTTGGTCTTGCCGATGAGAATTGCCCCGGCGGCTTCCAATCGCTTCACCACAGTGGCGGAGTGATTGGGGGTGTAGGCGTATTCCGGACAGCCAGCGGTTGTCGGCAGCCCCGCGACATCGATGTTGTCCTTGACGGCGAATGGAACGCCGTACAGCGGGAGCGACTCCGGATCGGCCTTTTCCAACCCGGCGGCACGCTCCATCGCCGCACTCTCGTCAGCCAGGCAGATCCAGATAGGACGTAAACCTCCGGCCTTCGCGCGGCGGAATGCATCTTCGATCACCTGAGTAGGGCGGAGCGCGCGGGCGCGGTATTGCGCCAACAGATCGACAACGCCGAACCTCATGCCGCCTCCAGCAACGGGCGGATCACTACGAGATGCTGACCGGCGGTGACGAACGCTCCTTCGCGGCAGCGCAGTTCTTCCACCTTGCCGGCGGCGGGGGCGGAGACCGAGACCTCCATTTTCATCGCTTCGAGAACCACCAGTCGTTGTCCGGCCTGCACAACTTGCCCCGGCTCCACCGCTACGTTCCACACGCTCGCCGTGATTGGCGACCGCACAGCTTCGCAGCCTTGCGGCAGTTCCTCATCCGACTTGGTGGGGTCCTCCGAAGTGGGCGTTTCCATGAACTCGACTGGCGCAAGCTTTGCCCATCGCTCGCGCTCTTCCTGGAAGGCCTGTTGCTGCGTGGCTTTGAATGCCGCCGCGCTGTCGTTGATGGACGCGAGGAAGGCGTGATGGTCGCGGAGGGAGAATTGTGTTTCTTCGGTGCGGAGGCGGAAGCGGCCGTGCGGGAAGTCTTCGCGCAGCTCCAGCAGCTCTTGCGCGCTGACGGGGTAGAAACGAATCTGATCAAAGAAGCGCAGCAGCCAGGGCGAGCCCGGGAGGAAGTCCGCGGTGGTGCGATGGGTATTCCACATCTGCACGGTGCGCCCGACGAATTGATAGCCGCCGGGTCCTTCCATTCCATACACGCACATGTAGGCCCCGCCGATGCCGACAGCGTTCTCCGGAGTCCAGGTACGGGCGGGATTGTACTTGGTGGTGACAAGCCGGTGACGCGGATCGGTGGGCGTGGCCACCGGCGCGCCGAGATAGACGTCGCCGAGCCCGAGCACGAGGTGGTTGGCGTCGAAGACGATTCGGTGGACATCGTCAATGGAACCGAGACCGTTGATGCGGCGGATGAACTCGATGTTGCTCGGGCACCATGGTGCATCGGCACGCACGCCCTGCATGTATTTGCGGATGGCGAGCTGGGTTGCGGGATCATCCCAACTCAACGGAAGCTGCACGACGCGCGAAGGCACAGTGATGTGATCGAGATCGGGGATGGCGGCTTCCGCCGTTTCAAGCATGGCCATCAAATCGGCGCGCGGCAGTAAACGGTTCTCGTAGTGAATCTGCACCGAGCGGATGCCAGGGGTGATGTCGATGATGCCTCGCGGTTGCAGCTTGCGGATCTCGCCCACAAGGGCATGAATGCGGAAGCGCAAATTCATGTCCAACACGTTCGGCCCGTATTCGAGCAGCAGGTACTTATCGCCATCGGCGCGCAAAACTATGGCCGGCGATTGCGCGGAAGCCTCCTTGCGGCTGAGGACCGCGGGCTCCCTGGCAACGGAACGCGGCAGCTCCGGCGGCGGTGTCCGCAAGGTGCGAATGGTCCCTTCCACGCCGGCTTCCATCGCTTCCGCTTCAGCCAGTGAAAGGCGTCGAAACCGCACCATGTCGCCGGAGTGAAGCTGCCCCATCTTCCAGCGCTCGGCCGAGACAATGGTTGCGGGGCAGACGAATCCGCCGAGGCTTGGACCATCAGGCCCGAGAATCACCGGCATGTCGCCAGTGAAATCGACGGTGCCCACGGCGTAGGCGTTGTCGTGAATGTTGGAAGGGTGCAAGCCAGCCTCGCCGCCATCCGCGCGAGCCCATTTCGGCTTCGGACCGATCAATCTGATTCCGGTGCGGTCGGAATTGTAGTGCGTCTTCCAGGTAGTGGAAAAGAAGGTGTCGATGTCCTCGTTGGCGAAAAACTCCGGGGCGCCATGTGGGCCGTACAGAACCCCGATTTCCCAAGTGGCTCCATAGTGCGGAACGCAATCCTCCGCAAGGGCACGCGAATCGCCGAGGGGCGCGGTTTCGTTGAATCGCAACATGTCGCCAGGACGCAGCGCGCGTCCCGCGTGGCCACCGAATTTCCCCAGTAGGAAGGTCCCGCGGCTGCCCAGAAACTCCGTTGCCTGGAAACCTCCGCGCACCGCTAAGTAGGCCCTGCTGCCGCCACTGGATAATCCACCGATCCGCAGCAGGGCGCCGGCGTTCGCCCGCTGCGTGCACCATCGCGAGACCTTCGTTCCATCGAGGGTCGCATCCATGGATGCACCGGTGAGAGCGAATTCGCTGTCGCAAAGAAATCTCAAGGTAGGCCCGTTAATGGTGATCTCCATGGCCACCGCATCTTCCGGATTGCCCACCAGCCGGTTGGAGATGCGGAACGCGAACGCATCCATCGGACCGGACGGCGGAACCCCGACGTCCCAGTAACCGAGGCGCCCGGGGTAGTCCTGCAGCGTCGTCTGCATGCCGGGCTCGATGACTTCGATGGCGTGCGGCTGATAGACAAATGACTTGAGATACGCCGTAGTGATGCCGCCCGATTGGAAAAGCGGATCGGCGGTGATCGAGCGCAGATAGTCAAGGTTGGTTTCCAGGCCTTCCAGACGCGATGTGCGTAGGGCCTCGCGAAGCTTGTGCACAGCCTGTTCGCGGGTTTCGGCGCGCACGATCAGCTTGGCCAGCAGCGGGTCGTAGTAAGGTGAAACCTCGGTTCCCGTTTCCACCCACCCGTCCACCCGCGCCTCGGTTGGTAGCGACACCTGAGTCAGCAGACCGGCGCAGGGTTGAAAGTCACGCGCCGGATTCTCGGCATACAACCGCACTTGAATCGCACACCCCCGGGCCTTCGGTTCGATAGACCCAAGTGGAGCGAGATCGCCGGCGGCTTGACGCACCATCCATTCCACCAGATCGACACCCGTCACTTCCTCCGTGACGCCGTGCTCTACTTGCAGCCGCGTGTTCACCTCGAGGAAATAGAACTCGCCGGTCTCGCCGTCAAAAAGAAACTCCACCGTGCCGGCGGATTCGTATTGCACACGCGTCGCCAGGCGAACGGCGCTGTCAAAGAGCTGGTCCCTGGTGGCATCAGTCACACCGGGCGCGGGCGTTTCCTCGATCACCTTCTGATTTCTGCGTTGCGTGGAGCAATCGCGTTCGCCGAGTGCGATCACGTTGCCTTTTCCGTCTCCGAACACCTGAACCTCGATGTGCCGGGCCTGCTGCACGAACTTCTCAATGTAGATGCCGGAGTTCTTGAAGTTCGCCTCGCTCAGCCTTTCCACCGCTTCGTAATGTGAGATCAGATCCTCCGGACTGGCGCACAGGCGCATGCCAATGCCGCCTCCGCCCGCGGTGCTCTTCAGCATCACCGGATAGCCGATTTGATCAGCCTGATGCAGTGCTTCGTAAAGGCCGGACAAGAGCCCGGTGCCAGGCAGCATCGGAATGCCGCATTCGAATGCGAGCTGCCGCGCGGTGTGCTTGAGCCCGAAGGCGCGGATGTGCTCCGGACGCGGTCCGATGAAAGCGATGCCTTCCGAGCGGCAGGCCTCGGCGAAACCTGCGTTCTCGCTGAGAAAGCCATACCCCGGGTGAATGGCCTGCGCACCGGTTTGCCGCGCAGCCTGCAGGATCTTCTCCACTGACAAATAGCTCTTGGAAGCCTGCGCCGGCCCGATCAGCATTGCCTCGCCTGCCTTGCGCACGTGCAGCGCGTTGCGATCCGCTTCCGAGTAGACCGCGACACTTGCTATGTCCATGCCCTGGAGCGTGCGTATGATGCGGCACGCAATCGCTCCGCGGTTGGCCACCAGCACTTTTTTGAACATTATTGACCGTCCCAGATGAGCACCCTGACAGGCGTCGGATTGAAGGCGTTGCAGGGGTTGTTCAGTTGCGGGCAATTGCTAATCATGGCTAAAGTGTCCATCTCGGCACGCATCTCCACGTATTTGCCAGCTTCCGATACCCCGTCCTCAAACGTCAGCCTGCCCTCCAGCGTTACGGGGACGTTCATGAAGAAATTGATGTTGGCGGTAATGTCGCGCTTGGTCATTCCGCGTTCGAGCGCCGCCTTGAGAAAACTGTTGCGGCAGGCGTGCATGAAGCGCTTTTCGATGGCGTAGCGGACCATGTTGCTCTCCATGGCGCACGCGCCGCCAAGCGTGTCGTGGCGCCCGCAAGTATCGGCCACGATGGTCATGAGCACATTGCCCCGCGTACTGATGAGCCGCGTTCCGGTGGTGAGATAGATGTTGCCCTGCTCGCGGATGGTGTCCTGCGCGCTGAAGCGGTCGGCGTAATCGTGGGCGTTGAAGAAGAGCGTGTCCGCGGCCTGATTGCCGTGAAGGTCGACGATACGGAAGTACTGCCCGCGTTTCACTTCGTGCGCCCATGGCTCGCCCGCGGGAACCACCGCATCGTACGCCGCGGTTGCGGGATCGAGTTTGCTTTCTACGTAGTTGAGTACCGGCATGCGTGTCTCCTACAGGAAGTAGCGTTCGGTGAGCGTGAATCCGCGCGCGTTTTCAGGGCGCGACAAACGGCAGGGATCATCGGCGGACGCCGGGGCCGCCTTGCGAATACTCAAGTGAACCGGTTTCGGCGCATACGTGGCGGACGGATCCATCGGGTGCTGGCAGGTGTTCAACACGATCAGCGTGTTCAGCTCCGCGCGCAGTTCGACGAATGCACCTGCTCTCGAATAGCCTGGTACGAAGTGCATCGAACCGTCCTCATGCACTTCCACCTTGGAAAAGAGGTTCACGTTCGGCATCAGGTCGCGCTCGTTCATGCCGTACTTGGAAATCTCGATGAGGAAGGAATCGTGCCCGTTGCGGTGGCACTGGTTGCGGTGCTCCTGATAGCGGGCGTCGCCGTACTTGCGAGTGAGCAGGGCTTCGTTGGAACAGCCGCCGATGGGGTCGTGCCAGCCGAGCGAATCGTGCGTGATGGAGCAGAGGATGCGCCCCATGTCGGAATAGAGAACCGCGCCGGTGGTGAGGCGCGCGATGTGCTGGGCCTTCAGCGTGTCGGGCATGTTGTAGCGCTCGACGTAGTTGTCGGCGTTGTAGAGAATGACGCCGGCGTTGGCGCCGCCTTCGATGTCCGTGAGCCGGAGCGCGGTGCCGCGCTTCAACACGTGCGACCACATTGCGCCAGGCGGGACAACTTCCTCCCAGAGGACTTCATCAGATAACGCACGGGAATCCGGCATACACACTTCTCCTGTACTGCTTTGAAACTTCCAAATCTTAGGTAGTTAGAAGACGCAATAGGCAGGAGGACCGCAGCAGACATCCATCGCCGTGATGCGGAGAAAAACGCGCAATGAGATGCGCGCCCGGTGCCGCAGACGGCCAGTGTGCTTCATGTTTGCAGAATGCCAGACACGGCCCGGGAAATCCAGCAAATTCGCTATGTTGCGGCACAAAAAGAATTGATGAGCACGATAAGGAAAAACGTACACGGGCCGTGGGAGTGCGCCTCTATAATGAGGGTGCGGCCCCGTCCTGCCCACCAATCCATCCACATCAGAGGTAACCGGCATGTCCGTAAGAACCACATGCGCATGCGCCGCACTCTCGTTTCTCGTTGCGTTGACATTCGCGCAAGACGCGCCCAGTTCCGGGGCCCCAAAAAAGAAAGGCTTCAATCGTCCACCAAGGCCCGGCGTGAAAACGCCAGGCGTACAGCGTCCGATGTCGACGCTGACTCCCATAGCGGCCTTCCCCGTGGAAGGCGTGCCCGACTGGCTCACCGTCACCGCCGATGCGGTGTGGGTCTCCAACAAGCCAAAGGGGACCGTGCACCGCATGGACGTGAAGACGAACCAGGTAGTGGCCAACGTCAAGGTGGGCGATAAACCGTGCTCCGGGCTCGCCGCCGGCTGTGGAAGCATCTGGGTTCCGAACTGTGGAGACAAGACGCTGTCGCGCGTGGACATGAAAACCAACCAGGTGGTGGCCACCATCCCTGTGGGTCCGGCGAACTCCGAAGGCGGCATCGCGACTGGCGCCGGCAGCATCTGGCTCCCCTCGGATGATAAAGGAAGGCTCAGCCGCATCGATCCGTCGACGAACAAAGTGATTGCCGAAATCGAGGTGCCGGAGGGGTCATTCGCTTGCGATTTCGGCGAGGGCGCGGTGTGGCTCACCAGCACTATCAGGAGTGTTCTGACACGCGTCGACCCCGCTACCAACAAGGTTACCGACACGATCCCCGTGGGGCCGCAGCCGCGATTCCTGACGATCGGCGCGGGGTCCATCTGGACGTTGAACCAGGGCGACGGAACGGTGTCGCGCGTGGATGCGAAAACGCGAAAGCTGCTGGTGAGCATCGAGGCAGGGATCCCGGGAACCGGCGGCGAACTCGCCTTTGGCAATGGTTTTGTCTGGGCGACGGTCTTTCAGATTCCACTGACGAAGATTGATCCGAAGACCAATCAGGTGACGGCGCAGTGGGTGGGGCCCGGCGGAGATGCGGTGCGCGTGGGGCATGGCGCCGTTTGGCTGTCGAACCTGCGTGAACAGAACGTCTGGCGTGTGAACCCCACCGAGTAACACACCCGCTGCAGGGCCCTTTGGCAATTGATATGCTGTTCGTAGCTAAGTTGCTGGAGAGCCATGTTGCGCTGTCTGCTCGCCTTTCTGGGAATATTCCTGCCTTGCTGTGCGTCCGCTCAGCAGGACACCCTCATTCTGTTTCTCGACTCCCCTACATCCCAGCCCGCCAATGTTCTTTCCAGGATGAAGGAAGAAACATCGGCATTGCTGCGAACAGCCGGTCACGTCATTGAATTTCGCGATCTGAAGAGCCGCAAGTCCGGAGAATCTTTCGATCAGGTTGTCGTGGTGAGATGGAACGGCGCGTGTGATGCCGGGCAGACTCCAGGCACCATTCGCAATAAGGAGAAGCTGGCGTTCGCGCATGTCTCCGATGGCCGCGTGTTGCCGTTTGTGGAAGTGGAATGCCGCGCCGTGACTGCGCTACTGGCGGATTTGGCGCGGCTGGAGAACGTGTGGCAGCGCAATCAGTTGATGGGACGCGCGGTGGGCCGGCTGGTGGCTCATGAGGTATTTCATGTGCTGACGCAACGGACCACTCACGATCATACGGGGGTTGGTAAACCGCACTTCCAGAAGCGCGATCTGATCGCGGAGTCCTTCACGTTTGAGGAGCAGACTCGGGCGCAAATGCAGAAGCCCGCGCCAGCTTCGTCCGAGGAATCGTCTGAAGAGGGCACGGGCCGCTAGGTTCAGGTGGCTTCATAATGGTAGCTATATGAGCACCATCGAACAGCAGGTCCACAGCAAGTTCAAAATATTCGTGGGAGAGCTTGCTCCCGACAAGACTATCGGCCCATTGGCGGATGAGGTCGCAGCGTTCGCCAGCAGTGCGGGTATCGCCGCCAAAAGCATCGGCGTCGAATACGTCGAGTCCGCCAAACGTCTGATTATCTCCTTGGGCTACCGTGATGATGAAGAGGCCTATCCCATCCGGCTGCACTGTATCCCGCTTGGCGGCATTGGTATGCTGACGGGCGACTTCGCGGCGCTTGAAAAAGCAATGATGGATGCCAGCAGCCGCCTTCCCAACATCATTTGTCATGAGCTGTACGTCACGAACACCGGTGATTTCTTCATGGTGTTCATGACGCACAGATAGCATCACACTCTCAGTCTCGCGGCCGCGATTCAGTTAAAACTCATACCGCAATGCCAACTGCAGCACGCGAGCAGGCATGGCACTCTGGAATTCGCCGAACGTGGCCGGCCGGTCCAGCCGCAGCGCCGCATTGTAGAAGTTTACGATGTTGAAGGCGTTGAATGCCTCCGCGCGAAACTGTATGCGGTGCCCTTCCAGCGGTACACGGAAGTACTTGCTGGCCGCGATATCCACGCTCGTCATCGGAGCCACGCGAGTGATGGCGCGTGTTCCAGTCAGCCCCGGATACTGGCCAACAAAGGCGTTGATCGCATTCGTGTTGGCGAAGAGACTGGGGTTGCCGTTCTGATTCGTGGTCGCGCCCGACACCGGCACTTCGACGCCCGGTTTCGGAATCGCGATCGCCGCATTGAGGTAGTTCGTCGGATAGAGCCCGGCGTTCGAGATCGTCGTCGGTAGACCCGACCGGTAGCGGCCCACCGTCGACACCTGCCATCCGCCAACGATTTGGTCCGCCCATCCCGGAGCCCCCCCCAGAAGCTTCTTGCCCTTACCAAACGGAAGCTCGAAAAGCAGGTTGGTGGAGATGTTGTGGCGGATGTCGAAGTCGGACGAGCCGCGCCATGCCGAATAATCGAACGAATCCTGAATCACCGCGCCGCTGCCTCCCGCGCCGGATTCCGCGGCGGAGGAGTTGTCGATGGAGTGCGACAGCGTGTAGTTAAAGTCGAAGCCGAAGCCCTTTGTGAGGGCACGGCGGATGGACAGCGTCCCGCCATGATAGTTGGCGAAACCCACGTTCATCCACGTGCGGTTGCCCGCGTTCTGCAGCGGGAAAGCCGTGTTGCAGCCCGTCACCAGGATGCAGTTGGGAAACTTCGTCGAGCGCAGACGGTCGAGATCATTGTAGGCGTCGAGATCGCTGCCGCCGTACTGATTGAACACCAGATCATAGTAGTTGGCGGTCGCGCTGCCCGGGAAGTAAAGACCTGCCAGGCCAGGCGCAAGGTTCTCGATCCACGGCTGCGGCGTGATCAGCGATGGGTTCGCCTTCACCTGCGCCGGCGTGACACCGCGATCGTAGAACTGACGCAGGGCCGTCCCCATCTGCGACCAGTCCTGGCCGGACTTCGAATCCTTGAATCGGGTGAGCGCCTGGAACGTATCCACCTGCAGGAGGTTCTTGCGCGAGAGGCGCCCTACGTACCCCACTTCCACCGTGACCTTGCCCTTCACCTCGCGAGCGTAGCTGGCGTTGAGAAGGAATGAGTATGGAGCTACGAGCGTCGGATCGATGCCAAGATAGCTGCCGAAGCCGCCGACGATCGTTGGAGGAGTAAACGGGAAGGAACCGGATTGCGCCACCGGCAGCGTCGGAAGCCCGGTCGCATAGCGCTTTGCCGTCGTGAAATCCGTGTTGAAAGGCTGCGTCACGCTGGTGGCCAGACCGGGCGAACCGGACCGGTCGAACTCGGTGATCATGTCGCTTCCAAAGCGGTCGTACACCAGGCCCGCGCCTGCGCGGAACACGCTCGACTTGCCGAAAATCCTTGTCATCAGGCCATCGCCTGTGGGGTTGTAAGCCAGACCGAGACGCGGCGCGAAGTTGTTATTGTCGCGGTTGTACCAGCCCGGCTTACCGTTCACAGGCCCTCCGAGATCGAAAGTGAGTTTAGCGGTGGGGAGCGCGAATCCGGGCACGCCCGCCATGTTCGCGCCGATGCGATCCGCAAAGTAGCGGTCGATGCCCGGGCTCGTGTTCACCTGCACGCCGTTGCGTTCGTACGGCACAGCGAAGTTGCTGTAGCGGATTCCATAGGTGAGCGTCAGGCTCGTCTTCACCCGCCAGCTATCCTGCACGTAGAAATCGTACTCGTTGGTGGCGAAGCTGCGCGTCACCGGCGAGCCCAGCGGAATGGCAGTTCCGTCCTTACCGAAGTTGTATGTAGCCGAGTACTGATTCAGGATCCCAAGCAATGCACCCATGCCGCGAGTGACGTTGGCAGGGTCGGAAAGCCGGATTGCGCCGTCGCCTGTCTTAGTCGCCAGCAGGGAGGTGATGCGGTTGACAATGTCCGAACCCAAACCAAGCAGCGTGTTGCGGCTCATGCTGTAGCTGGGGAACGCGCTGACGTAGGAATTGCGGTCGAACACCATAAAGCGGAAATTGATCCCCGTGGTGACCGTGTGTGAACCCTTCGTCCAAGTGAGGTCGTCGGCGATATTCCATGTCGGAATGATCCGGCCCGCGCCGCGCGACGCCGCTCCGAAGCTCTGCTGCGCGTCGATGCCGTCAAAGGAGAGGCTCGGCCCCACAGTGCCGGATTGATTCAGACCCAGCCGCGTCAATCCCACTGAGAGCACGTTCACCATGTTGGACTGGAGCACCCCCGTGTAGCGGGCCGCGAAGCCCTTGCTGTTGTTGAGCAGCCGCGCCGCGGGATCCTGTCCCGGGAACTGCGCCACCACAACATCCTGCTTGTTGCCTGCCAGCGTCCCGCGCACGCTCAATGTGTGCTTGCCCGCTGTGTCGATGTTGAAATCCATCTTTGCGACGTAGGCCTTGTCCCGCTGTTGGAACGGAGCATTGAAGCGGAAGCCGATGAAGTTCAATCCACGGTCGCCGCCGGCCGACGGATCGTTGCCCGCCGGATAGAACGACATGTACTGCTTCATGATGTCGGCGAAGCCGATGCCAAGCGGATCGGCGGCCTTCACATCAGCGGGGTTGAACGTATAGATGCGGTTGTCCGATGCGCGGAACGTGAGGATGCCGTTGCGCAGATTCTCCGTGGGCACAGTGCGCGTCCGCGCCTGCGCGCTGGCGTCAATACGGCGCTCGTGGTTGAAGAAGAAGAACACGCGGTCTTTGATGATGCGTCCGCCGATCGAGCCGCCGAACTGGTTGCGCACAAGGGCTTCGCGCTTGACGCCCGCGCGGTTGGAGAACCAGTTATTGGCTGTGAGCTCCGTGTTGCGGTTGAATTCGTAGAGCGACCCGTGGAACTGGTTGCTGCCGCTCTTGGTGATCAGGCTCACCTGGCCGCCGGAGGAGCGCCCCAGACTCGCTCCCTGGCCGCCAACGGTGACACGAAACTCCTGCACGGAGTCGAGCGGTACCGGAAGCGCTGCGTTGAAGCCGGATTCACCGGGCGAGCCATTGGCATTGGAGCCATTGGCAAGCGAGCCGCTGGCGGAGTTGATACCGCTATTCTGATTGTCGTTGGCGTCAACGCCATCCAGCGTGATGTTGTTCTGATCGCGGCGCGCCCCAAGCACTTCACCTGTCGGAGTGACGCCCGGCTGAATGCTGAGCAGCTCAACGACGTTGCGTGTTTGCAGCG
Source organism: Acidobacteriota bacterium (assembly GCA_016213775.1). Classification (GTDB taxonomy): domain Bacteria; phylum Acidobacteriota; class Terriglobia; order Bryobacterales; family Bryobacteraceae; genus CADEFT01. The sequence continues at coordinate 49,917 of JACQZR010000098.1, forward strand.
GCAACTGCCGCACCTGGACCTGCGTGAACGCGTTGCCGATGGTGGCGTCCACAGTGTTGATTTGCGTGGCGTCGGCTTCGACGTTCACCACTTCGCCCACTTGCCCGATCTCCAGAGTGGCATCGAGCGTCGCCGGCGTCGATACCTGCAGAATGATGTTCGACTTCAACGACGACTGGAAACCAGGCTTTTCCATGCGCACAGTGTATGTCCCTGGCGCGGTCTGTAGGAACTGATACACACCGGATTCGTCGGTGAGAGCGCTGCGGCTGGTGCGCGTTTCCACATTCACCAGAGTGACCGAGGCAGCCGGAATCACAGCGCCGCCCTTGTCAAAAACAGTTCCGCGAAGCGAGGTAGTGGACTGGCCAAACACGGTGAGTGTGGCAACACATAGCAGCGAGAACAAGCGTAAATGCATCCTTTTGTTAACCCCTTGAAGCGTAGTTTTCACGGATTCCGGTTGGCTCAAATCGTGGAGTTCATCGCCAAGGATGCGGGGGACGGCTTGCGACGTGGGTTGAAAAGTCAACCCCCGAGCTTCCAACCGAAATGCCAGCATAACCGGACCTGCACAGGATAACAAGCAATCGAGCCATAGAAAGTTTTGATCGTAGCTGCAAGAAACTGTGATGCTTGGTAAGTGATTGACAGATTGCATTAGGGATGGTAGAAGTAGTTTGGTTGCTTCTTTGTAGAGGCGCCCCCGTTTCCCTCACCCCCGTCGGTCATCGTTTGAGGCTCCGTTGAGCCTTTAATCCTTCCAATCTGTTTCGTCGCGCTGGGTTGCGCTATTAAGGGGATCGTGCATATGAACGGTACTCGCAGGCTGAAGATTCTCTTCTGTCTGATCGCTTCTGCCGCCGCTCTGCGTGCGCAAGGAGTTCCTGCCTCGTCTCCGGATTTCTTCGAGAACAAGATCCGCCCCCTACTGGTTAACAACTGCAATGGCTGTCACACGGAATCGGCTTTGGGTGGGCTGCGCCTCGATAGCGAGGCGGCGCTGCTCAAAGGGGGCAAGCGCGGACCCGCCGTTGTGCCTGGCGATCCCGACAAGAGCCTGTTGGTGCAGGCTGTGCGTCAGACGGATGCGAACCTCAAAATGCCGCTCGGCAATAAGCTCAAGAACGAGGACATCGAGAACCTGGCGGCATGGGTCAAAGCCGGCGCAAGGTGGCCTGTCGCTCAAGCCCTAAAGGCGGACGTGAAGGGCGGGCAGTTCTCGCCGGAACGCAAGAATTTCTGGTCTTTTGCCCCATTGTCGGAAGCGAAACCGCCGGCTGTGAAAGATCCTCGCTGGGCCAAAACAGACATCGACAAGTTCATTCTCGCTCGGCTCGAGAAGGAAGGATTGCGGCCGGTGAAGACCGCCGGCAAGCGAGACCTGCTGCGTCGCGCAACCCTCGATTTGACGGGCCTTCCGCCAACTCATGACGAAATCATCGCCTTTGAAAAGGACCTGTCGCCTGACGCGTTCGCAAAGGTGGTTGACCGCCTGCTTGCTTCGCCGCAATATGGCGAGCGCTGGGGGCGCATCTGGCTCGATGTGGCGCGCTATGGGGAGGACGACTATCGCAGTCTCGACCCGATGCGGCGCGGCTATAACCCTTACCCGAATGCTTATTTGTACCGTGATTGGGTCATCCAGGCGATGAATGATGACATGCCGTACGACATGTTCGTCAAGGCGCAGCTTGCGGGCGATCAACTGGACGAGAAGGTCCGCTACAAGACCGTGGCGGCGACCGGCTTTCTTGGCTTGGGTCCCTGGTATTACGACAACGGCGCCGTCGAAGTGACCCGCGCCGATGAACGGCATGATCGCGTCGATGTGATCACGCGAGGATTCCTTGGCCTCACGGTGGGCTGCGCGCGCTGTCACGATCATAAGTACGATCCCATCCGCACTGCCGACTATTACTCGCTCGCCGGCGTCTTCCTCAACACCGCATACACGGAACAACCGATGGTGCCGAAATCCGTACTGGACAAGTACAAGTCCATCGAAGAACAGATCGAGAAGAAGCAGAAGATGCTGGCTGAAATGCAGTCCAACCTCGGCATGCAGCTTTCGCATTCGCTCGCTTTCCGAACCTCCGACTACCTGGAAGGCGTTTGGGAAGTGAAGGGACAGAAGAAGGAGATGGCCACCGTTGTCGATGCGCGCCGTCTCGACTTCGAACTGCTCGATCGCTGGATCCGTTACATGGACAAGCCCACCGCCAAGTACGACTTCAAAAAGCCGTGCCAGGAGATGATGAAGACCGCTTCGGCGAAAGACGGCGCGAAGCAGGCCAAGAAGCTCGCCGGCGAGTTCCAGGCTGAAGTGATGCGCGTCATGCTGATGAAGAAGGATCTGGCGGAAGAGAACGAAATCATCGCGGCCAAGGCGCTGGAAGGCACAAAGAAGAAGAAGCGCGCCAACAAGCCGAACGAGTTTATCACCAACGATGACTTCTGCCCCGGCTGCGGACTCCAATTGAAGAACATGGCCGAGAAGGACATGAACTTCTGGACTGAGATCTTCCAGCGCGAACTGTCCGATACCGACGATCCCAACGCCATGATGGCGATGGGCGGCCGCATGGGCAAACCCGGAGTGCTTGCCTTCCGTGGCTGGGGATTGGAGAGCCGCGTCGGCTCAGAGGCACAGGTCCAGTTGGCCGCCATCAAGAGCGACATCGATGCGGCGCGCAAGAAGCTCGATCCCTACTATCCGTTCGCGCACGCCGTACGCGATCTGGAGAGCGCTCGCAATCTCCCAATCAGCGTCCGTGGCAATCCGGAGAACCTCGGGCCGGAGGTCCCCCGCCAGTTCCTGCCGGTGTTGTGCGATGGCGATCCGAAGCCGTTCCGCAATGGCAGCGGCCGCTTGGAGCTCGCCGAGGCGATCGTGAAGCAGCCGCTCGCCGTACGCGTGATTGTGAACCGCATCTGGAAAGCCCACATGGGCACTGGAATTGTGGATACGCCGAGCAACTTCGGCATGATGGGCGAGCGGCCCTCGCATCCGGAACTTCTGGAATACCTGTCGAGCTCGTTTGCAAAGAGCGGCATGTCGATGAAGAAGCTGCATCGCGACATCATGACCAGCGCGGTGTACCAGTTGGGCACGGAGAACGACGAAGCCGCGTTCGCCGGGGATTCCGGCAACCGGCTGTACTGGCGCGCCAACCGCAAGCGTCTGGATGCCGAACAGCTCCGCGATTCGGTGATGCTCGTGTCGGGCTTGCTCGATCGTTCGATGGGCGGGCCTTCCGCGGACCTCACCCCATCGTTCAAGCGCCGCACAGTCTACGGAAAAGTGAGCCGCTATAAGCTGGATGAATACCTGCAACTGTTCGATTTCCCGAGTCCAAACATCAGCGCAGAGAAACGTTTTACCACCACCGTTCCGCTACAGCGGCTCTTCCTCATGAACAGCGACTTCATGCAGATTCAATCGGAGGAATTGGCAAAACGCGTGGCGAAGGAACCGAATCAGCGGGCGCGCATTCGCAAGGCGTATGAGCTGGTGTATGGCCGTCAGCCGAACGAGAAGGAAATCCTCGCGGGAATAGAGTATTTGAAGGCCGAACCGATGCTCGAATACGAAGAGCGCAAGAAGGCCCCGGAGCCGGAAGGCGAAGGCGGTAGCCGGCGCCGCCCGAATCTCGACTCCAAGCCCGAACCCATCGAAACCACCGATGCGGGAGCCGGTGGACAGCCGGCCGGGGGCATGATGGGTGGCGTGTTCGACAACGCCGGGGGCTTTGGCTTCGGTGGTGGTGGCCGTCGCGGCCCTGCCGCTGCACCGCCGCCTCCGAAGTATGAAGCCACGGCCTGGGGCCGGTACGCCAAGATTCTGCTTAGCTCCAGCGAATTCCTTTTCGTAAACTGACACGCGGCACCAGAAACACCAGATGACTCCACACAAATCACCAAACCCTCTCACCCGTCGAGCTGCTCTGCGCCGTGTCGGAAATGGTTTCGGCATGATGGCTTTCGCCGGCATGCTCAGCCGGTCCATCGCTCAGGCAGGCACGATTGTTGCTCCTGATGGAACCGTCGGAGTCGCCAGGCTCGACTATCCGCAGCGAGTCAAGCGCATCATCTTCCTCTTCATGAATGGCGGCTGCTCGCACATCGACAGCTTCGATCCCAAGCCCGCTCTGGAGAAGTACGACGGCCAGCCGCTGCCCGGTGGCGAGATCAAAACCGAGCGCAAAACCGGCGCGCTGATGAAGTCGCCGTTTTCCTTCAAGAAGTACGGGCAGAGCGGCATGGAGATCAGCGAACTGTGGCCGCACCTCAGCACCGTCGCCGATGACATCTGCTGGATTCGCTCGGTCTACACCGATATTCCGAATCACGAACCCGCCTGCCTCATGATGAACACCGGAGCCAATCAGGCAGGGCGCCCGTCAATGGGCTCGTGGATGACGTACGGGTTGGGCACGGAGAATCAGAATCTGCCGGGCTACGTGGTGCTCTGTCCCGATATTCCTACCACCGTGGGGCCGCCGCTGTGGAACAACGGATTCCTGCCAGCCATCAACCAGGGCACCTACATCTCGGACAAGGTGGCCACTGGCCAGGATGGCGGCGAGATGATGGAGATGCCCGCAGCCAAAGAGATGGCCTCGAAGCCGGATAAGAAAGCAGAGCCGAAGGTTACGGTGGAGAAGAGCTTCGATCCGAAGAAGCTCGTGAGTTTCGTGAACAATCCGAAGTTCGCCCTCACCGAACAGCGCCGTGAGTTGGAGCTGCTCAAGAAGCTCGAAGGCATTCGCGCACAGGATGCCGGCGCTGACCCGCAGGTCGATGCGGTGATCAAGTCAATGGAGATTGCCTACCGCATGCAAACCGAGGCGCCCGAGGTGTTTGATGTACGCAAGGAATCGGAAGCGGTGCTCAAGTTGTACGGACAGGGCAGTACGGCACGTGGCGCTCTCACCGCCGTCCGGCTCGTGGAAAAAGGCGTCCGCATGGTGCAGGTCTACTACGCTAAGGGCGATCCCTGGGACGCCCATGCCGACATCATGGCGCACAAGGTGAACGCCAAGAATTCCGACCAGCCCTTTGCGGCGGTAGTCAAGGATTTGAAACAGCGCGGTCTGTGGAAGGACACGCTCGTGGTTTGCGGATCGGAGTTTGGACGCACACCAGTGCGCGAAGTGGGCGGCAACGGAGAACGTGTGCGCCGCGGGCGCGATCATAATCCGTTCGGCTTCACCATGTGGCTCGCCGGCGGCGCAGTGAAGGGCGGCTCCATCTACGGCGCTACCGACGACTTCGGCTTCAAGGCAATCGACAAACCGGCGCATGTGCATGACATCCACGCGACCATCCTCTACCTGATGGGCATCGACCATACCAAGCTGACGTACCGCTATAGCGGACGCGATTTCCGCCTCACCGACATTCACGGCAACGTGATGAACAGCATCATTGCATGAGGTATTTCAATCAATGACGAAGATCCTGCTATCTACCGCTCTCTGTTTCAGCGTGGCGTTCGCCGCTTCCAAGGAACCTCCGCCGCCGCGCGCTAAGACCGGAGTGAAGACTCCCGGCGTGCAGATTCCGTTCGCCCAGTTGAAGACGGAAGCGCGGATTGAGATACCGGGCCTCGCCGGCGGGCCCCTTGCCACGGATGCAATCTGGGTGGGGAGCCAAGGGAACAAGGCAGTGGTTTCGGTGGATCTCAAGGAGAACAAAATCAGCAAGACGATCGAGGGTGTGTCGAAGCCTTGCGGGCAGCCGGTGACGGGCTTCGGCTCGTTGTGGGTTGCCGACTGCGACGCCAACACAGTGGTGCGCATGGACGCGAAGAACGCCAAGGTGCTGGCTACTATCTATAGCGGCATTGCCGCTGTCTCGACACCTCTGGTTGCCTCGTCCGATAGTGTCTGGGTGTTGTCCGACACCAAGACGTCTTTAGTCCGAATCGACCCCGGCACCGGCAAGCTCGTCTCCGAATTACGGCTCCCACAAGGATGCGCCGGCATGATCTCCGCCGAAGAATTTCTTTGGGTTGCCTGCCCCGCCGACAATCGCGTGTTGCGTGTCAACCCCGTCACCAACCTCATCGACAAGACTGTGGACACGCCTGCGAAACCGCGATCGCTCGCCTTTGGAGACAGCAGCGTCTGGGCCTATTGCGACGCCGATGGCAAGTTGGTCCGCATCGATCCGAAAACGCAGAAGATCACCCAGACGATTGAACTTAATATTCCCAACGGCAACGGGGAAGTGGCCTTTGGCGAAGGCATGGCGTGGGTGAGCGCCACGGGATTTCCCATCACGCGCATCGATCCGTCCACCAATGCCGTCGCACAGCAGTTCTACGGCGATGGCCACGGCATGGTAGAGGCGGCCCGCGGTTCCATCTGGATCGCGAACGCCTCCAAAGGCGTGCTGCTTCGGCTCGATCCCAAACGCATTCAGGCCACGCTTGCCGAATAGCGCCGTTCATCAAAACTGTGGATCGAGGCCATAGAAAAAATGCGGATTCCACCCCACGATCCTCAAGTTAGAATGAGGAATAACGAATCGCAGTCGGCCGCGTTGCCACTGACCTCGACTACGTGGACGACCATGCTTCGCACTACCCTAATCGCTTTCCTTCTCGCCTCGGCAGCGTATGCCGAAACGCCGTCCTTCACCGTCGGCTGGTCGATTTACGCCGGCTGGACGCCCTACCATTACCTGATGAAATCGGGCATTCTGCGCAAGTGGGCCGACAAGTACCAGGTGGCCATCAAGGTGAAGCGCTTTGACTATGCGCCTTCGCTGGATGCGTTCGTGGCGAAGAATATCGACGCCTGCACCATGACCAATATGGAGGCGCTCGACATGCCTGCGGCGTCGGGCGTGCCCACCACCGCCATCATCATCGGCGACTATTCCAACGGCAACGACGCGCTGCTGGTACGCAACGGAGTGCAGTTCAAGGATCTCGCCGGAAAGAAAGTCTTGCTGGTTCAGAAAACGGTGTCGGAGTATCTCTTTGACCGTGCGATGACGATCAACGGCCTTCGCGATCAGATCAAACGCGTGCGGCTGATCAACACCTCGGATGCGGATATCGCCTCGGCCTATATAAGTGATACCAGCGTCACCGGCACGGTCACATGGAAGCCGATGGTTTCGCAAATCGGCAAGCAGAAGGGCGTCGTGAATCTGTTCAATTCATCGCAGATCCCTGGAGAGATTCTCGATCTCACTGTGGTGCGCACGGATGTTCTCGCGCGGCCCGAGGGACAACGCTTCGCCAAGGCACTCACAGGGGCCTGGTACGAGATGATGGCACAGATGTCGGGACCAAACGCGGACAAAGTGCTCACAGCAATTGCGGAAGGCTCCTCCGACACTCTTGCCTCGTACAAGGAACAGCTCAGCACCACAAAGATGTTCTACACCGCGCAATCCGCCGCGCAGTTCGGAGCGTCACCGGAGTTGCAGCAGAAGATGGCGCTCGTGCGGCAGTTCTGTTACGAACACGGGCTCCTCGGCGCCAACACGAAATCAGTGGACGACGTCGCGATTCAATACCCCGATGGCAAGGTGCAAGGCAAGCCGGACAAGGTTCGACTGCGCTTCACGGTGGAATACATGCAGGCCGCCGCACAGGGCAAGTTGTAGGAGACGCACATGGCAGCGGGATCGTTTCTCATGCACGCCAAACCGGGACGCTTCTCCTCTACGATGCTTTCGTGGATACTCTTTGCTACCGGCATTGGACTCTACTTCTACACCGCTCAGGCGCGCCACCACGAGAACCCGGATGACCGCGTGACGCCGACGCTCGCGCAGATGGTGAAGGGTATCACGGAAGCGGCGGTAAAGCCGGCCGAGGACGATGAGCCCTTGGCGGACAACGCGCCACTGACGCAGCGTCTACTCGCCAGCATGCTCTGGAAAGACACAAAAGCCACTGCGCGGCGATTTGTTTACAGCCTGGCATTGCTCGTTCCGGCAGTTCTATTGGGCTTGCACATGGGCCTGTTTCCCTACGCGGGTGCGTTCTTCCTACGTTTCGTCTTGTTCTTCGACAAGATCGTCGCGCTGTCACTGCTGCCGATCCTGTTCATCGCGTTCGGCATTGATGAACTGTCCAAGATCATGCTGATTGTGATCGGCGTCGCGCCGACGATCATCCTGGATACTTTCAACCTCAGCCGCGGCGTCCCCGGCGAGCAGTTGGTGAAGGCATTCACGTTGGGCGCACGCGATTTCGATGTCGCCTACCGCGTGGTGATGAAACAGATTCTGCCGCGCGTGTTGAACAGCCTGCGGCTCAATCTCAAAGCGGTGATGCTGTTCCTCTTCGCCGGTGAAATGATCGCATCCACTGAGGGATTGGCCTATCGCATTTCCCTTCTCCGCCGTCATATGGCGATGGATGTCATCATCCCGTACGTGTTGTGGGTGGCGCTGCTGCTCTTCGTGGTGGACCTCTCCATGCGGCTGCTCAATCGCAAACTCCATCCGTGGTTTCACGAGGCCTGACCCATGGCATTGATCCAGGTTCAATCTGTATCGGTCGCCTACGGAAGCCCCGCCAAACCGGTGCTGAACAACATCGGCCTCGACATTGAGGCTGGCGAGTTCATCTGCCTTTTGGGCCGAACGGGCTGCGGCAAATCGACACTGCTGCGGCTGATTCTCGGATCGGAAACGCCGGCGTCGGGTGTCGTGACAGTGAAAGGCTCACCGCGCCAACGTCCCGATCCAGTGTGTGGCTACGTCCCGCAGAAGTATTCGCTCTTCCCCGATCGCACCGTCCTCGACAACATCACCTTTGGACCCGAGGTGAGCGAGTTCAATCTGCTCACGCGTTGGAGCCCACGGTTCTACTCGCGACGCCGCGAATTTCGCAAAGAGGCACTGCAGTTGATGCAGCGGCTCGGCCTGCGCGAGTCGGATGCAGGCAAGTACCCCGATCAACTTTCGGGTGGCATGCAGCAACGGGTTGCCATCGCACAGGCGTTCATCAACAAGCCACGAATCCTCCTGATGGACGAGGCGTTCAGTGCGCTCGATCCCGGTACACGGCAGGGCATGCAGCGGCTGATGAAGCAGCTTTGGCGCGATACGGGGATCACGGTCGTGTTCGTCACGCACAACACCAAAGAAGCACTCGCCCTGGCAACGCGCGTGGTGGTGCTTGCCAAACCGGCGCCGGATCAGGGCGCGGGGATTCTGATGCAGTTCCCGGTAGCGCAACCGTGCGCGGAGGCGGAGATCGGCGAACTGACGACACGTTTGGAATCGGTGTTCGGCGGCAGTGAGGATCTGGAAGATTCACTCGTTCCCACGGCCTAGGGCAGCTTGAACACGATGTCGGCCTGAGTGAAGGCTTCCACCGGTTGTCCATTGAGCATGGTCACTTCATAGCGAGAAGCCCTTACTGCTTCCACTGCCGCCGGCACCAGCAGAGGATGTCCGGAGATCAATTGCGCATTCGTCACGGTTCCGTCTTTGCCAATGATGAGGGTAAATCGGACTGTCCCCTTAATACGTGCCTGCCTCGCAAGAGCTGGATACACCGGATCGGGCCGGTAATTGAGCTGTACCGGCGGCGGGCTCCCACCTGGTCGCAGACGTTGCTCGGTTCCCGCTTTCCCCTTCTTGATCACCAATGCCTTCTGCACCAGCGCATCCGCCTCCGCGACATCTCGAGCGCAGTCAGCGGCCGTCTCCCGCAGATCCCCACGCTCCCGCACCAGCAGGTTCTTGTACGCATACGCATCGTCGTAATTGGGGTCGATCGCAATCGCCTGATCCAGGTTCGCAATCCCCTCCTCAATCACCGGCCCGAATTGCGCCTGCAACGATCGGCGAATTTGCGCGTCGGGAAGCGGGCCGGGAGTCTGCTGACTCATTCCCAATTTCTGCCGCGCCTCCATGTACGCCGGGTACCACTTGGCCCACGCAATCACCCCCAACGAATAGTAGGCGGTTTTGTCGCGCGGTTCCACACGCGCCAGCTCCCGATACCATGTCCGTGCCTCTTCCAGCAGCGGCAACTTCGCCACCGGGTCCCCGATCCGCTGCGCGGCGTTGTACATCATCGAAGCCATCGACGCGATCGCGGTCTTGTTGTTCGGGTCCGACCGCAACACCTTACTGAACTCCGATCGCGCGTTCTCAACCGCACCTTCCGCGGGAATCTGGCTCATCCAGGCCGTCCCGAGATACAACCGCGCGTCGACGTTCTCCGGCTCCAGTTCCACGGCACGTTGAAACAGCCGCACAGCCTCCACGTAGTTGCCTTGCTTGAACTCTCTGACGCCCTGATTCAGCGCCGCACGAGCATCCAGTTCCGGGTTCTGCCCCCACAGCAAGGACACTGAAAAACACAGCATGCAGATGAGGTACCACATGCCACAAGTATACTAACGGAATGCGCACCTTACTTCTCGGTTTGCTGCTCTCCACCGCGGCTTATTCGCAAGGCACACTCGCGGATTATCAGCGCGCGGAAGGCGTCGCGGCGAAAGCCCGCGGCTTGGTGTTGAATGCGCCGGGCCCTGCGACGTGGATCGGGGACACACATCACTTCTGGTATTGGCGGACAGTGAAGGGTGGAACGGAGTTCGTCCTCGCCGATGCCGCAACCGCGTCGAAGAAACTAGCCTTCGATCACGAACGGCTCGCCTCGGCCATCAGCACAGCTTCAGGCGGCAAGCACACCGCGCTGGCATTGCCCTTCGCTCCGCCGCCATCGGGACGTGCGCGGTCTGGCCCGCGCGCAACCGGGCTCACCTTCGTTGACAGCGAGCGCGCCATCGAGTTCAACATGGACGGTTTCCACTGGCGCTGTACGTTGACAGAGTACGTGTGCACCAAAGGAGCAGCCGTGCCGGCGGATTCGTCCGGTCGAAACCCAGAGCCAAATCCGGAGCCAAACGAAGAAGGCGTCGCACCCGAGGACGGCATACTGTTTCCGCAAGCCGGCAGTGCCGGGCTCCGAGGGCGTGGACGCCCAGGCTGCGCACCAGCCAAGAACCCTCAGCCCACTGTCTGCGGTTCCTTTGATGGCAAGTGGGAAGCCTTAATTCAGAACTTCAACGTGCACGTGCGGCCCGCGAACACCAAAGATAAGCCCGCCGGACTCAGCCAGGATGGCTCTGAAGGCAACTACTATTCCTTGCGCTCGCTCGCCTGGTCGCCGGACTCCACAAAACTCGTGGCCTATCGAACGCGCCCCGGTTACGACCGCCAGGTGCACTTCATCGAATCCTCGCCGGCGGATCAACTGCAGCCAAAGCACTCCACCATTTCTTACCGCAAACCGGGCGACGCGCTCGACGTGGCGCAGCCGGTGCTCTTCGATGTGCCGTCGCGCAAAACAATCGAGACTGAGCGCACGCTGTTCCCGAACGCCTACAACCTCACGCCCCCGGTCTGGTGGAAGGACAGCCGCGGCTTCACGTTTGAATACAATCAGCGCGGCCACCAGGTGTATCGCGTCATTGAAGTGGACGCAGCCACCGGCAAAGCACGCACGCTGATTGACGAGCAGGCGAAGACGTTCTTCTACTACAACCTCCTTGGTCCCGGCATGTCCGGAGGCCGCCGCTACCGTCATGACATCGATGACGGCAAGCAAATCATCTGGGCCTCGGAGCGCGACGGATGGGGGCACCTCTACCTCTACGACGGTGTCACAGGCAAAGTGAAAAACCAGATCACGAAGGGCAACTGGCTGGTGCGCAACGTGGATTACGTGGACGACAAAGCCCGTCAGATATGGTTTGACGCTAGTGGCACGCATGCGGACCAGGATCCGTATTTCACCCACCACTACCGCATCAATTTCGATGGCACCGGCCTCACCGCGTTCACCCAAGCCAATGGCAATCACGTGGTGACGTTCTCCAAAGACCGCCAGTATTATGTCGACACCTGGTCGCGCGTCGATCAACCACCCATCTCACAGCTCCGCCGCGCGTCGGACCGCGGCGTCATCATGCAAGTGGAGAACGCCGATGCATCCGCGCTCCTTGCCGCGGGCTTCCGCAATCCGGAGGTGTTCGTGGCCAAAGGGCGCGATGGCACAACCGATATCTGGGGCATCATTGTTCGCCCCACCAACTTCGATCCCACAAAGAAGTACCCCGTAATCGAACAAATCTACGCCGGCCCGCAAGGCTCCTTCGTGCCGAAGACATTCACCGCGGTGCTGTCCACGCAGGCGCTGGCGGAGTTGGGATTCATCGTTGTGCAGATCGACGGCATGGGCACGAGCAATCGCTCCAAGGCGTTTCACGATGTCGCCCACCGCAACCTCGGCGATGCGGGATTTCCCGATCGGATACTCTGGCACAAAGCGGTTGCTGCAAAGTACGCTTACTACGACATCACTCGCGTGGGCATCTACGGAACCTCGGCGGGCGGGCAGAACTCCATGGGCGGCATGCTCTTCCATCCCGATTTCTACAAGGTTGCCGTCACCAACAGCGGCTGCCATGACAATCGCATGGACAAGATCTGGTGGAACGAGCAGTGGATGGGCTGGCCGCTCGGCGCGCATTACGCGGCGTCGTCAAATGTCGACAACGCGCACAAGCTGCAGGGAAAGGTGCTGATCATCATTCCCGAGATGGACAGCAACGTCGATCCAACTTCGTCATTGCAGGTGGTGAACGCGCTGGTGAAGGCCAAGAAGCGCTTCGACATGCTCTTCATCCCGGGCCAGAATCACGGCACTCCGGCTCTCGCATCGCAACACTATCTGCAGGACTACTTCGTGCATCACCTGTTGGGAGTGGAGCCGCCGGATTGGAACAGGATCGCCCCGGCGCCGGAGACAACCGCCGCCGGCAACTAGACATACGACACAATCTGTCTCCTGGCAGGGCTGGTCATCCCGGCCCAGCGCAACCACGCCTCAGGTGGACTATCGCTTCACCGGATCCGGCATCTCCGGATCAATGCCGAAGTTTTGGATCGCCGCCTCGGCCTTCTTCACGTCGTACTTCCCGTCGCGCGCGAGCCGCGACAGCGTCGCCACCGTGATCGACGGCCCGTCCACCTCAAAGAACTTCCGTAAATGCTCACGGTTCTCGCTGCGGCCAAACCCGTCGCAACCGAGCGTTACCAGCCGGCTCCCCAGCCACGGCGCCAGTTGATCCGGCACGATCTTCATATAATCCGATGCCGCGATAATCGGCCCCTTCACGCCCTCCAGCGCCTTTGTGATGTACGGCGTCTTAGCAGCCGCCGACGGATGGAGCCGGTTCCAACGATCGCACTCCAGCGCATCGCGCCGCAGTTCGTTGTAACTCGTCACGCTCCATACATCCACGTGAACATCGCAAGTCTCCGCGAGCAGTTGCTGCGCCTTCAACGCCTCGTTCAGAATTGATCCGCTGCCGAACAGATGCGCCACAGGCTTCCCATTCGCTGCCGCTTTGAACTTGTAGATCCCCCGCAGAATCCCCTCGGTCACGCCCTCGGGCATTGGCGGCTGCACATAGTTCTCATTGCCAATCGTCAGATAGTAGAACCGGTCTTCGCCCAGTTCATACATCCGCCGGATTCCATCTTGTACAATCACCGCGATCTCGTACGCATACGCCGGATCGTACGTAACGCACGTCGGAACAGTGCTCGCCAGCACATGGCTGTGACCATCCTGATGCTGCAAACCTTCGCCGGCCAGAGTGGTCCTTCCAGCGGTACCACCCATGAGAAAGCCCTTGCCACGCGAATCGGCGAACGCCCACACAAGATCCCCCACGCGCTGGAACCCGAACATCGAATAGTAGGTGAAGAATGGAATCATCGGCACGCCATAGTTGGCATACGCCGTACCCGCCGCCGTGAAGCTAGCCATCGAACCAGCTTCCGTGATCCCTTCTTCCAGAATCTGACCTTCCTTGGCTTCCTTGTAGTAGAGGAAGTTGTCACTGTCCACCGGAGTGTACAACTGGCCCTGGCTCGCGTAAATACCATAGGCGCGGAACAACGACTCCATTCCGAACGTCCGCGCTTCATCGGGGATAATCGGCACAACGTACTTGCCAATGCCCGGGTCCTTCAGCAGATTCCGCAGCACACCTACAAACGCCATCGTCGTCGAAACATCACGCCCCGCCGACCCGACTAGCGAATCCTTGAACGCTTCAATCGCCGGCGACTTGATTTCGATCTTCGCCGGATTGCGCGACGGCACATAACCGCCCAAGGCCTCGCGGCGTTCCTTCAAATATTTGATCTCGGGACTGTCCTGCGGTGGGCGGTAGAACGAGATGTGGCTCACCTGATCGCTCGTCACCGGAATATCGAAGCGCGAACGGAAGTGCTCCATCTCCTGCTCGTTCATCTTCTTTTGCTGGTGCGTAATGTTGCGCCCTTCACCAGCCTCGCCCATGCCATAACCCTTGACGGTCTTCGCCAGAATCACCGTCGGCTGGCCCTTATGGTGCATCGCCCGCAGGTAGGCGTTGTACACCTTCACCGGATCATGACCGCCACGCTTGAGCTTGAAGATCTCCTCATCGCTCATATCCCCCACAAGCTCCTGCAACTCGGGATACTTCCCAAAGAAGTGCTCGCGCGTGTAAGAGCCGCCGTGCGCTTTGAAGTTCTGGTACTCGCCGTCCACGCATTCGGTCATGCGCTTCAGCAACAGGCCCGAAGTGTCCTTCGCCAGCAGGCGGTCCCACTCCGAACCCCACACCACTTTGATCACGTTCCAGCCCGCGCCACGGAACGCCGACTCCAACTCGCGAATGATGCTGCCGTTGCCGCGCACCGGCCCGTCCAGCCGCTGCAGATTGCAGTTCACCACCCACACCAGGTTGTCGAGTTTCTCACGCGATGCCAGCGTCAGAGCGCCGAGCGACTCCGGCTCATCCGATTCGCCATCGCCCACAAACGCCCAGATCTTGCGATTCGTGGCCTTGATCAGATTCCGGTTCTCCATGTAGCGCATGAAGCGCGCATGGTAAATGGAGTTGATCGGTCCCAACCCCATGCTCACCGTCGGGAATTGCCAGAAATCCGGCATCAGCCATGGGTGCGGATAGGACGACAAGCCCGGATGATCACGCAGTTCGTGGCGGAAGTTGTCCAGATGCTGATCAGTCAGCCGCCCCTCCACATAGGCGCGTGCATACACGCCCGGAGAGGCATGGCCCTGGAAGTAGATCAGGTCGCCCGGCTGACCGTCGATCTTGCCGCGGAAGAAGTGATTGAAACCCACTTCCAGCAGCGTCGCCAGCGACGCATACGTCGAGATGTGTCCACCGATGCCGACGTCATACTTGTTCGCCTTCACCACCATCGCCATCGCGTTCCAGCGAATGATGCTCTTCAATCGGCGTTCCAGATAACGGTCGCCCGGGTACGGCAGTTCTTCCTCGGGCGGAATCGTGTTGATGTAGGGTGCGGCGAGGCTCGGCGCCGCGGCCACTCCGAGTGAGGCTGCGCGTTCACTCAATTTCTCAATGAGGTATCGCGCGCGCTCGGGGCCGCCTGCGTCTAGAATCTCATCCAGGGCTTCTAACCATTCCGAAGTTTCTACGGGGTCGGAGTCGGGTACAACGCCAGATCCTGTAAGGGCAGGCTCATCTTGAATCAGGGTTTTCGTTGGGGACATGCTTCCAGGGGTTACCTGTATCCAAAATACCATGACCACGTACGCGCTTACTTCGGGATCGGCGGAACGTCGGGGCTCCGGTGCTATGATGCTTTGACATCTGTTGAGTCTGCCACGATGATGATCGTATGCGTACTACCTTGACCCTCGACCCCGATGTGGCGTTGAAACTCCGGGAGCATGTCGCCCAGTCCAAGCGGCCGTTCAAGGAGGTTGTCAACCGGGCCCTGCGGGCCGGTTTGGCGGGTGCGGCAGCCCCTCCACCAAAAAGGTTCCGTGTCAAGGCCCACGCACTCGGATTGAAGCCTGGCATCGACCCGGACAAGCTGAACCAGTTGGTGGATGAGATTGAGGCGGAAGAGTATGCACGTCACCATTCCTGATGTGAACGTGCTGATCTATGCGTACAACAAGTCCGCAAGGCAACACGTGCAGGCCAAGCTTTGGTGGGAGGATGCTTTGAACTCCGGCATTCCAGTCGGCTTGGCATGGGCGGGCATCCTGGGAATGTCCGGATTGTCACGCCGGGCGAACGCCATGCGGACATTCTCTTTTCCCTGCTGGAGGAAGTCGGTGTAGGAGGCAACCTCACCACCGACGCGCACCTGGCGGCGTTGGCCATCGAGTACAAGGGGGAGATAGCAACTACGGACACCGATTTCGCCAGGTTCCCGGGTTTGCGCTGGAAAAAGCCTTTCTGAGCCTTCCGCCTCGCCGGCGCATCCGCTCGCCCCTGCATGGGTACGCACTGTACAATCTCTAGAGAGTCTCAATGAATTCATCCCTGCTCGAAACCTCACAGAAAGTCGTGCGCCTCGGCCTCGAAAAAGGCGCTCACGAAGTGGAATGCACCATATCAGAAGGCAATGAGTTTTCGGCATCGGTCCGGATGCGCGAAGTGGAAACGGTGAAAGAAGCCGGTTCGCGCGGCGCCGGCGTGCGCGTGCTCATCGGAAACCGAGTCGGCTCCTCGTACACCTCCGATCTCTCGCAGGAAGGCTTGAACCGCATGATCACTTCTGCGGTGGAGTTGGCCGGACTCACGACGGAGGATCCATTCGCCGGGTTGCCGGATCCGTCCGACCTCGGCGCCATCAGCACCGATCTGCAACTCTATTCCGACGATGTGGCCCTCGTGCCGCCTTCCGAGCGCATTCAGCAGGCCCTCGATGCGGAAGCCGCCAGCTTCGCCGTGGATCCGCGCATCGTCAACTCCGACGGTGCAACGTTCGGCGCTCACAATGGCGCGCGCTACTTCGCTAACTCGCGCGGGTTCACTGGTTGGTATCGCGCCAGTTCCTGCTCCCTCAGCGCCGTGCCCGTAGCCAGGGAGGGCGATGCGATGGAGCGCGACTACTGGTATTCCATCGCCCGCAGTTTCGCCAGACTGGAGCGCCCCTCCGACATTGGACGCATCGCCGCCGAGCGCGCCATCAGAAGACTCGGTGCACGCAAGGTGGCCACGCAAAAAGCTCCGGTGGTCTTCGATCCGCGCTCGGCGCGGTCCTTTCTCGGTGATCTGTTCGACGCCGTTGCCGGTGATTCCATCTATCGCGATGCCTCGTTCCTCTGCGGTATGCTTGGCGAAACCGTGGCCTCGGCCAACGTCACTTTGATTGATGACGCCACCATCCCCGGACTCTTCGGAAGCCAGCCGTTCGATGACGAAGGTGTGCCGTCGCGACGCACTGTCATCCTCGAGAACGGCGTCCTCAAAAGCTATCTCCTCAACACCTATACAGCGCGCAAACTCGGCCTCAAGACAACTGGCAGTGCCTCCCGCGGCTTGAGCGGCAACGCCAGCGTCGGCCATGGGAACTTCTTCCTCCAACCGGGCGTCCAAACTCCTGACAGCATCATCGCCTCCGTGAAGAACGGCCTCTACATTACGGAACTGATCGGCTCCGGCGTCAACATCGTCACTGGCGACTACTCCATGGGTGCCGCGGGACTTTGGATCGAGAACGGCGAGCTCGCATTCCCCGTTTCGGAAATTACGATCGCGGGCAACCTGCGCGACATGCTGAAGAACATCACGTCGATCGGTTCTGACCTGGACTTCCGCGGCGCGATTGCCGCTCCTACAATCTGTATTGGG
The DNA here is from genome assembly GCA_016213775.1 of Acidobacteriota bacterium. Lineage (GTDB taxonomy): Bacteria > Acidobacteriota > Terriglobia > Bryobacterales > Bryobacteraceae > CADEFT01. Next base: position 67,610 of record JACQZR010000098.1, read on the forward strand.
GAGATGATGATCAGTGGCCAGTAAGGCGGACACAAAACCGATCGTCGGATTGCCGGTCATTCTTGTGGCAACGGTCGGCATTGCGCTCGTTGGAGGCTTCTGGTATCTGGAGCGCGCGTCCATTGCCCCTGCCAAAGGACCCGTCCTCACTGCGGATGCCAAAGCGTACACGCGCAACCTGAGGCTCGGCGGCGTGGACATGAAAGCGACGGAATCGGCCGCGCATCAAATGCTGGTGGAGATCACGGGCAACATCACCAATGCCGGTGATCGCAAACTCCGTTCCGTTCGCGTCAATTGTATCTTCTACGACGCCTACGGCCAGGTGGTGCTCAAGGAGCGCGTCGAGATCGTGAAAACCCGTTATGGCGGGCTTGCACCGAACGAGACCAAGCCCTTCCGGCTGCCGTTTGACACGCTGCCCGGAAGCTGGAATCAGGGCCTCCCGCAGTTGGTGATCGCTGAAATCATGTTCGACTAAAGAACCCCAATGGCCCGACTTCTCGTCGTTGAAGACGATCCCAACCAAGCCGCCCTGCGCACCCTCATTCTGCGTCACGCAGGGCACGAGGTTTTCACCGCCGGCTCCAAGGAAGAAGCTGAGCGGCTGCTGGCGGAGAATCCCTCGCTGGTGATTCTCGACATGCACATCCCCGATCTCGAACAGGGAATCTCCCTGGCGCGCGCAATCAAACAGCAACGGCCCGCACCTCGCATCATTGCGATATCCGGCTTTCCTGAAGATCTGCGGAATCTTCCCGAATTCTCCCTGTTGGAACGCGTGCTCACCAAACCCGTTCGCTCGCAGCTTCTGGTGGATCTGGTCTCGAAGCTGGCCCTTTTCGTGCTCTGCTTCCTCGTTTGTAGGACAGCGAGCGGACAACCCTCCACGCATCCCTTCCAATTGGACGCCCCGGCTGAGGTGGTTGCCGAAGTGGAACTGTCCGCACCCGGCGCGGAGTGGGGACGCACCGGCAAGGAAGCCGCGATGGCCGTGCTCACCCTCGACAATGCGCGGACGCAACACATCATGGCCTATATGGGTGCTGCACGGCACACCTACCAGGTATTTCTCGGACCCGCCGGAAAAGGTGTTCACGAGCTCAAGATCGACCGCCATGCCGATTACTCCGCTCGAGGCATTCCGCTACTGGTCCACAAAGTCACCTTCCGCCAGTACACTCCCGCGGATGCGGACTACCCGGTGATCGCCAACGCGCCTGTCATTCACGCCCGAGCCAACACGCTCGGGAAGTTCACCGACATCCCCCTGCTCATGTGGTGCGAGAAGCTTCCCGACGGTTCGCTCCGGTACAGCGTCATCTTTTCGAACGAAGACGGCGGCACCTCCACACGCGGACTCATGGCCCGGTGGGGCCGCGTCACCGACATCGAATACGTCTATCAAGTGTGGCTGGACAAGGCCGGGACACCCACGCGAACGCTGATCCAGACGCGGGGCCACAAGGACGTCGAATTCCGTGGGAAGCACGAGGGGCAGCATCCGCTTCTCACCGTCGTGACGGACAACAACATGGTCTCCGACGATGCGCCAACGGCGGTCCGCTACCAATCCATGCCCATCGTGACGGAACTGAAAAACTGCTCGCGCGAATGCGTGATGGACGAGTATCCGTTCACATACACCATCAGCGCGCGCGAGTTGGAGCGAGAGGGAAAACTACGCAAATTCGCAACGGCGGAAGGTCAGAAAATCAGTGCACCGGAGAACTACCTCGTGGTGGAAATGCGGTTGCTGAACAAGGAAGCGCGCGTGGCCCTGATGGTCCGATTGATGGACGAAAACTTCTACCGCACCTCGCATCTCGGTGCACACGACCTCTCCATCGAACGCAGCGGTTGGGCCCGCACAGCCATCGAACTCCCGCCCGCCACGCAGCCCGGACAGGTGGCGGAGATTGCCATCCAGTGCCTGCCGGAAGCCAAGACGGACGGCTCTGGTTCCTGCCGTGTCGACTCCATAAGCAGGATCTTCTTCCTCGATTCGCAACAGCGCCCGGATACGAACTTCTGGCGTCCGCGTAACGACCGCGGGCCGTGGATACTCGCGCCCGGCCAGGTGCGCGTGGTCCCGGTGCGGTAACCGGCAATGGGCGAAACACGGGTGATCAAAGTAAAGGTGATTCCCAAAAGCCCGAAGACCGAAATCGTTGGCACCATGGGCGACGGCACGTTGAAGATCCGCGTTGCAGCGCCGCCCGAAAAGGGCAAAGCCAACGCCGAACTGATCGCCTTCCTGGCGAAACACTATGGCATTCCGCGCGCGAACATCGACATCCTTACAGGCGAAACCTCGCACCACAAGCAAGTCCGTCTGCGCGCTGGCGAAAGCTAGACGATCGCGCTGAGCTTTTCCTCCGCGGTCGGGAATTTTAGCGGCGTGCGCAGCAGCTCCTCGGCGATGGTGAGATACACGTCGCCGATACCGTGATGCGACTTGGTATGCAGCCCGCCCTTGATGCCTCCGCCCGCAAGCAGAATAGCGAGACCGTTGCACTTGTGCGGATTGGCTTCCGCATGTTCATGAACAAACACGCAGGCGGTATTGTCGAGCAGATTGCCCGACCCTTCCGGAATCGACTTCAGCCGCTGCAACAGGTAAGAGAACTCCTCGACGTGCCAGCGGCAGATGTCGCGCATGATCCGCTGCTGCTCGGGTGAACCCGCGTTGTTGTGGGTGTAATCGTGATGGCGGTTTCCAGCGAGACCGAGCCAGGGAAATCGCGTCAGGCTCTGGCATTTGGTGAGCATGTAAGAAGCGACGCGCGTCTGACGGGAAGCGAACGCATGCACCAGCAGATCGGATTGAATCTTCGCAATGCGCGGATAGTCGGTCAGATCGGAAACGTCCTCAGGCTCCTTGATGTTCTTTCCGTAGTCCGGTGGCAGGCTCGCCACCGCGCGTTCCAGATCCTGCACGGAGGTGAGGTGCTCATCCAGGCGCTGGCGGTCTTCCTGGCCAAGCGACGGCGTCAGTTCCTTCACATCGCTCATCACCAGATCGAGGATGCTCTTCTTGCGTCCGAGCCATTCCTGGTTCTTCACTCCGAATAGCCGGGCGAAGAGGTTCTGCGGAATCATCTCCGGCGGCAGCGCGCGTTCATACCCGGCCCAACTCATGTTGCGGTGGACCATTTCGCCGTGCGATTCCTGTGCCACTCCGATCTGGAGGGAATGGAAACGGGATTTCGCCCCAATGCTCTTTCCGAGCAGATGATCAATGGACGGGCCAGTGGCCCCGCGGCCGTTAAACGGTGTGCCTGTGGTCAAACCGCACAAAGCGGAGAAGTGCCCGTTGCCTTGTCCATTGCGGCGCGCGGCCACGTTGTCGATCCCGCTGACCACGTGCACGTAATCGCGCACCGGCTGGAGAGGAGCCAGACACGGAGTCAATTCGTAGTTGGGGCCGGTTTCGGCGGGAATCCAGTACCGTTCGGGAATGCCGTTGCCGTTGAACCAGATGACAAAGCGCTTGTCGATGGGGCCGGCGGCGGTGCTGCCCGCAGGCGCAGCATAGGCCGTGCCATTGGTGTTGAACATTGCCGCGAGCGGCGGGAGTCCCACTCTGACCAGAGTGCCACCCAGGCCCACGCCCCGTAAGAATCCACGCCTGTTGAGTGTCATCGTTTCTCTCCCCGGCTATCGCTTCCCCGGTGTTCTTCCAATCCTCTCATAAATTCCGGAGAACGGATAATGCCAATCAGCAGCTCCTTGAACCGGAAGCCGGAATCGCGAAATCGCGCGAACAATTCCTGAATCGACGGCTCGTCGGCGCTCGTCTCCTGACGGCCGTACGCATAACGGAATACCTGGCGCACGATACATTCCTGGCAGACGCGGCTTTGCGACAGAATACGTCCGAGTTGTTTCGCGCCGCTGAAGCTGGAGTTTGCCAGGCCGGCGATATCGCCTTCCGTCTCGAGCGGCAGCTCGACAGTCTTGAAGCGTGTTCGTGTTCCCTCCGGGACTTCGATGAAGACCGTTTCTTTCTCGCGCCACTTCCCGATCGCGTCGAAGGCTTCCAACCCGACACCGATGGGGTCCATCAGACGGTGGCAGGAAGAGCACAATGGATTCTCGACGTGCTCGCTGAGCCGCTGCCGGCGAGTGAGCGGTTTGGCTTCGGTGGGCTCGGCGAGATTGGTGTTGACGTTCGGCGGCGGCGGTGGCACATGCTGGCAGAGGAACTGTTCACGCACAAAGATGCCGCGGGCCGTGATTGAGGTTTCTGTTGGTCCGGCGTTCGACGCAAGAAACGCCCCATGCCCCAGGATGCCTTCGCGTTTGGATGTGGGGGGAAAACGCATCAGGGCAAACTGCGCCGCCGGAGCAGGCAGCCCGTATAAAGTGGCAAGATCGGCGTTCAAGAATCCATACGAGGCCGAGAACAGTTCCATGAAGTTGCCGTTGTTCCAAACAAGATGATGCAGGAGCCTCTGGGTTTCCTCCACCATCGCCCCGGCAAGCTCCGGTGAGAACTCGGGGAAGCGACGCCGTTCTTTTGAGGCGCTCAGGACGCGATCGAAACGCAGCCACTGCTGGAAGAACTCGTTGAGCGCTTCCATAGCGCGCGGATCATCCAACATGCGGCGCGCGGCCTTCTCGCGGTTCGCTGCCGATTGCAGCTCGCCTCGCGCGGCGGCAGCGAAGAGGGCATCGTCCGGCATCGTGTCCCAGAGAAGATACGACAAGCGGCTGGCCACCGCGAAGTCCTTCGCCCGTCCATCGGGCCCCGCCTCGGCGTGATAGAGAAACTTCGCCGATTGGAGCATTGCTTCCACGACGGCTCGCGCGCCTTGTGCGTCGAAGGCGGCTGCGTAGCGCTCGACTTCGTTGTCGCGCAGTGGGCGGCGGAAGGCCTTCAACCCGAACCCGCGGATGAATTGATCGCGGCAACGGGCGTCATTGGTATTGCAGGGAATCAGCCCGTTGTTGTCGCCGGTGCGGAAGGCGTTGCTGGTAAGCCGTTCGGCCGCCGTGCTGTAGGCTTCGATTTGCAGCGGCGACATGGATTGATGGCGCGTCTGGTTCTTGAACCCATCAACAAAATCTTCCGGAGGGAAGCGGTTCGCCGGGCGGCTGTAATCGCTCAACAGATCGCGCACTGTGTTGTTGTACTGGCTGTGCGTCAAGCGCCGGAGCATGGGATTGGCTTTCGCGGCTGCCTCCGCCTTGCTCACCAGTACCGCGGCAGGCGTGGCGGCGAGGTACTCCACCCACTCGCGCAACAGTTTCTCTTCGCCGCTGCCCGGTTTGATCCGCTCGCCCCCGGTGTGCTGGATGCGATTCACAGGCTTGGCGAGAATGATCGACTCGGCCGGCTTGGTCCGATTCACCAGCACGGCGAGCGAGAGCCCGAAGGATTGGATCGCGGCAGGACTGGCATCTGGCTCAGGGAAGCGCAGCCTGGTGCCGGAAGCAACGCCATCGCGGGCATGGCAGAGCCGGCATTGGGCGGCCTCCAGGACAGGATAAACACGAGCGGTGAAATCCCCAGGGGTACGAACCTGCGCCGCGAGCGGAACGGCACACAGGAGGATGAGAATGGTTCGCGTCATCGTGATCGGTCTCCGACGGCCCAGGAGACAAATGTCGCGGGCCGCCTGCGTCGAAAGGAGTCCAATCCCGTGGCGGTTACCCTCGTATTGGTGAGATAGAGCTGCTGTAAGCGAGGCAGCCTGGACAGCGCGTCCATCGCCGCATCGCCAATCGGAGTATCCGACAAATCCAAGCTGGCCAAGGTGCGCGGAGCGTCGAGCTTTGCAGCAGCGGCGTCATCCATCGTCCTGCAGTTCCACAAACTGAGCCGCTCCAGTTGCGGCATGGCTGTGAGTGTTGTTGCGGAAGCCGGAGTGATGTCCGCGCCGCTGAGATCGAGCCTACGCAGCTTCTTGAGTTTCGTCAGCTTGGCGACGCCGAGGTCCGTGATGTGGATGCCTCCGGTGAGGCGGCAGTTCCCTTCCCCACGCGCACCTGGTCCGCGCGCGCCCACGCGGCCTAGGCCGAGCCCCACTCCGAGATGCAGCTCCTCCAGCTCGGGCAGAAGGGCAATCGGGTCCAGGTCACGATCCGTGATGGTGGGTGTCCAACAAGCGCCTCCGTTGCGGCGCTGGATCCCGCCCAGGCGCAGAACCTTCAACTTCGGCAGCAGTTTCAGGAAATGAAAATTGATGCCCGTGATCCGGGTCCCACCCAGGTATAACTCTTCGAGTTTCGCGAGGGCAGGCAGGCTTTCCAGTCCACCGTCGCCGAGCATCGTGTAGCTCAAGTCGAGCACGCGCAGCTCCGTTAGAACAGCGATGTAAGGCAGGCTGATGTCCGTCACATCGGTCCCGCGCAGCACCAGCCTCCGCAGGGCCCGATTCGAGCGCAGATAAGAGATGGCCGCGTCGGTGATGAACTCGGCGGTGTCGAGGGTCAACTCCTCCAACTGCCGCAACTGCTGCAGCCGTTCCACACCACGGTCGGAAACGTAAGTGAACGACAGGTCCAGGCGCTTCAGGTCTTTCAATTGCGCCAGCCGTTCGACATCCGCGTCGGTGGCCCACGTGCGCGCCAAAGACACGCTGATGATAGTCCCGCCGGCGGCCCTCGACACGACGCCGCCAAGCGATTCGATATGGCGGGCGAGATTGGTTTCCGCCAATTCCGCGCCTTGACAAAGCACGGCGGCGAGGAAGGTGAGGATTCTCATGTGCGTCGCTCCCGGCGGGTAGAATCAAGGCTCCAGTTGATCTTGCATGTGGGGAGGTTCTTGCGGAGCACCTCGTGTCCCTGCGTGGTGATCAACGTGTGATACATGTCCACGTAGCGCAGGTTGCGCCAGCCGCTGAGGACGGGAATGGAGGCGTCACCGATCTCGGTGTGATCCAACTTCAACTCCGCTACCGAGCTCAGCCGCGCCAGCTTCGCGATGCCTTTGTCACCAACGGCCGTGTATTCCAGGCTCAGCGATTGCAGGCCATCGAACCGCGCCACCACATCCATGGAGTCGTCGTTCACCTTGGTTTGATCGAGCGCCAGAGACTTGAGCTTGCGCAATTGATCGAGTGCGCGAAAGGCGCCGGGTGTGAAGCGTCCAAAGCTGAGATCGAGGTGCTGCAGTTCCCCCAATCCCGCCAGACTCCTGACGCCCTCGTCGCCGATATCGACGCCGCGCAGGTCGATCGTCTTCAGGCTCTTGAGCGCAGCAAGCTGCGTCGTACCTTTGTCGTTCACGTTGGTGTAGCGCAGCGACAGGCTCTCCAACCCGGTGAGCATAGCGATATGCGGCATCGCCGTGTTGGTGAGCGGTGTGTTGCCAAGGTGCAACTCGCGCAGACCAGCAAGGCCCTGCAATGCCTTGAGCCCAGGTCCCTCCACCAGCGTGTTTCCCAGATACAGGCTCTTGAGATTGGCGAGCGGCTTGAGCATTTCCAGCGCCGAATCGGAAAGCAAAGTGAAGCCGAGATCCAATCTCTCCAACGTTCGCAAGCGTGCAAGGTGCATCAAGCCGACCTCGCTAATCTCGGTCCCACGCAAGCTGAGTTCCTTCAGATGCGTCAACATCGAGAGGACAGCCAGTTCGCGATCGGTGATGTTCGTCGATTGGAGATTCACCGCGGTAAGGCGGCCATCCTCGGTGCGAACCTTCGCACCAACGGTTTGCAGCCACTGGGCAATCTCGGTTTCGCTCTTCCCCTGCAATGACGAAATGTCAGTGCCCCGCTTGGCCGGCTCCAGCCCGCTGGTCTGCATCATCAGCTTGCAGGCGGGCAATGCGGCCGTGAATTCGCCTGCTCCCGCCGCGGTGACACGAGTGTATCGCAGATCCATCCAGCGCAACTGTTTCAGCGTCCCCAGCCGAGCGAGGCCCGCATTCGACACTTTCGTTCGATAGAGACTGAGCTCCTCCAGATCCTTCATTTCGGCGAGATGCGCCATCCCTGCGTCGGTAACGTTTGCGGTTTGCAGATTCAGGCGCCGCAGTTTCGTGAGTTTCGCCAGATGCGCGAGCCCGTCGTCGCCGATGCCTGTATCAGCGAGATTGAGCTCCGTGAGATTCGTGAGTTCGGCGAGGTTGGCAAGTCCTCCATTGGTGATGGAAGTGCCGCGGAGATACAGCTTGGTCAACCGGGTCATGGTGCGAAGGCTCGCCATGCCACGATCGTTGAACGTGCGGTCGAAGTTCAGGTCCAGATACTGCAGCTTGGGAAACTGCGCCAGCGACACGCCGGGTATACGCGTCTGATGTACACGCAGCTCGGTCAGCCGTGACAGGTGCGTGAGACCGTTGAGCACGGTGTCGTCAAACGGGATGTAGGTTTGCACCGGCTTGCTCAGAACAAGCTTCTCCAACTGCGGCGCGCCGGCAAGAAATGCCATGGTCGCAGCCACGAGCGGGACGGGTTGGTCGTACCAAAGACGCCCGTTCACATAAAGTTCCTTGACATGCGGCAGCACCGGGAGCCGCTTGATTTCGTCCTCCAGAGACGATCCATGTTGGGTGATGCCGGTGAAGTCGAGCGTGTGGATGCGGAAGTCCGTTGCGGGCAGGCCGGCAAGATCGCGGATCAGATTAGGCTGCCCCTCCAAAACCACACCGCCGCCCATGCGCAGCATCCATTCGGCGACGATGCGGTCCGGCGGGATCTGCTGAGCGGAAACGCTAAACAAGAAGACGCTAAACAAGAAGACAGAAGTCAGGAGCCAGGAGCCAGAAGAAGCAACGCGCCAATCGAGGATTCGAGCGCAATGCATAGTGTCGTTCTGTTTAAGAGCGGCGAAAATGGGGACAATCCGGAGTTCTAATCGCATCCTCGCTGTGCACCTCGCTTGTGAACTACCCGCACGCACCCAGTGCGCTTGGTTAGATCCTACTACACGTCTCCCTAACGGTGGCGGCTCGGTTTTAAGAAGCAGCGCGACCAGGGGGTCGCGCGCAGGCCGGGGGCCTGCCCCACAATTCTTCACGGATTCTATTGGTCGCGGCTCGGAATCGAAGTGAGTCGGACGCATTCGCCGACACTGGTGGCGGAGGTGGTCCGGGCTGAGCAAGGGTTTCCCGCGCAGAGTGGGGTTCATAGCTTTACCGTTGCCCTCCAGGTGGCCAGGGCGGCGGCGAAGACGAGGTCGTCGTGCTGGGTGGATCTCGCCGTTTCGATGCGTCCTTCCTTGTAGCGCAGGCTTGCCATTTCCTGAAGCAGGACGCCGGCTAGCGGGAGCTCTTTGCTGATTCTGAGTATTCCTTTTTGCAGGGCCACCAGGAGGGAGGTCAGCAATTCATTGCGCGGGACGTGGTAGGTGGAGGTGGCTTTGTCGTAGCTCCTGTTGTCGCCGCCGGTGATGATGACCGGAACGAGGCGCGCCGAATAGTGTTCGTTGCGAAGCATGTCAGTGAAAGGAGTGCCTATGCCGGTGGCATCGACGGCGAGAAACTTGGCGCCGTTGAGCCCGGGGTGCCGGGTGACGTCCGCCACATGGCGGGCGATGATGGGGTATGTCTTTCCGAGTGGCAATTGTTCGATGTGGCGGATGGCGTAACGCCGCTCTGTCTGCGGTTTGAAGTAGACCGGGTCGGGCCGGTCGCTGATGAGAACGTCAGCACGCTCGAGGATGCAGAGGGCGGTGTGGTCGTTGGCTTGGCCGAGGTCGAGGCCGAGGAAGAAGTCCGGA
>JACQZR010000096.1 GCA_016213775.1 Acidobacteriota bacterium
CTCCATCTCACTCCAGTTCAGCTACATGTCGAACGAGCAATTCACATGGTGAACTCCTTTCAGTTCACAAGATCAGATAGGCTTGGCTTGGTGAGCCAAGCTTGGTGAGTCAGGCTTAGCCTGGTGTACCAAAAACGCAAATGGAAGACGCGAAAACGCCAAACCGCCAGGTGTAGTGGCAGGCCGCGCTACAGCTTGGCGACGCGGCGGTGGACGAACAGGAAATACGAGCCGATCAGCGCCAGCAGCGCGCCGTTGACTGCGATGGCGAGAGGGGCGGAGAACATCACCACGAGCTTGCCGGTGATGAGGCTGCCGATGGGCATGCCGCCACGAAATGCCACGTTGTACACGCTCATGACGCGTCCGCGCATTTCGTCGGTGGTGATCAACTGCACGAGCGAAGTGATCATGGCGAAGCTGGCGATGAGGGCTGCGCCGGCGACGAACAGAAGCGCGCAACTGATGTAGAACGAACTGCTGAAGGAGAAGGCGGCGATCAGGACTCCGAGAAGGATGAGGAGCATTAGCGTGACTTGCCCCTTATTTCTGACGTTGCCGATACCCGCGACGATGATGGCGCCGCCGACCGAGCCCATGCCGGAAACGGAGAGAAGGATGGAGTAGCCGTCGGCGCCGAGTTTGAAGACGTCCTTGGCGAACACAGGCAGGAAGCCAATGAGGGGGACGCCGAGCAAGGTCATGAGGAAAGCGATGAAGATGAGGGACTCCATGGAGTCCTTGGTGCGGACGAAACGGATGCCTTCCTTCATGCTTTCGAGCATCGACTGGCGTTTTTCCGAAGGCGTGAAGCGTTCGTGGAGCAGCGACAACGAGATGATGACGGCGATATAGGAGAGGCCATTGAGCCCGAAGCACCAGACCGCGCCGAGCTTGGCCATGGTGATGCCGCCGATGACAGGGCCGATGACGCGGGCGAGGTTGAACTGAATGGAATTGAGTGCGATGGCGTTCTGGAGGTCCTCGCCTTTTACCAGCCGCGGGATGAGGGCCTGATAGGCGGGTCCACCAAAGGCTTGCGCACAACCGACCAGGAACGACATGCAGAGAATGTGCCAGACGGCTACTTGATTGGTAGCGAGCAGGATGGTGAGCAGGAAGGCGCAACTGAGCTGCACGAATTGCGAGGCGATCAGGAGGTAGCGGCGGTCCGTGCGGTCGGCGACGACGCCGCCCACAAGAGAGAAGAGAACGATGGGGATCTGGCCGAGGAAGGAATCCAGGCCGAGCATGAAAGGGTCTTTGGACAGATCGAGGACGAGCCAACTTTGCGCGAGCGTCTGCATCCACGTTCCGATGGAGGAAGTGCAGGCGCCCAGCCACATGAGCCGGAAATCGCGATATTGAAATGCCTTGAAGACCCGTTGGAACAACTGCTGGGCCTTTAGGGAAGCGGCTTTTCGCGGTGAATCAAGTGGAGGATGTTGCCGTCGCCATCCTTGAAGAAGACCAGCCGGTTGCCCTGATTGTTGTAGGGTTCGCCGAGGAACGAGACGCCGCGGGACTGGAGGTTGGCATAGGCGGCATCGAAGTCGTCGACGGCGATGGCGAGGTGGCGGATACCGGGTTCCTTCATGCCGGGTGTATGCGCCATGACGCCGTCGGAGGGGATGATCTCCAGCATGGAACCGTTGGGAGCTTTGACGAAGTAGAAAACGTCGTAGGAGAAGTTGATGTGAAAGCCAAGGTGATCGACGTACCACTGGGCGAGGTTACGTGGGTCCGGCGAGGCAATGGCGGTGTGCTCGAGTCCTTGAAACATAAACTGCGATTTTAACAGGAAGGGGGTGGGGAGCGGGTTACGCGGCTTGCTGAACTGAGCTGAGGACTCAGCTCATTTGCGGACGCAGGGTGCCGTTATGGTAGATTGAAAGAGACCCACGTACATCTCGCGGAGAGGTGGCTGAGTGGTCGAAAGCAGCGGTTTGCTAAACCGTCGTACTGGACTAAAACCGGTACCGAGGGTTCGAATCCCTCCCTCTCCGCCAGTTCCAATAACCTAAGGTCCTTTGCCTGTGCGATGTTCTCGCCGGCGGCACCTACGCGGTATTGTCTTGGCCTGAGCGCATCGTGATCGATCCGACGTGCTCGCTGTGGAGTTCATCCTCGACTCGGTGCGCGGCGCGCGGATCGTGCCGGTGAAGCCGCTCCAAGAAGTCAGCGTCGGATCTCCACGAAGGGCTGAACACTGCGACACACCCCGAAGTTCATCGGCTGAAATCGAGTTGGTGAAGGCCGGGAATTAGTGACGCTTGCCGGCTCCCCATCCTGGATTCATCGCGGTGGCACAACTACCGTATCCACCGGCCGAACCCCATAATCCCGCGGCAGCGCCCGCCAATCGCTCATCCCGATCGAATTCCAGTTGTACACCACCTCGCCGCCCTTCAACGTCAATTCGCACTCCAACCGCTGCTTGCCCTTTACCGTTCCGCCGCCCATATCCCCATATCCGAACTCGCCTTCCCTGACGCGCCACACCGCGACATCCGCCATAGCGCCCTTGGTGAGGTGCCCATGCTCCGGGTGCCGGATCGCCTGCCCCGCATTCCACGTCGACGCACGCACCACCTCCACCAGCGGCATCCCCACTGCCAGCATCTTACTCATCGTCGTCGGCATATCGAACATCGGACCGTTCATGCTCCCCCCATGCAGGTCGGTGGAAATCGAATCCGGATAGAACCCGTTCGCAATCGCCGGCGCCGCATTGCGAAACACAAAACTCCCGCCGCCATGCCCGACATCGAACTTCACACCGCGCGCCCGCGCCGTTTTCAGATACTCATACAGCTTCCCCTGTCCGTTCGCAATCGGCACCGGGCCGCGAAAGAAGTGCGTGCTGATATCGCCAGGACGCAGTTTCTCCGTCACCAACTGCCAGTACGGACGCGTCTTGTGGAAGTACCCGAAGTCCACCATGATTGGCACATCCGCCATCCGCCCGGCTTCCAAAGCCCGGTCCACCGACGTCCATTCCGCCCCCTGATAATGCGCCGACTTCACTCCCACCACGACATCGCCATGCTTCCGCGCCAGCCGCGCCACTTCCTCCGGCTTCATATCATGCACCGCCTGTTCGGCGACATCGGTCATCATCCCAAGCCCGGCAATGTTGATGAAGGCATAGACGCGCGTCTGCACGCGATCAATCACCGTGTGGCGGAACGTCTCGAAATTGCGCCATCCCGCGCTGCCCGCATCGGCCATCGTCGTGACGCCGGTGCGAAAGGAAAACCCGTCCGGCAGAATCGACTTGTCCCCGGCCCACGCATCCGCCACTCCAGTGGTCGCAAACAGGTGCACGTGGATATCCACCAGGCCCGGTGTCACCACCAGCCCCTTCACGTTCAACATCCGCCGCGCCGCCGCCGCCGGAATGTTCGCCTCCACCGCCGCCACACGCCCTTTCAGAATCGCCACATCGCGCGCCGCGTTGAGGCCATTCTTCGGATCAATGACATGCCCACCCTTCAGTAGCAGGTCGTAATCCTGAGCCGGCGCCAGGCCCAGCCACAAGACCAGCAGGCTAAGCATTTACCATCCGTTCCTTCGCCTTGTCCCAGGCAATATACTTCCGCCGCCGGAAGCTCTCCACGCCCATCCGCGCCGCAACCACGCCGTAGTAGCCGAGCATGCAATCGCACTTCAAGTCTTCGTTCTTGCGAATGGCGCCTTGCAGATTCTTGTGATGCAGCACAATGTCCTCGGCGCCCTTCTTCTGATAGGTCACCGGCTTTACTTCATTCGCGTACATATTCTGCGGCGTGATCGTGAACCCCGTATTCGTGAACTCCAGCGTCGCTTTATGCCCGCGCAGGTAATGGTTCACCTTCACGTCATTCGCCATCGTGGACACCAACTGAATGGTCACGCCCTCGGGATAATCCAGCAGCATGTTGAACGTGTCCGGGACCTCGGCCTTGCCCTCGCCGAACTGGAACTTGCCACCCGTCGCCACCGCACGCTCCGGAAACGTCAGCCCAAGCGCCTTGATATACCGCGTCACGCGATGCACAAACAGGTCAGTGGCAATGCCGCCCGAATAGTCCCAATACCGCCGCCAGCGGAAGAACCGTTCCGGATCATAGGGGCGCTTCTTCGCAGTGCCCAGCCACGTATTCCAATCGAGGTTCACGCCGGGCTTGGCATCGTCATCGACATCGTACATCCAGAAGTCACCCTTGTGATTGCGGGAATAGTCGATCTGCGCCAACACCACCTTCCCCAGCGCACCTTCCTTAATATATTGATGCGCCACCTCATACGATTCGTCCGACATCCCCTGCACGCCCACCTGCATCTTCAAACCAGTGGCCTTCACTTTCGCCACTACGCGTTTGGCCTCCTCCACCGTGTACGTCATCGGCTTTTCGCAATAGATGTGCTTGCCCGCCGCCAGCGCATCCAGCGTGCATTGCGCGTGCCAGTGTTCCGGCGTGGCGATCAAAACGTAGTCGATATCTTTGTTCGCAAGCAGCTTCCGGTAGTCCTTCGTGATCTTTCCGCCGGTGACCTTCGAGGCCGCCTCGGCCCGCTTGTCATAAAGATCGGAAACCTCAATGATCTCGATGTTCTCGGCGTCCTTCACCCTCATCAGATTGCGCATATGCCCGCTGGCCATGCCGCCGCAGCCAATCACTCCGATGCGAATGCGATCATTCGCGCCGATCACGCGGGTATAGCCATGCGCTGTGGAAACAGCAGCGCCTGCCGCGATGCTGTCGCTGAGAAAAGTTCTACGGGATACCGGTTCCATACGCAGTATTGTAGTACCAATGAACGTCGCACTCCTCGGTTATGGCTTCATGGGACGCGCCCACTCCAACGCCTACCATCAGGTGGGCCACTTCTTTGATCTCGCCACTCTCCCCGTCCGCAAAATCATCTGCGGCCGCGACCCCACGGCCGTCGCCAAAATGGCCGCTCAATGGGGCTGGGACGAAATCGCCACCGACTGGCGCGCCGTCATCGGCCGCAAAGACATCGACATCATCGACATCGCCACCCCCAACCACCTGCACGCCGAAATCGCCATCGCCGCCGCGCAAGCCGGAAAGATCGTCCTCTGCGAGAAACCCCTCGCCTTGTCCGCCGCCGACGGAGAAAGAATGCTCGCCGCCATCGGCTCGCTGCCCAATCTCGTATGGTTCAACTACCGCCGCGTCCCAGCTATCATGCTCGCCAAGCGCTGGATTGACGAAGGGCGCATCGGCACACCTTACCACTACCGTGCCACCTACCTTCAGCAATGGGGCAACGACCCGGCTCGGCGCACCGGTTGGAAACTCGAACGGGCAACAGCCGGTTCCGGCGTCATCGTCGATCTCCTCTGCCACATCATGGATCTCGCGCTTTGGCTCAATGGCCCCATCACCGAGATCAACGCCCTCACCCACACTTTCATTGAAGGCCGGGAAATCGAAGATGCCTCTCTCGCCATGGCCCGCTTCGCCAACGGCAGCATCGGATCTTTCGAAGCCACGCGCTTTGGCATCGGCTCTCTCAACCGCAACACCTTCAAGATTCACGGCTCCGCCGGCATGATCGGCTTCAACCTGGAAGACCTCAATCGACTTTCCTACTTTGATGCTCGCCTGCCACGGGAAGAACAAGGCACGCGCAGCCTGCTTGCCACCGCACCGGAACATCCCTTCGGAACCACGTTCTGGAAGCCCGGCCACATCATCGGCTATGAACACACTTTCATCGCAACCCTCGGTGAGTTCCTCCTCGCTCTGGAGAAGGGTGAGCCGTTCCACCCCAACTTCGCCGACGGACTCGCCGTGCAGCGCATGCTCGATGCCGTCGAGCGCTCCGCAGCAATCCGCCAATGGGAATCCCCCTTAACGTAAAGCGACAAGCGCCCGCTCCGAGCGCCGCATCTCCTCCGTCATGCTCGGCGTGAATCCCTTGCGCGCCTTCAACTCCGCCCACAACGCAATCGACTTGTCGAACCACCCCCGCGCCTCGCCTTTGTGCCCCAGTGCCATCCGGATGTGCCCGTTTGCGTCATAGGCACGCGCCAGAATATCCCGCCGCCCCACCGTCTCTTCCCCCTCCGACTCCTTCGCTGACTGCTCTCCCAAATGCAACGCCCGCGCCGCGTAGTCCAGCGCCTCCGCGCGATGTCCCGTTCGCGCCGCATGCTCACCCAGCTTGCGAAACAATCCCACTGCGACACGCGGCGGTGTTGTCTGCCGCGAATCCATCAGCTTCTCGCACCATCGCAAACTCAGCTTCCACCGGCGGACCGCCTCCGCCTCCGCCTTCAACTCCTCATATTGATTCCCCATCTGCTCCAGAACGAATGCCAGGTTCACCGCCACCATCTGGTTATTCGGATTTGCGGCTAGTGCGCGGTCAAGAAGACTCTGCGACTTCTGATAGACCTCCACCTTCGCCGCCGGCGTTTCCACAGTCGAGGCGAACCGCATCAGCGCAATCCCATAATCGGCCAGCGCCCGCTGATCATTCGGATCCACTTCGTGAAGCTGCTTGGCGACGTCCGCCATCTTACCGTAAGCCTCGCGCGACCCCGCGCGGTTCACGGGATTCTTTGTCGCGGGCCCGCCATAAACATCGCCCACATGGCTGTAGGCAAGCATCAGCTCCCGCATGTGTACCACGTTCGATGGGTCGTCCTTGTGCAGCGCTTCCACCACACCCACCGCTTGCTGATACACCTCCAGTGCCTCTTTGGGATTGCCCATTCGAACCTGGATCATTCCCAGTGCCGATGCCGCATTGGCCAGCCGCGCGCGCCGCTGCTTATCGGCGGGCTGCTCGTCAGCCAGTTCTTTCGCCAGTCCATAGGCGCGCTTGTTGCTCGCCAGAGAGGGCAGATGCTGGTCGGCCAGCCGCTGCGCCCGTCCGGCGCCAATCGCCAGATCGGCGACCCTGCCCCGCAGCATCGCATCCTTGGGAGCTCGCTTCAACAACGCCTCCCCCAGAGTGAGCCCTTTCTCATAAACCTGCTGCGCCGGTTGTGTACCCTTGGTGTACACACTGATGTCCCCCAACCGCAGATAAACCTCAAGCAGCGCCGCCCCTGCCGCGTGATCGCCGGGTTTCCTCCGCAGCACGCCTTCCAACAGCGACAGCGCTTTGAAGTAGCTCTGCCTGGCTGCCTCCGTGTGACCCAGGTTGGACGCGAGCACGTTACCCTGCACGTCTCCCACTCGTTGATACGCCAGCGCCAGTTCGCGGTCCAACTCGAGGCTCCCCGCGCCAAGCTTCGCCAGTTGGTCCAACTGCTCGGCCGCCTTTTGCGCCACCATCTGCCGCGCTTTGGTCGCTCCGGGCAGCGCACTGATGGCCTCCTGCACATCCACCACGAAGGTGTTCGCCAGATGCCGCGCCTGGCGCAGACTCGCCTCCGCCCGCCTGGCTTCTCGCAGCGAGACAATCATTCCAATCGTCAGAGCCGCCACCACCGCAGTCGTGGCCGCCACTCCCACGCGGTGCCGTTGCAGGAACTTCGATAAGCGGTACCTGGCGCTGTCAGGTCGAGCGTCTACCGGTAGATGATCGAGATATCGCCGCAAATCATCAGCTAGCCGCGCGGCGGAAGAGTAGCGCCGGCCCGGTTCCTTGTGCAGCGCCTTCAACAGGATGTTGTCGAGGTCGCCGGCCAGTTGCCGCGCGATGCGCCGGTCCTGCGCCGCCAGGCTGGGCCGCAGGATATCCCGTTCGCAGATTGCCCGCTCAATCTCAGCCGGATTGTGCTTCTCCCACCGGTGCGGCTTCACCCCGGTGAGCAGTTCATACAGCACGGCGCCGAGCGAATACACATCGGAGCCCACCGTGATGGCCTCGCCCCGCACCTGCTCCGGACTGGCATAGTCCGGAGTCATCATCTCGAAGGCCCGCGTCCTCGCCTCGCTCGTCTGCGCTGTGTCCCCTGAATCGTCGAGCAGTTTGCAGATCCCAAAATCCAGAATCTTCGGTGTCCCCCGTCCATCGATGAGAATGTTTCCAGGCTTGATATCCCGGTGGACCACAAAACTCAAATGCGCGTAATCCACACCCGCACAAACCCCCAGAAACAAGCGCAGCCGCGCTTCCATGTCCAAGCCGGACTTCCGGCAGTGCTCCGTGACTGGCAGTCCGTCAATGTACTCCATCACAAAGTACGGAAGGCCATCACTGGTTGTGCCGCCATCCAATAGCCGTGCAATGTTGGGATGCTGCAGCCGCGCCAGTGTTTGCCGTTCCTGCCGGAATCGCGACAGCAGCGTGTGCGAATCCATTCCCGGCCGGACCACCTTCAACGCCACCTGCGCGTCATACTGCCCGTCGTCGCGCTGCGCCAGGTACACCCGGCCCATTCCGCCTCGCCCGATCTCCCGTAAGATGCTGTACGGCCCGACGCGTGTCTGACTCGGCAATTGCTCCTGCTTGTCGAGCATCATCACCGCGTCGCGAATCCCCGACTCCACCATCGTCGCCGCCCCGTGCGCATCGCTCTCCAGCATGAGCCGCACTTCATCCAACAATTCGCGGTCGTCCCCGCAGCTCTTCGACAGCCACTCCAACCGTGACGGCGCCGGCTGCTCCAATGCTTCATGGAACAGCCGTTCGATTTGGGCCCAACGCTCAGTATTCATGGGGCGACGTGTTCCCATTTTACAGGCGCCGCCCCCGGGCCGCCCTTCACTCCTCCCGCAACGCCACCAGCGGATCCACCCGGGTAGCCCGCCGCGCCGGCGCATAGCTCGCGATCCCACCTGCTACCAGTAACGTCACCACCGCCGACACCATCACCAACGCATCATGCGGCTGCACGAGGAAAAGCAGCTTCTGCGCAACGCGCGCCGCCACCCACGACAGTCCCAGCCCGATCACAATCCCCAGGCCAGCCACGCGCGCGCATTCTGCAAACACCATCGACAGCACTTCCGATGGCGACGCCCCCAAGGCCATTCGCACTCCGATCTCCTGCGTCCGCGACGCCACCGATTGTGAGATGGCCCCATAAAACCCAATCGCCGCCAACAACAGCGCCGCCGCGGCGAACGCCGTCACAACCCACATCAGGAATCGCCGCTCCGCAGTGGACCGCACGACCAGCCCCTCCAGAGCATGCATCTCGTAGGTGGCCACGCTCGGCTGCGTTTGCCGGATCACGCGCGCCAGCGGCTGTATCCATTGCCCCGTCGTTTCCGGACTGCTCGACGCTGTCTTGATCACCAGAATCGGAGCGTTGAGTGGACTGGCCGCCGCCAGTCTGTAGATGATCGGCCGCGGTTCCGACTCCAATCCGAAATGCCGCACCGCGCCCACAACCCCGACGATGGTGAACCACGGACCATTCGCGTTGGCCAGAAACATCAGCCGTTTCCCCACCGGATCCTCGTTCGGGAAATGCCGCTTCGCGGTTACTTCATCAATCAACATCGCAGACGAATCGCGATCGTGAAACAGCCGTCCCGCTTTCAAGGGAATGCCCATCGCGCCGAAGTACGACGGCGTCGCCACACGGTACTCCACCTCCGGCGGATGCTGATCGCGCGCGCGCCCTTCCACAATGAGCAGGCTCCCCAGGTTCTGCCCCAGCATCGGCAGCCGGCTCACCGCGCCCACCGCCACTACGCCCGGCGTCGCCAGCAGGGCATGCTTCATCGACTCATACATCGCATAGCGCCGCGCCATATTCGGCTCCGGCGGCAATTGCGTCGCGATCGACACCACCCCCTGACTCTGAAATCCAGGCTGAATCTGAATCACGTTCAAAAAGCTGCGAATCAACAACCCGGCACCCGTCACCAGCGCCAGCGCGAATGCGATCTGCAGCGTAGCCAGCGTCATTCGGGCGGCACTCGGATGGCCGATATTCCCACGGCCCTCCCGCATCACCGCGCCCGTCGCCCCAAGCGCCGCGCGAATCGCCGGCGCCAGGCCTGCCAGCAGCGTCGCCGCCACCACCACGCCTCCGGTGAACAAAACCGCACGCCAGTCGAGCCCGATCCGCGCTCCCTGCACAATCCCTGCGGGTCCGAACTTACCCAATAGCCGAAGGGCGCTCATCGCCAGCGCCAGACCCGCCACCCCGCCGCAAATCGCTATCACCAGGCTCTCGGTCACAAGTTGCTGCACGATCCGCCAGACGCTTGCCCCCAGCGCCACTCGAACCGACAACTCCCGCCGCCGCGCTGCCCCGCGCGCCAGAAGCAGGCTAGCCACATTCGACGACGCCATCAGCAGCACAAACGCTACGCTTGCCAGCAGCAGTTGCATGCTCGGCCGGATCCTCTTACTCACCTTCGGTTGCAGCAACACCGCACTGAACTGCAATCCGCCGTTGTCCCCAGGATGCTCTGCAATCAGCTCCGCCCCCACGCGCTCCAGATCCTTCCGCGCAGCTTCCTCATTCACACCAGCCTTCACCAGACCCACCGGTTTCAGAAAGCGCACCGTGCGCCGCGAGTTCGCCAGTTGATTCGCCGCCAGCGGCAGCCAAAGTTGGATCTCAGTAGCCGTCCCGGCCAGTGGTTCTCCGCGCCATCGAAAATCCGCCGGCATCACCCCGATCACCGAGAACACGCGATTGTCGATGCGAAACGTTCGTCCAATCACATTCCGATCGCCGTTGAACCGCCGCAGCCAGTACCCATGCGAGAGCACCGCAACCGCCACCGGCTTCGCGCGGTCGTCCTCTTCGCGCGTGAACACCCGCCCCACAGCCGCATTCACACCCAGCAGCGGAAAGAAGTCCGCCGACACGTACAGCGACTCCACGTGTTCCGGCTCAGCGTCTCCCCGCACGACAGCGTTCCACAATGGGGAGACGCCCGCGACATATTCCAAGGTGCGGTTCCGCTGCCGGATCTCCAGCATATTGTCGATCGAGCACCAGGAGTCGATCTCCGGCTGTCCCGCTTTCGTGTTCTCAATCGACAGCAACCGCGCCGCCGTTGAGTAGGGAAGCGCCCTCCACAACAAGTGATCGGCAACCGCGAAAATCGTTGTATTTCCGCCGATGCCGAACGCCAGTGTCACAATCGAGACCGCTGCGAATACAGGTTGTTTCCGCAGCGCGCGCCATGCGAAGGCCAAATCCTGTGGAATGCCGCGCCACCAGGCGCCGCCGGCCGGCCGGCCCAAAGCATCGGGCTCCGCCACCGGCCGGTGGTTCGCCGCTCGCAACTCATCGGCGAGGAGATTCCAATCGCGCACGTGTCCCTCGGCCGCCACTCGTGCTTCCGCCTCGCTGGCCCCACTTTGCAGCGCTTCCAGGTAGGCCTGGTCGAACTCCGCCGCCAGTTCGGCAATCACTTCGGATTCGCGCTCCGGCCGCAAGCCCAGTTGCGGAAGCCTCACGCGCACGTATTCGTTCCAGTTAGGATGGGACATCGCGGAACCTCGTCAGTCGATTCAATGCAGTGAAGAATTGCAGCCATTCCCGCCGCTGCCTGGCCAGTGCTTTCCGCCCGGCCGCCGTGAGCGAATAGAACCGCCGCCGTCTCTCATCGGCCCGTTCCACCCACTTGCCCTGGATCAGCCCCTTCCGCTCCAACCGGTGCAGCATCGGATAAATGGATGCCACCTGGTACTGCAATAATGACGCCGACTTCGCTTCCACGAGCTTCGCCAGTTCGTAGCCGTGCCGCGGCCCGTCCTCCAAGAGTGCGAGCAACACAAGCTCGGCGGAGTTCTGTTGCAGTTCCGATGGCTTCATAGCTGGTACCGCTATATATAGCGCTACCAGTGTACAGACGTCAAATCCTTCAGTTCACACCTCATCGCACGCAGACCGCTTGCTGACGCGCGCGGCTCGGTAGGATCAGGATGTTGTTGAGCGGCGAGCGTGAGCAGCGGTTCTTGTGTCACTGCGGCTGCTCAGGCCAGACGCCGGGCTGGAATCGCTTCCCCCTGCCTGTAACTGCGAGCCTGTTTCGAAGACATGTCGAGCGGTATAGCCGGTTTGCTGATACAGTCATGCGAGGTAGAAACTCCGCGTGAAGCCTGGATCGCAAGCAACCGCCGGCGTCGTCTGTGTGCCGTGCGAGCTTTGGAACTCGATGCGGACAGTTTGCCCGGCCTCGCACGCTGGTGCGTTGTAGAGGAAAACGAGTGGGTAGGTGGTTGCCTCCACTCCAGGGCGGATGCGGGACCGAAATCGCGGACCATCTGGAACTCACCTCCTGGAGGTCGCACGCGGAAGCGATGCCACACCGGACCGGCGCCGGGATCCTCATTGGTGAACCGCATCGCGGTTCCGATGGTGATTGGAGATTCGACGGATTTTTGCAGCCGTGTTTCGAAAGCAGGCAGGGTTTCGGGGAGTAGCGCCGTTAATGAGATGCCGCAAGTAAGGAAAAGGTTGCGGTCGGGTGATCTTCGATACGATGCCGTCAGCGCGTCAAGCATCGACTCGCGCACAACCCATCCATTTCCCTGTAGAATCGCCCTTCCGTTTTCCATAGCATCACGCCTCCGCCTTATCCCCATCTCATTGAATTCCCAATACTTTGCGCACTTTCAACGCCCGTGCCGATTGGCCCGAAACGTGCTAAGCTTGTCCGCAAGGGTGAGTGTTCGCATCGTAACGCACTCGGCTCGCGCTTTGGTAATTCGGCTCCGGTGGGAGATTCGGTCCTTTGAAAGAACTAAAGGTCCAACTCGGAAACGCACTGCTGGTGGTACTGACCGTGGCGGCTGTTATAGCTGCGGCCATCAACTTCCAGCAGCAGGCCAAATACCGCTTGCCGGACGACGGGGTTTCCTGGGCTGACCGAACGATCGGGGATCGCAAAGTAGTACAGGCGGTGCTGGTCGCGCCGGATGGCCCGGGGAGCCGTGCCGGATTGAAAAACGGGGACTTAGTCCTCTCCATCAACGGTGCATTCATGGAAAGCGCACTGGCCGTTCCGCAGGTGCTGGCGCGGCTCGGCCCATGGAGCAAAGCGGAGTATCAGGTGGAGCGGTCGGGGGTCAGCTTCAAGGTCCCAATCTACGTCGGGGAAGGCGTGCCGGAGACTGCGGTGTACTACCAATACGCAGTCGGCGCGGCGTATCTCCTGATCGGGCTGTTTGTGTACATTCGCCGTGGCAACGCGGCCAAGGCGGTCCACTTCTACTTCCTGTGTCTGGTTTCCTTTGTGATGTGTACATTTCACTACACTGGGAAACTCAACAACTTCGACAAGATCATTTATTGGGGCAATCTGAGCGCCGGACTTTTCGCGCCTACCATCTTTCTGCACTTTTGTCTGAGCTTCCCGGAGCGGCGAAAGTGGCTCGCCGGGAGCCGCATCTACCTGCTCTACCTGCCTGCCAGTCTGATCGTCGGCGTTTTCTTCCTGGTGGGGAGCGGATCTCTCCGAGCCGATGTTTCGCTGCCTGATTTGCGCTGGATGCTCGACCGCATCTGGCTGATCGCATTCGGCTTCTTCTATCTGATGGGAGCGGTGGCGCTGCACCTGGAGCATCGCCGCACAGAAGACACCATCGTCCGCCAGCAGCTCAAATGGCTTCGCAACGGGGTGATCTACGGCATCGCGCCGGTGATGGTATTCTACCTGTTACCCTACGCGGCCGGCTACGTTCCCGGTGCGTACATGAAGATGTCGGTGCTGTCGCTGATCTTCATTCCGCTCACCTGGTCGTACGCCATCATCCGTTACCGGCTGATGGACGTGGATGTCATTTTCCAGCAGGGCTACGCCTACACGCTGGCGACGCTATCCGTTATCGGCATCTTCTATGGAATGGCGCTGTCGGTGAACCGTTATGAGGACCACAGCAGGCTGGAAGACCTGCCGCCCTCGGCGCTGATCTTCATGATCCTGATTGCGACGTTCGCTTATCAGCCGCTGCGGAACTGGTTCCAGGAGTTGATGGACCGCTA
Organism: Acidobacteriota bacterium; assembly: GCA_016213775.1. Lineage (GTDB taxonomy): Bacteria > Acidobacteriota > Terriglobia > Bryobacterales > Bryobacteraceae > CADEFT01. Next base: position 13,874 of record JACQZR010000096.1, read on the forward strand.
CTTCTTCTACCGCGAACGCTACGACTACCGGCGCACGCTGACGGAGTTCGCGCGCGAGTTGGGATCGGAAACGGACCTTGACCATCTGATGAATGCGGTGATGGATCGCATCAGCCGCACGCTCAACATCAAGCACATGGCGATCTTCCTCCACCGCGGGGAAGAGCAGGCTTTCGTTCTCGCCCGCAGCACGCGGGCGCTGGACACGCTTACGGCGGACCGGCTCGACACCAGTTTCCTGAGCACTGGAACCGACAAGCCATATCTGTTCTTTGAGCGCACGCGGTTCGCGTTGGATATCGTGACGCGCGAATGGGCGCAATCGGTGCGGCTCACCATCAGCGATCTCGACCTGACGTATTACGTGCCCTGTTCGGTGCGAGGGAAGACTATCGCTTACCTGGGCGTGTCGCGAACGGAAAAGGGCGACTTCCTTTCGAGCGATGATCTTGACCTGCTGGTTTCGATTGCCGGCTACCTTGGCATTGCCATGGAGAACGCGCGTCTCTATCAATCGCTGGAACGCAAAGCCGAAGAATTCGAACGGCTCAAGGAATTCAGCGAGAACATCGTCGAATCCATCAATGTCGGCATTCTTGCCGCTGACCTCGACGATCGCGTGGAGAGCTGGAACACGCAGTTGGAACGGCTCACGGGTGTGTCTCGCGAGCAGGCACTCGGACGGCGTTTGTGCGAAGTGTTCCCGGCTGATCTCTGCCAGCGCCTGGACCAGGTACGCGGACAGACGGGCGTCCATCACATTCTCAAATTCGTCCTGACGCCCCAGCCGGCGAACGGTGCGAACGGCCATGCGAACGGCTACGCGAATGGGAATGGACACGCAAACGGTCACACGAAGGGGAACGGACACGCCCGCCCGGTGCCCGACACGATTGTCAACCTCGCAATCGCTCCGCTGGTGTCCAAGGACCACGACCAGATCGGCCGCCTGGTGATCTTCGACGATATCACCGAGCGCAGCGAACTCGAAAAGCAGCTCATGCAGGCGGACAAGCTGAGCAGCATCGGGCTTCTGGCCGCCGGCGTCGCGCACGAAGTGAATACTCCGCTCGCGGTGATATCCTCTTACGCGCAGATGCTGGCCAAACAGGTGACCGAGGACGATCCGAAATCGAAACTGCTGGAGAAGATAGCCAAGCAGACGTTCCGCGCCAGCGAGATCGTCAATTCGCTTCTCAACTTCTCACGCACGTCCACCACAACGTACGAAGACCTGGACATGATCAAGGTGCTACGCGAGACCCTCACGCTGATTGACCATCAGCTCAAGAAGACCGGGGTTCACGTGGACGCGCAGCTTGGAGACACTCCAGGAATCGTCAAAGGCAACTCCGGCAAGCTGCAGCAGGTCTTTCTCAATCTGTTTCTCAACGCTCGTGATGCGATGGAAACCGGCGGCACACTCACGGTGCGTTCCTCGCGCTACGGGGATGCGCTGCACATCGAAGTGTCCGACACCGGTTCCGGCATCGAGCCCGAGCATCTGGCGCGCATCTACGATCCGTTCTTTACAACGAAAGGCGCGAAAAAAGGAACCGGCCTCGGCCTCGCCATCACCTACGGCATCGTAAAGGAGCATGGCGGCCACATTGATGTAGACTCCAGATCCGGCCAGGGAACGCGGTTTGTTCTCGAGTTCCCGCTCGTTCGCAAATCCGTACATGCATAATTCAACCTCTTCCGGAGACGTGCGCACGCCACGCGGACGAATCCTTATCGTGGACGACGAAGCCGACATCCGCGAAAGCCTGGAAACGCTGCTCCTGCTGGAGGGGTACAACGTCGATCAGGCGCACAACGGCAACGATGGGCTTCGGGCGATGGAATCGAGCAACTACGACCTGGTACTGCTCGACCTGATGATGCCCGACAAGTCCGGGATGGACGTGCTCACTGAAGTGCGCGAGCGCGACACGGATACACCAATCTGCATGATCACCGCGTATGGCTCGGTGGAGGTGGCGGTGCAGGCGTTGAAGTCGGGCGCCAGCGACTATTTTTCCAAGCCCTGGGACAACGAAAAACTTCTCCTTGAAATCGACCGGTTGATCGCCAAGCGCCGGCTGGACCGGGAGAATACGCAACTGAAGCGGGCGCTGAAACAGCGTTACGCGTTCCCCAACATCATCGGCAAGAGCGAGAAGATGCTGAAGATTCTCGACCTGGTGGCGCAGGTGGCCACCAGCCGGTCCACCACCGTGCTGATCACGGGAGAGACCGGCACGGGCAAGGAACTCATCGCCAAGGCGATCCATGCACATTCCTCGCGCGCTGACTGCGCCTTTGTGCCCGTCAACAGCGGTTCGCTGCCGCCGGACCTGCTCGAATCGACGCTGTTCGGCCACGTGAAAGGCGCATTCACGGGAGCGATGGCGACGCGCAAAGGCTACTTCGAAATCGCCAACAAGGGCACGATTTTCTTTGATGAAATCGGGACCATCGGCGTCGAGACCCAGGCCAAACTGCTGCGCGTGATGCAGGAGAAGGAATTCATGGCGCTCGGTTCCGCCGACACCATCAAGGTGGATGTGCGCATTCTGGCGGCCACCAACTCCGACCTCAAGCGCATGGTGGATGAAGAACGTTTCCGCCACGATCTCTACTACCGGCTCAACGTGATCAACATCGTGATGCCGCCGCTGCGCGACCGCAGAGAGGACATCCTCCCGCTGATCGAGCACTTCTTTGACAAGTACTGCGCCGATAACGAGAAATTCGTCGGGCCGGACGGCAAGTCGCAATTGCGTTTCGATGCCGAAGCTACTCAGATCCTGATGGATTACAACTGGCCCGGCAACGTGCGCGAGTTGGAGAACGTGGTGGAGCGAGCCGTCGTGCTCGCGATCGCACCCACCATTTCCGCCGACGTACTACCGGACTTCATCCTGCAGGCGCAAGGCGTGCATCTCCGGCACGACGATTCCGCGCCGCTGCCTCCGGACGCTTCCCTCTTCGAGATCCTCAACGACTTTGAGCGCCGCAGGATCATTGAAGCGCTCGAGGTCCACAACTGGAGCCAGACCGAGACAGCCGAGAAGTTCCGCATCCCGCTTTCGACGCTCAATCAGAAGATCAAGCGTCTCGGTATCGACGTGCGCAAGATGGCGGACCGCGCACGCGCCGAGAAAGCCGGATTTGGTCCGGGTTGAAGGCGGCCGTCATGGGCGATACAGTGGACCAATGCATCGCCGAGCATTCTCCGCCGCCCTGCCTGGCGCAGCGCTTTCCTCCGCGGCTATGGCCGCACCCGCGCGTAAAATCCTCGCCGCACTCGTCACCCACGCTGCCGGGCCGCATCTGAGCGCCTACATCCCGGCACTGGCGGAAACCACCGATATCGAATCACTCGTGCTGTGCGACGAGGGCGGCACCAACGCCGCCGCGGCGAAGAAGGCCTGGGGCGCGCGGCTTGCCGGAGTCTACGCGTCACCGGCCGAGATGCTAAAGAATGCGAAGCCCGATCTTGCGCTGGTGACCATGGAGGCCGCGCTTGCGCCGCCCGTCATTCGGTCGATGCTGGACGCCGGCGCACACGTGCTCGCCGAGAAACCTGCCTGCGTGCGAATGGCGGACTTCGAGCCGCTGGCGGCGAAAGCCCAGTCGCGTGGCAGGCACCTGATGCTGGCGCTCGCCAACCGCGTCGATCCTTATGTATTGGAGATGAAGCGGCTGGTGCAAAGCGGCCAGATCGGCAAGGTCTACTCCGTGGAATTGACTATCGTTGCCGATCAGACGCGCCTCACGCGGCCCGCCTATCATCAGACGTGGATCGCGCAGAAGGCACGCGCCGGGGGCGGCCATCTCATCTGGCTCGGCATCCACTGGCTCGATCTGGCGATGTACGTCACCAACTCCACCGTGCAGGAAATTGCCGGCTTTAAGGGCAATGTCGGCGGCCAGCCCATCGACACGGAGGACTCGGCGGTAGCTGCGATGCGCTTTTCCAACGGGGCGTTCGGCACCATCAACTCCGGCTACTACCTCGACCGGAGTTATCATTCGATGCTGAAGATCTGGGGCAGTGCTGGCTGGGTGGAGATGCGCAAACACGGCGGCCCGGGGCTGGAATGGTATTCCACCAAGGAAGCGGCGCCGCGGGTTCATGCCGTAAACAAGGAAAAGGAGCCGGCCGGATACACGCCATTTGTGCAAGCAGTAGCGCGGGCGATCGCGAATAACGAACCGCCGCCGCTCACCACCGTCGATAGCGTTCGCGCGCTGCGGACTGTGTTTGCGGCCTATCAGGCCGCGGACACAAAGAGGACTGTGGCGGTCTGATTGCGGCAAGCTCACGAAGGACGAGTGACCGGAGACAGGTGGCAATTCGCGAATCCGCCGGATATCATACCCTCATGTGCCTGACCGGATCCGTGGGCCCTAAGGGCAAAACCGACAACCATCGCGAGGATGTGCGGCTGGTCCAGATGATGCTGAACGGGAATATCGCAAAGTTGATCCCGCTGGCGCCGCTCGTGGAAGACGGCAAGATCGGCGATGGAACGCTTGGGGCGATTGCCGAGTATCAGAGGCGCGTGCTTCGAATGGCCTCGCCGTCCAACAAGGTTGAGCCCGGCAGTCCGACGTGGAAGGCGTTGAAGGATGGACTGGGGCAGGGTCTGACGCGTGAGAAGTTCCGCATCATCATGTATCCGGCTTCGGCGCAGTTGATTGACCGTTTCTTTTCGCATTTTGCGGCGGCACTCACGGCGAACAGCATCAACACAGCATTGCGCCAGGCGCATTTTCTCGGGCAGCTTGGACATGAGAGCGGGAACCTGCGCTACACCGAGGAGATCGCCAGCGGCAGCGATTATGAGGGACGCGTCGATCTCGGCAATACGCAGAAGGGTGACGGTGTGCGGTTCAAGGGACGCGGGCTGATTCAGATCACCGGACGTTCGAATTACGCCGCGTATGGGAAGGTTCGCGGCAAGGACTACATCACTGAACCGAACAACAAGATCCTGGCAACCGACCCGGCAGTGGCCGTGGATTGTTCGGGGTGGTATTGGTCCGACCGCGGAATTAATGCGGTGGCCGACCGCGACGATATCAAGGCTGTCACCAAGATCATCAACGGCGGGACCAACGGACTGGAGGACCGCACACAAAGGACAAAGCGAGCCAAATGCATTTTGTTGCCGGGTTGACCTTCATTGCATTGTTGATGAGCGCGTGTTCTCAACCGCAGCCGGCGGTGAAGGCGACGGTTGTAACCGATCCCGCGTTTGTGGAAGATTGCCAGCCTTGCGAGATCCGGGTGTCTGAGCAGGCCGGCGTGTATTCGTTCCGGTTCCAGTTGGGGGCGGCGGAGGCTGGGCGGACAGTGCGCTCCATCGCTGTGAGTGCGCCTGGGGTGATCCAGACCCTCGATGTGAAGGACATGCTGCCGGTGGCTGCGGGTCCGAAGATATTCTTCGGGGCGCCGGACATCAATTTCGATGGGTTGCGCGATTTGATGATCATGACCAGCCAGGGTACGGCCAACGCGAATGCAATGTACTGGCTGTTTGATGCGGCTTCGAAGAAGTTTCAGTTGTTGGGTGAGTATCCGGTGTTCACCATCGATTCGGGAACGAGGCATTTGCGTACCTACGAGCGCGGTGGCGCTGGTGGGATGATCTACGAGGCGCGGCAGTATGCCTTTGTGGATGGGAAGCTGGCGGTAACACGGGTGGAGAAGCAGGAGGCTGTGGAGGGGGCAGAGGAGTTTCGCAAGACGGTGGAGGAATTGCGCGAGGGGAAGATGGTGACGGTGGAGAAGAAGACGGTCCGTCCGCCGCGGTGAGTCACAGGAGGCGCAGCCCGCGCTCTAAATCAAGCAGACGTTGTTTGATGTCGAGGCCGCCGCCGAAGCCTGTCAGTTTGCCGCCGGCGCCGATGACACGATGACAAGGAATGATGATCGCGATCGGGTTTGCGCCGTTGGCCAGTCCGACGGCCCGCGACGCGTTGGGGCGGTCGAGGCGCCTGGCGAGTTGGCCATAGCTGGTGGTCTCACCGTAAGGAATGCGCTGCAGGGCGTTCCACACTGTCAGTTGGAACGGCGTCCCCAGTGGCGCGAGGGGCAAATCGAAATCCCTCAGTTCGCCGGCGAAGTACTTTTGCAGTTGCTCGATCGTGGCGCGAAACGGCGAAGTATCCTCTATCCAGTCAGGCTCCGGATCGCGCGCGCGGCAACCCATGGTGAAGCTGAGCATGCGCAGATGGTGAGCGGCGCCGCTCAGCAGCAACCGGCCGACGGGGGATGCGAGATGGGTATAGTAGACGCGCTCCACGTTTCCAGCTTACCTTGGGAGTGAAGTTCTGTGAATGACGCACTCGATCAATGGAAGCGGGAGATCGAACGGTTGTCCAGCGGTCCGGTTGTGATCGTTCCGGTGGAAACAGACGCGGTGCGGAATGTTTTAAACATCCCGCCGGTATTCGCGGGACGCGCGGTGATGGTACAACTCCTTTCGGCGGAAGCGTTCGTTTCGCAACTGGTGCGCGCGCATGCGCTAAACGTCAATGTTGACGGCCCTCTGGGCGTCTTCCACTTCGTCATCCTGAACCGCCGCCGCGCCGCCGATTGGGAAGGAATGGAAGACTCGTTGATCGCTCATGAGTTCGGTCACATCTGGCTGAATGTAACAGGGTACCGATCGTTGGAGGCTGGTACGGACGCGCGGCAGGCATGCCTCGCCACGCACGCGAGCGATGTGATTCAACACATCCTCATCCGGGAAGAGGCGCAGCGCCGCGGGCTGGATACGATGCGATTCTGGCTGCGTGTGCATACCGCCGCACTGGTCAACGAGAGAACGCCGGCCGCCACAACCGGCCGTTGTGAGCAATGGCAGGCGTTTGCGGAATGGATGGACGCCATGCTCGGCGCGCCCAGGTGGGATCTCCTCGACAAATACGAAAGGAGCATGACTGCCAGATACCCCGCGCTGCGTGCGCTGGTAACCAGCACTCGTGACTGGCTGGCCACGATCGACCTGTGGGATCGCTCCGTTTACGAACACGCGTTGCACCGGTTAACTTCGGACATGTTGACAATCCGGTAACGACATTCGATCCTGGGAGCAAGGGTTTCCACGTTCGAGTCCAATTTCGTGGTGGGGTTATGCTTCGACGTAGTTTACGTTCCGGGGTCCTGGTGCGCGCGTTGTCTGTCGCGTGCCTGCTTATTATCGGTTCCTTATCAGCATGGGCGCAGAATGCCGCGATCGTCGGCACCATACGCGATGCGCAAGGCGGGGTCGTGCCAGGCGCGAGCGTCACGCTGGTGAACACGCAAACCAAACTGACGCGCATGGTTACGACCGATGCGGACGGCAGCTACGAGTTTCCAGTACTGCTACCGGGGACTTACTCAGTAACCGTAGAACAACCAGGGTTTAAGAAATGGACGCGCAGCGAAGTTGTACTGGCAGTGGAGCAGCGCGGGCGCGTGGATGTGGCGTTGGAAGTTGGCGACGCTTCGGCCGTCGTTACAGTTGAAGCGAACCCGAGCGGGGTGATGACCGAATCGAGCAGTGTCGGCGAGGTGATCGAGACGAAGAAGATCGTCGAGATTCCGCTCAACGGGCGGTTTTTCCTGGACCTCGCACTGCTGACGCCGGGCACGGTGGTGCCGTCCACCAACAACCGCACGTTTCTCGCCTCGCCCAGCGGCATCGGCTCTTCGGGGATCAATGCCTCGGGTGCCCGCGAGGACTCCACGAATTATCTCTTCGACGGGATCAACCTGTCGGACATGGTGCAGAACCAGATCACGTTCCAGCCGAATATCGACATGATCATGGAGTTCAAGGTGCAGACCAACGCGTTCTCAGCCGAGTATGGGCGCAACGCGGGCATCATCATCAATGCTGTTTCAAAGGCCGGCGGCAACCGCCTACACGGGTCAGCGTACGAGTTTGTGCGCAATGAAGTCTTTGACGCGAAGAACTACTTTGACCGCGGCGATGTGAAGATTCCGCCGTTCAAGCGCAACATATTCGGCTACTCGCTGGGCGGACCGGTGCGGCGCAACAAAACGTTTTTCTTCACGAGCTACGAAGGCAGGCGCGGAAGAGAGTCAGTGAGCTTGCGGACAGCGGTGCCGAGCGAAGCGCAGCGGGCATCGGTGACCAACCCCGTGATCCGGCGGTTGCTGACGCTGGTCCCACCCGCGGGCCCGGACGGATTCTTTACGGGTTCAGCGCCGAAGAAGCGGACCTTGAATCAGTTCACCGGACGCGTGGACCACTCCATCAACAGCCGCAACTTCATTTACGGGACGTTCATCTCCAACCGCGATGAGCGGACCGAGCCGAATCTGCAGGGCGGCAACCTTCCCGGCGCGGGCGATTTCCGGCCGGCAAAGCGGTACTTCTTCTCGACGACTTACACCAGCCTGATTGCCCCGAACATCACAAACGAGTTGCGCGCGGGACTCAACCGCGTTCGCATCGATTTCGTTCAGGACGTGACACAGAACCCGACGGAGTTCGGCATCAATTCCGGATCGGCGGTACTGCCTCGATTCGCAATCGGCGGCGGGATGGCGTTCGGCGGGGTTCCCGGATTCCCGCAAGGCCGCGGCGACACCACCTTCCAATACAACGACAATCTGACCTGGGTGCGCGGCAAACACTCTTTGAAGATGGGCGCGGAGTTCCGGCGTTTCCGCAACAACAATTTCAACGGCGGCACCGGCGGTACGATCAACTTCCCCACGCTCGGCGATTTTCTCAACGGTGTTGCCAGTTCGACAACGCAGTTGAAGGTGGCGGCGAGCCCGGCACTGAGGGTGAACGCACTGAACCTGTTCGCGCAGGACGACTTCAAGGTGAGCGCCAGGCTGACACTGAATTACGGGGTGCGTTGGGAGTACAACGGCGTGCCATCGGAAAAGTACAACCGCCTGTCGGTGTTTGACTACAGCCAACGCAAGCTGATCCCCGTGGGAACGTCAGGAGTAGACAAGCCTTACGAGAGCCAGTTCACCAACTTCGGCCCGCGCTTTGGTTTTAGTTTCGATCCAACCGGCAAGGGGAAGACGGCGATTCGTGGCGGTGTTGGGCTGTACTACGATCAGCCGGTTACCAACATGGTTACGGCGCTGGGGAGCAATCCTCCGTTCTCCAGTGCGGTGACGTTCGCGAGCACTCCGCAAGTACCGATCGCATTCGATCTCACCTCGCCGTTCAGCCTGCCCGGCGGTGGTCCGGCGATCTTCAACGCGAATGCAGTGGATTCGAAGCTGAAGAGCGGTCGCGTGCTGCAGTACAACTTTAATGTGCAGCGCGAGTGGCTGGGCACTGTTTTTCAAGCGTCCTATGTCGGTTCGCAGGGCCGGCGTCTGCGTCTGCTGCGGGACACCAACCAGGGGATCAACAGCGTGCGCCCCATCAGCGGTTGGGGCGTGATCAACATCAACGAATCGAGTTCGCGCTCGAACTACAATTCCATGTGGCTGAGCGCGAACCGGCGCTTCTCCAAGGGCCTTACATTCACAACGTCGTATACACTGTCGAAGTCAATTGACTTGAACTCGGTGGGGAGTTCCAATCCACAGGTGCAGAATGCGTACAACCTGGCGGCCGAGCGCGCGGTGTCCGATTTCGACGCGCGGCATCGTTACGTCGCAAGCCTGGTGTATCAGCTTCCTTTCCATGCGCCGGGCGGCTGGTCGCGACTGGCATCGGGCTGGAGCGTGGCGCCGATCGTGAACGTGCAGTCGGGGAGCCCGTTCTCGCCGATCCTGTCGACGCTGAACTCGGGGAGCCTGCTGGCGTTTGACAGGCCGGATTACGTGTCCGGCCAGAGTCTATATCCGTCTTCCCAGAGCGCCTCTCTGTGGATCAACCGTGCCGCCTTCGTCGCCAACCAGCGAGGGAGTTTCGGCAACGCGGGACGCAACATTCTCCGGGCGCCTGGCTTTGCGGACGTTGATTTCTCGGTGGCCAAGAACACGACGATCAAGGAAGGCTATCAGTTGCAGTTCCGGGCCGAGGTGTTCAATTTGTTCAATCACCCGAATCTGGGACAGCCTATCAACACGGTGAATAACGCGCAGTTTGGCGTGATCACGGCAACGCGGACAGTGCGCGGCGATCTCGGTTCTTCGCGGCAGATTCAGTTGGGCCTCAAGTTCGTGTTCTAGGTTTGAGAGCCGGCTGGTGCTCCGCGGATGGGTGCGTTAGGCCAGCCGAGGCGGAACTAAAGTTCCGCGGGCCGCGCAATAGCGCGGCTTGGCTGGCCTGGAAAGGCCAGCCGCGGCCAGGATTGGCCGCCCCACAGACGGCGGAATGTCCAACTCCAGGGCGGAACTAAAGTTCCGCGAGCGTGCTAGATGTCGTAGTAGAGGGCAAACTCGTAAGGATGCGGGCGTAGGCGGACGGCGTCTGCTTCATTCTTTCGCTTGTAGGCAATAAATGTCTCAATCAGTTCTTCAGTGAAGACATCGCCTTTGAGCAGGAACTCGTGATCCTCTTCCAGGCAGGTCAACGCTTCGTCGAGCGAGGCCGGCATCGACGGCACGCTTTGCATCTCTTCTGGCGAGAGGTCATAGATATCCTTATCCAGGGGTTCACCGGGATCGATTTTGTTGAGTACGCCATCGATGCCCGCAAGCAGCATCGCCGCGAACGCCATGTATGGATTGCACGATGGATCGGGCGGACGGAACTCGGCGCGTTTGGCTTTCGGGCTGGCGGAATACATGGGGATGCGAACGGCAGCCGAGCGGTTGCGCCGTGAGTATGCCAGATTCACAGGCGCCTCATAGCCGGGCACCAGCCGCTTGTAGCTGTTGGTGGTGGGCGCGATGATGGCCGACAGGGCGCGGGCATGCTTCAACAGCCCGCCGATGTACCACAGCGCCATCTGGCTCAAGCCCGCATAGCCGTCGCCGCCAAACAGCGGCTTGCCGTCCTTCCACAGACTCTGATGAGTGTGCATACCGCTGCCGTTGTCGCCAAAGAGCGGCTTCGGCATAAAGGTGACCGTCTTGCCGGACTGGTTGGCGACATTGCGGATGACGTACTTGTAGGTCATCATGTTGTCGGCCGATTTCACCAGGGTGTTGAAGCGCTGGTCGATTTCGCACTGGCCGCCGGTGGCCACTTCATGGTGATGGCATTCAATGACGAGCCCGCACTTCTGCATCACTTCCACCATCTCGGCGCGCAGCTCCATGTAGTGATCTGTCGGCGGGACGGGGAAGTATCCTTCTTTGTAGCGCGGGCGGTAGCCGAGGTTGTTGTCGCGGCGGCCGGAATTCCAGCGGCCCTCCTCGGCGTCGATGAAATAGAAACCGGAATGCTGCGTTTGATCAAAGCTGATGTTGTCGAAGATGAAGAATTCGGCTTCCGCTCCGAAATAGGCAGTGTCGGCGAGGTTGGTGCTCTTGAGGTAATTCTCGGCTTTGACGGCGATCCAGCGCGGGTCGCGTTCGTAATGCTGGCGCGTGATGGGGTCGATCACCGTGCCGGTCATCACCAAAGTCGGGATCTCAAAGAAGGGATCGATCAACGCCGTAGTGGGATCGGGGATGAGAAGCATGTCGCTCTCGTTGATGGCAGCCCATCCGCGGATGCTGGATCCGTCGATTCCAAAACCTTCTTCAAAGCTGTCCTCGGACAGTTCCGAGATGGGGTAGGAGATGTGCTGCTGCAAGCCAGGCAAATCCGTGAAGCGCAGGTCAAGCTGTTTGCACTCGTGCTTCCGGGCAAATTCGAGAACTTCTTTCGGGGTCATCTACTCGCTCCTCCTTGCCAAGAGCTCGGTGCGCGCGAGCTTCCGGCGGTATCTGACAGCCTGATCGTAGCCGAGCCTGAAATACGGCGTCAAATAGAAAAGTTTGATCGGACCGATTGATTGGCTTTAGCGCGCCACTTTGCCGAGCCAGCGGATGCGCGCGTTGAAAGCCCGCCCCGTTCCACCATAGAACCGCAGGTATTGAGAAGAGTCGACGATGTTGTTGACCGTATCGGGGTTGATGCGACCCGTGATGTTATTGGCCCCGATGCGCCATGCCCACTGGTGGCCGCGAAACTGGAACTTCCGCTCAATGTGGACGTTCAATTCAAAGTACAAAGGGAATCGCCTGGAGTTCACGTCCCCAACGATACGGCTGTCGGAACCCTGGACGCTAAACGGGTATCCGGATCGCGTATCCAATAGGAAGGCTACCGCCCAATTGCGCCGCAGGAGAGGGAGGTAGCCCCAGCCCTGCAAACGGTGCGGAGAGTCCCAAGGCATCGGCCCGATATTCTGAGTGACGATAATGGGGTCCTCCACACTGACGTCGACCACCGCATTGGAGAGCGCGCGCGATCGCGTGTAGCTTGCGGCCCACTCCCAACGGTCGCCAAAGGAATGCCGAACCGACACAGCGACGGAGTCAAAGGCGTCGCGGCGGTAATTGCTCAACTGGTAGTTGGCATCCAATTCCACAGCGTGAAAGTCCTTTAACCAGAGAGGCCGGCCCTGATCGCTGTTGGCATTGGCGTTGAGATAGGTAAAGCCCCGCGAGCCTCGCCGCCGGTGAGCATCCGCGCGGACAACGACGCCTTTCCCGAAACGGTGCGCTGCTCCCAGAGAAAGCACGCCATAGGTAGGCCGCAGAAGGGGTGCATTTCCGATGGAGTAGAAACTGAGAGCCGGCCCGCGGGCGGCAACTCCATCGGGGAAAAAGTAAGTGGAAAGAGTGTGTTGATCCAGGGGGCGAGACATGAGCCGGAGATTGGTGGCGTCGGCGATCCACGAATAGCCGCCATAGAGTTTGGTCCCTTCGCCGCGTGGGGACCAGGCAGCACCAACACGTGGGGATGTCGTCCAATCTCCGAGGATACGGTCCCAATCGCCTCGAACGCCGAGCTCCACCAGCAGGTTTTGCCGCATACGCCAGGAATCCTGGACGTAGAGGGAGGCTTCCGCATTGGTTTTCCGCAAGCGGCCGCTCCCCCCAAAGAGGGTGCGGCTTCTCAGCAAACCCGTCTCACCGTAATTCTCGTACCCGGTGCGGCTCACATCCTGCGAATAATCCAGCCGGTCGAGGTCGATGCCGGTCTTCCAGTTGTGGCGGCCTTTCCAGGACAGCGCGGGCGGGGCGATGTTGACAAGAACCTGCGCGCGGGAGGCTTCCCGCCGGCTATCCGAGAAAAAGTTACCGCGCCTGCCCTGCGGCGTCAGCGACAGCAGTTGGTGTCCCTGGGGAATTTCCCGGCCGAAGGTCCGATTGGAGGCCACCCCCACCTCAATGACGGTCCGGTTGCGTAGGAATATCTGATCCTTCACATTGAGGAACCACTGCCGGGCGCGGCGGTCGATTGTCGTCTCGAAAGGATCGAGCGCAGTGAGGCCGGTGCGGTTTGCGGTGGCGAGATTGACCAGGAAACCGGCACTGAGCAGGTTGGAGCCACTGACGTTGTGCTGCAAGTGAAAGAGGTTGCTCAGAGCTCGATTCACGCTACGGTCTTCTCCAAGGGGCAGGTCGCGGACCACGGTCTTCATGTACTGCAAATCCACTGAGTCCGAGATCCAGGTACGCCCCCGGCGAATGGGTCCGGAGATGCCCAGCCGCGGTGTCCAGTCCCCGATGATCCAGCCTTTGCGGTTTTCGACGCCGGGGAAGAAGTTGGTGGCCGAATAGCGGAATTGATCATCCCCTGTCTTGGTCTGCAGGGCCAAAGCGCCGCCAGCTCCTTTTCCGATTTCCGCGGGCACGTTCCCGCCGGTGACGTCCACGCTCTGAATGGATTCGACACTGAACCGGGATTGGAACTTCCCGGTGAGCGGGTCGTTGAGGTTAAACCCGTTCCAGGTGATCAACATCTGTTCCTCGCTCGCGCCGTTGACATGCAACCCGCCGCGGGAGTCCCTAGTCACGCCGGGTATCGTCCGCAATGCGGAGCGAAGGTCATTCGTATTCGGGTAGGGAATGTTGATGATGTCGCGGCTGGTGAGCAACCTCCGGCTGCTTGTGCTGTCCATGTCAACCGCGATAGGGCCAGCCTTCACTTCGACGGATTCCAACCGCTCACGCACCGGCTCCATCGTCAGTGTCACATCGAGGGTGTCGCTGGTTACGTCGATACTCCGGGGGGCGACCGGGAAGTAGCCTTCACGTGTTGCCGAGATCCGGTAGGCGACTCCCGCGGAGAGCTCCAGTTCAAAGTGTCCTTTATTGTCGCTGTACTGCTGCCAGCGGAGGCTCAGGGACTCGCATTCCACCCAAACGCGAACGCCGGACACGGGAGCATGGGTGGGGGTCAGCACTACACCGGTTAACCGCACCTGAGCATTGGCAGGGGCGATTGCCACAAGAAGAAGCCAGCAAATGCAGAGCCCTGGGACTACCCATCTGACGGATCCAGTCAGCGGACACAAATAGCGCGGATCCCGACCATGCTGCGTCACAATCGTGTGCGAACTCCTCGATGTTGGATGCTAGACAAGACTATCGGGAGCACGGGCCTGCTACCATACAGGAGTTGTTGTATTTTTTGTCGTAAAGATTTGCTAAGAGCGTCACGTTGTTGGGATTTGCAGCATCTCTATCACTAAGGGTGGGAAGAAGCAATCGTGGGACCCCAGGTTCAGTGTGCTCACGTCCCCACTTTGGACGGAGTATATGAATCGATACTTGTACCTGCTTTGCTCGCTGGCGCCAATCTGCGCTACGTGTTTACGTGCCCAGGTGGTGGAAATGCGCCCTGCTGAGCTCGTCGCCTGGCCGTTGACCTCTGACTCAAACAGCCCGGCCTTCTGGATAGGCACGAACTTCCACTTGATGCAGTCCATTGGGGAGCCTTATCTGAGTGTGGGCGATTCCCAGTTTAATCTGCACTCCTCCAGCCTGATTAGCGTTCGGAGTCGTGAACTGGAGACCTCACCGGTGTGGATCGAATCCGTGTGGGTGGATGATGACTATACAGTGTTCGGCTGGTACCACACGGAGCGCCTGGTGTGCGGGGACCAGTTGTCGTGGCCGCGGATCGGCGCGGCTGTGTCGTACGACGGTGGCGAATCTTTCCAGGATCTGGGGATCGTTCTTGAGGCTCCCGGTCAACCGGATTGCTCCGCGGCGAATGGCTATTTCGCCGGCGGCAATGGCGACTTCACCGTTCTACGGGATTCGGCGGGCGAGTATTTCTACTTCTATTTCAGCGCCTATAGCGGCGACACGACGTCACAGGGCATCGCGGTGGCGAGGATGGCCTTCGCGGACCGGTTCTGGCCTGCCGGGCAAGTCTGGAAGTTTCAGCATAACTCCTTCTCACAGCCTGGCCTTGGAGGAGATGTTACACCCGTGTTCCCGGCGGCAACATCGTGGAGTTCCGATGCGCCGGATGCGTTATGGGGGCCGTCGCTGCATTGGAACTCTTACCTGGGGCAGTATGTCATGCTGATGTCGCGGAGTTGCTGCTCGATCGGCTGGCCGACTGAGGGCACTTATATCTCATTCAATTCCAACCTGGGCAATCCGTCTGGCTGGACGGCGCCAAGGAAGATCCTCGACGCGCCCTACGCAGGCTGGTATCCGCAGGTTCTTGGTTTGGAACCCGGTTCTACTGACCGGTCTGCCGGCCAGGTGGCTCGGTTTTACACTGGGGGAACATCAGAGTGGGAAATCGTATTTAGCGGCGGCAATGCGGCGGAAGCTTCGTCTCCCCGCGAAACGGGCCTTCCGTCCTACAAAACGCCACTCAATGCGCAGCCGGTGGGATCTCGTAAATAAAAATCGAGTAACCTGCCTTGGCCACCGGCTTCCGGTTTCTGAACGCGGCGAAGTAATCCCTGTATTCGGGCGCGAATAGCTGCCCGGTGAGGAGTGTCGCGCTGATGGCGTAGTATCCTGGTTCGGGCTCGAGTCTCGTACCGCTTACCAGCGAAGGGCTCCACGGCGGCGCCAACCATTCGATTAGCTTCCCATCTATATGCTGGTGGGGAGGATCTGATCCGAAATACGCCAAGTGGATCTTAGAAATCTTGTTGCGGCGGATGAACTCGGCAAGACGTGGAACGTCCTGGCCCCAATCCAGGTTACTGTCCGAAAGCACCTGGATGCCATTGTCAGAACCACCAACCCAGTGGTTGAAGTAGGAAATATAGTGCGGGTAGGCGTAGGCGGCGTTAACACCGGCCCAACCCATTAATACGACCAACAGCAGCCGGACTCGCGGCCCCGCCAGCAGATGCTGTATCGCTTTCCCTCCAATGAGGATAAAGAGAGTTAATGCCGGCAGCACCAACCGGACTCCGTGCTGGAGTGTCGAGATGGAAGCAAGTCCCAGATAGAGAAAGGGCGGGCCAAACCACAGCAGATCGCTGAAATGCAACCGCCGGGTCACAAAGTGGAACAGACAGAGGATAATGCCGGCAACAATCAGGATCTGTTGCGGCACCGGCACTTTGACACCTAATCCCGTTACGAAGTAAGTAGGATCCCCGCCCTCGACGACTTTGCCGCGCAGATACGTGCCTCCATGCCCGGAATTGGACTCGACGAGGCTCATGGCGCCGGTCCAGAAGCGTGCGGGTGTTGGCACCTGGGAGGCGATCTCCACAAACGCGACGAGCGGTTTCGGAATGTTCGGATTCGCGTTCCACCGGGATAGATCCTTCTCTTCCGGCCTGCCGAC
This sequence comes from Acidobacteriota bacterium, assembly GCA_016213775.1. Lineage (GTDB taxonomy): Bacteria > Acidobacteriota > Terriglobia > Bryobacterales > Bryobacteraceae > CADEFT01. The sequence continues at coordinate 30,517 of JACQZR010000096.1, forward strand.
TTCCAGGCGCCAGGCGACGAGCATGCCACAGTACACGACGACGGCAACGATACAGAGCGAGCCAGCGCATTTCAGCAGTGTGAGGGGCCTTCTGGCGACACTTGCGGCGATGATGAGAGCCGGTGCAAATGGCGTCAGTATCAGAAGAGAGAACTTCGACAGGATCGCCACCAGCAAAGCGCCGCCGAGGGAGGCCGCGCGCCAAAGGCTCGGCTCGCGCCAGTATCGCCAGGCGCAAAACCAGAACAGTAGAAACCCGAACGATGCCGCAAGATCATTCTTCACGAGCGCGCCGTGCCCTAATACCATCGGGGAGAGCGCGAAGGCGAGCGCAGTCAACACTCCAGTGGTGGGATTGAACAATTGCCGGCCCCAGCGCCAGATGAGCAAGCAGCAGCCGACGGGAAATAGGATCATCGGCAAGCGGGAGAGGAAAAAGTACTTTCGGATCTGTTGCTCGGGAAGACGAAACATCATCGCCAGTGAGATGTTCCATTCGTGCCCAGATTTCCAGTCCGGGTGATCGGACGGCGGCAACGGCAGTGCGGTCAAATAGGGCACCCACCCGGATACGATCTTGATCAGCGGCGGCATATCTCCCGGCTGCAACCGGTCCTGGCCATGCCAGTACAAGTACCCGGAAAGCAGATGCGCCGGCTCATCCACCGTGACTCCGGTAGTGGCCGCCATGGAGACGAGAACTGCGATGAGCAGCGTGACGATCAGGATGATGGCACGCAACTCGGGACCCGGCACTACGCGGTGTAGCGTGGAAATCAACTGTTCGTGCGGCCTGCCCCGTTCCTTCCGTATGGGGCTTTTTCCACGGTCTGGTGTCTGTAGCCCAAGGTCAATCTTCGCTGCCACCATATCCTCCGCCTCCGCGGCGTGCCTGTGGTTGTTTGTCCACGACTTGGTTTCGCCCGGCTCAACCGCTTCTCCGCGACCCTGCCAGTTCACCGTGACACTGCCAAAGATTGCATAGAACCGGCCGGAGGGCAACCGTGGAATTCCACCGCCCCAGACCATACCGCTCCTCCAACGCAACTGGATTCGTAGAACGTAATCCAGCAATGCGCGTACACAACACTGTCCAGAAGAATGAAGTGGACGATGCTTGCGTCAGAAGGTCATTTCATAATGTTCTATAGTCTACTGGCGGGCGCGAGCAGCCCGCTATCCGGTCAATGCTGTATTTTTCTCTGTGGAACGCACTCGACATAGGGGATCGCGTTGCTAGGATGGGTGTGTGCAAATGCCATTCACGTGGGAAGCGCCACGGAGGCTGTTTACGGTCACGCAGTTGACCGATTCCATTCGCCAGACGTTGAACGATAGTTACACCGACATCTGGGTGAGTGGAGAGATCTCCGGCGCGAAAGCAGGGCCTAGCGGGCACATCTACTTCACACTCAAAGACGCCGGCGCGCAGTTGCGCTGCGTGATGTTCTCGCGCGAAGTGCGGTTTACGAGGTTCAAGCCGCGCGACGGCATGGAAGTGTTGCTGCGGGGCCGCATCGATGTCTACGCGCCGCGGGGCGATTACCAGATGATTGTCGATGCGCTGGAGCCGCGCGGCATCGGGGCGCTGCAGGTGGCCTTCGAGCAACTCAAGAAGAAGCTCGCTGAAGAAGGGTTGTTCGCAACGGAACGGAAGCGTCCGCTGCCGCTCTATCCACGCCGGATCGGCATCGTGACCTCGCCATCCGGCGCGGTGATTCGCGATCTGATCAACATTCTCACCCGCCGTTTTCCAGGGCTGCATATCCGGCTGTTCCCAGCGCCCGTGCAGGGCGAAGGGTCGGTGGAACAGGTGTGTCGCGGGCTTCAGTTGTTCGGCACCGGGAATTGGGCCGAGGTGATCATCATCGCGCGCGGAGGCGGGTCAGTAGAGGACCTGTGGACCTTCAACGAAGAGGCGGTAGCACGGCAGATTGCGGCAAGCCGTGTACCCGTGGTGTCGGCAATCGGGCATGAGACCGATTTCACGATCGCCGATTTTGTAGCGGACCTGCGTGCGCCAACCCCATCCGCGGCGGCGGAGCTGGTGGTGCGTACTCGCGACGAGATCACCGGCAGGTTGGAGACGCTGGAGAAGCATCTCGTACAGGGGCTGCGCTACAAGATCGCGCGGTCGCGGCAGCGGCTTCATCAACTGGAGACGGGGCAGGCTGCCACGAGTATCCATCGCACTATCGGGCGGAAGCTGCAGCGCGTGGATGAGTTTGAGAACCGCGCCCGCGAGATTGTGCGAATTGCGGTGGCCGCGCGGCGGCGTAAAATCACCGTGTTGGACGCGCGGCTGCAAAGGCAGGATCTGCGCCTTCGGCTCGCGGATGGGAAACGGCGTCTGGAAGCGGCAGCGGCGCGGCTGGAGAAGCGGATGCAGCGTAAAGTGGACGCCGCGCGGCGGCGGCTGGAGCCACTCGAAGCGCAGCTTCATCAGTTGAGTCCGTTGCGTGTGTTGGACCGGGGCTATGCGATCGTGCAGAGTCCGGACGGCGAGGTGGTGAAGTCCACTTCTCAGGTGGCCCCTGGAGCACGCATTCACGTCCGCCTCGCTGATGGCCGCATCGCCGCCGAAGTGCTACCACCCGCTGAAATCACCCCAAAACAATGAAACGTGTTTGTGTTTTTTGTGGATCGAGCATGGGCCGGCGCCCGATCTACGCCGATGCAGCCCGCGACACCGCCCGTGCTCTTGCGTCGCGCGGTCTGGGGCTGGTATACGGCGGCGCGCATGTTGGTTTGATGGGGATCCTCGCTGATACCGTTCTCAGCCTTGGCGGCGAGGTGTACGGCGTGATGCCGCGGTCGATGGTGGAGCGCGAAATTGCTCACCGCGGACTGACCCAGCTCGACATCGTGGAGACGATGCACGAGCGCAAGGCTCGCATGGCCGCGCTGTCGGACGGATTTCTCGTACTGCCGGGAGCGTTCGGAACCCTGGACGAGATGTTCGAGATTCTCACGTGGGCCCAGTTGCGCATCCACAGCAAACCGGTGGCGATGCTCAACCTCGACGGTTTCTACGACGCGCTTCTCGAGTTCCTCGACCGCTCCGTGGCGGAAGGCTTCCTGAAACAATCGAACCGTGATCTGTTTCTGGTGGGCAGCGATGTGGGGGCGCTTTTGGACCGAATGCACGGCTACAGCCCGCGTATCGACGAGAAGTGGTGAACGTGCAGGCCGGCCAAAGGGCTGGTTGCCGCCGCGACCATGGCGCGTCCAACCTCGGCGGCGGCAATAGGGCGATAGCGGGACAGTCCTCCGATGAGTACCCATTGCAGTGCTTGCGCTAAGACGATTCCGAATCGTTCGCCGGGACGGCTTTCGCTGCGTTGCCCGGTGAGTATGCTGGGGCGAAAGATGTGCACGGTTGGGAATCCGATCTTCTTCACCTCTTCTTCGATTTCCCCCTTGACGCGCAGATAGAAGTTGGACGAGAACGGGTTCGCCCCGACGGAGGACACCAGCACGAATGTGCCGGCTCCCGCTCTCCTGGCTGCGTGGGCGAGTCGCAAAGGATAGTCGAAGTCCACTTCGCGAAACGCCGCCTGCGAGCCCGCTTTTCGAATGGTGGTGCCGAGAGCGCAAAATGCCGCGCCGCCCGGCATGTCGGGGAGAGGCGGGATCGGATTGCCATCGGTTATGATCTCACCCAGTTTCGCGTGCCGTGTGGTGAGAGGTCTGCGCACCAGCGCCACCACAGATTGGAAATGGGCGTCGGCGAGTAGCGCCTCCATGCACGAATGCCCCACAAGTCCAGTTGCGCCCGCAATGATTGCGACAGGCATTCCCGCATTGTCCTCGGCATAAGCACTTGAAAGCAAGCGGCAGGCGACAAGCGACGTTACGTAACGCCGGTGATACGCCCGGTTACGGCTGCTTCGGTGCGTCGACGGCGCATGATCTGGTTGGAAGGGCGTTGTACTGGTCTCCAAACAGGATGACGCCAATACTCGATGGTTCTTACGTTCTGCCTGACCACCTGCCTCGGTGACCTGCACTCAGGCCAGCGTCGAGTATCCTGCCCCGGCTTGTGCGCGCCATGCAAGGTTGGAAGGATCAATCGGAGGGATCCAAAGATTTTGCGGCGCGCGTGAGGAGCCGGGGCCCTTTTTTGCGCCTGAGTTTTGTGTAGATCGCTACGGACGGGACCCGCGCACTTTGGCCGCGACCATCCTGCGGCATCGAGCCGAGAACGTTGTACGCTGGAGGACTGGAGGTTTCGTGAGACGTCTTCTCTTGTGCCTGCTGCTGCCCGCGCTGGTTGCCTCCCCGCAATCAGCGACGTCCAAGATCCCCAAGGTCGTGTTCACCGATACGACCCTCGACAACGGCCTTCGCGTCATCCTCGCCGAGGACCATTACGCGCCAATCTACGCCATCGCAGTCAGCTACAAGGTGGGCTCGCGCGATGAGCGCAAGGGCCGCACAGGCTTCGCGCACCTGTTTGAACACATGATGTTCAAAGGCTCGGAGAACGTCGGACCGGGAGAGTTGGATTACCTCATCTACACGAACGGCGGAAACATGAACGGTACCACCAACAACGACCGTACGCTGTACTTCGAGTCGCTGCCGAAGAACCAGCTCGATCTCGGTCTGTACCTGGAAGCGGACCGGATGAAGAGCCTCGTGATCACAGCGGAGAATCTGGAGAACCAGCGACAGGCGGTGAAGGAAGAGCGGCGGCTTCGAGTGGACAACCAGCCGTATGGCCAAACCGGCGAGAAGTACGAAGAACTCATCTACGACAACTTTGCCTATCAACATTCCGTCATCGGGTCGATGGCGGACCTGGACGCAGCGGACGTCAATGATGTGAAGCAGTTCTTCAGAACCTACTACGCGCCGAACAATGCAGTGGTGGCGCTGGTGGGCGATCTGAACACCAAGGAGACCCTGGCCAAGGTGAAAAAGTACTTTGGCTCCATCCCACGACAGGAACCGCCAAAGCCCGTTGACCTGACCGAACCAGCGAAAAACGGCGAGCGCCGCGCCAAAATCGACGACAAGCTCGCACGCCTCGCCATGCTCGACATCGGCTATCGCACTCCCGATCCGACGCACAAGGATTGGCCAGCGCTCAATGTGGCGGCGATGGTGTTGGGCGGACGTGAGAACTCGCGTCTGGCCGAGTTGCTGGTGCGCAACAAGGAACTGGCGCTGAATGTCAACGTCAGCCTCGACCGCCGCGCAGGACCCGGATCGTTTGAGATTCGGACGATGGTTCGTCCCGGCAAAACGACGAAGGAGGTGGAGAGCCTCATCAGCGAGGAGATCTCCAAGCTGCACGCCGAGCCTGTGACCGAGAAGGAACTACAGCGCGTACGAGCCTCGCTTCGCCGGGCCGCGGTGTCCAGGATCACGGTCCTCTCGCGTGCGATGGCACTGGCCGACGCCGCAGCCCTGTACAACGATCCGAATCGTGTCAACACCGAATTGGACCGTCAACTCGCGGTGAGCGCGGCGGACATTCAACGGGCAGTGAAGAACTATCTGGTGAGTGCGAATCGCGTGGTGTTGGAGACCCTTCCCGCCGCGCCCGCGGGCAGCACGCGCGGACGCCGCCCCGCGGCGAACTAAGGAGAGCACAATGACCATCGGAAACCTGTTTCTCATCTTCGCCTGCGCTGCATTGGCGCAAGAGCCCGAAGGCGCCGCACAATCGTTCCGCGGCATGGTGCGCCTGAACCGTGCACCGGTCTCCAACGAGATTCTCAAGATCAGACTACCCCGGCCCACGGAGACGAAGTTGTCCAACGGGCTGCGGTTGCTGGTGGTGGAGAGTCATCGCGCACCTACCATCTCGCTCACCATCACACTGCCCTCCTCCAGTTTGCGCGATCCGGCCGGCCTGCCAGGGCTCGCCTCGGCAACCGCCGCGATGATCCAACTTGGCACCAGCAAACGCTCGGCGAAGCAACTTCGCGACGACCTGAGCGATATCGGCGCGACGCTGATTGTAACGGCGGGCGGCGGTGGTGGCGGGCGCGGGCGTGGCGGATTCGGTCCTACCTCGCCCGATGGGTCGGCGGTGATCGCACTCAGTTCCATGACCGAGAACTTCGATGCGGCGCTGGAACTCCTTACTGACGTCCTGCTGCACCCGGCGTTCCCGGAAGACGAGTTCCGCAAATGGAAGACGCGCGAGCTTGGTCAGTTGGAACAGTTGAAGACGTCGCCGACATCGCTGGGGTCCGAAATGATGTACAAGACGCTGTATCCCGGCGATGCACGTTCCAGCACACGAGTGACGGAAGAGTCGATTCAGAAGATGACTCGCGATGACCTCATTGCGCACTACAAGAGCTACTACCTGCCGGCCGGACGGCTCGCCGGCATCGCGGGCGACATCAACGCGAAGCAAGCAGTGGCCAAACTGGAGAAGGCTCTGAGCGGATGGAAAGGCGGTCCGGTGGAGCGTCTCACGCTGCCTCTCAATCCTCCCATCGCGGAGAAAAAAGTGATCCTGCAATCACGTCCCAACTCCGTGCAGACCTATCTCATCGCCGCCAACCGTTCGTTGGAACGCACGAATCCTGACTACATCGCTAGCATGGTGGTGAATCAGGTGTTGGGATCCGGGCCTGCTTCGCGGCTATTCCGCATTCTGCGCGAGGAGAAGGGGTACACCTACGGCGTGTACTCCGCTTTCACTGCCAGCCGCTACAGTCATCACTTCACGGCCGCGATGCAGGTGCGTACCGAGGTGACCGAAGCCGCGCTTGCGGATCTGCTGCGGGAGTTGCGCGACATCGCCGAGCGTCCCGTGCCCAAGGATGAATTAGACGGCGCAAAAAGGGCTATTGTCGCCAGCTTCGCCATGTCGCTGGAGAACCCATCGGGCGTACTTTCGCAATGGATGATCCAGCGCGAATACGGCCTCCCGGAAGACTACTTCGACACGTTTCCGGAGAAGGTGATGAAGGTGGATGCCGCCGAGCTTCAGCGCGTCGCCAAGAAGTACGTTCCCTATGCGAACACGCAGATCATCGCGGTTGGCGACGGCGACAAGATTCGCGAAGTACTAAAGAAGTTCGGCCCCGTGGCGGAGTAGGCCGCGCGTGGGCATCGCCGCCGACTTCGTTCTCATCGTTGTTGCCGGCTTGCTCGGCGGACTCCTCGCGCGCGCTTTGCGGCTCCCGCTGCTGGTTGGGTACGTCGTCGCGGGAGTGTTCGTCGGACCGCACACCGACACGTACGTAATTACGAGAGTTGGTTAATGGAGAACATCCTTCCCAAAGAAGGTCTCAGCAAAAGATGAAGGCGCGGACACTGTGGGTGCCCGCGCCTCTCTGCGATGAACTCAGTTCTACCTTACGCGCTGGTGTTTTCCACCCACCACGGCTTGGACGCAGGGTCGGAGATGACCAGATCCTGGAGGAACTTCGCGGCCTTGGTGAGACCTTCTTCCGGCGACATGAGCGAATCCTCATGCTCGATGGAGAGGACGTAATCGTAACCGTACATGCGCAGCGTGGACACGAACTCTTTCCACCACTCGGCGCCATGGCCGTAGCCGCAGGTGCGGAAGACCCAGGCGCGGTTCTTCTCGTCGGTGTAGAGCTTCATGTCGAGCACGCCGGACTTCGGCAGGTTGACATTGTAGATTTGCGTGTCCTTGGCGTGCACGTGGAAGATGGAATCGCCGAGAACGCGGATAGCGGCGATCGGATCAATGCCTTGCCAGAACATGTGGCTCGGATCGTAGTTGCAACCGATAGCGGGCCCGCATGCTTCGCGCAGCTTCAACATGGTTTCCGGGCTATAGACGATGAAGCCCGGGTGCATCTCGATTGCGACTTTCACCCCATGATCGGCGGCAAACTGCGCGCGCTTGCTCCAGTAGGGAATTGTCTTCTTTTCCCATTGCCACTTCAGGAGCTCCTGATAGTGCGGCGGCCAGGGCGACGTCACCCAGTTCGGATACTTTGCTTTGTCACTGTCGCCGGGGCAGCCAGAGAAGTCGATCACTACCGGTACGCCGAGCTTTTCAGCGAGCAGGATGGACTTACGGTTCACCTCGGTGTTTTTCTTGGCTATGTCCGAATCCGGGTGCAGCGGTTCGCCATGGCAGCTCAGGGCGCTGATGGAGATGCCGTTATCGTCGAGCTTCTGTTTGAATTCCTTAAGCTTGGTCTTGTTCTCCAGCAGCGACAGTTGAATGTGCGGGTCGCCGGGGTAGTTGCCAGTTCCAAGCTCGACCGTGCTGATGCCGATGCTCTTCAGTTTTTCGATCACCTGATCCAGCGAAAACTGGGACAGAAGAGCGGTGAATACGCCAACTCTCACGTTGTGGCCTCCTCGAAAGGTTTGAAAAAATACCGTTGTCAGTCTAACATTTTTGTGGCCCGGCTAGACGGGGCGGCTGCGGCCTTCGCGCTGGTATTTTTCGAGCAGTGCTTTCAGATTCTTCACAATGTCGGGGCGTTTGAAATAGAGGTTGTCCTGTTCCAACGGATCGGCCTTCATGTTGTACAACTCGCCTTCCGGCTCGCCCGGCTTGGGTGTGATCTTCTGCGGAGTGCTGAAGCCCCACGAGCCGCGGCCGAGAGCGAGTTTCCATTCCCCCTGACGGACCGCAAACAAACCTTGACTGGAATGATGGATGATCACTTCGCGCACCGCGCTCACTGGCTTGCTGCCGAGCAGTGCGGGCACCATGGAGAAGCTATCCTCGGCAGAGTCGCGCGGTAGTTTGGCCCCTGTGATCTCCGCCGCAGTGGCCATCAGATCCGTCAAACAGACGATCTGATCGGAGACTCGATTGGGTTGGATCCTGCCGGGCCAGCGTGCCAGGAATGGAATGCGATGACCGCCGTCGAAAATGTCGGCCTTCTGGCCGCGAAGGCGGCCGTTGGCGCGATGTTTGTGCATCTCGATTTCTTCCGGTGTCCAGTGCGCGCCATTGTCGCTGGTGACGACCAGCAGTGTGTTGCCTGCGAGTCCGTTACGTTCGAGCGCGGCCATCACCTGACCAACCAGGTCATCCACCTGGACCACGAAATCGCCATATGGACCGGCCTTGGCTTTGCCCTGGAATTGCTTTGTGGGGAGCCAGGGAGTGTGAGGTCCGGTGAGTGCGAAATAAAGGAAGAAGGGTCTCTGCGCCCCCTTCTGTTGATCGAGGAATTGGATGGCGCGCTCGCTGATCCTGGGAAGCACATCGATGTGCTTGAAGCTGGGGGCGACGCCGCCTTCGCGCCAGAAAATGCCGCGCTGTTCGCGAACCCCATCCACGTGTTTGGTGGGCTGTTCCACGGCGCGGTCATTCTCCACGTAGAGGTACGGCGCCATGTCCAAAGATGCCGGGATGCCGAAGAAGGAGTCGTAACCGGCGTCGAGAGGGCCGGGACGCAACGGTTTGCTGTAATCGGTGACTTTGTCGTTGCCGAGGCCGAGGTGCCATTTGCCAATGGCCGCGGTGCGATAGCCTTGATCGCGGAGCATGGAAGCAACTGTCATGCGGCCGGGTTCAGGCAAATAGGGCGACTCACCGCCGAGAACACCTTGCTTCAGTTTCGACCGCCAGCAGTAGCGGCCAGTGAGGATGCCGTAGCGCGTGGGCGTGCAGACGCTCGATGGCGAGTGGGCATCAGAGAAGCGGACCCCCTGGCCGGCAAGCTTGTCCATGTTGGGTGTCGGGATCCTGGAATCGGGGTTGTAGCAGCCGAGATCACCTCTGCCCAGGTCGTCGGCAAGGACGTACACGATGTTGGGGCGTTCAGCGGCAAAGGCGGCGTGCGGAAGGCAGGCAGCGGAGGAGGAGAGGAAGAAATGTCTGCGGTTCATTGGCGTGTTTGAAGGAAAGCGCACTCCGTTGTGCGCGTAATCCTCAACAGAGCTTATCACCTTCAGCAGCCTGCGTTTTTGTGCGAGTGCCGTATCCCTGGTTTCTCCCCACGGTGAGGTTCAGGGAAAAGAGAAAGGGCGGAAGCCCCCCTGAAGGAGCATCCGCCCTCTAAACGCAATTCGATCAAGACCGAGGCGAAGTTACATCTTTGGCGCAGCAGCCCCGCCCCTGGTCAGCTTCTCGCGCTGCTCCTTGAGAATCGCCTTCCGGCTGAGCTTGATTTTGTTGCCTTCCATGCCGAGCACCTTCACCAGGATCTGATCGCCCTCGTTGAGCTCATCGCGTACCTGCTTGATGCGGTTTTCGCTGATCTCGCTGATGTGGAGCAACCCATCGGTGTTGGGCAGGATTTCGACGAATGCGCCGAAGTCCACAATGCGGACCACCTTGCCGAGGTACGTCTTGCCCACTTCGGCAACGGCGCAAATGTCGTTGATCATCTGCAACGCCTTCTCCGCCGAAATTCCATCGGCCGAGAACACGTTCACCATGCCGTCGTCGTTGACATCGATCTTGACGCCGGTGGCGTCGATGATGCTGCGGATCATCTTGCCGCCGGGTCCGATCAGCTCGCGGATCTTGTCGACGGGGATGTTGACGGTGTAGATGCGAGGAGCATAAGGCGACATCGCGGCACGCGGCTTATCGAGCACCGCGACCATCTTGTCGAGGATTTCGAGGCGTGCGCGGCGGGCCTGTTCCAACGCTTCGCGCATGATACCTGTGGTGACCTTGGTGACCTTGATGTCCATCTGCAGGGCGGTGATGCCCGTGCGGGTGCCGGCGACCTTGAAGTCCATGTCGCCGTAGTGGTCCTCGGCGCCGGCGATGTCGGTGAGGATGGCGTACTTGTTGTCCTCAATCACGAGACCCATGGCGATACCGGCGACGGCGGCGGTGGTGGGAACACCAGCATCCATCATGGCAAGCGAACCGCCGCAAACGCTGGCCATCGAGCTCGAACCATTCGATTCGAGAATGTCGCTCACGAGGCGGACAGTGTAGGGGAAGTCCTTCTCGGGAGGAACCACCTTGATTAGCGAGCGTTCGGCCAGTGCCCCGTGCCCTATCTCACGCCGGCCCGCGCCGCGGAGGAAGGAAACCTCGCCGACGCTGAACGGGGGGAAGTTGTAATGGAGCATGAAGCGCTTGGAGACTTCTCCTTCGCTGAGCAGTTCCATGCGCTGTTCGTCATCCTTGGTGCCGAGGGTGGTGGTGACGAGGGCCTGGGTTTCGCCGCGCGTGAAGAGAGCCGAACCATGGGTACGGGGGAGAACGCCCACTTCGATGTCGATTTTGCGGATCTGGTCGAAGGCGCGGCCATCGGGGCGGCGGCGTTCGATCAGCATTTCATCGCGGAAGATACGTTCCTTGAGCACATCGAAGAGCTTGCCTGCTTCCGGTTGGGTCTCTTCAGGATAGGCGGCGACGCATTCGTCGTGGAGGGCGTCGACCTTCTGGTAGCTCTCGATCTTGGCGTACTTTTCGGTATTGAGGGCGTCTTTCAGGGAGTCACGATACTTGGCGGAAATCTCGGCCAGCAGATCCTGGTTGACGGCCGCTGGAGCGTAGACGCGCTTGGTCTTGCCCGCGAGGGTCTGCAATTCCTTGATCCCCGCAATGATCTTCTTGCAGCATTCGTGGCCGAACTCGATGCAATCGACGACGCGGTCTTCCAGGACGCCGGTACCGCCTGCCTCGACCATGACGATGCCCTCTTCGGTGCCTGCAACGACGATGCTGAAATCGGCTTCCTTAATCTGTTCGTAGGTGGGTTCGGCGACGAGTTCGCCTTTGACGAGGGCGACGCGCACACCGGCGAGCACATGATAGAAAGGGATGTCCGAGATAGCAAGCGCTGCTGCGGCGCCCATGATGCCCAACGTGGAAGGATCGTGGGTTGGGTCGGCGGAGAAGACGAAGGCGATGATCTGCGTGTCGCACATGTAGCCTTCGGGGAAGAGGGGGCGAACGGGGCGGTCAATAAAGCGGCTGGTGAGGATTTCGCGCTCGGTGGGGCGTCCTTCGCGTTTGATGAAGCCGCCAGGGAAACGCCCGGCGGAGTAAGTGTACTCGCGGTAGTCAACGGTTAAGGGGAAGAAGCCGGCGCCCGGTTTGGGCTCCTGATTCGAGCATGCGGTGGCCAGCACCACAGAATCGCCCGTGCGCACCACAACGGCGCCACTGGCCTGCTTGGCCATTTTCCCAGTTTCAAAAGTGATTGTTCTCGTTCCGAGATCGACGGAAACAGTGTGAACCATGTAGAAAGTCCTCCAAATCTTGACCACTCAGGGGGGTGCCCTGAACGGCCCGAGTCAGGAAGACTGAATCGGAGGAACCAGCAGATACCCCATTCTCCACGAACTCGCATCGGCAAGCCTATGGAAAACACCAACCTGCCAGGAACCGTCCGGGCAGGAGAAGCGGGGTTTGGGTGATCGTGACAGATCCGCGTTAGCGGCGGATTCCCAGACGCGTGATCAAATCCTTGTAGCGTTCCGGAGAGTTTGCCTTCAAGTACTTGAGCAACCTGCGGCGGCGAGCCACCATTGTCAACAGGCCGAGCCGGGACGAATGATCCTTTTGATGGGACTTAAAATGCTCGGTAAGCTGCGCAATGCGCTGACTCAGGATGGCCACCTGCACTTCGGTTGAACCGGAGTCGGTCTTGTGCACCTTATACTTCGAAATCACCTGTTTTTTTGCTTCACTAGCCAGCGCCATTTGAAAGTACGTACCTTTCGCGTTCCTATTCTTTCAGTCTTATCCTCAGATCAGGTTAACACAGTTGTTGCGGAAGATGCCAACGCGCGCAGTGGCTGCAAGTAAGGGTTAGTCCACGCGCGCGCGGATGCCGAGATTTCCGGGCCGTAGCGCGGGGTTTGTGTCGATCAACTGGAAGGTGACGCCGTCCGCGCTGGTGTAGGATCGCTGCCGCGATGGCGGGGAGACGTCCAAGACGGCGGGAAACACGTTTTGCCGGTTCGCAATCGAGAAGCCGACGACGAAATCGCCGCTTTGAATCGTCACGGGCGTGACCGGCACATCGCTGAATCCATCCACGGAGGCGACCCGGAAGGCCGTGCTGGTGAACGCGAGGCCAGTCATTGAACCGCCCTGACTCGACGCCCGGAGCACGGTGAGCTGCGTGCCGGCTGGAAGTTCCGCGCCGTCAATGAAGATCAACACACTACGTAAGGTGGCGGGATAGCGCGTGGGGGTGAGGCGGTTGACGAAATAGCCGGTTCCGGGGCTCAGCGGGAACCCGGCGACCAGTTCGAACGTCCCGTCGTCAACCTGGAGGAGCGTTGGCGTAGCGGTCGAGGCCACTCCGGTCCCCCGCAGATCCACAGATACGGCCGCTCTGGCGGCATCGTTGCTCGTGAGCGTCAAGGTCCCCGTGACAGCAGCGGCGGTTGTCGGCGTGAAGCGCACCACGACGCTCTCGATCAGCCCCGGGCTGACGGAAAGTGGAAAGGCGGTTGGCCGCACGACAGTGAACCTCGCGTTGGAGCTGGCAATGGAGCGGATGGAGAGAGCCGCGCCTCCGGCGTTGCGCACCGAGACGGTCAGTTCGCGAGTCTGGCCGATCGTCACCGTTCCAAAGTCGAGGGACGAAGGCGTGACGGCGATGGATGGGGCGGCTGGCGGCGACTCCCCGATTCCCGCGAGCGTCACATCCACGCCGGCGATCCGCATTACGCCGCTTTGCTCGCCTGGGGCGATCGGTGAGAAGCGCACCGTCACCACCTGCACCAGGCCAGATCCGACGGTGAACGGAGGCGGCGGCGTGGGAGGCGAAACGATGCTAAACCTGGCGTTGGTGATCGTGATGTTGTCGATGGGAAGCGGCGTACTGCCCGGATTGCGAACCGTCAGGCTGAGTTCTCTCGCCTGAGTCACCGCTACACGGCCGAAGTCGAGGCGGGTGGGCGACACCTCGGCTGCCGGGCGCGCCGCCACTCCGTTTCCCGAGATGGCGATGTTGATGCCGGCAACGGCGAACGTGACCGACTGTGTGCCGGTGGCGGCTGGCCGGAAGCGCACCCCAAGCGCAAGCTGGCCACTGGCGGGCACGGTGAACGGCGCGGACGGGGTGACGATGGTGAAGGGTCCCGCCGGCATCCGCATCACCGTCTCCGTGAACGAAAACGGCATGCGGTTGCGGAGGACGATTTCCAGTTCGCGGCTGGCGCCTATTTCGACGTCTCCAAAGGCCAGACTGGTGGGGCTTGCCAGCAGCGGTGCGGTGGCGGCTCGCAGCAGCTCCGCCACGGGATACGCCGCCGTCTTGCCGGCGTCGGATCTCTCGTCAACCACCGGAGGTTCCGGTTCGTCCTGATGCACCAGCATGACGTTGGTGATGGAGTACGGGCCGGCTGGAGCGAGGCTCGCCAATGTTTCCAGAGCGAGGTTCACTTCGATTCGCGATTTGCCCTTTTCGAGGACCGCCGCGCGGCGCGCCGGCACGGCGAGCTGCTCGCTTCCGACTTTCAACAGCAGCAGGTACTCTCCAGCAGTCGCCACATCCAGATTCGCCCCCAGGACAATCCGGTCGGCAAGACCGTCGCCGTTGTCATCCACGGCGGAATCGTAGATTGACTCGATCACCGCCAACGGCGCCAGCACGCGGAATTCTGCCGAAGCGAGCCTCGAAAAAGCAATGCCGGAGCGCGAGACGCCGGTCGCTTTCATAGCCGCAAGGAAGCGTCCGGGTCCCGGCGGACGCCACAGGGCAAAGTAGTTGCCATCACCAGCCTGCCCGTCCAGATCGTGGGAGTCCTCGAGTGTCAGGTCGGTCGCCGTTGCCGCTTCGTCGTCCTGGGCGCGAATGCGCACGATGGCGCGCACGGCGGCGAGCGGCGCGGCGCCGTCGAAAAAGACGCCGGTCAGGGCAACGGGTTCGTCCAGGCGGTAGATCCCCTTCCCGGTGGCGACTCCCGCGCGCACCGCCGAGCTGGAGGTGTAGGTCGCCACGACGGCCGCCTGAGCGATGACATTCGCGGGCGTGGCCTTGACGCGGTACAGGCCCTCTGGCGATGCCGGGGGAAGTCCGATGAACGTGTGGAAGCCAGGCATGGAGAGCGGCCCAGGGATGATCGCGTTCGAGGGAAGTCCCTCGAAGGAAGAGTAGGAATAACCGAGCGTGCCGGCATTTTGAGCGGTGATCTCGATGCCTGCCGGCGTCAGCAGGCTGATCGTGGCGCCCTGCGCCGATACCACCACGTGAAACACATCGCCGCCCCCAGGCGCTGGATCGGCAATGAACTCGAGGATCGCCGCCTCGGCCCCGGGCGCGATGAGCGCAGCGCGGCTGTCCCGGCTGGTGAGATGGATCGCCGATTGGTCTTGGGCGATGCCGCAGCGAGCGGCCGTCAACATCGCCAGAATAAGTGCCGTGGTCATGGCTCCCGTTCCGTGCAGGCAGGAGAAGTCTGGATGGGGTGAGATTGATTCTCACACGGCCTTTGCAGCGGCGCCTCGTCCAGCGGATCGGGCGGCATCGGCTGAATCAGCCGAAGCTGATCGCGCACCAATCGTCCCGATTCCACCGACGCGACCGTGGCATGGTTCGCCTTTACGTGTGCGATTTCCTCGAACGGATACAGGGTGGCGCTTTCCCGCCTCACCGCAATGTCGTTCAGATGGAACTGGTTCGAAACGGTTTCCCGAACCGTCTTGACGTGGACCAGGAGATCGAAGAGGGTTAAGCGCAACGGGTTCGGGACAAGCACAGTTTCCGTCTTCGTGCGCTGAACATACCCGGTGATGTGATAGGCGTTCTGGAGGGTCAAAGTCCACGGGAATTCGGGTATCGAGCCTTGGCCAAGAATCGACTCGGTCTCATCGTAGCTCAAGGTGGGTTTGCCTTCGCGGTGACTGCCGTCCTTATTCATGTCCGCGGAGATCGCCCGGTAGACAATCGGCACGCGCCGGCCATAAACGGTGAACCCAGAGGGCAAGTGCTGTAAGTTTGCCTGGTTGAAGCGGTCCGCCTCGGCGACTCTGAGAAAGCGCGTGCCTCGGTTCACCGGATAGTTCTTCCCGACAAACGCCCGGATCGGATCGTCGGAGAACAGAAGCGAAGCCTCCTGAGAGTCGATCTGGTAATCGGGGCCGGCGGAACCCATGTGGGGCGTTGACAGGGTGATCAGCGACAGCACGCCGAAGTTGTCCGGAACGCCGCTGACCAGAAAGGCGCGCGAATCCAGCCCGCCCTTGCTATGCGCCAGCAAATGCACATGCCGGACGCCAAAGCTCGCGGCGATTCTCGGTATGTCCCGGGCTAGCTGGAACGCGTGCCCGCTGATCGACCCCGTAGGCATCGAGATGCTGGTGTCGTAGAGAACGTCAGTGAATGCGTCCACTACGCCGCTGCGCATGGCGACCCGCGGCTGGCCGATCTCCGCGAGCAGTCTGCCGTGCCAGAACAAGCCCCCTTGTCCGTCGTCTCCTTCGCCGTTGCCGTGAACCATGATCACCGGCGCGAGGGCGCCGAAACTCAACTCGACCCAGTCCACCTCGGTGCACTGGCTTCCGTCGGGTCCAGTCAAGACACGGATCTCGTTGGTGGCCGGAACAGGAGTGTCCCCCGGTTGCGCGCGCCTGGCGAATCGCACGGCCCGGATGGGGAAATCGACGACCAGCAGAGAATAGCCGCCGCCAGGAACGGTGCGGACGGTGGCGGCATCGCGATAGTCGACGGTTTCGCCGTTGAGGATTACCTGATGCCTGACTTGTGAGTTGCGGTCCCCACCGTTGAGGACCGCCAGCCGCAATCGCGCCCACCTGGTCAGCACTCCCGTCAGGTAGGCAGTCCCCGCGTCGAACAATCTTCCATTGTCGTCCACCAGGGCGGCGGCGCGTGAAACCCACATGGGGATGGTGACCGGCCGGGGAGGCGATCCGCACACTGTTTTAAGGCCGTCTCCCTCGGTGGCAACGAATCGGGTATCTGTGGGGACTCCGGGTTGGTACGGATTGGGTGGCGGGCCGATGTTGTACCGGATCTCGGGAGCAGTGAGCCAGACGCGGTCGATGTCCTGGTTTTCGAAGCGCAACACTTCCTTCATTTGGAGCCGCAGGCGGACGGGTCCACGGGAACTGGGGAGGCGGACGTTTTGCAGCACGACTTCGCGCGTCCCGTTGGTGGCCATCAACTCGGGCCGGAGGGCGATTGCAGCGCCTAATTCGCGGTTTTCCGCGTCGAGCGCCGAGAGCCGCAACTGAAAGCCGAAGGGAATCGAGTTCTCCTCCCAGTCCGCGGTGACACGAAAGGTCTGCACCGAGCCGACAGCCAGACTCACCGCCGGATCGGGAACGGCGCCCACGACGGTGAGCGACTGGCGGACGAGCCAGTTCTGGCGCACCACGATCTCGCGCGAGGTGGCGAAGGCCCTTTCCCCGGAGACTATGTCAGCGGTCATCAACCGGCAGGCGAACCGGTATTGGATCTGGCGCTCAGGTTGGGCGCGTGAAGGCGGCTCGATCCAGAGCCTTCCGGGCAAAGAGATATTGCTCGCCGCCGGAGCGTTGGGTGCGATTGCAATCCCGCTCGTGTCGGCGGTGTGATCGCTGCCCTCCACCACGGGAGCGCACATCAAACCCACGCCTTGGGGACCCTGCCCAGGGATAGTCGGAAAGGAGCTGATCTGATAGCTGACGACGGCCCGGTACGAGCCGAAGCGATTGGCAAAGCTGACCGACGGCTCGACATCGAGCGTGTTCGTCGCGCTATCGAAGATATGGGTCCGTCCGGACCAGGTCACTTCGATCCGGTGCAGCGTGATGGTGCCGCTTTGCGCCATGCATAGGGCAGGAAGAAGACAGGCGGCGAGCGCCTGAGACGGGATACCCCTGACCCTTTGGAGCCAGCCGCTGGAGCGGGTTTCCAGGCCGTCCTGAGTGCCGAAGCGCGCGGGCATGATCGCCATGATTTCTCCCTGTGCACTCGAAACGCGCAAACGCTGTTCGTGTACGCCCGTCGAAGTGATGCTACCTTCGCCGGTTGAAAATCACCAAGGCACTGGTGATTATAAGCGCACCCGGGTCCGGAGGCAAGGGAATATTGGAGAACATGGCAGGCCGTCCAAAACCGGAAGGACTCCACAATTGTTATCCGCCGCACGGTAGTCTGGAAAGATGTCTCTGGCACAAGAATTCGCAAACCTCTTCCGGCGCGACATCTCCAAGGTGATTCTACAATTGCAGGCGTTCCCGGACGAGGGGACCCTTTGGCAGGCTCTACCCGGCAACCCGAATACGGCGGGGAATCTCATCCTGCACCTGGAAGGGAACCTGCGGGAGTATATCGGACGGCAGCTTGGCGGGATCCCGTATCAGCGGCAGCGCGATCTGGAGTTCTCCTCGCGCAACGCCGGGATTGGGGAGTTGGCCGGGCGATTGGAGGAGGTGCGGGGGATGGTGGCGGGCACGCTGGCTGCGCTTACGGACGAGCAACTGGCGGCGACATTTCCGGAGAACGTGCTTGGCGCACCACTCACGACTTCGCAGTTCGTGATTCACCTGTATGGGCACCTGAACTATCACCTTGGGCAGATCGACAGCATCCGGCGGGGGCTCACGGGCAAGGGTGCACTTGCGTATCCGCGGCTGTGAGGGGGGTAAGCGTGAGTGGCCGGACCCGATGGGGCGCGGATCAACCCCTCATGGGGGCAAGGCGAACGCGGATTTTTCACGCAAAACCGCAAGGGAGGACGCAGAAGCGCAAACAGGGCTGGTGTGGTGTGGTGTGGTGTGGTTAGAGGACGTTGGGTATCAATGGGCTAGTCCTCTTCAGGGATGACATCCTTCGGGCTGAACCACGGGTACAGCGCGGGCAGCAGGAATAGCGTCAGCAGTGTGGAGGTGACCAGTCCGCCGATGACAACGGTGGCCAGGGGGCGTTGCACTTCGGCGCCGGCGGAGGTGGAGACGGCCATCGGAACGAAGCCGAGGCTCGCCACCAGGGCCGTCATCAGGACGGGGCGGAGGCGGGTGCCTGCGCCTGTGACGACTGCGGCCATCATGTCGGAACCTTCCTCGCGGAGGCGATTGATGTAGCTGACAAGTACGATCCCGTTGAGGACGGCGACGCCAAAGAGGGCGATGAATCCCACCGAGGCGGAGAGGTTGAGGTTGAGGGCGCGGAGCCAAAGTGCAGTGATGCCGCCAACCAACGCAAAGGGCACGTTGAGCAGGATGAGCAGGGACAGTCGGAAGGAGCTGAACGTGGAATAGAGAAGGCCGGTGATGATGGCGAGCGACGCGGGGATGACGATCAGCAGACGTTTGGTGGCGCGCTCCTGGTTCTCGAACTGGCCGCCCCATTCGATGGTGTAGCCGGGCGGGATGGCGACGGATCTGGAAATGCGCTCGCGGGCCTCGTTGGCGAAGCTGCCGAGGTCGCGTCCGCGGACGTTGGCCTGGACGACGATGCGGCGCATGGCGTTCTCGCGGGTGATGACTTCAGGGCCACGGCGAGCTTCGATATTGAGCACCTGGCCGAGCTTGATGCGTTCGCCACCGGGAGCGGTGAGCGGGATGGCGGCCAGAGAAGCGGGCTCTGTCCGGTAGGCTTCGGGCAGGCGGATGATGACGGGAAAGCGGCGCTGGTTCTGGATGTAATCGGTGACCTGGCGGCCGGCAACAGCGGCCTCGACGAGCTCGCGGGCATCGGAGACGTTGAGGCCGTAGCGGGCGAGAGCGGCACGGTTGGCGGTCATTTGTACTTCGCCGACGCCGGAGGTGATCTCCATCTGCGCGTCGGCTGCGCCAGGCACGGCGGAGATGATGCGGAGGGATTTGTCGGCGAGTTGTTCGAGGGTGACTGGGTCCTCGCCGAAGATCTTGAGGGCGACGTCGGCCTTGATGCCGGAGACCACTTCGTCGAGGCGCATGGCCATGGGTTGGGTGAAGTTGTAGGCGACGCCGGGGATCTGTTCGAGGCGTTTGGACATTGCGGCCACGAGGTCTTCCTTGGAGTGAGCCGTTGTCCACTGCTCGCGCGGCTTGAGCAGGACATAGACATCGGCTTCGTAGATGCCCATTGCTTCGGTGGCGAGGTCGGGGCGTCCCAGCTTGGAGACGACGCTGGTGACTTCGGGAAATTCCTTAATGGCAAGATCGACCCGGCGGCTGAGTTCGATGGAGTCGGGGAGGGAGATGCCCGGGAGTTTGCGCGTGGTGATGAGCATCGATCCCTCGTCGAGGCGGGGCATGAATTCGGTGCCGATGTAGGCGAGGGAAACGAGAGCGCCGGCGACTCCCGCGAATCCGGCGAGAACGACGGGCCAGCGATGCCGGAGAACGGCGGCGAGGGTTCGCTCATAGAAGCGGCGGAGGCTGCCGAACCAGCCTTCGGAGTGGGGTTTGACGCCGTTGCCCAACGCCGTATAGGTGGCAGCGGGCACCACGGTGAGGGCCAGCAGCAGGGAGCCGAATAAGGCGGAACACACTGTGATGGCCATGGGGCGGAACATGCGGCCTTCGAGGCCTTCGAGGAAGAAGATGGGGAGGTAGACAGCGATGATGATGCCGACGCCGAAGACGATTGGACGAGTGACCTCATTGGCCGCGAGGCGGATGCGCTCCTTGCCGTGGAAGTTCTGGTCGCCAGGCTTGCGCTCGAGGCGGCGGACGGCGTTCTCCATCATGACGACGGCGCCATCGACGATCATGCCGAAGTCGACTGCGCCGAGGCTCATCAGGTTGGCGGATACGCCGAATGCGGCCATGCCGATGAAGCCGACGAGCATGGAGAGTGGGATTACCGCGGCGACGATGAGCGAGGCGCGCCAGTTGCCGAGGAAGATGAGGAGCACCAGAACAACGAGAAGGAAGGCTTCCAGGAGGTTCCGGCGAACAGTGGCGATGGTGCCGTCGATGACGAAGGACTGATCGTAAAAGGGAACGATGCGGACGTCGCCGGGGAGGTGGAGGGCGGCTATGCGCTCCTTGACGCGTTGGATCACTTCGCGGCCGTTCTCGCCTTTGAGCATGATGGTCATGCCGGAGACGGTTTCACCTTTTCCGTCGCGGAGGACAGCGCCGTAGCGCTGCATGGGCTTGTCGTGGATGGTGGCGACGTGCCTGAGCAGAACCGGCGTGCCTTTCTTTGCGATGAGAACGACGTTGCCCAGTTCGTCGGGAGCGGTGACGCGGCCGGTGCCGCGGACGGTGTATTGTTCGGAGGCGTGCTCGATGTAGCCGCCGCCGAAGTTGGCGTTGTTCTCGCGGATGCGTTCAAAGACGGAGCGGAGGGAGAGGCCGTAGCGGAGGAGGAGCGATGGATCGACTTCGATTTCGATCTGACGTGTTTCACCGCCCCACGTGTTCACTTCGTTGATACCGCGCACGGCGCGCAATTGGTTCTTGATATTCCATTCGTGGAGAGTTTTCATCTCCATGGGAGAGAGCTTCCTGCTTTCCAGGGTGTACTGGTAGATCTCACCGAAAGCCGTGGCGACGGGGCCGAGTTGCGGCTCGAGACCTTCGGGAATGCGGGCCCGGACCTCCTGGAGGCGCTCGTTGATCCACTGGCGGGCGAGGTAGGTGTTGACGCTGTCCTCAAAGACGACCGTGACCATGGAGAGCCCGAGCTTGGAAACAGAACGTACCTCTTGTGTCTTAGGCAATCCCATGAGAACCACTTCGATGGGGTAGGTGACGAGTTGCTCCACTTCAGAAGGGGGCATGGCCGGGCACTCAGTGGTGATGACGACCTGATTGTTGGTGAGATCGGGAAAGGCGTCGATGGGGATGTGGTAGATGGTGTACAGCCCCCAGGCGATGAGGACACTGAGGCCCGCGAATACGACCAGGCGGTTGTGGAGGTGGAACGCGACCAGGCGAGCGAGCATGTTATTCGCCGAGGGAACCTTTCAGAAGCTGCGATTTCAGCAGGAAGCTGCCGCGGGTGACTATGGTTTCGCCAGACTGCAGCCCGCTGACGATTTCGATCAGGCCGCCGGCGGGCTTGCCAACGGTGACGGCGCGCACAAGGAATTTGTTGCCGGAGGCGCGGACGAAGACCGCGGGTTGATTGTCGATTTGCTGTACGGCGGTTTCGTCAATGAAGATGCCGCGGGCGCTACCCCCGACGTCGAGTTCGGCGGCAGCGAACATCTCGGGCTTCAGCTTCCCGTTCGGATTGGTGAGCTCCACGCGAACGGGGACCGTGCGGGTCTCCGGATCGAGCTGCTCGCCGAGGCGACTGATGCGGCCGGAGAACCACTGGTCGGGATAAGCCTGGACTTTGATGCGTACATGCATGCCGGTTCGAACGCGGGAGAGGTGTTCTTCGGCGAGCGAGGCAATCATCCAGAGCGAGCCGAGGTCGGCGATTTCGAACAGCTCTTCGCCGGCGCTGGTGACTGAACCTACGGAGACTTTTCTGGTGAGCACGACGCCATCGGCTGGAGACTTGACGAGGATCAGATCGTTGTCGTGATCGGCTTCGCCTTCTTTGTGATCGTCGTGATCGTCGGGGCTTACTTGGAGGAAATCGACGAGATGGCGGCGGGTGCGCTCGAGTTCGATTTCGTTGTTGGCGAGCAGGTTTTGGGCGATTTTGAGCTCGGCTTCGGCGTGATCGAGTTGCTCTTGCGAAGCGGCCTTGAGATCGAAGAGGCGCTTGTATCGGTCGCGCTGGCGCTGGGCATAAATGACAGCGCTGCGCTGGTGGGTGACGTCGTTGGTGGCTTTGCGATACTGCGCGCGGCCCTCGTGGAGGTCGTGGCTGTGGAGGCCGGCGAGGACCTGGTCTCTTTTTACGCGGTCGCCGGGGTTGACCAGGATCTTGAGGATCTTGCCGTCGATGATGGCGCCGACGTGCCAACTGCGCTCTTCGTTGACGGCGAGACGTCCTGTGGCCTCGATGCGGAGAGGAAGAGAGCGCGGTTTCACCTGGAGGAATTCGAGTGTTGCCTGGCGTTGCATGTTGTCGTCGAGAACAACGTCCTTGGGAGTGCCCTCGGTCGTGGCGGCCTCGGCTTTTGCGGGCTCCGCCTTGACGGCCTGTTCCGGCGGTTTGGAGCAGGCTGCGAGCAGTACGAGAAGAGGCGGGACGATGAGAATGCGATTCATGGGGCGACTCCCATTGCGGTTTCCAAGGCGACGATGGATTGGCGGTATTCGGCCAGTGCGCGCGAATAGAAGAGCTGCGTGTCGATACGAAGGCGTTGCGCGTCGAGCAGGCGAAGAAGATCGGCGCCCCCTTCGCGGTAGGCGGCTTCGGCGATGCGAGCGGTTTCTTCGGCCTGCTGCTGCATGGTGAGGAGCGATCCGCCGAGTTGGCGGCGGCGCATCTCGTATTCGCGGTTGGCGGCTTCGGCCTCAGCGCGAATGAGGGCGGCGGTAGCAGCAGCGGTGGATTCGGCGAAGCGGACCTCGGCAGTGGTGGCGGCGATGTTGCCCTGATTCTTGTTGGCGAAGGGGAGGTCCATTTGAATGCCACCGAGCATGGTGTTGTAAGCGGCGTTGTAGCCGGAGGCGCGCTTGTAGCCGAACACGAGATCGAAGTTGGGCTTGGCGGCGGCTTCCTGAACGTTCCTGTTAGCCACCGCCTGCTGGACGGCGTGGCGAGCGATTTTCATTTCGAGGCGGCGTTCGACGGCGGCGGCGAGATCGAAAGGTTCTCGTGGGGTAGCTGAGGCGTCGAGAGTGCCGGTGAGTTGAACGGGCGGGAACTCGACGCGGCCCATCTCGCGTTGGAGGTGGATTCGGGCGCGTTCCGAGTCGAGGATGGAGGTGTTGAGCGAGGCAGAGAGGCGCTCCCCTTCGAGCCGGACGCGGATCAGATCGGCTTCGGCCATTGCGCCTTCCTTGACGCGAATGACGTGGTATTCAATGATGCGCTGAAAAGTGGAGAGGTTATCGCGCAACAGATCTTCGGCCCGCTTGGCGCCGACGGCGAACCAATAGGCCTGTCTGACGCGGGCGGCGATCTGGCGCTGCAGCAGTTCCTTTTCCAGCCGGGCCCGTTCCACGTTTGCGCCGGCGGCGGCGATACGAAGGTCGCGTTTGTGGGCGGTTTCGATAGTCTGCTGGAGGTAAGCGAAGTTATCGGTGTCCTGGGAGTAGGAGAAGCCGCTGCGCGGAGTTGTGTTTTCGGATTGCAGAATAAGACGGGGGTTGAGGCGGAGTTCGGCTTGGCGGCGATATCCTTCTGTTACCGCGATCCGATCCTGACTGGTTTGCAGCAGGGGGTGATCCTTGACGGCGATGGCGACTGCTTCGTCAACGCTGAGCGGCGATTGCCCGAATGCGGCGACGCTGATCAGCATGAAGGGTAGGACCCGCGCGCTACACTGTTTCCATGAAAATCCCCATCTATCAGGTGGACGCATTTTCCGACCGGCCTTTTCGTGGCAATCCGGCCGCGATTTGCCCATTGGAATCGTGGCTTCCCGATGAGACGCTGCAAGCCATCGCGGCGGAGAATAATCTTTCAGAGACAGCATACTTTGTAGCAGACGGTGATGCCTTCCAGCTTCGATGGTTCACGCCGGCAGTGGAGGTGGACCTGTGCGGCCACGCCACTTTGGCTTCAGCGCATGTGTTATGGATGCATCTCGGGCAGTCAAGTGACAAGCTCAATTTTGACACGAAAAGCGGGCGGCTCTCCGTAACACGCGAGGGCCCGCTGATGGCGCTGGACTTTCCATCGCGGCCACCGGAGCCGTGCGAGGTGGATGAGAATCTGGTGCCGGCCTTGGGACTACAGCCGTTGCAGGTGCTGGGCGCGCGCGACTATCTGGTGGTCTATGCGACTGAGGACGAAGTGCGAGGCCTGCGTCCGGAGATGTCGCGGCTGGCGCAGATTGACCGGTTCGCGACGATTGTGACGGCGCCGGGCGAGGATTGTGATTTTGTTTCGCGGTTCTTCGCGCCGGCCAAAGGGGTGCCGGAGGATCCGGTGACGGGGTCGGCACACACGACGCTGATTCCGTATTGGAGCCGGCGGTTGAAGAAGGCGAAGCTGCATGCGCGGCAGATTTCGGCGCGGGGCGGCGAGTTGTTTTGCGAAGACCGCGGGGAACGGGTTTCGATTGCGGGGAAGGCGGTGACGTTTCTCGTGGGGGCGATCGAGGTGTAGAAAGTCCCAGGGCTATAATGAGGGTTCTTGTTCATGCAAGTAACGCCGCGAATGCTCTGGCGGAAATGATCCGCGGGTGACGTCCGAGACCTCGCCAGTGCCGGAGCCGCAGCTCCGCTGCGACTGATCCCAAGTTTTTGCCGCGAGGGCAGGCACCTGCCCATGACGGAAAGTTCACCCGTTCGAACTATTCGAACTGCCCTTCATTCCTGCGTTATGTCCAATTCTGGAGCGCGCGGCAGGCTGTCCAGGCGAAGGCATAGTGCGTCTACGCGATATTCAAAGCCTGTGAACAAAGCCAATGTGATTGACCAAATCGCGTACTCTGACGAGATCAGCAAGCAGGAGTTCGACAAGATCGTCAACTCAGTCCCTGCCGCCATCACCAAGGCTTTGCAGGATAGAGAGCGGATCGAGGTTCGCGGGTTTGGAAGCACAGAGATCGTTCGAACCTCTGAACCCAGCCGCTCACACCGCCGGTGTCGATAGCGGCTTTGGGGCGGGGGCGGGGGGCGTGCCCTTCACAGTCTTCTCTGGGATGCTATGCTTCAGGTGCAAGAGTCTCTAAAATGTCGTCCAAACCAATGACCATTACCGTCACCAGCGAGTTTCAGCGTATGTTTCCGCCAGGCGTCCGGCGCATGGCCGGCTTCAAGGCGGGCGACCAGGTGGAAGTCAAGGCCAGTGGCGGCGTGGTTACCCTAATTCCCAAGCTGCCGGTGGCCGATGACGAATACACCGCCGAACAGCGGCGCACGATCAAAGCCGAGGTTGCCGAAGCCCGCAAGGGGCCATATCACGGGCCTTTCAAGAACGCCGAGGAATTTGCTGCATACTTCAAGGCGTACAAGCGAAGCCGCTCGTCCACTAAACCGCAAAAAATTCGATGAACGCTCAACTCTCCCAGCGCGCCATCGAAGCGCTGGCCTCTGCTCCCTTGGACGTGCAGAAGGCTTTCATCAAGCAACTCAGATTCCTGATCCGCGACCTTCGGCACCCCGGCCTACACGCCAAGAAGTTTGATGAATCTGATGCCCTGTGGCAGGGTCGAGTCACCCAGGACTGGCGCTTCTATTTCCGGGTCGTCGGCGACACCTACCACATCGAGAACATCCGGTCTCACTCCAAGTAGTCGATGCCGATGGCTCGCCGAGCTTCAATGAGTTTCGAGATGTAGTGGGGGGGGCTGGCGGGTGGGGGCCGCTAATAGCGCGCGGACGTGGCTCGACCTTCGGATTCGCCTCGGAGCCAAATGAAAACTTGCGAGCGCGGGGCGGGGGAGGGCCACGGCATGGCGACTCGCAGGATCTGCTTGTCGGGTTGATTCAACACGGGCTCGGGGAGGGCGGTTGTGGGTATACCTGTTGCGGCGGTCCAGCCGCTCTTCTCGATGGTGTCCAGGTCGCGTCCGGTGAGGACTGCGGCGAACGTGCCGTCCGGGTTTCGTTCGCCGGTGAAGGTGATGCTCTCCACTTGCGGGATGCGGATGACGTTGCCGAGCGGGGCGGGGTCGGACAGTAACCCTTCCGTGGATTCGACGCTTGCCTTGAGCGGGCAGGCGCCGTTGGCGCGCAGTGAGAGCAGAAAGGCGCCGGGGGATTGCGGAGTAAGACCGCGTTCGCCAACGGCGATGCGCTGCGTGGCCGGGCCGCAGACTGTCTGCACGGCGGCAATGTTCGCCTGATCCGATTGAAGTTGGAACGTGACGAGTGCGCCTGCCGGGATTTCTCCGGTCTTGAGAGTGACGCCCGTGTCGGCGGGGAGCGCGGTACGTGTATTGGTGATGCGAGGCGCGTTGCCAAGGACATCGAGCGCGGCGGGGATCTGCGACTTTGCACCGGTGGTGAACTCGACGGTGAACGCGGGCTTGTCGCCGCGTTTAAGCGGGGATTGGAATTGCAGGGTGCCGCCGCGCTCATTCGTTTTTCCGGAGACAGGATCGAGTTGGAGCGAGCCGCCGTCGACTTCGATGCGGGCGATCTGATCGAGTTGTTGGCCCCGGAGTGTGACGCGCTGCGGAGCGGTGGAGCCGGCGACGCGCAATGGGAGATTGTCGATGCGGCCGGCGCTGGGATTGACGTTGAGCGGGAGTTCCTGCGTCTTGCCATCGGCCTGTTGGAGCGCGAGCAGGTGTTGTCCTCCGCGCAACAGGCGCGTATCCACTTCGAGCGTGACCTGATTCTGCGCGCCGCCGCGACGGCCTTTTGGCAGGATGAACTGCACGGGTTGGGCGAACTCGGCTTGTCCGCCGAGGGGGCGGATGGTGACGCGATCGAGGAATTGGAAATCGGCGCCATCCAGAGTGAGAGCAGTGACACCGGTGGCTTCAGTGAGCGGTTGTGTAGGGGAGAGGCGGGCTTCCTTGAGGTCACCGAGGCGCGCGAGCTCGATGTCGCCGGTTGCGGTCACCGTGTCCCAATCCCATTCACCGCGGAGGAGCCATTTGCCGGGTGCGCCGGGGAAACCGCGGAGATCTATTTCGAGATTGCGGCCCTGCACGGCGGTGCGCACCTTGATGGGCAGCGCTTCGCCACCAGCAGCGGGGGCGAGCATCCAACGGTCGAACCGCTCGATGTACTTCCAGTCGGCAGCCTTGGAGGTACGGGCGGCAATCAAGGCGCGGGCGCCGATGGGGGCGCGGCGGTCGGCGGTGAGCGTGATGGCCGGGGCGGAGGAATCAATGATGCGATGGGC
Organism: Acidobacteriota bacterium; assembly: GCA_016213775.1. Taxonomy (GTDB): domain Bacteria; phylum Acidobacteriota; class Terriglobia; order Bryobacterales; family Bryobacteraceae; genus CADEFT01. The sequence goes on from JACQZR010000096.1 coordinate 58,170, forward strand.
CCACATGTAGACCTGACGGTTGCGCGATTTGGTGGCGACGCGCGGGACGCAGAGAGCGAGGTTTTCTCCGGTGCGCTGGACGAACGCGGCGCGGAAATCGGTGTCGGGAAGGAGCATGGGTTTCAGTTCAGAGAGAGCGCCGCCGCCCCAGAAGATGCCGCCGGCGTTATCGAAGAAGCCGGCGGTGGCTTTGTTCCTCAGGGTAACTGGGCCGACGCGCTTTCCCTGGCCGAGCGGGTTGTTCGCCATGAGCGAAGGATTGACCGCGCGCAGCAATGTGTAGAGAGCCTGTTCGGTGGGGTTGTTGCGATCCAGGCGGGTGGTGTCGTCGAGATCGGCGTCCTCACTTTCTTCGAGGGCGGTAAGCAATTCGACGGTGTCTTCGATTTCGTCGGTCTCATCGGCATAGTCGGCGAGGGCGGTGAGCAGGTCCTCGTCTCTTGTGACGAGTGTGGAAAGGCGCTTTTCGTCGAGACCCTGCGGGCCGAGGACGAAGATGGCCATGGTGGCGCGGAAGGGGGCTATCCAATCGCCGGAGATCCCCGCGGGCTTGAACTCGAGCATTGTGAGGCTGGTGCCGCCGTGCTCATTGGTGAACCCAAGAACGAGCGCGACACGCGCGTTCGTCTTCATATCAGCGGGCAGGTCCATTGGACGGTAGGTGATCTTGCTGCCTTTTTCAATGCGTTTGATGCGTGAGAGGCTGCGCTGGCCGCCACCCTCGGGGCGCCGGACTTCGAGGCGAATCCTGGCGGCCTCGATACCGCCGGTGCAGGGGCGGGTTTTCACAGTGGCGGCCAGGAGTGGGGACGCAAGATACAAAACGAGAGCCAGAAACATCCGCGGCATGCTACTAGTGTAATCCGCAAAAATTACGGAACGTTTTTCGGTTTTGGTCGTAGTACGGCGTATGACTCGACTTGTGCGTCAAGTGACGAGGCGGCTGGGCCGCGCCCCTGGATTCTCCACGCTTGCCGTAATGACGCTGGCCATTGGCATTGGCGCGACGGCGGCGATCTTCGCGGTAGTGGACGGAGTGATCCTGAAGCCGTTGCCCTATCCGGAGCCGGACCGTTTGATCGGCGTGTGGCACACCGCGCCGGGCGTGAACATCAAGGAGCTGAACGCGTCGCCCTCCACGTATTTCACGTATCGCGAGGATGGGAAGACGTTTGAGGAGAGCGGCATCTGGACGACCGGGTCAGTAAGTATTACCGGTGTCGCGGAGCCCGAGCAGGTAGCCGCGCTGTTCGTCACCGACGGGATTCTGCCGGCGTTACGAGTGTCGCCGGCGCTGGGCCGGTGGTTTTCAAAAAAGGATGATTCGCCGGGAAGTCCGGATACAACGATGCTGTCCCATGGCTACTGGCGCCAGCGATTTGGCGGCGATCCGTCCGTGATCGGACGGCGGATTCTAATCGACCGGAAGGCACGCGAGGTAATCGGCGTGATGCCGGAGCATTTCCGTTTTCTCGATGAGCGGATGGACGTGATCATCCCGATGCAACTGGACCGGGCGAAGGTGTTTCTTGGCAACTTCAGCTATCAGGGCATTGCGAGGTTGAAGCCCGGAGTAACGATGGAGCAGGCGAGCGCCGATGTGGCGCGCATGCTGCCGATCATGGGCCGGCGCTTTGGCGCACCGCAGGGACTGTCCCTGAAGATGTTTGAAGAAACGCGGATGGCGCCGAATCTGCGGCCACTGAAGAATGACGTGGTGCGCGATGCCGGGAACGTGGTTTGGGTGTTGATGGGAACGATTGCGATCGTGCTGCTGATTTCGTGCGCGAACGTGGCGAATCTGCTGCTGGTGCGCGCGGAAGGGCGGCGGCAGGAGATGACCATTCGAACGGCGCTGGGCGCGGGCTGGCTGGACACGGCGAAGGAACTACTGGTAGAGAGCCTGCTGCTGTGGGGCGCGGGCGGGGCCATCGGGCTGGGGCTGGCGTACGGCGCGGTGCGTGTGTTGATCACGTTGGCGCCGGCGGGATTGCCGCGCATCACTCTGATCGGCATCGACCCGCGGGTGGTGGTGTTCACGATCGGCGTGTCGCTTGTATCGGCGCTGCTTTTTGGGTTCCTGCCGGTGCTGCGGCAGAGCGGGATGGGCATCGGCACGTCGTTGCGCGAAGGCGGACGCGGGTTGAGCCAGAGCCGCGAACGGCACCGGATGCGGAACGCGTTTGTGGTGGCGCAGGTGGCGCTCGCGCTGGTGCTGCTGACTGGATCGGGATTGATGATCCGGACTGCTTATCAAATGCGCCAGGTGAATCCTGGGTTCACGGCGCCGGAGCAAGTGTTGACGATGCGGATTTCGATTCCCGAGGCGCTGGCTTCCGAACCGGAACGCGCGATACGGATGCATCAGTCCATTCGCGATCGCATGGCGACGATACCGGGAGTGACGAGTGTGGCGATGGCCGCGTCGATCACGATGGACGGCAGCCGGAGCGCCGATCCGATTTATGCGGAGGACCATACATACGTCGAGTCGAAGATGCCTCCGATCCGCCGGTACAAGTACCTGTCACCGGGGTTTCTGAAAACCATGGGAACGCCGCTGGTGGCGGGCCGGGATGTGACGTGGACGGATCTTTATGGCGACCGTCCGGTGGTGTTGTTGTCGGAGAATCTGGCGCGGGAGCTATGGGGCAATCCGGCCGCGGCGGTGGGAAAGCGCGTGCGCGAGAGTCTGAAGGGAAGATGGCGCGAAGTGATCGGAGTGGTGGGCGAGGAACGGGATGACGGCTTGGAGAAGAAGGCGCCCACCTTCGTCTATTGGCCGGTGCTGGTGAAGGAGATGTGGGGCCGTCCGGTGCAGGTGCGGCGCTCGCTCTCGTATGTGATCCGGTCGCCGCGCACGGGCACGCCGGGGTTGATGGATGAAGTGCGCAGAGCGGTTTGGTCAGTGCAGGGAGATCTGCCGATTGCGAATGTGCGGACGCTGGAGACGATCTACAGGAAGTCGATGGCGCGGACTTCGTTCACGCTGGTGATGCTGTCGATTGCCGGCGGGATGGCGCTGCTGCTGGGCCTGATCGGAATTTACGGCGTGCTTTCGTACGCGGTGACGCAGCGGACTCGAGAGATCGGCATCCGAATGGCGCTGGGAGCGGATCACGGACTGGTGCGGGGGTTGTTTGTGAAGCAGGGATTAGCCCTGGCGGCGATCGGAGTGGGGATCGGGCTGGTGGCGGCGGCGGGGGTGACGCGGTTTCTGGCATCGCTGCTGTTTGGCGTGAGCGCGCTCGATCCGCTGACGTATGTGGTGGTGGCGCTGGTTTTGGTGGCGGCGGCGGCCGTGGCGAGCTACGTTCCGGCAAGGCGGGCCACCGGCGTTGACCCCGTGAATGCGCTGCGGGCGGAGTGAATGGCTGGTGGGGCTTGGCGGACCAACGGACCCGTCACGGGCCGCCGGCAAGGCCAACTCAACCGCGAGCCCGTCGAGGGCTCGGATGCAGCCGAAACTACTTTCCTCCAGGCAGTCTCGGCTCCCTCGCCCCGCACCTCGAACGCGGCGGCACCCTCATCAGCGGCCGGGCTGACCCGGTGCTATTAGGATCGGCCGGGCTCAGACAACAGTGAGGTAGACCTTCGTATCGTAGAAAACGGCGCTGCCCCCGACAACATCGCTCAGTGGCGACCTCAGGTGGCCGTCCACCACCATCGCGGAGTTGGCGTGGATTCCGGCCGCGCGCCGTGGATCGCCGTGAATCAGTTGCCCGTCGATCGTCTGATCGGATGCGCCGTAAGCCCAATGCCCGTAGCCAAGATCGAAAGCGATGACACCGTTGCGGATTCGATCGCTAACCTTGAGCCTCCCAACAAGCGCCTTGGTCTGGCCGTTGCCCAACTCCCACTGCGCGTCCGGATTACCGGCGGAGCTCAGCCGGACCATATCTCCGTCGTGAAAGCCGAGGCGCCGCGCATCCAGGCTGCTCATCTCAATCACGTTTTCAGGCAGGATGTCCGTTAGCCAGTAGTTCGAGATGGTGCGGCTCTTGGTTGCCAGCATGTTGCGACTCGTAATCATGGTGAAAGGCGCTGCCTTATGATCGAGCGCGTTGCCGAGTGCATCCACAATCGGCAGGTAAGTAGGCACGCCGCTCAAATAGGCGCCGGTCAGGGAGTTGCGCGTCGTTGCCGGCTTTTCATGATAGAGATTCACGAGTTTCCCGTACTGCGCCTTGGTCTTCTCGCCATTCCACGCCTCATTGAAACTCCACCACCGCCCGCCGCGGTTAAGGACGTAGACCACTTTCTTCCACCAGTTCGGACCGGCGATCGCCGCCCACTTGTTCTCGTCGAACATCGAAGCAGGCAGGTGCTTGCGGGCGTTGCGGAAAGTCAGCATCTCCTCGTCCGCCGCGTCCGGACACACATCCGATGTGCCGCTTGAGTCGCCGTGCGCGATGTTGGCAACCATCCGGATGTAGTAGTCCTCAGGGCGCGAAAGATCGCCGCTGCCAAAACCGCCAGGGCCAAAGCCCCGCAGCGACAGCCTCTCAGCAATTGCCAGCATCACGCTCTCCATCGAAACCGGCATATCCTGGTTGAACACCCGAACCGTCTCGTTTGGTGAAGCAATGGCCGGCTGGCGGACTGGGGAGACCCGGTGCACGATGGAGGGGTGGGTCCGATGGAACTCCCACCGTTCAAGGTAGGTCAGGTCCGGGAAAATGTAGTCCGCGTACTGGCTCGTTTCCCCGATGACGATGTCACTACAGACGAACAACGGGATCTTCTTCGGATCCATCAACGTCGGAATCAGCGAATGGCCGGCCGGCAGAGCATATACCGGCGAGCCTTGGTAGAGGAACAGAGCCTTGATCGGATACGGGTAGGCATCGCCCGCCGACGGGATCACTTCCTGGTAGACATCGCTTGCCAGGGGATACCACGGACGCTTTGCCGGATAGCCGGAGAATATCGTGCTTTTCTCGTAGCTGGCGCCACCTCTGATAATGTCAATCCCAAAGGGGGTGATTTTGGCCGGGTGGTCCCCAAGTTGATATGGCCTTCCTGTCCCGCCGGTTTCCCCGTAGGCGCCACCACCATACACAAGCCCGCCCTTCCAATCGAGATTCCCAATCAGCGTATTCAGCGCGCCCATCGTCGCCAGCACGTTGTAGAATCCGTTGGTATGCTGCGAAACTCCGCGGTGGATTTCCACCACCGCCTTCTTGCCGTGTGAAGTGAACTCATCGGCCAGCGCCTCTATGTCCGTCGGGCTGAGTCCCGCGATGTTGGCCCAGTCGTACAGGGATTTCTTGCTAGCCTCTTCGTACAGAATCTGCAGCCCCGACTTTACGCGGATATTGTTGATCGTCGTATCGACAAAGAGATCGCCTTCTACCGCCTTTGACGCGTCGTCCGACTTGAAGGCCAGCGGCTGGTCGCCCCGCATGGAGACGAATGTGTCCGCATCGCCCGCGAGTCCGGCCTGGGCGGCGCGCAAGAATGCTCCTGCTGATCCATCTGGCCGGATAGTCACCAGCCAGGCGGCATTCGACCATGTCGGTTCTCCATCCCCCGTGGCCGCCGCCTTGTTGCAGTTCTCCAGGTATTGGCTGTCATACCGTCCATTGTCAATAATCCAGCGGATCATGGCCATGGCAAGCGCTGCATCTTCACCAGGCTTGATGGGCAGCCACTTCCACGCTTTCGAGGCGATTTTGTTGTAGCGCGGGTCCACCACCGCTACCTTCAACCGATTGCTGGCGATGCCGCGTGTGATCTTCGGAACTTTCAACGGCGGCCCGTAGTTCCCCTCCAGCACGTTGGCGCCCCAGTAGAGAATAAACTCCGCATTGGCGGTATCGGCCATCCAATATGCCTTGGCTCCCCCGGTGAAACCGCCGCCGCTCGGCTGGTCCGACATCGACTTGCCGGCGAAATAGATCGAGCCCTGGCAGACCGTGGTGTGCCCATGCGCGTTGTTGGAGCCGAAACTATCCTTGACAAACCGCAGGAAAAAATCCTGCCGTCCAGCCTTCAGCCGGCCCCAGTTGAACACAAACTGGTTGTTCTTCGGCCCAAAGTCCGGATGATCCGGGTCGATGAGTTTGTCCAGATCCGCCTTGTACTTCTCCTGGAACTCGGCGACAGTCATCTTCTTACCTTGGACGTTCGCCACATCCGCGGCCATCGCCGCAAACGCCTTTGGATCGCGCAAGGCGTGCAGTTCGCGCAGTCCGGTGACCGTGGCTCCGCTGTCCTGCTGGAACAGCGCGCCACCTTCGACAATCTCGCCAATGGCCTCCTGAAAGTCGATGGTGCGCCACTTGCCTTCTCCCCGTTTGCCCACTCGTTTCAGCACCTTCACAACACGATAGGGATCGTAAACGGTTTGAATCCCCGACTGTCCCTTCGGACAGATAACGCCGTTGAGACGGGCCGCCTGCGTCACCGGTGTCTTCCAGTCAATGTGCGGATCCATGGCGCGCGGACCGTAAGGATTGCCGTCGATCTTCACGGCGAGCCCGTCCTGAATCTTCACCTTGACCTCACAGCCCGTGTTGCATTGCAGGCAGGTGGAATAGATGTAATCCGATGGTTCCACTTTCTTGGGAACAGCCCGGTTGCCTGTCCCCTGGGCGCTTGCGGTGCCAGGGAGGATCGAGGCCAGGCACGCCCCCCCCAGTAGTGCGGCGCTACGCAGCAGTTCGCGGCGCTCCGAAGGTGCTTGTTCCGCCGCGGAGGGTGTCACTTGGGGTTTTAGTTCTTCGTTCATCGCTTCTCTCCTTAGGAGTGGCAGGCCGCGCAAACGACGTGCGGCGCGTCCGGCATGGATTCTTCGAAGTAGATCACTCTTGGTTTCAGGCCTAGATTCTGATGCCCTTTGAAGACGCGGCGTCCCTGCGTAATCTCATTCACCAGGCTGCTGCTGTTGTTGCCGTCGCCAAAGTACATTGCGCCCCCGACACAGGTGGTGACACACGCAGGAAGCACACCAACCTCCAGCAAGTGGCTGCAGAAAGTGCATTTTCTCGCGCTGTCGGCGAGCAGGTTGTCAACGCCCTTTCTCGTCCGGACAACGCCGTTCTCAACGAATGTCCGTCCCTCATAGTCCTGCTGCTTCGGCGTGCTCTGTGTGTAAGTCTTCCCATCGTCAATGTGCATCTGCTTCAACGGACAGGCCTTCGCGGCGGCTTGCGCGAAGGCGCCTCTCAGCCGCGTGGAATCGAATTCCACAATGCCGTCGGCGCGTTTGGTGACCATCCCCTGCGGCACCGCTTTGGCGCAAGGAGCGTCGTCACACTGCAAGCAGTTCACAGGCTTGTAGATTGCCCAAGGCCGTGGACCGATAGGGAGTTCCTTCTTGATCACTCGCCGGAAGTTCGCGCCTGGCCCGGTCGGATTCTCCGCCTTGCAGGCCACCGAACACGCATCGCACCCGATGCACTTCCGCGTGTCCACTACCATTAACCAGCTTGGCGTGCGATTGTTCGCCAGCGTCTGCTCCAACTCCTGCTGCATGCGGATCACGCTCCCGCCAGAGTCAGCCCGCACTGGAGGGATCTCGGCCGCTTCAACCTCTCCTGGTTCAAGAAGCTTGAGGCCGGCCAGACCCGCCGCCGTTCCCGTGCCGACACTTGCCAACGCCTGAAAGAAGCCTCGCCGTCCTGTTGGGTTAGCTGTTTTCGTCGCGCCACTTCCTCTTCCCATTACGGTTCTCCTCTTTACGACTTCGAGCAAGCGGCGTTTCGCCGCGATGATCCAATCGAGATCGCTCCATAGCAATTGAATTTCCAACACCCCGACCGAATCAAGTTCACGCGCCAATGTTATTCCATTTCTATAGGTTAGGAACGTTTCCCTCCGCCTGTGAGCTAAGTCGGGGAAAACAGCCTGCCGACACGGAGAATGGGTCAAACAACGCTTGGAGTGGTTCGCAGTGCTCAGCCCCTTCAGGTTGCCGCCCCAGTCGTTACTGGCGCTGTCTCGTGAATTGGGGCTTTAAACCCTATCCGCGGGCTGTCATTCGGATGTCCGATCACAAACCACGAAGTGTGCGAAAACACTAGGGAAATCGCGGCTTCCGCGGAGTGCGAATCGCACGCGGAACACTGCGCCATTAAGCCCATCCCAGATTCAGCACCGAATGGTTGAGTCATTTCTCACTATCGCAAGCAAAGCATTGCCTTTAGCGCCGCCCTGCCGTATACATGGAGCTTGGAGTTCCTTGGCAATATTGCCAAGAACCCAAATACACGGAGCTATTATCTTATGTATGATTACGGTTGGTTGTTAGATCCAAAACGCTGCATTGATTGCAAGGCCTGCGAGGCTGCTTGCAAGCAATGGAATAAGGTGGAGACAGGCGTAAACCTCAGGTACCGCCAGGTTCGTCTCCAGGAATCTGGTACGTTTCCGCAAATAAGAGTGCAAGCTCTCTCCATGGCTTGCAATCACTGCGAGGATGCCGACTGCGTCCAGGTGTGTCCTGTCAAGGCTATCTCCCGCCGAGCCGATGGCATTGTTGTCGTGGATACCAGCCGCTGTATCGGCTGCCAGATGTGTGGGAAGTCCTGCCCCTACGCCGCACCCCAGTATCACACCGTTACCGGAAAAATGCAGAAGTGTACGATGTGTTTCGATCGCGTCGACAAGGGACTCGAACCGGCCTGCGCAACCGTCTGTCCCACGGGTGCGCTGCAGTGGGGCAAATGGGAGGAGATCGAATCGAAGGGATCGCCCGCGATCGAAGGATTCACTCCGGGCCAGAACAAACCTCACGTCCGTTTTGTAACCAGTGGTTGGGGCATTCGATAGGAGACTACCATGACAATGACAAGAAGAAACTGGCTGAGCTTGACCAGCAGAGCAGGCGCGGGCATCTTGACGGCAGGAACCGCCGGCAGCGCGTGGGGTCAGATATTCCGCCCCGCCGATGTAGCGCCCCCGGTTGTCCAGACCCTGGCAACCGCCTGCGCACTGTGCGATTCCGCCTGCGGTGTGACCGCCACTGTGCAGGATGGCGTCCTGACATTCCTCGAAGGGTTGGCGGGCGATACCCAGGGTGGCGGCGGGCGTCTCTGCGGAAAGGGCGCGGCCGGCGCGGCATTTCTCTATGACCCGAACCGCCTCAAGTACCCGATGAAGCGCACCAATCCCAACAAAGGTCTTGACGAGGACCCCGGTTGGGTCAGAATCACATGGCAGGAGGCCTTGGACACTATCGCCGAGCGTTTCCGCTCCTATATCGACCAATATGGCCCGGAGTCCCTGCTCTTCGTTTCCCGGCCGAATCCCGACGTCTTTACGCGTCTGCTGAATGCGCTCGGAGCCATCAACCGCGTCGATCACATCGACGAATGCTACACCGCCGACAAGGTGATTCAGAAGTACACCACCGGCTCCAAGAGCTTCTGCAACGACTTTGAGAACTCACGCTACATGCTTCTGTTTGGCTGGGACCTCGTCGCCAAGAGCAAGCTCGTGTTCACGCGAGGCGTCCAACAGGCCCGTGACAACGGCGCGAAAGTCGTCTGCTTCAACCCCGTTTACAGCGCTACCGCGCGGTGGGCCGACGAGTGGTATCCCATCCGCCCCGGAGCCGATCTGGCCGTCGCCCTCGCCATGATCCAGGTCATCCTCGCTGAAAACCTGTACAACTTGGAATTTGTCGACAACTATACGAATTTCTCTCTTTACGAGAAGGAAACGCGGGCGCACTTTCAGTCCTACACCCTGGAGTGGGCGCAGGAGCTCAGCGACGTCCCGGCCGGCGACATTCGCCGCATCGCGCGCGAGTTCAGCTCACAGGGCCCCGCCATCGCCCCCGCCCACAAGAAGACTCTCTGCGCCAACTACACCAACGGCACGCAGCTTTGCCACGCCATCTCCATACTGAATATCTTTGCCGGAACCATCGACCGGCCGGGTGGCAGGTACTTTCCCCGCAGTTGGGAAATACCCGGAGTGGACGCCATCTACAAGCCGGCGGCTTATCCCGCCAAGAAGGGCCGCCGGATTGACGGCCGCGATAAGCTGCCGTTCGCCGACGAAGCCGGTAACGGGAACTTCAGCACACTTGCCGATGGCATGCTGAACCAGTATCCGGGAATGATCAAGGCGGCTTTCATAAATTTCTACACAATCCTCGGATTCCCGCGGCCCCTGCGTATCGCCGAGGCACTCAACACGGTGGAGTTTACCGTGGTAATGGACGTACTCCCAACGGACACCGCTCAACTCGCTGACATTGTTCTGCCCCACATCACCTATCTGGAGGCGAACGACATCGTCACCAGGGAGTACAGCGCCATCGTCCCGCAGGTGCTCCCGCGCCGGGCGGTTGTCCCTGCGATGTTTGAAGCCAAGTCCATCGGCTACGTATCGCTCGAACTGGGCAAGCGGCTCGCCCCGGACTACTTCCGCAAGCCCAATGGCGACTTCATCAACCCGACGGAGCTGCTCGACGAGAAGGCCAAAGCCGCCGGTCTGGGAGCCAACTTCGCCGAGTTCCGCGACAAGGGTCTGCTCACCAGAGAGGAAGCTTTCGTACCCCGGACAACCTTCGCCGCCCCAGGCGGAAAGTGCCAGATCTACGTTCCGCAGTTCGCAGCCAGGAACCTCGATCCTCTGCCTGTCTGGAAACAGAAGCGCGAGATCCCGACTCCTGAGTATCCATTCTACTATCTCACCTATATTCCCGCCGTCCACCGCCGCAACACCACACAGAACAATCCCATCCTGCATGAGATGATGCCGGAAAACGCGGCCATCCTGAATCCCTTGGCCGCGGCCCGGCTCGGGATCAAGGAAGGGCAGCCAGTGCAGGTTCGTTCCAGGGTCGGAAGCATTGTGCTGAATGCTCATTTGAGCGAGACTCTGCGGCCGGATTGCGTCCTTGTAGCCCACGGGTTCGGCCACCAGTCAGCCGCGCTCAAACTCGCCTCAGGCCGGGGCGCCAGGGACGGCGACATTATTCCCGATCAGACCGCCGACGACATGGTGCGGGAGGGTAACTTCGGCGCCTCAGCCGGTATCATGGACGCGGTGGTCACCGTCGAGCCCGGGTAGACGCTTGGCTTGGATTCCGAGCCGCGACAGTGAACGCGCGCGGCTGGGGTAGATTCGGTGGGTTACGGAGGCTAGCCTGCCAGGGTTTTGTAGAGAATTACGGTGGAGTGGAGAGTGCCGTCAGCGCTGCGGGCGTAGCCGGGAATTTCGCCGGCGAGCGTGTAGCCCATGGAGCGGTAGAGTCCTTCGGAGGGGTCGCCCTTGCGCGTGTCGAGGACAAGCAGTGTGCGGCCGATGGAGCGGGCGGCGTCTTCGGCGGCGAGCATGAGAGCGCGGCCAATACCGCGGCGGCGGACATCGCGGCGGACCAGGAGTTTGCACACCTCGGCGCGATGGAGCGCGTTGGCTTGGGTGGCGAGGTCCAGTTGCACCGCGGCGATCAATTCGACGTCGTCGAAAGCGGCCAGCAACAGGCGCGACTCTTCATGCATGGCGATGCGGACGGAGTTCCAGTAGTCGAGTGCGGTGACGGGATCGACGGGCGGGAGGAAGCCCACGGAGGCTCCGCTATCCACTGCGTCCCAGAGGAGACGGCAGAGTGCGTCGGCGTGGGTGAAGATGTCGTCGGGCTCCAGGTGCTGAATCACTTATATAATCTTAGACAAGACCGTGAACAGCCGATTTTCAGCACTGGGACTCCTCGTCATCGCCGCGGGTGGGGCAATTGCCCTCGCGTCGGGACCTTACAAGGACGATGCCAAGGACGACGCGTGGGTCGCGCCGCGCCGCAGTTTCTGGGCGTTTCAGCGGCCCGTGCGACCGGAGGTTCCGGCCTTGCAGGACAAGTGGGTCCGCACACCGATTGATGCGTTTCTGCTGGAGGCGATGAAGGCGAAGGGACTCACGCCCTCGCGCGCGGTGGAGAAAGAAAAGCTGATCCGGCGGGTGACGTTGGATTTGACCGGGTTGCCGCCGACGCCGGGGGAGTTGGATCTGTTCCTTCGCGACACGTCGGCGAATGCGTACGAGAAGTTGGTGGACCGATTGATGGCGTCGCCGCATTATGGCGAGCGGTGGGGGCAGCGCTGGTTGGATGTCGCGAGGTATGCGGACACCAATGGGTATGAGCTGGATGCGGAGCGTCCGCATGCATGGCGGTATCGCGATTACGTGATCCGGGCCTTCAACAGCGACAAGCCGTATTACGTTTTCGTGCAGGAGCAGCTTGCGGGGGATGAGCTTTTTCCGGGGAATAAAGAGGCGCTGATTGCCACGGGGTTCTATCGCGCGGGTCCGATTCACATTGTTGGTGGGAATCAGGACGAGGAAATGAACCGGCAGGAGATTCTCACGGAAATGACCGGCGCGGTGGGAGGCGTGTTCCTCGCGATGACCGTGGGATGCGCGCGCTGCCACAATCACAAGTTCGATCCTATTCCGCAATCGGATTATTACAAGCTGCAAGCGGTGCTGGCGTCCACCGAGTTGAAGGACACGGTAATGGCGAGCGATGCGGAGAAGAAGGCACATGAGGAGGCGGTGAAGGAGTACAAGGCGCGTCTCAGGCCCGTGACTGACAAGATTGCCGAGATCGAAAAGCCGCACCGCGAACGTCTGAAAGCGGAGAAGTACAAGGCGCTGGAACCGCAGTTTCGCGCGGCTTACGACATGCCGAAGGACAAGCGGAACGACGAGCAGAAGCGGTTGGCGAAAGAGGCTGAAGCGCAGTTGAAGGTCTCGTGGGATGAGGTGCTGGCGGTGCTGCCGGCGGATGAGAAGGCGCGGCGTACGGCATTGCGCAAGCAACTGCACCAGTTGGAGTACACCGAACCGCAGCCTGTCGAGACTGCGTACGCGGTGAAGAATATGGACAAGCCGCCGGAGACGCACATTCTGAAAGTCGGCGATCACAAGCACAAACTGGATATTGTCGGGCCCGGGTTCCCGCGCGTGATTAACACGGTGGCGGTGAAGTCGCCGGAAGCGCCGGCCGGGCGTCGTGCTGCGCTGGCGCAATGGATGACTGCGCCAGAGAATCCCATCGTGGCGCGGGTGATGGTGAATCGCGTCTGGCAATTCCGAATGGGGTCGGGACTGGTGAAGACGCCCAACGATTTCGGAGTTCTTGGGGCGCGGCCATCGAATCAGAAACTGCTGGACTGGCTGGCGACGGAGTTTGTGGCGCGCAATTGGAGCGTGAAGGCGATGGACCGGATGATCCTGCTGTCGAGCGCGTATCAGCAGGCCACCTCTCATGATGCGGCCAAGGCCAGGATTGATGATGAGAACAAGTACTACTGGCGGATGAACCGGCGGCGGTTGGAAGGCGAGGCGATTCGCGATGCGATGCTGTCGGTGGCCGGGGTGCTCAATACGAGGATGGGCGGACGGCCTGTGAAGACGCCGATTGAACCGGAGATCTACGACATCATTTTCACGGAGGGCGAGCCGGACAATCTATGGCCGCTGCCGCTGGATAAGAACGAGTTCGACAGGCGCAGCGTTTACCTGCTGAACAAGCGGACGGTGCGGCTGCCGTTTCTGGCGAATTTCGATCAGCCGGATGCAATGACATCGTGCCCTGTGCGCCCTGTGAGCACGCATGCACTGCAGGCGCTGTCGCTGATGAACAGCGATTGTGCGAATGACCAGGCGCAGCGGTTTGCGGCGCGGCTGGAACGCGAGTGCGGCAAGGGCGATGCGGATTGCCAGGTGCGGCGCGCGTACAAGCTGGGTCTGGCGCGGGCTCCACGGATGGAGGAGTCGCGCATGGCGAAAGAGTTTTTCCAAAAAGGTGGACCGCTGGCGGATTTCACGCTGGCGCTGGTGAATCGCAATGAGTTCGTCTATATCCCCTAACCACATTCGTCCGGCGCGGACGCGCCGCGATGTACTGCGCGATGCCGCGCACGGGTTCGGCGCGATTGCGCTGCAGAGCCTGCTGGCGCGTGAAGGGCTTGCCAAGCCGCGCATCAGTCCGCTGGCTGCGAAGCCGCAGCATTTCGCTGCGAAGGCGAAGTCGGTGATCTTTCTGTTCATGGTGGGCGCGCCGAGTCAGATCGACACGTTCGATCCGAAGCCGTCGTTGAAGAAGTATGAAGGGCAGCGGCTGCCGGAGAGCTTCGGGAAGATCCAGAGCCAGTTCACCGATGGGACGACGCCGATTCTGTCGTCGCCGTGGAAATTCTCGCAGCACGGGAAGAGCGGCGCGTGGGTATCGACGCTGTTTCCGCACCTTTCCAAGTGCGTCGATGACATGTGCATCGTGCGGAACTTTTACACAGAGAGCGTGGTGCACGCGCCGGCGATGTATCAGGTTCACAGCGGGCGCATCATCATGGGCTATCCGAGCATGGGCGCATGGGTGACGTACGGGCTCGGGTCAGAGAGCGACAGTCTCCCGGCGTATGTGGTGATGCCGCAACCCGAGGGCACACCTGAGGGCGGCACGCCATGTTGGGGATCGGGGTTTCTGCCGGCGGTGTATCAGGGGACGCTGCTGCGCGGTGGGCCAACGCCGATTTTGCATTTAAAGCCTCCGAACGGGGTGACGACGGAGCGCCAGCGGCGCACTCTGGAACTGGTGCAGAAGATGAACGACCTCGATACCGAGGAGACCGACACCGAAATGGCCGCACGCATTTCGAGCTATGAGCTGGCATTCAAGATGCAGAGCCAGGCGCCGGAGGCGGTGGACATCAACAAAGAGTCCGAGGCAACCAAGCGGCTGTACGGACTCGATGATAAGCGGACTTCGGAGTTCGGCACGCGGTTGTTGCTGGCGCGGCGCATGGTGGAGCGCGGTGTGCGGTTCGTGCAGGTTTATTCGGGCGGCGGGCCGGTTAGTATTCAATGGGACGCGCATACCGACCTGGTGCAGAACCACGAGAAGATGTGCGGCATGACGGATAAGCCGATTGCCGGGCTGATTCAGGACCTGAAGTCGCGGGGGTTGTTGGATTCGACACTGATCATTTGGGGCAGCGAGTTTGGACGGCTGCCGATGTCGCAATCGGGGAACGGGCGCGATCACAATCCGCACGGGTTCACGATGTGGTTTGCGGGCGGCGGGGTGAAGGGGGGCCAGGTGCTGGGTGATACGGATGAGTTCGGGCTGCGGGCGATCAACGGGCTGCACATGCGCGACTTCCATGCGACGATTCTGCATGCGCTGGGGCTGGAGCAGAATCGGCTTTGGTATTTGCACAATGGGCGGCAGGAGAAGCTGACGGATTTCGGGGGAAGTGTCATCAAGCAGGTGTTCGGGTAGGAGATGCGGAGCATGAGTTGTAGGTGTTTTCGGAGCAACGATGAACACCGATAAGAAGACCGGTTGGCGAATGGAGGGCGGCTACAGGTAGTCGTAGAAGCGCTTCTTCAGGCGTTCAAACAGGAATACTCCAATGGCGAAGGCGAGTGCGGAGACGAGCGCCATTTTCCAGAGGATGGAGAAGGCCGGGGGGCGGTGTTCGATGAGCACGTTACGGAAGGCCATAACTACGGCCGCGATTGGGTTGAACGCGTAGATGCTCTTGTACTGGTCGGGGATGATGGAGAACGGGTAGAAGATTGGTACGAGCCAGAAGAGGACAAGATTGGTGGACTCGACCACGTAGCGAATGTCGCGGATGTAGACGTCAATGGCGGCGAAGGCCAAGCCCATGCCGACTGTAAACAGAATCTCGAGACCGATGATCAAGGGCAGCCACACCCAGTGAACGTTGATGCCTTCGCCGAAGAAGACGACCATGGTGAGCAGCAGCCCCATCTGGATGAGGAAGTGAAGGCAGTTGCCGAACACAGTGCTGACGGGGACGATTTCACGAGGGAAGCGCGTGCGTTTGATGAGCGAGGCGTTGCCGACCAGCGAGGTGGTGGCGGAAAACCAGGCCAGCGTGAAGAAGTTGAACGGGATGAGACCGCAGAGCACGAAGATGGGGAAGTTCTTTTCCTGGCTGGGGAAGATCTTGGTGAAGACGAACCACAGCACCGTCATCATTACAAGCGGGTTGGCGAGCGACCAGCCGACACCGAGCGACATGTTGCGGTAGCGTATGCGAAAGTCCTTCAAGAGGAGAGTGCGGAGGACGAAGCTGTATTCACCAGTCCACTTCTCAGAGACAGAGCCATTCATAGAGATCGGAGCGGCATGTTGATGCTCATCAGTCTATTCTCCCACTGGCTCAACCGAGGAGACAACAGTTGGCCGGATGCCAATTGAACCCAAGCACGGTATGTTAGGAGAGGAGCCGCAATCGTGAGACGCGTGGTGGGGCAAGGAGCACGGGCATGACTATTGACGAGCGCATCGAAGCACTTACGTACGCGATCAGTACGCTGGTGGATGACGCGAAGTTGCGTGACATCGCGATCGCGAGGCAGGCTGAGCTCATCGATAAGCAGATCGCGAACCAGGATGAGCGAATGGCGAGGCAGGGTGAGCTCATCGATAAGCAGATCGCGAACCAGGATGAGCGAATGGCGAGGCAGGGTGAGCTCATCGAGAAGCAGATCGCGAACCAGGATGAGCGAATGGCGAGGCAGGATGAGCGAATGGCGAGGCAGGATGAGCGAATGGCGAGGCAGGGTGAGCACATCGCCATGTTGCTGGAAGATTCGAAGACGAGAAGCGCCGACATCGAAGCCCTGATCGAGCAATCCCGCGCCGGCAAGGAAGAACGCGACCAGGATGCGGCCAACATACGGGCACTTGTTCGTATCGCGGAAATCCACGAGCGCCGTCTTAGCGCATTGGAAGGCGAGGAGCCCGAATAGCGGCTAACGGCCGGCGACCTTTTGGAAGAATGTGATGCTGCGCTCCGCGGTGCGGGACCATCGATAGCGTTGCGCGCGGTCCTTGGCTTCGATGGCGAGGGATTCACGCATGGTGGGGGAGGTTAGCAGGCGTTTGAGGCCGGCGGTGATTTCGCTGACACTGAGCGGATCGACAAGTTCGGCGGCGTCGCCGGTGATCTCCGGGAGAGCGGAGATGTTGGAGGTGAGCACTGGCACTCCGGCGGCCATGGCTTGCGCGACGGGAAAGCCGAATCCTTCGTAGAGGGACGGGTAGGCGAAGACGAGCGCGCCGGCCGTGAGTGGAGCGAGTGCGGCTTCTTCGACATAGCCGAGGCGGCGGAGTCCGGGGAGACCGGCTTCGAGGCGTTTACCAGTTTCGGGCGCCCAGCCGAGCGGGCCTGCAATCACGAGCTCATGCTCTTCCAGTACATCGGCGGGAAGCTGCAGCCATGCAGCGAGAAGACGGTCGATGTTCTTGCGGGGTTCGATTGTCCCGATGTAGAGGACGTACGGTTTGTCGAGGCCGTAGAAATCCTTGACCGCGAGAACATCGTCGACGGGGACGTGGAAGAACTCTTCGTTGACCCCGGAGTGGATGGCGACGATGCGCTCTTCCGCAATGCCGAGTTCTTCGATCGCGTCCTGACGGGTGGCTTCAGAAACGGCAATGATCCCATCGGCTTTCTGGAGGACGCGCTCGGCGAAGTTCCGGTCGGCGCGCACGTTGGCGGGCGTGTGCAGCTCCGGCATCTTCCAGCAGGTGAGATCGTGAATCGTGGCGGTGAGGCGGGCACGGCGCGGGGCATGGCGCACCTGATTGGAGCAATGAAAAATGTCGGCGCCTCCAATGCAGGCATCAAGCACCACGGGGCCGAGGTAGTTCACCGCGTAGAGGGCGGCCAGGCGCGGATACGTGGACCACAGGGGCAGCATCGAACGGTCGTGGTGGAGATCGCCGGTGGTAGTAATGAACGGGAACGCGCGAATTTCGGCATCGCCGGTTTGACGCAGGGCCTTGAGCCAGTGGTGCGTGTAGCTCTTGATTCCAGCGCTGCGCAGCAGCAGCGAAGTGGCATCGATGGTGATCCGCATACTCACTCGTTTACCGGCAGGTTGGAGTAGAGGAACTTGCCCCCGCTTGCTTTGACGACGTGCAACAGGTCACGGCCAACAAGGTTCTCGATGCGGGCGACTGCGGGCCCCTCGACGAGCAGATAGCGGCGCCGCGGATCTTTCCATAGACGCGAGAATGCCGGCTGGTCGATGAAGACGTTGGGAGCGTCAGGCGCGTAGGAGCCGTACTCGAGGTTGTTCACGCGGCCTTCAAGCAGCAGCGCCCTGCAGTTGGCGTAGAAGAAGACGCTGGAGAAGGCGTAGTACTGGTTGTCGACGATCAACTCACCGGGAGGTGCCTTGACGTAGGCTTCGGCGAGCTCGCGCGAACCAAGGTAAGGGTCGAAGCGGATGAGTGCGATGCGGGCGGCGTGGAAGAAGAGGACCATCATGACGGCGATGGCGAGGTAGGCACGATCGTTGCGGCGGAACAGCCACGTGCCAAGAGAACCGATGACGAATGCGATGCCGGCAATGACAAGGGGCAGGCGGAGGTAGGCGAACGACTTCAACGTGAGATCGCCCATGTGACCGAGGGAAAGGGTGTAGGCATCGGGGTTCTGCGTTAGGGCCTGTGAGATGTCACCCGGGGCGGGAAGGGCTGCCACTTGCGAGAGAATGCCGCCGATGGCGAATGCGGCGGCGGCGGCGATACCGGCTACCAGCAGGCGGCCCCGGATGATCCAAAGTTGGCCGGCGGCGGCGAGCGCGGAACCGAGCAGCAGCGCGAGCGCGGGATAGCAGGGCATCGAATAATATTCCTGCGTAGTGGAGAGCGTGAAGAAGCAGAGCAGGAAGCCGGCCCAACACAGGGCGAGGAGGCGTGTGCGGCCCGCGCGGTCATTTGGCTGGAAGCGGAGGCCTGCCGCGGCAGGAGCAAAGGCGCTCCACGGGAACAGCCACAGCAGATGGAACAGCCAGAAGTAGATTCGCGGAACCGTGTTGTAATCGCGCGGGTGCCGCATGTTGAGGAAACGGAAAACGTGCTCGTTGAAGAAATAGAACCAGAAGAAGCCGTGGTATTGTCCTGGCTCGCTCTTCATGGTGAAATCCCAGATCGGCGGATTGCGCAGTGCGGCGATGATGTGCCATGGCGCGGCAATCAGGAGCATGAGCGCGATGCCGGAAATGGGCCGGAGTTTACGCCATGTTTCGCGAACGAAGAGCTGGTGTGTGATGGCGAGATAGAGGAGCGCCGTGGCGACCGGGAAGAGAGCAGCAATGAGTCCTTTGAGCAGCAGGCCCACGCCGATGGCGGCGAAGCAGGTCATTGGCCAGAGCCAGCCGTCCTCTTCCAGGGCGCGAAGAAACGACCACATCGCAATCGTGATTGTGAGGGTCAGGATGGCATCGGGAATCTGAATCCGTGTGAAGAGCCAGAGCCCGAGGCAACTGGCGATGACGAGGCCCGAGAGCGAGCCCGCGCGTTCGCCGAAGGCCCACGTTCCGAAACGCATGGTGACCCAGACCAGGAGCACAGTGAAGATCGCGAGAGGAATGCGTGCGGCCCAATCGGTAACGCCGAAGAGGTGCATGCTGACGGCCATCATCCAATAGATGAGCGGCGACTTTTCGAGGTAAGTGACGCCGTTGAGTCGGGCGGTGACCCAATCGCCGGATTCCAGCATATTGCGGGCGATTTGGGCCTGCACGGCATCGACGTCGTCCATCAGCCCGGGTGGGCTGACGATGCAGCCTAGGTAAACGGCTGCGGCCACCAGCATTACGATCAATTGCGCGTGCCGGCCCATGCGAGCGATTCCTTTGTGTCGTTAGCTGTCACTATGTTCCAACGTTTCATCCACAGGAACAATGTCAGGAGGCCCCAGAGGTGGTAGCCGTAGTTGGCGCGGCGATCGAAGTGATCGCGCAGCAGGGCGCGCATTTGGGCGGGGTCGAAGATGCCTGTTTCGGCGACCGCCTTGTCAGAGAGAGTGTCGAGCAGGAGTTCTTTCAGCGGGCCGCGGAACCAGTGATGCGCGGGGATGTCGAACCCTTCTTTCCGGCGCTGCCAAATCGCGGGAGGGAGTTTGTCGCGCATCAGTTCGCGCAGCACGAACTTGAGGTTTGATCCGTTCACCTTGAGGCGGTCCGGCAGGCGGGCGGCGAATTCCACGATGCGGTGATCGAGGAACGGCGGACGCACTTCGAGCGAATGGGCCATGCTCATACGGTCGCACTTGTTGAGGATGTCCTCGGGGAGATAGCAGAGTTGATCCAGCCAGAGGTAGCGATTGAGGGCTCCGGCGGCGGGTGCATCCGGCGGCAGCAGCGAGTCCCAATCGCACCGGGGCACGCGGGCCAAGGCGTGTTTGTGGGCGTCGTCGAAGGTGCCGTTCCAGAACAAGTGGGCACGGACGGATGGAAGTAATGATCCGGCGAGAAAGCGCTTGGCTTTGTACTCGAGGCTTATCTTGTCGTCGGAAGCGGGCCACAGGCGCAGCAATCCGAGACCGAGGCGGCGCAGGGATGCGGGCACGAGGCAGATGCGCGCGGCGTAGCGATCGGCGAGGTAAGTGTAGTAACCGCCAAACAACTCGTCGGCACCTTCGCCACTGAGAGCAACGGTGACCTTGCGGCGTGTCATTTTGGAGAGGAACCAAACAGGGAGCGCGCCGGCATCGGCACTGGGCTCATCGGAATACCAGGCCATCTGCTGGATAGCATCGATGAGGCCTTCCTCGGGGTTGAGGTCGAACTCATTGTGATCGGTGGAGTACTTCTGTGCGATCTGCCGGAAGTAAGGGCTCTCGTCAAATGAACGGCCGCGAAAGGACACCGAGAATGTTTTGAGGTGCGGAACATCCTGAGCAGCGTAGTGGAGGATGGTGGACGAGTCGAGGCCGCCGCTGCTCCAGACGCCAAGCGGCACATCTGAGATGAGATGCTCGCGCACGGAATCGCGCAGGAGACCATCGAGTTCGGCTTTTGCGTCCCCGAGTGTGAGGCGTTCGTCGGGTTGGAATCGCAGTTTCCAATAAGGCTGGATGCTCACGCGGCCGTCCACCAATTCGAGCCAGTTGCCAGGGGCGAGTTTGACAATGCCATCCACGAGCGTGTGTGGCTGTGGGATGTAATTGAGCGAGAGGTAGTAGCTGAGGCCCTGCGTGTCGATGTAGCGCGGCACTTCACCGTGACCGAGGATGGTCTTTAATTCCGATCCGAAGAGGAGATCGCGTCCGCGGTGCATGTAGTAGAGCGGCTTGATGCCCATGCGATCGCGCGCCAGCACGAGACGGCGGCGGGAATTGGTCCAGAGCGCGACCGCGAACATGCCGCGCAATCGCGAGAAACATTCCGTGTCCCACTGCAGGAACGCGCGCAGAACCACTTCTGTATCGCAGCGCGTGACAAACCGGTGGCCGAGGGATTCGAGTTCCTGACGCACCAAAGCGTGGTTGTAAATCTCGCCATTGAAGACGATGACCGAGTCGCCATCATCGCTTCTGATGGGCTGCTCACCGCCTGCGACATCAATGATGCTGAGGCGCACGGCGGCGAGCGAAACCGCGGCGGAACGGTAGACTCCCTGCTGGTCGGGACCACGATGGACAATAGACTGAGCAAGCTTCTCGATACGGTCGTGTGGCGGGTGGAAGTCGAGGGAAGTGAATCCAGCAATGCCGCACAAGGTGGTTGTTTCCGCCTGGAAGAAAAGGGGGTCTATTGGTGAGGATAACACGATGCGATAGACTGGCTACATGCGAAGACTATTGAGCTTGTTGCTGCTGTGTGTATTACTGTTGGGCGCAACGGCCGCATTCGCCCAGGGAAATCCGGAAGACGACAGGATCTACGATCAGGTGCGGCTAAGGCTTGCCAACAACCCGGAAGTGAAGGGCGCGGCCCTTGAAGTGAAGGTCCAGGCGGGCACGGTTACGTTGCAAGGAAAGGTGCGGACGGACAAGGCGAAGCAGAAGGCGGAGCAGCTCACGCACAAGGTGAAAGGCGTAAAGAAGGTGGTGAACGAACTGCAGGTTTCGCCCACCTAGGACCCTCACATGACAAAGTATGAAGTCAGCAAGACGTTTGAAGCAGCGAAACTGAACAAGCGGACGGGGAGTCCGCTGACGGAGCATCCGGTGACGATTCCCTACGGAGCGATTCTGGACACCGTGGAGGAGACGGGACGCTATCTCAAGTTTTCTTATCTTGGGGATCGCTACCAGATCAAACTGGAAAACGCAGCGGGGACGATGCAGAAGCTCGTGCGGAGCGAGGCGTCGGTGCGCTACAGCGAAAACGCGGCGAGGGCGGCGAGTGCAGAAACCGAACCCGAGGTGGAGGCGTCCATTCAGGAAGCCCCGGCAGCGGTTCTGGACGAACGTCCTGTGCTAACGTTCGAGGGTCTGCGAATACGCGGCGGTCCGGCGATGTCGCGCGCGAAGGTGCCGGGCGGTTGGCTGGTGGCGGTGTCAGGGGGAGTTACTTTTGTCCCGGATGAATATCACGCTTGGGATGGTGGGACGCACACTTAGGGTTGCGGTCCTGGTGACGTTGGCGGTGGCGGCGTATGGGCAGTCAAACTGCGTCACGACACCATTGGATCTGGCAGCCCCCATTGATGCGGTGATGCTCGGCGATACGGGATCGTGTCAGATTCAGAATCTGTTGCCGGCGGCAACGCTGTTTCAGATGTCGAGCCTGTTCTTCCCGTTGTACGCACAGAAGTTTACCGCGACGATTCCGGAAGGCGGCCGAGTGTTGCGCATCACGCTTGCAAGCGGCGCGTTCAATCCCGTGATTCTCATTCTGGACAGCAAGGGGAACTTCCTCGGGTCCTCCGGAGGATCGACGACCGAACCGGCACAGATGTTGGCGGGATTGCCTGCCGGCGCGGTGACGGTGGTTGCGGCGAGCGCGGGGGCCGGCGGGAACTTCACCATCACACCTACGGTGGAAGCGTTCCGCACGTGCACGCCACAGGACTTTACACTCGGGGGCAACGACGTCGCCACTTTGAACGGGACGCTTTCGGAAACTTCGTGCCGGTTTCTGGATTTCCGTCAACCGAGCGCGGACGTGAAGCCGATTGATTTGTACAAGCTGAGCCTTCCGGCATTCACGCTGGTGGCGATCGGGATGGAATCGAACGCGTTCAATCCGATTCTTTACCTGGTAGACACGGCGACAAACAAGGTGGTGGCGTCGAATGACGATATCAGCCGGGTGAACTTGAGTTCGCTGCTCCAGATGGGAATCCCCAAGGGCGAGTACCTGCTGGTGGCGGGTTCCACTATCTCATTGATTGGCGCTTATGCCATCGAATCGCTCTCGGCGGCGCCGGTGGCGTGCGCTCCCGATTTGACGCTGTCGTTGCCTGGAACGGCGACAGGCTCGCTCACGGCGAACGACTGCCAATATTGGGAATTCGTTCCGTACAGTTCCGACGATACAATCCTGAAGCCATACGCGCTGGAAGTGCCGAGCAAGGGGCTCGTGCAGATTGACATGACGTCGTCGCAGTTCGATACCTACCTCGTGTTGTTGAATCAGGATCTGACCCCTGTGGCTGAGGATGATAACGGAAGCGGCAGTGCGAATGCGAGGCTGGCGCTGACACTGAATCCAGGGAAGTACATCGTGCTGGCGAATGCCGCGTTCAGCGGTTCCGGCGGCAACTATACGCTCGGGGCGAGCATTCAGGATCCGCGCACGTGTCCGGTGGGCTTCAGCACTTTGGGCGATACGGCGAACGGGCAGATGGGGACGGGAGATTGCAGGATTCGTGATATGACGGTCGGGGTGAGTTCGGACCGCTTTGCGCGGCAGTACCGCGTGGAGGTGCCGGAGGGAGGCGGAGTGCTGAGCATGGATGCCACGTCGACGCAGTTTCTGCCGGGCATCGCGCTGCTGTCTACGGAGGGACAGTTGTTGTCCGCCAACGGCGACCAAGTCGCCGCCGGGACGTACCGTTTGCAGGTGCCGGTGACGGCCGGTGAGTACAACGTCATGGTGTACTCCAGCACAAGCAACAACGCGGTGGGCAACTTCACACTGAAGCCGACATTGATTCAGTAGGCGTGTCACCTGAGACTGAACTTTCGCATCCGATAAGGATGAAGACGCTATGAAAGTGACAGTCAAACACCTCGGCAACGTTGGGTTCGAGGCGGAAGCACGCGGGCACCGGTTAGTGTGCGATCAGCCGGAAACCAACCGCGGGATGGATCAGGGGATGACGCCGCCGGAACTGATGCTGTCTTCCCTTGGCACGTGCGCGGCGTATTACGCGGTGGAATACCTGCGGACGCGCAACCTGCCGCTGGATGGGCTGGAAGTAACCGTGGAAGCGGAGAAGGCGGCGGCACCGGCGAGAATCGGCACGTTCCGGATACTGGTGCATGTTCCGGAGCTGGAACAACGGCATCAGGAAGGCGTACTGCGGGCCGTCAAGAGCTGTCTCATCCACAACACGCTGCTGCACGCGCCGGCCATCGAGATCGCGCTGGCGGTTCCGGCAGCTTTGTAGAGATAGGGGTTACGGCAGGGCCTCGCGACGCTGATCAAGGGCATGCTGGAGCCATGCGGTGGCCACACGAAGCTCCCTGCGGATGACGGGCACGGCGAGTCCGGTGATAACGGCGGATTCCTCCGCGGTCAAGCCGCCGAAGTACTTCATCTCGATCAAACGAGCCTTCTGAGGGTCGGTCTTCTCGAGATCGGAAAGGGCATCGTCCAAGTCGACGATGGCGTCGCCTTTTTCGACTGGCGAGAGGAACACATCGTCGAGAGCGATCTTCTCGCCTCCGCCGCCACGCTTGGCGCTACGGCGTTTGCGCGCATGGTCAACGAGGACTTGGCGCATCACTCGTGCCGCGATGCAATAGAACTGAGCGCGGTTCTGGTAATCGGGCTGGTTCTGCGCGACCATCCGCATGTAGGCCTCATGGACAAGGGCGGTGGGCTGGAGCGTATGCCCCGGCTTCTCACGGCGCAGGCAACTGTCGGCGAGGCGGCGGAGCTCGGTGTAAACCAGGGGAATGAGCTTATCGGCGGCAGCCGCATTTCCGCTGCTAATGTCCTGGAGCAGTAGAGTGACGGAACCGTCAGATGACATTTTTCTATCCTGGCACATTCCAGTTGATGGCAGGCCCGGAAAGGCAGAGGATTGGTTCCAACGCTTTACGAGGGCGAGGCGACGGCGGCGAGCATCTTCATGAACTCGCGCATGTAGTGGGGGTTGTCGTGCCAGGTGCGGCCGGTGACGAGGTTGCCGTCGCGCACGCAGTTTTCGTTCACGAATGTTGCGCCGCTGAATTCGGCGTCATAGCGGCACTTCAAAACGGTGGCTACGCGCTTGCCCCGGATCACATCGGCGGCGGCGATGATTTCGATGCCATGGCAGACACAGGCGACCGGTTTGCCGGTGTCGAAGAAGTGGCGCGTGATGGCCATCAAGTGCTGGTCGTAGCGGAGGTATTCGGGGGCGCGCCCGCCGGTGAGAAAGAGACCGGTGTACTCTTCGGGCTTCACGTCCCGAAAAGCGATCTGGGCCGCGAGGTGATAGCTCGGAGACTCCCGAGTGATGTCCCAGCCCGGCGGGATCTCGTGCATCACCAGCGGGTAGACACGTTTGTCGGGGCCGGCTACTACCGCTTCGTAGCCTTCTTCCATGACGCGGTGGAGAGGGTACATGGTGTCGAGCGCTTCGGCGGCGTCGCCGATCACGATGAGGACTTTTCCAAGAGACATAAGCGACATCCTATCGCAGTGGGCTGACCGTAAGGCCTTGCGCCGGCATACGCGTTCTGATAATTCTCAACCATGCACTCTATCCATCGCCGCGATTTTCTTGCGTCCGCCTGCACTGCGGCCGCACTGCCATCGCTTGCCACGGCCGCTCCCTCCAAGAAGTGGGAAGGGATTTTCGTGATTATGCAGACTCCGTTTCTCCAGACGCTGGAGATCGATGAGGAGTCGTTGCGCAAGGAGACAGACTTTCTCGCGCGGGGCCGCGTGCACGGCATTGTCTGGCCGGCGGGCGCAGGTGAGACCAAGGCCATCTGGCACAAGGAACGGTTGAAGTTCTCGGAGAGCGTAGTGAAGGAAGCCAAGGGACGGACTACGGTTCTGATCGGCGTCCATGGCGCGAACAAGTTTGAAGCCATGGAGTATGCCAGGCATGCCGAGAAGATTGGGGCGGACGGGCTACATGCCCTTGGACCGGGGGACGACTCTTCCGATCCCGACATTCTTACTGACTACTTCCAGGCCATCGCCTCGGTGTCGAAGCTGCCGCTGTCAGTACAGGTTTCCACGCCGGGAATGACTCCCGAGTTTCTGATGAAGCTGGGGGAGAAGGTCCCGTCGTTTCGGATTGCGAAACTGGAAGGCTCCAACCCGCCACATGATGTGAGCCTGCTGGTGGACAAGGGCGGGCGCAAGTTGATTCCGTCCACCGGTGGGGGCGCGATGAACCTGATGGCGGAGATGGAGCGCAATTCGGGTGGCACGATGGCCGGCGCCGGCTTGGCCGATGTGCAGGCCGAAATCTGGGACCTGTTTCACGACGGGAAGAAAGAGAAGGCCCGCGAGGTGTTCATGAAGTTTCTGCTGGCTGCGGTGATGGAACGGCGGACCGGGTATGTGTTGCAGAAAGAGATTTTGCGGCGGCGCGGCATCTTCAAGACCATCGTGATGCGGGGCACACGAAAGCTGAGCCTGGATGGGCGTGATATGCGCAAGTTGGACGAGATCATGGAGATACTGCGCCCGCACTTCCGAGTCTGATCGAGTGGGGGCGGCTAGCCGTTCTCCAGGCTGGACTGATCACGGTTCCGGGTATAATCGTGCATGAGGCAGTTATCGTGACGAAACCCAGGCAGCAGGCGGTCAAGCGAATAATCGGCCGATTCATCGTCGCCGATCCCGCGATCTGTCACGGCCAGCCGACGTTTTTGGGAACCCGAATTCTGGTGGCGGATGTCCTGGAGCAGGTGGCCTCTGGCATCGCCTGGGACACGATCGTAGAGGAGTGGCGCGGCAACGTGTCTTCGGACGCCATCTCGGAAGCCGTGCGATTGGCGAGGCAGGCATTTCGCGATCATTCTGACCAGTACACAGCGCCTGAGTACGTGCTCGAACGAGTTCAGGCTTGATTATCCTCGACGAGAACATCCTTGACGGACAGCGCCTGCTGCTCCAAGCGTGGCGGCTGGCGGCGAGGCAAATCGGTTTCGACCTTGGCCGGAAGGGGTTGAAGGACGAGGAGATCGTCGTCCTGTTGCGTCGACAGCGCAATCCCACATTTTCACCCGCGACGCAGACTTCTATCACCCGAACCTCCGGCATCGAAGCTATTGCCTGGTGGTTGCGAGTGTTGGGCAGAATGAAGTGGCTGCCTTCATTCGCCGTTTCCTGCGACATTCCGACTTCGACACTCAGATCAAGCGGATGGGCAACGTCATCCGGATCTCGCATACCGGCATGACGGTCTGGCGGTTGCGGTCGCAAACGGAGATGCACTCCGTCTGGCGCCCGGCCAAGTAGGGTTGGCCGAGACGCCTTGAACGCGTGCGACAGCGAACTCAAGCAAGGGGCAGTTGTAACCCTCGACTGGCTGTTTCAACGCCTGGCCCTGAGCCGCGCCTAGCCTGGCAGCCGCAATATGAATGCTTCCGAAAGGCCGACGAGGGCGTCGGCCGCGGACGAAGGCGTCCGCCCTACAATGGAAGTATGACCGCGGTCTGGCGCCAGCGATTTTTCCTCGTGCAGTGCATTTTGGGGCTGAGTGCGATAGCGCTACTCTTTCTCGAATTCCGCACGCTCAGCCGCATCGAGATGGCGGAGCGGAGTGTTGCGCAAAAGGCGGGTGCGGCGGAAGCGCGCGCCCTCTCGGTGGAACGGGTGTTTGCCTTTCCGGAGAACACCTGTGCTCCGAAGCCTACTCCGGCGTATCCGGTGCAGCGGCCGCAAGCGTATCTATCACAGCAAGACATGGAGACGCTGAGCGTGGCGAGTCTTTCGCGCCAGCAGTTCCAATACAGCCTGGTGCTGACGTGCTGCGTGCTGCTCGGATTGCTCACTGGTGTGGCCTTGTCCTATCGCGCCGCTGCCCGGGAGACGCGGTTGGCGCAGTTGAAAGCGGGATTCGTTTCCAACATCTCGCACGAGATGAAAACTCCGCTTGCCACGATTCAGATGTTCGCCGAGACCTTGGAATCAGGGCGTATGAAGGACGCCTCGCGCATCCACGAATATCACGCCGTCATTCACAAGGAGAGCCGGCGGCTGGGACAGATGATCGAAGACGCGCTCGATTTCGCGCGGATGGAGAACGCCACCAAGCAATACCGTTTTGCGCCTTGCGATGTGAACTCGGTAGTGGATTCGGCATGCCGCGAGTTCCGTGAACAGGTGGAGCTTTCCGGGGGCGAACTCAAAATGGAACTGAGCGAATTGGAGCCGTTGATGGCCGACGGAAAGGCAATCGCGCAAGTACTTAGCAATCTGCTCAGCAACGCGATCAAGTATTCACCGGAGCGGAAGGAAATTCATGTACGCACGCGTCAGGCGGGGGCCAGCGTGGCGATCGATGTCGAGGACAAAGGTATCGGCATTCCGGCGGTGGAGCACAGTCGCATCTTTGAGCAGTTTTACCGCGTCGACGCGCCGGAGGTTCATTCCGCAAAAGGGACCGGGCTCGGACTGGCGATTGTGAATCACATCGTGCATTCGCACGAGGGGGAAGTGCGGGTATCGAGCAAGGAGGGAGAGGGTAGCTGCTTCACCGTGCTACTGCCGCGCCATGCTCCTAAACTGGCAATGAGGACAGAACGTGGAAGCCAAACCCTGGAAACTGCTCATCGTTGAAGACGAGCCGGAGTTGGCGATGGGCCTTCGCGACAACTTCGAGATGGAAGGGTTCTCGGTGGTGGCCGCCGCGGACGGCGAACAGGCTGTGAGTTGCGCAATGGACGAACAGCCGGACCTCGTGCTGTTGGATGTGATGCTTCCGCGTCTGAGTGGATTCGAGGCCTGCCGCGAACTGCGGCAGCGGGGCTTCTCCAAACCCATCGTGATGCTCACGGCGCGCAGCCAGGAATCCGACATCGTGACGGGCCTGGAACTGGGGGCCGATGATTATGTCACTAAGCCGTTCAGTATCCGCGAGTTGGTGGCACGCGTACGGGCACACCTGCGCCGGCATACTCCCAAGGCGGAACTGGACCGCTATGAATTCGGAGAGATTTCCCTTGATTTCCGAAATTACTCCGGCACCAGAGCGGGTCTCGACTTGGGACTTTCGCCGCGCGAATTCGAGATGCTGCGCTATTTGATACAGCATCGGGGGGAGCCTGTCACGCGCGAAGATCTGCTGGAACACGTATGGGGGCTGCACGATTATCCCATCACGAGGACCGTTGACAACCACATCGCGAAGCTGAGGCAGAAGATTGAGGATGAGCCCGCCGAACCGAGGTGGATCGTCACGTTGCATCGCAGTGGATACAAGTTTCTCGGATGATGTTGATTGGCGATACAATGCAAGTACCCAAGAGGCGGGATCTGCATGCTCATTCGCTCAATGCTGTTACTCTCAATATCTGTCTCCAATGCAGGAGCACAGAAACTGGCAATCACCGAAGGCGTGGTGGATGACCAGGTCTTCCAGCGTGACGAGACCGGCCTTGCCGCAATCGTGCTCGCAGGCAGCGCGGCAAATTTGAATTCGAAGGCAATTGAGATCCGTGTCAGCGGAAAACACGGCGCATTACCGGGCTTGGACTGGACCGCGTCGGGTAAAGTGGTGATGAACAAATGGACCGCGAAGGTGGACGTTCCGACAGGCGGTCCATATCAGATAGAAGTGCGGTCGGGCGCGGTGGCGGCGGCATCGGTACACAATGTTCTGGTGGGGGATTTGTGGGTGCTGGCCGGGCAATCCAACATGGAGGGCGTGGGGAATCTGACGAACGTGCAGCCGCCGAACGGACTCGTCCACAGCTTCAATCAGGCGGACAACTGGGTACTGGCGGAAGAGCCGCTACATTCTCTCGCAGATGCCGCCGACCGGGTTCATTGGAGAAAGAACTCAGCAGGTCAGTTGGAACGATATGAAGGCCAGCGGCTAATGGAATGGGTGGCGGCGCGAAAGAAGGGCGCGGGGCTCGGGCTTCCGTTTGCCAACGAGATGGTTCGCCGGACTCAAGTTCCGATAGGGCTCGTGCCTTGCGCACATGGCGGCACATCGATGGACCAGTGGAGCCCGTTGCTGCTCGGTCAAGCCGGCGATTCGCTCTACGGCGCGACGATTCGACGCATCCGTTTATTGGGCGGCAAAGTGCGCGGAGTGTTGTGGTACCAGGGCGAGTCTGACGCGTCGCCCAAAGCAGCGCCGGCCTTCCAGAAGAAGTTTCAGGATCTGGTGGCAGCTTTCCGCAAGGATCTCGAACAGCCCGACCTTCCTTTCTACTATGTGCAGATCGGGCGTCACATCAGTAGCTCGAATCAGGAGAGCTGGAACGAAGTGCAGGATGCGCAACGGCGCGCGGAAACGCAACTGGCGCGGTCGGGAATGGCGCCGGCGGTTGATCTGGCGTTGGACGACGGGATCCATGTCGGGACCCAGGAGTTGAAACGGCTGGCGCGGCGGATGTCGAACCTGGCATGCAAGGACCTGTTCCCGAAAGTGGAGGAGTGCGCCACGGTGAAGCAGGGGCCGCGTCCAGTGAACGCGAAACTCGGGGGGAGCACGATACGCGTCACGTTCGCAACGGTGAATGGAAGAATGCGCAGCCCGGGACGTATCAGCGGCTTCTCCATCCACGA
This sequence comes from Acidobacteriota bacterium, assembly GCA_016213775.1. Classification (GTDB taxonomy): domain Bacteria; phylum Acidobacteriota; class Terriglobia; order Bryobacterales; family Bryobacteraceae; genus CADEFT01. The sequence goes on from JACQZR010000096.1 coordinate 88,821, forward strand.
CGCCGGCGGGACGGCGGTGCCGTTGATCTACCGCGCGGAATTTGATGGATCCAGCAGCGTGGTGCTCTACGTCGGGAACAAGCTTCCCGAGGGCGCCACACTTCGTTACGGGGCAGGAAAAGACCCCTACTGCAACATCGTCGATCAGCGCGATATGGCATTGCCGGTGTTCGGTCCATTGCCAATCGAGCAGTAGTTGCGCAGTAGGGGTCAATGGAGTTACGGGGCGAGGGTGAAGTTGACGTCCACCGCCGTCTTCACCTCGACAGGGCTGCCGTTGAGGAGAGTGATCTCATATTCCCACTGTTTGACCGCATCCATGGCGGCGGGGGCCAGTATGGGATGGCCGGATTCGAGTTGGATGTCGGTGACTCTGCCTTCCTTGTCGATGGTGACGAGCATGCGAACCGTCCCCTGAATGCGCGCCTGTTTGGCCTCCGGCGGATAGATCGGGCGCACCTGTTTGCGGATTTTGGATGCCTGGACGTTACCGCCCACCCGGATGGTCATCGGCATCATAGATGCCTGCAGCACCATGTCCGGAGTGAGCAAGACGCGGATGCGGCCATCGACATCAGCCACTGCGGCCTGGATATCTCTCATGGCATCGCCGGGGATGGGATCTCCTTCCTTGAGCGGTATGCGGCCGGCGACGCGGGCGCGCATCCCTTCAGGAATGGCGGAGAGATCGATGGAACGCAACAGACCGACAGGGGCCGGCGCCTCTTTCGGAAGACGGAACGACAGTTCGACGGTGGTGCGGCTTGGCGATCCTGTTTCAGCAAACTGCCATTGGAGCACAGCCTGAAGAGCGGCACGGCGCAACTCATCGGGGCCGGAGATGACACGGGCATCGCTGACTAAGCCCTTGCCGTCGATACTCAGTTCGATTCCAACAGTGCCTTCGATGCGGCGCAGTTTGGCTTCGGCGGGGTATTTCGGCGACACCTCGTGCACGACTTGCCTGCCTGTCCGCAGCGACGTGTCGATCACTGCCTTTTGTGGTTGGCGCACTTCCTGGGCGGGCGCCTGGAAGGGGAGTAGAGTGGTTAGCATTGCGCCGGCCCCAGCGAGCGTCAGTGCGCCGCCGGCGAGCGAGAACATCATACGGATTCGATTCATGGGTCTTACCTCATCAACAAGATGGGCCACTCGCATGGCGAGATGGCGCTTGCGCACGAACAACGGAGCGGGAACAAAGCCGAGTCTTTCCTTCAGGCCGGCGACGGTGAGCAAAGCGTCGAGATAGGCCTCGCGATCGCCGGTGAGCCCGAGCACTTCGGCATCCACCACCTGCTCGCGCGAGAGGTGGATGCGGTTGAGCACGAGCCACACGGCGGGATGGAACCAGAGCAGCGAACGGATCAATTCCTCCAATATGCCGAACACCCAGTCATGGCGCTGGACGTGGGCCAGTTCGTGCGTCAATACGCAGTGCCGGCGATGGTCCGGCCACGATTCAAAATCGGCGGGCAGCAGCACCACTGGCCGGAAAATTCCGTAGCTCACCGGCCCGGTGACGTGATGGGAAAGCAACACCTCAACATCGATGGGGGGAGTGCGGGCAGGCTGAGCATGGCGCCGGTAGTAGGACAGCCGCAACCCGCCTACGATGAGCCGCAGCAGCATGATGAGCATGCCGCCCAACAAAATGATGGCGAGACATTTCCACCAGTTGACATCCCAACTGCCAGCCGGCGGCGGGATGGCAACTGCGCGAGTGGTGATCTGCACTGAGTCCGTATCGATGGTCACAACAGGAGTGTTCCAACGGCCGAGGAACGGCAGCGCGGCGCACACCACCAACACGAGTTGCCAGTGCCACAGCCGGAGGCGCGCTTCGGCGTTCCGCCACAGCCAGGCGCCGGCAAGCCCGAGTGCGATCACGAGGAGGGTCTCCAGCATGTAGAGGCCAAGGTTTTCAATCGCCAGACGCCACATGTTTCTTCCTTTCCCGGAGGATCCGTTCAATCTCCTTGAAGTCGCGATCGGACAGGCTGCGGTCCTCCACCAAATGCATCAACAACGGTTCGGCGGAACCATTGAAGACACGGTCAATGAAGTCGCGGACCATCCCTCCGATGACTTGCTGTTTGGGCCTCGTGGGCTGGTAGACGTAAGCCTTCTCCACAGCGGATTTCTTGAGATGACCCTTCTGCTCCAGGATCTTCATCATGGTCATGACTGTGGTGTAGGCGACCTTGCGCTGCTCGAGGAGAGTCTCGTAGACGTCGCGGACCGTGGCAGTGCCGCGGAGCCAGACAATCTTCATGATCTCGAGTTCCTGCTCGGTGAGAGTGGACGACGCAGACCTCATACTAATTATTTAGTACGAATTCGCTCGTTGGTCAAGAGAAAAATGCGGTCTTCAGTAAACTTCGAACAAAAAAACCTGGTTGGAGCCTTCGGGGGTGATGGCGTACTGGCCGTTTTGGAGGAACTCGGCGGCCTCGATGCGGAAGATTCCATCACCCAACCGTTTCATGCTGAGGTGAAGGGGACGGTTGGACGATTTGCGTTTTTTGGAGAGCACGGTTTCGCGGCGTCCGTTCTTGACATCGAGCCGGAATAACTGAAGTTCCTCGGGGCGGATTTTGCGGGCGTCCACAAGAAAGATCGGTTCGGCGAGGGGAGTGCGGGCGGGCGAACTGGCGCCGTCCACGACAAACGCGGTATCGTCCTTGCGGCGCTCTTCCTTGGCTTCAGCCACTTCCGTTTCGACGAGATTGGTGGCATGGAGCAGATAGAGCACGTCCTGTTTAGGGGGACGGATCGGCTTCTGTGCGGAGGCGAGCGAAGGCGCCATGGCTGTGGCGCAGAGACCCAGGAAAGTGCGGCGCTGCATAAGGAACCCTCCCCTCAGTATACGCATGGTTGGAAGGCTGAGCGCACCAGGGGGTCGCGCGCGGACGAGGGCGTCCGCCTGGCGTCCGCCCTACAGGAACAGCGCCGCTTTGATGGCCGCCTCAAGTTCCGGGGGTTTGAAGCCCTTGGGCCCGGGTGCGCCCTTAAACAAGACTTTTCCGGTGTTACTAATAAGGTAGAGGCGATCGGGCCATCCGTTGTAGGCCAGCTCGACAGCGTTATCCATGTTGTCAACCAGGGTTGGGAATTTGATGTCGAGCTTGCGGACGCAGGAAGTGGCGTGCACTTCCTTCTGGTCCATTGACTTGGCCGATTCGAGCAGAACACTGTCGCGGACGTTGGCCGGGACCTGCCAGCCATCGGTGGCGTGAGCTTCGCGGATGTAGATAAGAAAGAACTGCACCGAGGAGCGGTAGCGCTCGTACATTGCATTGAGGTTCCCCACCTGGGAACGGAAGGGGGGTCAGGTGAAACTGCCGAAGACGAGGGCAACGGGTTTGACATCGCGAAACCGGGAGAGCGTAACGGACTCGCCGGTCTTTTGTTCTTTGAGAGTAAAATCAGGCGCGGGATCACCGGGTTTCAGCTTGCCTTCGCCCCAGTTGAATCGGGCCATCACTGCCTTGGGATCGGGGCGCGTTTGCGCCAAAGCGGCGCACACCAACCCGGGGGCGGACAGGAGCAGGCGCCGGCGAGAAGGAGACGACATTGATGAACATCCTAGCAGACTTCCGGGAGAGGGCGAAAAAAAGTGATGAAGAGATGACGGGATTTGATGGAGATTCCCGCTTTAGTTCAATGAGAGTCCAGTTCTTCCAGAAGTGTGTGCGCAGATTCACATTGCGCTCCACAGGGCGCTGTGGTAGAGAATAAAGGGCGGCTAAGCGAGGGCACACAACCGGTGCCACCAACCGCCGCAACGAAATTGAGCCTAAGGGGAGCCGCCAAGTTGAGGCGTGCGCGCGACACATGGGCTCGTGTGGCTTGCGAAGTGAGAAGAATAAAGAGGAAAGAATATGGCAAGAGAAAGCACCCAACACAAACTCGACCGGGTACGCCCGCCGCGAGTACACATCACATATGACGTCGAAGTCGGGGACGCGATTGAGCTGAAGGAATTGCCGTTCGTGCTCGGCGTTATGGGCGATTTCACAGGCATGCCGAGTCAACCACTGCCCCGGCTGCGTGACCGGAAATTCGTCGAGATCAACCCCGACAACTTCGATAAGGTGCTCGAGGGGATGAACCCGCACCTGGCCTTCTCGGTGGAAAACAAACTGAGCGAAGATCCGGACGCAGGCCAACTCCGGGTGAACCTGGACTTCAAGGCGATAGATGATTTCGAACCGGAGAACGTCGCCAAGCAAGTGAAGCCTCTGAAGGAACTGCTGGATCTGCGGACGAAACTGGCTGATCTGCGCGGGAGCCTGATGGGCAACGACAAGCTGGAAGAGTTGCTGCTGGACATGGCAGGCGACTCGGGCAAACTGGACAAGTTACGGAAAGAACTCGGTGAAGGGGGTGGTGCCCAATGAGTGACGCAAGACAGGCCGCAAAGGTCGCAGAGGAGCAGGTACTGGAAGGTAGCCTGCTTGACCAAATCGTAGAAGAAGGGCGAATGGGGAAGGACCCTGCCGCGAAGGAGCGTGGCAAGGAACTGGTAAAGATGTTCGCCGAGCAGGTGTTGGAAGGGTCGATGGCGGTATCGAAGGATGCCGAGGCGATGATCAACGCAAGAATCGCCCAGATCGACCACCTGTTGTCGCTGCAATTGAATGAGATTCTCCACCACTCGGCATTCCAGAAGTTGGAATCAACCTGGCGTGGGGTGAAGTATCTCATGGACCAGAGCGAAACCAGCGCCATGTTGAAGATCAAGCTGCTGAACGTGAACAAACGCGAACTGCTGCGCGATCTGCAAAGGGCGCCGGAATTCGACCAGAGCGCAATGTTCAAGAAGGTCTATGAAGAAGAATTCGGCATCTTCGGCGGCGCCCCGTTCGCGGGTCTGGTGGGAGATTACGAATTCGGCCGGCATCCGGAGGACGTCGAACTGCTGGAGCGGATCTCGCAAGTGGCGGCGGCAGCACACGCGCCGTTCCTTACCGCGGCGGCTTCGGAGATGTTCAACCTGGAAACCTATACCAACCTCGACGCTCCGCGCGATCTGAGCAAGGTGTTCGATACCACGGAGTATGCGAAGTGGAAGTCGTTCCGCGCGAGCGAAGATTCCCGCTACGTCGGCTTGACCGTGCCGCGCATTCTGATGCGCCTGCCTTATGGGAGGAACCATAAGCAGATCGAAGGGTTCGCCTACGAAGAGGGAGTGGACGGAACCGATCACAGCAAGTATCTGTGGGGGAACGCGGCCTACGCACTGGGCGCGCGGCTGACGAACTCGTTTGCCCGCAGCGGCTGGTGCGCGACCATTCGCGGCGTGGAAGGCGGCGGTCTGGTGGAAGGCCTGCCCGTACACAACTTCTACACCGATGAAGGGGATGTGGCGATGAAGTGCCCGACGGAAGTTCCGATCACGGACCGCCGCGAGAAGGAACTGGCCGACCAGGGCTTTGTGCCGCTCGTACACTGCAAGAACACGGACTATGCGGCGTTCTTCAGCGTGCAGTCGGCGCAGAAGCCGAAGCTGTATGACAAGGCGGCGGCGAACGCGAATGCGCGGTTGTCGACGCAGTTGCCCTACATCCTGGCCGTATCGCGCTTTGCTCATTATCTGAAGGCGATGATGCGCGATAAGATCGGCAGCTTCATGTCGCGGTCCAATTGTGAGGCGTGGCTCAACCAGTGGATCAACAACTATGTGACGCTGGACGACAACGCCCCGGCCGAGGTGAAAGCACAACGTCCGCTGCGCGAGGCGCGCATCGACGTGGCCGAAGTCCCCGGCAAACCCGGCGTGTACAAAGCCATTGCTTTCCTACGTCCGCACTTCCAGTTGGACGAACTCTCGGTGTCGCTGCGTCTGGTGGCGGAACTGCCGCAACCGACGCGGAAATAGTTGATGGGAATCACTCGCGGAATGCCCGTTACCTAGTGAAGGCAGCGGGCAGCGAGCCAAAACGAACGGCTCAGCGAGAACAAACCATAAGCCAAACCAAAAAGCCAAAAGAAAGAAATAAAGGAGAACTCACATGTCAGCATTTGATGCATTTCTGGAAATCGATGGAATCGAAGGCGAAGCGGAAGATAGCAAGATGGGGAAGCAGGTTGAACTGCTCTCCTACTCCTTCGGAGCCACACAGACTGGTAGCTTCCAGTACGGTGGTGGCGGTTCGACGGGTAAGGTCGCTTTCAACGACTTCCACTTCACGAAGCGCTGCGATTCGTCCACGCCGAAGTTGTTGGAAGCCTGCTGCGCGGGCAAGCACATCACCAAGTGCACGATGAGCCTGCGCAAGTCGGGCGGCGGCGAAGGGTCGGAGCAGCAGGTGTTCTACCAAGTGGTGTTCAGCGACGTGGTCATTTCGAGCCAGTCCATCAGCGGCGTCGGCTCTGGCGACCCCGTCCCGACGGAGTCGATCAGCTTCAACTTCGGCGCGATGGTTCAGGAATACTTCAAGCAGGACGCCAAAGGTAAGGTCACCTCGGCTGCCAAGCGTGGTTGGGACCAGAAGAAGAACACCGCGAAGAACGCGTAAGCGACAACGAACGGCAGAGCGAACTTTGCGAAAAAGGAGCGGCGGCATCCGTGCAAGCGGGTGCCGCCTATGCCCGTTTCAGGACCTTGCTTTGATGCAGGCAACCTGATGAAAGATTGGTCCACCAGATGACGCCGAAACAACTATTCCAAGCCGGACAACTCAACGACGCGATTACGGCCCTCAGCGCCGAAATGCGCGACAACCCGATGGACGCCCAGCGGCGCACGTTTCTGTTCGAGCTGCTGTGTTTTTCCGGGGATTATGACCGCGCCCGCAAGCACCTGGAGCTATTGGCGAAGGCAAACCAACAGGCAGGGATGGGGGCGCTGCTCTACGAGGCGTGTATGAATTCGGAACGTACGCGGGCGGAGACTTTCGAGAAGAAAGACTTTCCGGCCGGAACGCCGAAGCCAAGCCGCCGCGGGAAATTGAACGGACAGGATTTTGAAAGCATCGAGGACGCGGACCCGCGGATTGGGCCGCGGTTAGAGATTTACACTGCGGGATCCTATATGTGGCTGCCGCTGGAGCACGTGGATCGCATTGAGATGCAGGCTCCCAAACGATTGCGGGATCTGCTGTGGGCTCCGATTGCGATTCAGACGTCGGCGACATTCCGGCAGGCGGAGTTGGGCGAGAGCCTGACGCCGGTGTTGTGTCCCTCCTCATCAAAACATGCGGACGACGCAGTGAAACTGGGCCGGAGCACGGTTTGGGAGGAATTGGACGGCGAGGCCGTACCGTTCGGACAGAAGATATTCCTGGTGGACGGCGAGGAAGTTCCGTTGCTCGACATCCGGACGATTGAATTCGAGCCGGCGCCGGAAGCGGAAAGCGAACCGGAATAGGGACCTCCGCAATAGGCACATCCGCACGACAATATGGCGACTGTAGAAGAGCTGCTTCAGCCGATCTCGGAGGGTTTCCCCTGCGGGGAAGACGTCCGCTATTCCGTAAGTTACGACAAGATCAAAGAGGCCCGGCGGGCCGGCGGGGACTGGCTGTCCGAAGGTACTGGCGTCGACTACGCACTCGTCACCAGACTCTGCGAAGAACTCCTTCTGAAGAAGTCGAAGGACCTGCAAGTAGCGGTGTGGCTGGCGGACGCGTGGCTGGCCAAACAAGGTCTCACCGGACTTCTGAACGGGCTCAGGCTGGTGACAGGCCTGATTGAGAATTACTGGGACGCCGTTTTTCCGGAACTGGAAGACGGTGATGCGGGGCTGCGGCTGGCGCCGCTCGATTGGATGGGATCGTATCTGGATCTTCCAGTACGAGGCGCCGCTCTCAGCAAAGCCGGGCACGGACTCATCCAGTATAAGGAAGCGCAACTGGTGGGGATGGCTCCGGATCCGGAGAAGAAGTACGACGATCCGGAGTGGAGTTCGAAATCGGAGCGCTACGAGACGGCGGTTTCGGAAGGAAAGCTCACGGGCGAGGCATTTGAGGCCGGTTTCGCAAAGAGCTCCAAGGAATACTACGTCAAGCTGGCGGACGAAGTTCAGGCGATCCTGGACAGCCTGGAAACGCTGCAGTCGATTTCTGAGCAGAGGTTTACAGACGAGCCGCCATCGTTCCAGAAGATCCGGACCGCGATGGAAGAAATCCAGATGACGGTGGGCTCGCTTTTGCGGCGCAAACGCGAGTTGGAACCGGATCCGGAAGCGGAACCCGCGGAAGAAGAACAACCGGCGGAAGCGGTGGAGGAAGCTCCATCCGAGGAAACGACCGAAGAAGCCGTCACGGTAGCTCGCGTCAAGAAAAAGCCGAAGAAGGCGATTGCGGGGCTGGAGCCGGAGAGCGTCGAAGAAGTGGCCGAACGGCTGAGCGCCATCGCGGTCTGGATGCGCGCGCAGAACGCCTACGACCCGGCCCCGTACCTGCTGCTGCGCGGATACCGCTGGGGTGAGTTGCGGGCGGCGGACAGCACAGCTCCCGATGCCGCGTTGCTCGACGCGCCGCAAACGGACGTGCGTACGCAGATCAAGCGCATGGCGATGGAATCGAATTGGGAGGAAGTGATCCGGCTGTGCGAAGAGGTGATGGCGAGCACGGCGGGACGCGGGTGGTTGGACTTACAGCGCTACATTGTGACGGCCTGCGAGAACCAGTCCTATTATGCGGTGGCGAATGCGGTGAAGTCGTCGTTGAAGAGCCTGCTGCTCGATATGCCGGACCTGTTGAACATGACTCTCATGGACGATACGGCGGTGGCCAACTCGGAAACGCAGCAGTGGATCAAGGACAACATCCTGCCGCCTCCGCCACCGGAACCGGAGCCTGCGGCGGAGCCTGAACCGGAACAGAGCTATCAATCGGGTTGGGAGGAGCCCGCGCCGGCGCCGCCGTCGATGGATGGAGAGACAGCGGCGGAATCGCGCGAACCCGACGCCTACGAACTGGCGCAGGAAGCTCTGCGCAGCGGCGACAAGGAACAGGCCATCGAGATTCTGGTGCGGGAATTAGGCCAGGAACGCAGTGGAAGAGGACGCTTCCACCGGAAGATGCAACTGGCGCAGATCTGTCTGGCGATTGGACGGCAAATGGTGGCGCGGCCCATCCTGGAAGAGTTGACGGCGGAGATTGAAAAGAGACGGTTGGATGAGTGGGAGCCCTCCGACATGGTGGCGCATACGCTAGCCTTGTTGTACCGTTGCATGGATGGTGAAGACGAACGGAAGAAACAGATCTATGCATGGATCTGCCGTTTGGATCCGGCGCAGGCGATTGCGTGCCTGAAGTGAGGAGTCAGGAGACAGAAGATTGAAGAATGGCGCGTGAAACTGAGAGACTTGTCAGCCTTCCATTGCTCGACCGGCTGACCGACCATGAAAAGAATCTCGCGAGCGATCAGCCGATCACGCGGGCGCAATCGGTGCGTCTTCTGAAGGCGGCTTTGCGGCGTGACCTGGAGTGGCTCTTCAACACGCGCAGCAATGAAGAAGTCCCGGCGAACATGAAAGAGGTTCAGGCCTCCGTGTTGAGCTACGGCATGCCGGACTATACGCATATGAGCATGAGCAGCGCGGGCGATCGTTACCGCGTACAAAGGCAGATGGAAGTGGCGATTGCCTTGTTCGAGCCGCGGCTGAGCGGAGTGACGGTGCGGATGGCAGGGGCGGAAGCAGGCTATGAACCGGGCCGCGCGGTGCGGTTCCAGATTGACGGCATGCTCAACATGGACCCGGCGCCAGAACACATTTCGTTCGATACCGTGCTCGACATCCCGTCAGGGGAATACCAGGTGAAGGGGGATTCCAGTGCGGGATGAGTTTTTCGATTACTATGAGCGCGAACTAGCTTTTCTACGCCGGATGGGTGATGAGTTCGCGCAGAAGTATCCGAAGATTGCTCACCGCCTGATGCTGGAAAGCGACAAATGCGATGACCCGCATGTGGAGCGGATCATCGAATCGTTCGCGTTCCTGGCGGCGCGCATTCACCTCAAAATCGACGATGAGTTCCCCGAGATCACCGAAGCGCTGATGTCGATTGTGTACCCGCACTATGTGCGGCCGGTACCGTCGATGTCGATTGTGGAGATGGTGATCGACCCGGAGCGGGCGAAGCTGTCGAGCGGGATGACGATCCCGCGGGGAACGCTGATGTACACCAAGGCGGTTGGCGGGGACCCGTGCAAATTTCGCACGAGCTACGACACCGTGCTATGGCCGGTGACGGTGGCAGAAGCGTCGTACCTGCCGCCGGACCGGTTGACTCCCGCGATCAAATCGACGGAGGCGGTGGGTTCCCTGCGGCTGCTGATGCAAGCAGGCAAGGATGTCGCGCTCGACAAGTTGTCGATGGACAAACTGCGTTTCTATTTGCACGGCGACAGCCGAGTGGTACACACGCTGTATGAACTGCTGATGAACAACGTGGTGCAGATTGTTGTGCGGAACCCGCGCAACACACGCAAGGCCGCGAGCATCCTGCCGGCGACAGCGCTACGTCCGGTGGGGTTTGCCGAAGACGAAGGGATGCTGCCATATCCGCGGCGGTCGTTTCTCGCCTACCGGCTGTTGCAGGAGTACTTCATCCTGCCGGAGAAATACCTGTTCGTGGAGCTGAGCGGGCTGGACGTGGCTCTGGCTGGGGGCGGATACAGCGATCAGGTGGAAGTGGTGTTTCTGTTCCGTCAGTTTGAACTGGAAGACAGGCGGCAGGATCTGGAGTTGCATGTTTCCCCATCGACTTTCCGCTTGGGATGCACCCCGATCGTCAACCTCTTTCCGCAGACATGCGAGCCGATTCTGTTGGATCAGCGCAGATTCGAATACCCGATCGTTCCCGATTTACGGCGGCAGAATTCGACGGAGATCTTCTCCATAGATGAAGTGGTGGCACTAAACAACCAGACGCGCGAGACACAGGTGTACGAGCCTTTTTACTCTTACCGGCACGCGGCGGTGCGCGACAACAAGCAGACCTTCTGGATGGTGAACCGGCGGCAGTCGGGACAGAAGAACGATGAAGGTATCGACCTGTTCCTGTCGCTCATCGACCTGGGGATGCGCAAGGTTCATCCGAACGTGGACACGCTGACGGTGAAGGGTCTTTGCACCAACCGCGATCTTCCGGCGCGGCTGCCGTTCGGGTCGGAATCGGGCGATTTCTATATTGAAGGGATGTCGGCGCTGCAGAAGATCGTGTGTCTGCGGAGGCCGACGCTGCCGATGCGATCACCGGTGGGCAAGAGCGTCTTCTGGCGTCTGATCTCGCATTTCTCGTTGAACTATCTGTCGTTGGTGGAGGAGGGAAAAGAGGCGCTGCAGGAGATCCTGCGGCTGTACAATTTCGCCGAGTCGCTGCAGAATGCCCGTCAGATTGACGGCCTGTTGTCGCTCAAGAGCAACCGGCAATTCGCGCGTGTCATTTCCGAGAACGGGATCTCGTTTGCGCGCGGCGTGCGGGTGGAGATCAATTTCGACGAGGAACAGTTCGCGGGCGGGGGTGTGTTTCTTTTTGCGAGCGTGCTGGAACATTTCCTGGGGTTGTACTCGACGCTGAACAGCTTCAGCCAACTGGCGTTCAAGACGCGCCAGAGAAAGGAGGTTGTCCGCGAATGGCTACCACGGGCGGGACACAGAATCCTGATGTAGAACTTATCCAGGAAGCGCCGCAGCAGGAATTGCCGGCAGTGCGGCAGACCATTCTGGCGGGGCAGATCCGGACAACGCCTTGGGAATTTCAGTTTTTCCAAACGGTGCGGTGGCTGATCCGGATGAGGCCGGACCGCGGACCGACGGGACGATTTCATCCGCCGTCGAAAGAGATCGCGCGCTATCGTGCCAACCCCGCAGTGTCGTTTCCGGCAAGCGAGATTCAAGGGCTGGAGGGGAGTCCGCTGGAGAGCGAGGCACCGTTGGAACTGACGGTGAACTTCATGGGCATGTTCGGGCCCCTGGGGGCGTTGCCGCTCTATTATTCGGAGTACATCCGCCAACGGCTGCGCGTCGGCGACAGCGCTCTGCGAGGGTTTCTGGACATCTACAACCACCGCATGATTTCGCTGTTCTATCGCGCGTGGGAGAAGTACAGATTCGGCGTGCCGTACGAACGCGGCGAGCCGGACCGGCTGTCGCACTATCTGATGGATCTGATCGGGCTGGGCACAAAGGGACTACAGAACCGCAACAAACCGCTGCGCGACGATTCGCTCGTTTTCTACACGGGTCTGTTGTCGCTGCTGCCGCGGTCGGGGCAGGCGCTCCAGCAGGTGTTGAGCGACTATTTCGACGTTCCTATCACAGTGGAGCAGTTCATGGGACAGTGGTATCCGCTGGAGCGGAGTTCGCAATGCCAGTTCGATCGTGGAGACAGTTACTCGGAGCAGTTGGGTGTCGGGGCCATCGTCGGCGATGAGGTGTGGGATCCGCAATCGGGCATCCGGCTGCGGGTGGGGCCGCTCACGCTGCGGCAGTATCTGGATTTTCTACCCAACGGCACGGCGTACCGGCCGTTGAAGGCGATCACGCGATTCTTCACGAACGAAGACCTGACGTTTGAGACGCACCTGATTTTGAAGCGCGAGGAAGTGCCGCGCATTGAATTGGGGTCGGAGGACGAAGCGGGTCCGAGGCTGGGTTGGGTGACGTGGAGCAAGAACCAGGTTATGGACCGGGATCCGGACGAGACCCTCTTGCGAATCTAGGCAGGATTAGAATAGTTGAGCGGAAAGAGAAAGGAACGAACGACCAATGGGCGTCAATCTGAAATCACTGATTGGAAAACTGAACGACGTGACGCGCAACTCGCTCGAAGGGGCGGCCGGACTGTGTCTGTCGAGAACGCACTATGACATCGAGATCGAGCACTATTTGATGAAGCTGCTCGACTACAGCGATTCCGATGTAGCGAAGATCCTGCACCAGTACGGTATCGACCCTTCGCGGTTGACGTCTGAGTTGAGCCGGTCGCTGGACAAGCTGAAGACGGGGAACGCACGGACACCGGCCATCAGCCCATCGATTCTGAAGCTGATGACGGAAGCATGGACGATCGGTTCCATCGACTATGGCGCCCATCAGGTGCGCAGCGGCTTCACGATTCTGGCGCTGTTGAGCAACGATGAGACGGCGCGAATGATTCGCGACTTCTCCAAGGAGATCCAGAAGATCCCGGTGGAAGCGCTGAAGAAGGATCTGATGGCGATCGTTTCGGGATCGTCGGAAGACACCATCATGGCGGCCGCGGAGGCTGCGGGTGAACCCGGGAAGAAGAAGGTGGGAGGGAAGACGCCGAACATTGATCAGTTCACCGTGAACCTGACGGAGAACGCGAAGAAGGGCAAGATCGATCCGGTGTTGGGGCGCGACTTTGAAGTGCGGCAGATTGTCGACATCCTAATGCGGCGGCGGCAGAACAATCCGATTCTCACGGGCGAGGCCGGCGTCGGCAAGACAGCCGTAGTGGAGGGCTTCGCGGTCCGAATCGCTCAGGGCGACGTTCCGCCACCGTTGAAGAACGTGGAATTGCGCACGCTCGATCTGGCGCTGCTGCAGGCGGGCGCGGGTGTGAAAGGCGAGTTTGAGAACCGCCTCAAGAATCTGATTGAGGAAGTGAAGTCGTCGCCGACTCCGATCATCCTGTTCATCGACGAAGCACACCAGATGATTGGCGCGGGCGGCCAGGCGGGCCAGGGCGACGCGGCGAACCTGTTGAAGCCGGCGCTGGCTCGCGGCGAGTTGCGCACCATTGCGGCAACGACATGGTCCGAGTACAAAAAGTACTTCGAGAAAGACGCGGCGCTGGCACGGCGTTTCCAGGTAGTGAAGGTGGAAGAGCCGGACGAGAAGACGTGCAGGGTGATGATGCGCGGCATTGTGGCGCCGCTGGAGAAGCACCACAATGTGCGTATTCTGGACAGCGGGGTGAATGCGGCGGTGAAGTTCAGCCACCGTTACATCGCCGGGCGGCAGCTTCCGGACAAGGCCGTGAGCGTGCTGGATACGGCCTGCGCGCGCGTTGCGCTGGGGCAGAATGACATTCCGCCGGCGCTCGAAGCCGCCAAACGGCAGTTGGATGATCTGGAAGTTCAGGAGCGGGTGTTGAATCGCGAGCAGGATCTGGGCGCTGATCATTCGGAACGTTTGGGCGAGGTCGCGGTGGACAAGGAAAAGACCGCGACGAAGCTGCGCGAGTTGATGGAGCGGTTTGAAAAAGAGAAGGGTCTGGTGGAAAAGATTCGTGCGCTTCGCCATCGCCTGGAAGATGCGAACGCGCCGATGCCGGAAGGCATGGAAGAGCCCAAAGGCACTCCGGATGAAATGAAGGCGGCGCTGAGCGGCCTGAACGAGGAATTGGACACGCTGCAAGGGGAAACGCCGCTGATGCGCGTCACCGTGGACGAGAAGGTGATCGGCGAGGTGATCTCCAACTGGACGGGGATTCCCGTCGGCAACATGATGAAGGACGAAGTGCAGACGATCCTCAAGCTGGAGAACCATCTCGGTGAGCGCGTCATTGGACAGGACCACGCGCTGTTCCAGATCAGCCAGCGCATCCGCACGAATCGTGCGCGGCTGGAGGATCCCAACAAGCCGATCGGTACGTTCCTGCTGGTGGGACCAAGCGGCGTGGGCAAGACCGAGACTGCGTTGACGCTGGCTAACCTGCTCTACGGCGGCGAGAGCAACGTGATCACGATCAACATGTCGGAGTTCCAGGAGGCGCACACTGTTTCGACGCTCAAAGGCTCGCCTCCGGGATATGTCGGATACGGCGAAGGCGGTGTGTTAACGGAAGCCGTGCGGCGCCGGCCTTATTCGGTGGTGCTACTGGACGAGGTGGAAAAGGCGCACCCCGACGTCCTGGAGTTGTTCTTCCAGGTGTTCGATAAAGGCAAGATGGAGGACGGCGAAGGGCGCGAGATCGACTTCAAGAACACGATCATCATTCTCACGTCGAACGCGGCTACCGACACGATGGCCAAGCTGATGGCCGATCCGGAAACGACTCCGTCGCCGGAAGGGATCATAAAAGCGATCAAGCCGGAATTGGACAAGGTGTTCAAGCCGGCGTTCCTCGGACGGCTGGTGATGATCCCTTACTACCCGATTCGCGACGAAGCGATGAAGAGCATCATCCGGCTGAAGCTGGGCAAGATCCAGAAGCGCATGCGGGAGAATCACAAGATCGACCTCAACTACACGCCGGAGCTGGTGGAGGAAGTGGCAAAGCGCTGCACAGAAGTGGAAAGCGGCGCGCGCAACGTGGACAACATCCTCACGAATACGCTGCTGCCGGACATTTCGCGCCAACTGCTGGGAACCATGGCGGAAGGCGGAAAAATGGCGGATGTGAGGGTGAGCGTCGGCGAGGACGGCAACTTCGTATACGATTGAGGCCCCTCGGGGCCGTCTTCCGGGGCGGGGCGTCTTTCAAGGACGCCCCATCACCAATGCCGGATTTCGTCACGAAATTCCGCGTTACTGTATGAGATAGGATTGAGGGCCCCTCATGGCGGAATACACTCAACAAGATCGACCAATAAAGGTCACAACAACTCTGGGTGCGGATGTGCTGCTGCTCGAGAGATTCGACGGCAAAGAGGGCATTTCGCAGCCGTTCGAGTTCCACCTGCACATGGTGTCGACGCAGAAGAACCTGAACATCGAGAGCCTGATGCGGACGCCGGTGTTACTGGAGCTGCGCATGATGGACAACAAGACCTACCGGCCGATCCACGGCATGGTGCGTAGCGCTCGCTCGATGGAACTGGACAAGAGTCTTACCACTTACCAGTTGGAGATGGTGCCATGGTTCTGGTTTCTGACGCAGAAATCGAATTGCCGTTTCTTTCTCGACAAAACGGCTCCGCAGATCCTGGAGCAGGTATTCGGCGAACATGGCGGCACGTTTCAACTGGAGCTGAACCGCGGCTATGAAAAACGCAAGTACTGCGTGCAGTATCGGGAAACGGACTACAACTTCTGCAGCCGGATGATGGAAGAAGAGGGTATCTTCTACTACTTCAAGCACGACAAGGGTTCGCACACAATGGTGTTGACGGACTCCAAGGCGGGGATAAAGCAGTGCCCGATTCAGGACAAGTTTAAGTACGCGCACCAGACGTATCCGGATGATCCCGAGGACTACGTTCAGGACGTGGCGATGGAGCGGAATTACCGGGCCGGCAAGGTGAGTCTTGCGGAGTTTGATTTCACCAAGCAGTACGATCCATTCCTGACCAACGTGTCGGGCAAGTACGCCGAGGCCGAAAAATACGATTATCCGGGCTACCGCTGGAATGGTCCCGGGATGGACAAGTATGCCCGCGACTGGCTGGAGATGGAAGAATGGCCGACACAGTTGCTGCGCGGGATGGGCAACGCGCGCGCTTTCACTTCGGGCTACAAGTTCTCGATGTTGGAACATTTCAACGCGGCTTTGAATCAGTCGTACCTGCTGCTGGCGGTGTATCATCGCGCGGAGGGCAACAACTATCGCAGCGAGCTGGAAGAGCCATTTCACTACAGCAATACCTTTGAGGCGATCCCTTCGTCGGTGAGCTTCCGGCCGCCGAGGTTGGCCATCAAGCCGACGATCAAGGGCACGCAAACAGCGATTGTCGTGACGGATGCGCCAGGCGAAGAGATTTTTCCGGACAAATACGGACGGGTGAAGGTGAGATTCCCGTGGGATCGCGAGAAGAAGAATTCGGCCTGGATCCGTGTGTCGCAGGCATGGGCAGGGTTGAACTGGGGCTGGATCACCATTCCTCGCGTCGGCCAGGAAGTCGTAGTCTCCTACATGGAAGGGGATCCGGACCGGCCCGTGATCAGCGGGCGCGTCTACGACGAGATGCAGCCTGTGCCATACAAGTTGCCCGATCACAAGACCGTGAGTACGTGGAAGTCGCGCAGTTCCAAGAAAGGCGGCGATAAGAACTTCAATGAAATCCGGATGGAGGATTTGAAGGGGAGCGAGCAGTTGTTCGTTCACGCCGAGTTTCAACGCGACGATCGCACAAAGAAAGAGATGCGCGAGTGGGTGGGCGCCAGCCGGCACATGATGGTGAAGGAAGACCAGCGCGAGAAGGTGGATGGGAACAAGAGCCTTCAAGTGGGCGCAACGCAGAAGGAGAAGATCGGCGCCAAGTACTCGCTCAATGTCGGCGACGATTATCACATCAAAGTCGCGAAGAACTACGCGCTGGATGCCGGCATGGAAGTGCACATCAAGGCGGGGATGAAGGTGATCATCGAGGCCGGGATGCAGGTATCGTTGAAAGGCCCGGGCGGGTTTGTGGATATCGGGCCGAGCGGCGTGACCATCCAGGGCACGATGGTGCTGATCAACAGTGGCGGAGCGGCGGGGAGCGGATCGGGCAGCAGTCCTGATGCGCCGGACACGCCGGATCAGGCCGACGACGGGACGAAGTTCACGAAGATGTAAGGCGGTGCCAGGGGTGTGGCCCGTGGTCACAAGTCCAGTGGCTCACCTCTTCTTGAGCCAGTCCGGGGAGAGGAGTTTGCGGACCTCAGGCGACGCGAGATCGGCCTTCACGATTTTACGCGCCTTGAGGTCCATTCGCTTCTCGGGGGTTCTGCCATTCAGCTTATCGGCGAGGCTTTTTACGGCTTCGTAGCCGATGCGAAACGGGTCCTGGACGAGCATCACATCGATGGTGCCGTCCTGCAACGCTTCGATGTGGGCATCGCTGAAATCGAAGGTCACCAGCCGCACCTTGCCGTTGAGGCCACGGGATTTGAGGGCCAGCACGGCGCCGATGGAATTGGCTTCGGCGGAAGCAAACATGCCATTGAGATCGGGATGGGCGGTGAGGATGTTCTCGGCGGCTGCACGGGACTTGGCGCGGTCGGCCATGCCGTACTGGCGAGCCACCACCTGAAGGTTGGGGAACTCGGATTTCATCACGTCGTCGAAGCCGCGCTCGCGGTCCCCGGTGGAGCGCCCGCCGGGCTTGTGCATGAGCATGGCCACCTTGCCTTTGCCGTTCACCAGCGCGGCCAGTTCACGGGCCGCGGTGCGGCCGGCCTCATAGTTATCCGTAGCGACGAAGGTGACGTAATCGTCGACATCGAGTCCGGAATCGTAGACGGTGACCGGGATGCCGGCGGCCATAGCTCGGCGCACGGGGGGTACGAGCGCGGTGGAGTCGGTGGCGGAGATGGCAATGGCATCGATGTGCTGCGCCACCATCGAATCGACGATCTGGATCTGGCGAGGATGGTCCGTCTCTTCCAGGGGGCCGTTCCACTGATAGTCGACGCCGGCTTCCTTGGCGGCGGCTTCGGCGCCCGCGCGGATGGACATGAAGAAGAGGTGCGTGGTGGCTTTGGGCACGACGCCGATCACTTTCCTGCGCGGGCCGCGGCAGGAGAGCACGGGCAGCAACAGGGCGACTGCCACGAGCGTGGAAAGGATCCCCGGTTTCATCTCCGGTCAATTCGAGTGCGGGTGCTTGAGGTAGTGGAGCCGCAGCAGGTCCTTGCCGTAGTCGTTGCCGTTCGGCGTTCGCACTACCGTATGGATGTGATCCTTATCGGGCATGCGTGGGTTCGCTGAGAGGTGCCGGGTACCCACGGGAAGCTGGTGGTCGAACTCGATGAGGATCACCGGGCTGTGGATGCGGTAGTAAAAAACGCTACCCGGCTCAGTGGCGCCGATCCATGCGAACCAGGTGCGGTCCAGATGGCGCTTCACTTCTTCCATTTTGACTTTGGCGTGGCCGTCATCCATGTTTCCCACGTAGCGGTGCACAAGGGCCACCAGACTCTGCTTCTGCTTGTCGTTCCAATCGGAAACCCTGGAACCCGCATAGTCGAGAACGACGTTGTCCTTGAAGGCCTCGCCGACATTGTTGTTTCCGGTCTTGGAAACCTGGATCAGCGCTTTCTTGCGCTGCTCTTCGGAGAGCGAGCGGATGAGTTCGAGCCCGCCGGCCTGCTCCTGCTGCAAAATGGAAACGCCCTTGTACTTCCCGGTGGTGGCGATCACTGGTTCGGAGCCGGTGAAGACGGGCGACATCACCACCTGGTCGCCCAGCACGAAATAGTTGACGATGAGGTGGTGGCCGTCAATCTGCCATCCCCACGGTTCCTTCTCGGATGGCGTTCCCATGACGGTGATGTGGTAGCGCCACTCCCCGTACTGAACAAAATCGTTCTTGTTGAGTTCACCGAGCGTCTCGTTGAGCTTCATGATGTCGCGCGTCAACTGCAAACCGCGCGCGCTGAGAGAAGCTTTCAACATGCCGAATGCCGCGTTGCGCTGCGCTTCGGACATTTCGAGAAAACTCACGCCCTGCCGTATGTAGAAATGCTGGTTCATCCACTTGCGCCACTCGGGATCGTCTACCGGGAAGACCGTTTTCTTTCGTTGGTCCGCAGTGAGTGACGTGAGAAAGAGATCTGCGGCTTTGCGCGCCGGTTCGGTGGAAACTCCCGTGGAGCGGATAGAAAACAACCCGGTCTCCGCAGTGCCGTTGGTGGTGATGCCCTTGAAGGCCTGCGCCAGACCACGCTCTTCCGCCTGGCGCGACATTGTTGTGAAGCGTTGGAGCATGTCACCTGACTGTTGCTGGGTCCAAGCTCCGGTGCGGTGATAGAGGAGACCGATCAGGAGCGAAAAAGCAGTGACGGGCAGGAAGCGGTTTCGCATGGAGGTATCCAGTATACACTGGCTGAGTCCGAGGGCTTGTTCATAAACAAGAAAAGGGCCCGGCTTCTTCAGCCGGGCCCTCTTTCCATTCAGTCCTTCGTTTTCTTCTTACGGGAAGAACGCGCGCACAAGGAACGTCATCAACTGTCCGCGGGTCAACGTCGCATCCGGCGAAAATAGCGTCGGAGA
>JACQZR010000099.1 GCA_016213775.1 Acidobacteriota bacterium
GGGATAGGCTCTGATAAACGTCCGACATTTAATCCTCTCCTTGCGGATCATCAAGCCACTTGGAGAGGATTCTACTCCCGGAACGGTCAAACCTGTTCAAGTCTCACTGGTCGAACCAGTGGCTTACCGATTTCAGTTATGCCACGGTCTGGCCAGCAGGTGACGTAAGGCCTAACGTCTGGACAATCCGTTCGACGGACGGCCAGACGGTCGCCAACTCCGCTATTGTGAAGGCCGGCGCGAACGGTGGCATCAGCGTTTACGCCTCCGACCGGACGGACCTTCTAATCGACATTAGCGGATACTACACGGACAGCACAAGCGTCATTGGACTGGCTTACTACCCGCTCGCGCCATGCCGGGTTATCGACACTCGGGCAGTGTATCGTTCGCCAGTTGGTCCATTCGGGCCACCGAGCATGGGTCCACGGGAAACACGGAAGTTTCGGTTCCCGGCGACGCCATATTGCACGATACCACTGGCTTCCGCCTATTCCGTGACGATCACTGCCGCGCCGCCGGGCACACCATTGGCGTACCTGACAGCTTGGCCTGATGGAGTGAGCCAGCCGAACGTTTCGAGCATCAACTCGCCCGTTGGACGCACACTTGCGAACAGCGTGATCATCCCCGCTAGCGCGGACGGAACGATAGATGTCTACGCCTACGACGCAACTGATTTCCTTGTGGACATCAACGGGTATTTTGCCGCGGATAACGGGACGACCGGCCTGTTGTACTTTCCCGTGACCCAATGCCGCGCTAGCGATTCCACGGTAAGTGGCGGTGCGTTTCCGGACGATTCAACTCGCACGATCAACATCCCGGCGGCAACGAGTTGCGCCGGAATCCCAGCGAACGCGAAAGGGTACGCGATCAATGTGACTGCGCTGCCTCATGGGAATTCGCTGCCGTTCCTGACTGCCTATCCCACAGGCCAGCCTCGCCCGAATGCTTCGATCCTGAATGCTTTCCAGGGTCAGGTGATCACCAATGCGGCGATCATTCCTGCGGGAACAAATGGCTCAATCGACATTTACGCCTTTCGTGGGACGGATGTCGTTGTGGAGGTGAGCGGGTACTTTGGAAGGTGACTTCCGCGCAACTGACGTTGGGTCAAACCGTTGAAGCACACTGTTGTCCGCGAATATTCGAAACATCCGCAATGTCTCTATTGGAAGCTCGGTCGCCGAGCGAGAAGGCAACCCGCGTCTCGAAACGCCCAACTATGCTATGACGGTTCCCACTTATTCCCACTAGACTTACCGTAGAACACATAACCGGGCATGGCAACTGCCCCACTTTTCGATCGATTCGGTGTGAATTCTGTTTCTTGGCACACAGGGAGCGGCGACAATCTGGTTGCCGCCTTGACTTCTCATGGTGATATCACTATATTTGGTTGGTAGCGCATGATCGAAAGGCCACTTCTCAAGCCAGTGATCTGGGTCGGGTCGAGCCACGAGGACTTATGTGAGTTTCCCGATCCTGTTCAGGACCATATCGGATATGCCTTGTACGTTGCGCAGCGAGGTGGGAAGCATCGCGACACCAAACCGCTGTCCGGCTTCGGCGGGGCCGGGGTCGTGGAAGTCGTTAAAGACTTCCGCGGCGATACGTTCCGGGCAGTGTACACCGTGCGGTTTGCCGGCGTTGTGTTTGTCCTGCATGCGTTTCCGAAGAAGTCGAAGACCGGACGCGAAACACCGCGCCACGACCTGGACCTTATCGAACAACGCCTTCGCGAGGCCGAGCGGATCGCGAACAAGAGGAACCAATGAACCGAAACAAAACCCCAACCGGTAGTCAAAACGTCTTCCGGGATCTCGGCTTCCCGAACCCCGAAGAACATCTCCTGAAGGCCCACCTCGTCTACAAAATCGACACCATCCTGAAAGCCCGCAAACTCAAGCAGGTGGACGCCGGGAAGTTGTTCGGCATACCTCAACCGGACGTCTCGAAAATGCTCCGCGGCGAGTTCCGCCAGTTTTCCGTCGAACGCCTCCTCCGGTTCCTGGTGGCGCTCGACCACGACGTGAAAATCGTCATCACGCCGCATCGCGGAAAAGAAAACCCACCGGCACTCCACGTTTCCTGGCCACCTCAGCCTGGCATGCTAAACTTTTAAGATTACCCACATGATTCGCTCCTTCCGGGGCGCGGTTCCGAAAATTGCCCCGTCCTGTTATGTAGACCCCAGCGCTCAGGTCATCGGCGATGTCACCATCGGCGAAGAGTCCAGCGTGTGGCCGAACGCCACCATTCGCGGCGACGTGCATTGGATCAGGATCGGTAACGGCACCAGCGTCCAGGACAACTGCGTGCTTCATGTGGAAAGCGGCCAATACCCGCTCTCGATCGGCAACCGGGTCACCATCGGACACGCGGTGGTGCTGCATGGCTGCACCATTGAAGATGACACTCTCATCGGCATCGGGGCCATCGTTCTCAACAACGCCAAGGTCGGGCAGGGCTCGGTGATCGCGGCGGGGGCGCTGGTGGCCGAAGGCGTCGAAATTCCGCCCTACAGCCTGGCAATGGGAGTACCCGCGAGGGTGAAGCGCGAGATCACGCCCGACGAGCGCGAACGCTTCAAAGTGAACTCCGAACATTACATCGCCTTGAGCCGCCAGTACATGGAAGACAAGTAACAAGGAAGACCCAAATTGATTCGAGCAATCAAAGGCACGCGCGATATCCTTCCACCCTCCACCAGGGTGTGGAATCACGTGGAAAGTGTCGCCCGCCGCGTGATGGAGAGCTATCACTACGGCGAGATCCGCACGCCCATCTTTGAAGAAACCGCCCTGTTCGCGCGCGGCGTCGGCGAAGAGACCGATATCGTCAGTAAGGAAATGTACACCTTCGCGGACCGCGACGAAACTTCCATCACGCTGCGTCCGGAGAACACGGCCAGCGTCATCCGCGCCTACATCGAACACCGGCTCGATCAGCTTCCGGGGCTGCAGAAGCTCTACTACATCGGGCCGATGTTTCGCCGCGAGCGGCCGCAGAAGGGCCGTTACCGGCAGTTCTCGCAAATCGGCGCGGAAGTGATCGGTTCGGAGTCGCCCGCCGTCGATGCGGAAGTGATCGAGATGGTGATCGAGATCCTCTCGCAAAGCGGGCTCGAAGGCTTCCACCTCGTCATCAATTCCGTCGGCTGCAAGGAGTGCCGGCCCAAATTCCTCGCCACACTACGCGAGAGGCTTCAGGACTTGAAGGGACAACTCTGCCAGGATTGCCAGCGCCGCAGCGAGACGAATCCGCTGCGTGTGCTCGACTGCAAGGTGCCGAGCGACCAGCCCATCATCGAAACGCTTCCGTCCATCCTGGATCATCTATGCGAAGCCTGCTCGAGGCACTTCGCTGCGGTGCGTACGTTTCTGGACGACCGCGGCATCACCTACGAAGTCCGGCCGCGGCTGGTCCGCGGGCTGGACTACTACACCCGCACCACGTTTGAAGTGGTCCATGGCGCATTGGGCGCGCAGAACTCCGTGCTCGGAGGCGGCCGTTACGATGGCCTCGCCGAAGCGCTGGGGTCGAAGGTGCACTCGCCGGGCATCGGTTTTTCGATCGGCGAAGACCGCCTGGTGATGAGTGTCGAGGAGGCGCATCCCAAGTTGCGGAGCGAAACGCTCGACCTCTTTGTTGCGCCCATGGGGGACGCCGCGCTGCGACACGTCACGGTGCTCGCGCGCGAACTGCGCCGCGAGGGCATCTCTGTGGAGATCGCCTTTGAAGGCAAACTGAAGCGTGCCATGGAGACCGCCAACAAACTGAACGCACGCTATACGCTGATAGTGGGCGACAACGAAATCGCCGCCGGAACCTACGCCTTGAAAGAGATGGCCTCCGGCGAGCAACACCCGGTAACACGGGAGCAAATATCGGAACGATTATATGCAGGAAAGCACTGAACAACCACGTCAGATACAACTGGACTTCCTCGGCGACCTCCGCCGCACACATAGCTGCGGGGAACTCCGCGCCGCCGACGCCGGCAAGAAGGCCCTGCTCATGGGCTGGGTCCACCGGCGCCGTGATCATGGAGGTGTCATCTTCATTAATCTGCGCGACCGCGAAGGCCTCACGCAGGTGGTGTTCCATGAGGACGTGGCCGCCGAAGTTCACTCCAAAGCTGAAGAGCTGCGCTCGGAATTCGTGATCGCGGTGGAGGGCACTGTGGTGCTGCGCGAAGCGGGCACCATCAATCCGAACATCCCGACGGGCGAGATTGAGATCACCGCGGAAACGGTGTGGGTACTGAACGAATGCCGGCCGATTCCGTTCACCATCGACGAGTTCAGCGAAGTGGCCGAAGACGTTCGCCTGAAGTACCGCTACCTCGATTTGCGGCGGCCGCAGATGCAGCGCAACATTATCCTGCGCTCCAAGGTGTCGTTTGCCGTGCGTGAGTTCATGTACTCGCAGGGGTTTCACGAGATCGAAACGCCGTTCCTGACGAAGTCGACTCCGGAAGGCGCGCGCGATTTTCTCGTGCCCAGCCGCCTCAACAGCGGCATGTTCTACGCGCTGCCGCAATCGCCGCAGATCTTCAAGCAGATCCTGATGGTGAGCGGCTTTGACAAGTACTTTCAAATCGTCCGCTGCTTCCGTGACGAGGACCTGCGCGCCGACCGCCAGTACGAGTTCACACAGATCGACATCGAGATGTCGTATCCGCAGGAAGAGACCGTGTTCGCCGTAGTGGAGGGCATGCTCAAGGGGATCTTTGATACGGCTGGGTTCCAGATAGAACTGCCGTTTCCGCGGTTGACGTATGCGCAGGCGATGCGATCCTATGGCATCGACAAACCGGATATGCGCATCCCGGCGTTCCACTGCGTGGAAGACATCTTCGCGGGGCAGGGTCTGACCACGGAAGGGCTGCCACTGGTGGCCATCCGCATTCCGAACACCGGCGGCGCATCGCGCAAGGAGCGCGATGATCTGAAGGCCTACGGCACGGAGCGCGGGTTGCGCGTTTACGACGATGCCAAACGGTTGGACCGCGACTTTCCCGAGTTGATGGCGAAGGTTCGCGAGCGCACCGGCGCCACTGAGAACGACCTGTTGCTGCTCTGCGGCTGGCCCGGCGAACCGAAGGGCCATCGCCCCGAAGAGACCGTGTTGCAGGCTTGCGGCCAACTGCGCCTGGAAGCCGCGCGCAAGTACGCCGACAAACACAAGCTGTTTGAGGGCAACGTCTTCAAATGGCTCTGGGTGACCGACTTCCCGATGTTTGAATGGGACGAGGAAGATCAACGCTGGGTAGCGGCGCATCACCCGTTCACCTCCGTCATGGATTCGGACATTGACAAGTTGACGGCAGACCCGGCGCGGTGCCGGGCCAAGTCGTACGATGTGGTGCTCAACGGCACGGAACTGGGATCGGGCTCGATTCGTATTCACCGGCGCGACGTGCAGGCGAAAGTGTTTTCGGCTCTCGGACTCACGGACGAGGAAGCGCGGGCGAAGTTCGGCTTCCTGCTGGAAGCTCTGGAATTCGGGGCTCCGCCACATGGCGGCATCGCCCTCGGCCTCGATCGCCTCGTCATGCTTCTCGCCGGTGAGAAGTCGATTCGCGACGTGATTCCGTTCCCCAAGACATCCAAGGGGACCGACCTGATGAGCGACGCTCCGAGCCCTGCTAACGAGAAAGCGCTTCGCGATCTGGGGATACAGCTCCGGCGGCAGTAAGCCTCCGATTTGGCTGGCCTGGAAAGGCCAGCCGCGGCCAGGATTGGCCGCCCCACAAGAGCTGCCTGCTATACTGGCGGCGGAGTTACCGCATGAATATTCGTCCGTTTGCACTAATACTCTCCTTTCTTATTCCGGCCGGCTGCTATGGCCAACTCACGCCTTCGCAAAAGGTGAGCGACTTTCAGCAAATTGCCGGGGCCTACAACAAGCGATATGCTTTTCTGGACTGGAAGAAATCGGCTTTTGGCTTCGACGCCCTGAACCTCGCACCGTGGCTTGACCGGGCATCCAATACCGACTCTGACCTCGCATTCTTCGAAGTTGTGTCGGAGTATGTTGCTCAACTGCGGGATACGCACTCCGGGTTCTACCTGGACTCGAGCTTCTACGCGGAGCTTGGTTTCACAGTGGACCTGTACGACGGCAAGCCGCTGGTAGAGTCGATTGACAAGGAAATCCTCGATCCGGGCGCGCTGGCATTCGCGGTGGGCGACGAACTGGTTTCGATTGATGGGCGGCCCGCCGGCGAGATGATCGACGAACTGAAACGGTTTCTCGGTGATGGTAACGCAACCTCCGCGCGCCGGCTGGGGGCGTTCTTTCTTACGCTGCGAATCCAGGCCTACTATCCGCGGGCAGCGGAAATCGGCGAGTCGGCCAAACTGGTGTTTAAGACCAAGTCGGGCGCGACGGTGAACGCCGACGTTCCGTGGCAGAAGTTCGGGCTGCCCTACATGAGCGGTGCGTCGCTGCCGGATCCCTCGGGCAGTGCCGTCTGGAAAGCCGGCACGCGGCCAGGATTGGCCGCCCCACAAAGCCGAATACTCACTGCACTGCGCACGTTCAAGGCGCAAAACCGCGAGTTCAAGGGCAAGCGGTTCTTCACCGGAACCACCGATCTGACGCCGCTGTTCAAGCTGCCGGATGATTTCGTGGTCCACAGCGGCAACCGCCGTTTTGACACCGTGTACTCCGGCATCTTCCGCTCGGGCGTTTATCGAATCGGCTTCCTTCGCATCCCCAGCTTTGAGGATCTGAGTTTCCGCGGGATGTTGGCGCAAGAGGTGCTCGATGAGCTGACGTACCTCGCCGACACCGACGGGTTGATCATCGACCTGATGCGGAACCCAGGCGGCTACGGATGCGATGCCGAGGTTCTGGCGAGCGCGTTCTTCACCGAGCCATTCACCAGTTTGACGGCGAAGTCGCGTGTCAGTTGGACCGACCTGAGGAGCATCTCCGATGAACTGGAACTGGCCGCTTACTTTGGCGCCGAGGAGGACGAGTTGCAGGAGCTGCGCGAGTTACTGGCAGCGTACACCGAAGCTTATCAAAGCGCCGACAACTTTACGGCAGCGAGGCCGATTTGCACAGCTTCGAGCACTGTTGAGCCGTTGAAGAACCGGCAGGGCCGTCCAATCGGGTACAAGAACCCGGTGATGGTTTTGACCGATGAACTGACGGCGTCGGCGGCCGAGTTTATGGCTGCCATTCTGCAGGACAACGGCCGGGCGGTGTTTTATGGTACGCGGACGAATGGCGCCGGCGGGTCGATTACACCGGTCTACGGCGGCGTCTATAGCGATATGTATGGGTCGGTCACAGCGAGCCAGTTGATCCGGTCAAAGGCCGCTACGGTACAAGGTTTGCCGGCGTCGAGTTACATCGAGAACGCGGGGATACAGCCGAACATCGTGGATGATTATATGAAGGCCGAGAACCTCAACGGCGGAGGGAAGCCTTTTCTCGATCGGGTGTTGAAGGCGATGGCGGACTACATCAAGAGCAAGCAGCCCGCGCCTACCTCACTACAAGATTGACGAGGCGTTTGGGTACGACGATCACGTTCCTGACCTCCTTGCCGGCGGTGTGTTCGGTTACCTTTTCACTGGCCATGGCTGCTGCTTTCAATGAGTCCGTGTCGATATCGACCGCTACTGTCAGCTTGTCGCGCATCCTGCCGTTCACCTGAATGACGATCTCCATGGTGTCTTCGGCCAGGTGGCGGGCTTCCCATTGCGGCCAAGGCAGTTCGGACAACGGACCTTTTGGTAATGAAGGGTAGCGCGCGGTGAGGGCGTGGTAGAGCTCTTCGCTCAAATGCGGGGCGAACGGGTTCAGCGCCTGAAGCAGGCCAGCGAGCACACAGACCGGGCGCACATCGGAAGAGGTGAGCTCGTTGGTGCAGATCATCATCTGTGAGATGGCCGTGTTGAAGGACAGCGACTCGATGTCGCCACCCACTTTGCGGATGGTTTCATGAAGCACCTTGAGCAGCTTCGGCGAGGCGTCGACGTCCTGCACTTTGGGGGAGAACTCCCATGCGGAGTCGTCCCTGGCTTCGAAGAACAAGCGCCAGACGCGGCCGAGGAAACGGTAGACGCCTTCGACGCCCTTGGTGCTCCAGGGCTTCACCTGTTCGAGTGGGCCCATGAACATCTCAAAGAGGCGGAGAGAGTCGGCGCCATACTCCTCGATCACGTGATCGGGGTTGATGACGTTGCCGCGGGATTTGGACATTTTCTGGCCGTCCTCGCCGAGGATGAGACCTTGATTGACGAGGCGCTGGAAAGGCTCCGGCGTGGTGACATGGCCGAGATCGTAGAGGACCTTGTGCCAGAAGCGTGCGTAAAGAAGATGCAGCACGGCGTGTTCGGTACCGCCGACATAGAGGTCGACGCCGCCGGGCTTGCCGTTGTGACCCATCCAATATTTTTCCGCTTCCGCTCCGGCGAAGCGGCTGCTGTTGCCGGCGTCGATGAAGCGCAGGTAGTACCAGCATGAGCCGGCCCATTGCGGCATGGTGTTGGTCTCGCGCGTGACGGTATCGCTGACACGGATCCAATCGGTGGCCTTGGAGAGCGGCGGCTCGGGTGTGCCGGTGGGCTTGAAGTCTTCGAGATCCGGCGGAATGACGGGGAGATCGGCATCGGCGACGGCTTGGTGGCGTCCATCCTGCCAGAGAATCGGGAACGGCTCGCCCCAGTAGCGCTGGCGGGCGAACAACCAATCGCGGAGTTTGTAGTTGATGGTCTTGCGGCCGAGTTTCTGCTCTTCCAACCATGCCGTGATCTTGCGCTTCGCTTCCTGCGTGGGAAGGCCTTCGAACAAGGGCGAGTTAATGGCGATTCCGTCGCCGCAGAAGCATTTCTCTTCGTTGCCGGGCGGCGGTTGCACAACCTGGCGGATGGGCAAACCGAACTGGAGGGCGAATTCGTGATCGCGTTCGTCGTGCGCGGGCACTGCCATGATTGCGCCGGTGCCGTAGCTGATGAGCACATAATCGGCGATCCAGATGGGGATGCGCTCGCCGTTCACGGGATTGATGGCAAAGCCTCCGCTGTCGACGCCTGTCTTGGTTTTCGCCAGCGCGGTGCGGTCCATGTCGGACTTGGCGGCGGCTTCCTTCCGATAGGTTTCCACTACTGCTCGCCGGGCTTCTGTGGTGATCTCGTCGACGAGCGAATGCTCGGGCGCGAGCACCATGTAGGTGGCTCCGTACAAGGTGTCGGGCCGGGTGGTGAAGACACGCAGTTCGCGGCCGGAGCCTTCGACACGGAAGACCACTTCGGCGCCTTCGGAGCGGCCGATCCATTCGGCCTGATGGCGTTTGATGCCTTCGGGCCAATCGAGTCCTTCCAGGCCGTCGATGAGGCGTTCGGCGTAAGCTGTGATGCGGAGCATCCATTGGCGAAGTGGCCGGCGCTCGACGGGGAAGCCACCGACTTCGCTCTTGCCGTCAACCACCTCTTCATTGGCGAGCACGGTGCCGAGGCCGGGGCACCAGTTGACCTGCACTTCAGCGACGTAGGCGAGGCGGCGGGCATCGATCTCGTCTCTCGAGAGGCCTTGTGCTTCCAACTCGCTTACCGGCCGCGCGCGCTGCGTGGCGACATCGAACCAGGAGTTGTAGATCTGAAGGAAGATCCACTGGGTCCAGCGGAAATAGCCGGGGTCAGTGGTGTTGATTTCGCGGTCCCAATCGTAACAGAAGCCGAGGCGCTTCAACTGTCCGCGGAAGCGATTGACGTTGCGCCCGGTGGTAACGCGTGGGTGCTGACCGGTCTTGATGGCGTACTGTTCGGCGGGCAGGCCGAAGGCGTCCCATCCCATGGGATGGAGGACGTTCCAACCGGTCTTGCGTCGATAGCGGGAGACAATATCGGTGGCGGTGTAGCCTTCGGGATGGCCGACGTGGAGGCCATCGCCGCTGGGATAGGGGAACATGTCGAGCACGTAGAACTTGGGGCGGGAGGCGTCGAAGCCGGCGTCGCCCGGGTTGGCTACGCGAAACGTTTTGTGCTCGTCCCAGAAGGCCTGCCACTTGGGTTCGATTTCGGAAAACGGATACTGTTTGCGCTTTTCGCTTAGTTGTTCACTCATATGTTTTAAAAGGGGGCGGACGGTGCGCGCGGAGAGTGGGTCCGCTAGAGGAGGTTCATCTCTACCATGCTACTACGGATGGCCTGTGCGCTAGTGCGAGGGTTCGGCAACCGCGGCGGGCTTGTTGCTTCGGCTGATCCTGCTTCAGTTGCGCGTACTTCTTTAATAGGGATTCAAGGTGGTCAGTTGGCTTCGATTCCGCATCAGTGACTCGTGGTTTCGTGTCGTAGGTCGGCTGGATTCCTGGTTTGCGGCTTGACGTTAGGGGTCACGGATAAACTGGATTAACCCGGATGCACACGGATAACAAAAGGCCGTGATTCATGCAACAGGTTTGTCGTTTCCTACGAAATAGCGGACCTAACCCATTGCACCTCTGTGGTTCAGGTTTTCGACACCGATCGTTGAAAGCCTGCCCGAAAGGTTGATCGACGGCACCAGTCTCGTCCAGCAGCAGGGGCGGGCGTCACGAATTGCGCGCGGTCGTAGATGTCGATGCGGGTACCTTTGACGAGTGTCAGCGTTGGAGCCGGCGATGACGAGCAGTGGCCGTGGCGCGATCGTTTCGAGCTGGATGCAGATCCATTCGGAATGTCTCCGGCAGATTCTTCATCTTTTAGCGATTGATCAATCGCTGAGAACCTTCGGAATAGCGTGCTCCCTGGACAGTGATCCGCGAGGTGGCGATCTCAATCTCGCGAAGATCTTCTTCATTCAGTTCGATGGACTCTGCTGCCAGATTCTCCTCCAGGCGGTGCATTTTTGTCGTGCCGGGAATCGGGACCATCCAGGGCTGCCGCGCCAGAACCCAAGCAAGGGCGATCTGGGCCGGCGTCACGTTCTTCTTGCGGGCAACGGTTTCGATTTGCTCGACCAGGGCGCGGTTCGCCTTGCGCGCTTCCGGCGAGAAGCGGGGCACCGTGCCGCGGAAGTCCGTGCTGTCGAACGTCGTGTTCTCGTCGATTTTGCCGGTGAGAAAGCCCTTGCCGAGAGGGCTGAATGGAACGAACCCGATGCCGAGTTGCTTGAGGGTAGGGAGGATCTCCGCTTCCGGCTCTCTCCACCACAGAGAGTATTCGCTTTGCAGGGCAGTGACGGCCTGAACCGCGTGCGCCCGCCGGAGGATCTCGACGCCCGCTTCCGAAAGTCCGAAATGCTTGACCTTGCCCTCCTGGATAAGGTCCTTCACCGCGCCGGCGACGTCTTCAATGGGGACCGCGGGATCAACACGGTGCTGATAGAACAGGTCGATCACGTCCGTCCGTAGCCTCCGGAGCGAAGCTTCGGCGACCTCCTTGATGTGCTCGGGCCTGCTATCGAGCCCCGGCATCTGCCCGGTTTGCGGGTCGACTTTGAATCCGAATTTTGTTGCGATCACCACATGGTCACGGACAGGGGCGAGGGCCTCGCCGAGGAGAGCTTCGTTGGTGAATGGGCCGTAGACTTCCGCAGTGTCGAAGAACGTGACGCCGCGTTCCACGGCTCCGCGAATTAGGGCGATCATGGCGTCCTTGTCTCCGGCCGGACCGTAACCGAAGCTCATTCCCATGCAGCCCAGGCCAATCGCCGAGACTTCCAGGGTGCTCTTTCCGAGTATGCGTTTCTGCATTCTGTTTCCAGATTAGGCCCGCAAGGCCCGCGGCCGTTAGCCTGAACCTGCCGACTTTTAGCCTAATCCTGTCGAGGGCTAGCGAAGTGGTAATAGTCGTTCGCTCTTACTGGGCCGGCAAGCGTTCGCGGCTCACCGCTGCAAACCGGTCAGCGAGCCCGATGCGTTAGGATTTTGAACCAGATGCTATCCTGATTTCGATACGTGTTCACCCGTCATCGCCGCAAACTCCGGATCGTCTTTGGAATCTCGGACGTCACCCTCATCGTCATCGCGTTCGAAGCAGCCTACCAGACGCGGCTGAATCTCAATCTCGGTGAGTGGGGTCACGCGATCTTCTTTCTCACCGCGCCCGTCAAGGCGCTTCTCATTGGGTTCTCAGCGCTCAGTTGGGTCACCCTGGGGTACTGGCTGGAGATCTACGACAAGTTGAATGCGCTGCACCCTCGAGTCATACTGCGGAACACCTTTCGCCAATGCCTGCTGGGGGCGATGACAGTGGTCCTGTTTGAGTACTCCCTCAGGCTCGACCTGAGCCGGCCGCTGGTGATCCTGTTTGCCGTTTACTCCTGGATACTGCTCTGCCTTTTCCGCCTGAACGCCGGCTCGTTGACCGGCCTGCTGAGCCGGGAGTTCGGCGCCGCGCACTACGTCCTGCTAGTGGGGCTCGGCGAAAGCGCCCGGCGGGTTGCGGAACTGCTCGATCCGTCACTGGGCCACGGGGTCCAACTGTTGGGCTTCCTCGCCGATAGCGATGCCGGGGAGTTGCCGGATAAGGTGGAGGTGGGAGGCCGGGAGTATCCGGCGTATCCGTTGCGGGGGCTGGCCGGCCTGTTGCGAAACCGTGTAATCGACGAGGTGATCTTCGCGGTGGAGCGGGACCGTCTGGCGGAGCTTGAGGACGTGTTCCTGCTTTGCGACGAACAGGGCGTCCGCACGCGTGTGCTGATCGATTTCTTCCCCCATGTCAACAGCGATGTCTATGTGGAGCGGCTGGGACCTGCCCCGCTTCTTACATTCTCGGCTGCACCGCACGACGAGGTCCGGCTCTTCGTCAAACGCATCACCGACATCGTGTTGGCGGCCACGGCGCTGGTTCTGCTTTTTCCATTCCTGTTCGCGATCGCAGTGTTGATCCGGTTGACGTCGCCTGGTCCGGCGATCTTCCGCCAGATCCGCTGCGGGTTGAACGGGCGGCGTTTTGTGTTCTACAAGTTCCGATCGATGTGCGAGAATGCCGAGGGGATGAAGGACCAGGTCGCCCACCTCAGCACGCGCGAACTGGCGATGAAGATCCCAAACGACCCCCGTCTTACCTCCATTGGCCGCTGGTTGCGCCGGTTCTCCATTGACGAGTTGCCGCAATTGTGGAACGTGCTCAAAGGGGACATGTCGCTGGTGGGTCCGCGCCCGGCAATTCCGGAGGAGGTCGATCAGTACCAGGGCTGGCAGCGGCGGCGCATCCGCATGCGGCCCGGGCTGACCTGCCTGTGGGCGCTTGCGGGCCGGGACTCGGTGGACTTCGAGACCTGGATGAAAATGGATATGGAGTACCTGGACAACTGGTCTCTCACGCTCGACTGGAGGATCCTGTTCTTCACCATACCTCGTGTGATCTCGGGTAAGGGCGCCCATTGATGCGCGGGCCTTGCGCTTCTGACCCGGGAACCAGAGCGATCTCTCGATCCGCCGAGAGCCCCCGCGAGCACCACTGGCACACCGCATACTGTGTAGTCAGACACCACCGGCAATCGGGTGGCTTGATGAGCGATGCGGCCTCAAAGGCGGTCGGGCCGTTGGTCCGGGCGTCGCACGCTGCGCGCCTGATTCCAATGTGGATACCGCCTGCCTCTTTCGGATTTCCATGTTGTCCGGACGCTCTTCTTTCTCACGGAGCGCAGGGAGGTCACGGAGACAGATCAGGTTGGTTTGGCTCCGTGATCTCCGTGTCCTCCGTAAGAGATATTCTTGCTGTTGCCTCTAGAAGACCACACAGTCCTGCCGGCCCACTACTTTAGCAAGGGTCAAACCATTTCGAGTCTCACTGGCCGAACCAGCGGCTTACCAACTCCAGTTAAGTTGGACTGCGAGTACGTCCTCAGACATTTCCGGCTACACCGTCTAACGGGCAACGGTATCGGGTGGGGCACACGGTGGACTGGCTGAGAGCAGTATTCCAGCGTCGCGGTGACATCGTGTTTGGCCATGTTCGTGCTGCAAGAAAAGATGTCCGGAACCGGCTTGTGGGCTGCTGCCTTCTCGTCATGACTCCTTCACTGGCCCAGACCGGGCCTGAGGTCGCACCAGATCCTCGGCGAAACCGAAGGGAGTATTGATTGATGAATATTCAGCAAAAGTCTTCTGCTCTAAAACGGCGGCTGGCCGCCGGCGACACTGTCTTGGGTTGCTTTCTTTCGTTGGGTTCTTCGTTGGCGAGCGAGCTGATGGGGAACGCCGGCTACGATTGGGCGCTGGTAGATCTCGAGCACGGCGCTGGGGGTGAGACCGAAGCGTTGCACCAGATGCAGGCGCTCTCGGGGACTCCCGCAGCGGCTATCGTGCGCGTCGAGTCGAACGCCAGGCAGAGAGTGCACCGCGTGCTTGACATAGGCGCGCATGGAATCATGTTTCCGCGCATCGACAGCGCGGAGGAGGCCCTGGCTGCCGCCGCCGCGATGCACTATCCACCGCTCGGGGTTCGCGGCGTCGCATTCTCCAACCGCGCATGCGAGTACGGATCGAACTTCCGGCCGTATCTCGAAGAATCAGACAAAGCACTGCTGACGATTGTTCAGATTGAGACCCGGGCGGCTGTCGAGAACGTCGACGCCATCGCGGGCACGGCTGGAGTGGATGTGCTCTTCATCGGCCCCTCGGATCTTTCGCATTCCTACGGTGTCCTGGGCCAGTTCGATCATCCGGATTTCTGCGAGGCTATCGAGCGCACGGTGGCGGCGGCGAAACGGTACCGGAAATCGCTGGGAATCCTGCTGCCGAAACCGGGCGACTTCGCCCGCTATCACGACCTCGGCTTCCGTTTTATTGCGTCGGGTTCCGATGCCGTGTTGCTCAATAATACTGCGCGGGCGTTGGTGAAATCGATCCGGGAGATGTGCGTTCCTGTTTAAATCTACTCCAGTCGCCATCTCCGTCATGTACGAAATGGATCAGCCTGTATTTGTCACCAGACACCACCCGGCAAGCGGGTGGCTTGATGAGTGGGGCCGCCTCGAAGGCGGTCGGGCCGTTGGTCCGGGCGTCACCTGCTTCCTTCGGATTTCCACGTTGTCCGGGCGTTTTTCTTTCTCACGGAGCGCCCGGAGGTCACGGAGACAGATCAGGTTGGTTTGGCTCCGTGATCTCCGTGTCCTCCGTGAGAGATATTCTTGCTGTTGCCTTTAGAAGAAACCTTTTCGAGTCTCACGGTCGAACTTAGTGCTTACCAATTCCAGTTACTCGGACATCGCGCTCTCCCGGTTGACCAAATCACTCAAGGGGATCACCTGGTTCGGGGCGGGCGCGAGTTTGACGAGATTCGCTGGTACATCGAGCAGGGCGACCGGGGGGTCGCCTGCGGACCAGGGGTCCGCCCTACGGTAGCCGACGTTCCTTCGAGCATCTATTACCCGAAGAGTGCAGGCCGATATGTACGTTTGGCGTACCCTCGGAGGAGAGCATTTGATGATTCCATCCGCTTCCCATCCCACTTGGCGACAACTGGTTGCCGGAGAAAAGGAAGTCCGTTCTTCCAACCTGTCCTTCAACATGCTGATCTTCAACCTGAGACTCCGTTACCGCAAAGATCCGTCGCCGACAACCATGGCGAAGCTTGCGGGCGACTGCCATGCCTTCTTCGTCAAGTACGAGAAGATGCTCGAATCCGAGGCAAACGCGTTGGTGAAGTGAGGTAACCCAGTCATGCTCCAGACTATTGATCGCGCCGCCGAAGCCATCGCCGCCGGAAGGCCACTTCTGCTGGCTGGTGACGAAGCAGCCTTGCGAAGGCTCCCGCGCGGGAACTGGATCGCAGGGACGATCCCCTACTTCATGGACCGGGAAGGTGGAGTGTGCTCGCGCGAACGCGTGTTCGTGACGGAGGTTTGCCAAACCTCCGGCGTTCAGATTCGCAGCTACGATGTGCAGGCCCTGCCGCGGATACTCCAGGACGCTCCGGACAATGGATTCTCCGCGCTCATCATGCCGGCAGGCAGTCCCGTTCACACAACCTATGCACGTGATGCCGGGGATTATGAAGGCATCTTTGTGAAACCGGTGGTTGGCTGGATCGCTGGGGTACATGTCACGGAGATCGGACAGCGCCTGCCCCAGGTGGTGAATGGTGTGACTGGTGAGTGGTGTTCCGGCGAAGCGGTGGTGATGCACGTGACATTACCGGCAGGCAAGATCGTCGAACTGGACATTGTCAATGTCTTTGAACCGGGCATGGGAGAGTCAATTTGTTTTCTCGAAACGGGGTTTGAGGCCCGCGAGTGCCTGGCGGGCGGCAAGCGGGTGAGTCTTGCGGAGTATCTGCGGTCAGTGGGAGCAGATACGCGTCTTCCGTTGACCGCGGACTACCACGGCACTGTGGTCAACGTGAGCATCCAGTCCGTGGACGATGGGTTGGACGCGGTGAGGTTCTATGCGCCGGTATTCCCAGGGATTGAGTACAAGCTCGCGTCACCGGTTCCTGATTACGTCGCGTCGTTCGAGCACGTGCTGCCTAGCAACGGAGAACCGCTGTTCGCCTGCAACTGTATTCTGAACTATCTCTATTCGGAGTTGGAAGGCAAGAAGACCGGAGCAGTAACCGGCCCCATCACGTTTGGGGAGATTGCGCATCTTTTGCTGAACCAGACGATGGTGCGCCTGTTTGTCCGGGAGGGGTAAGTGGTACAGGTCAGCCAGGCAGATTCCATAGAGAGCCTGTGGCGCTCGACTCGATCGGGGTGCACGTTGCCCTCCGATGCCGTTTGCCAGTTGGCGGCGGTCGGCTTTGTTCAGATCTCGCCTGGATCGCGGCGTTTCCTGTCAGTGAACGCACGTGCCTGCGAGATCAGCGGCTATCCTATCGCCGAGCTTCTCACCCTGCCACCGCAGTTGCTGGTCCATCCCGAGGACCGTGATTCCATCTTCGCGCTCTACGACCGCCTGGAGCGCGGGGAGATCCCAGAGTTCTCGGCGGAGCGCAGATGGGTCCGCAAGGACGGCAAAGTGATCTGGGTGTCGGCCATCACATCGCTCGTCTCGGCACTCGACGGACGCCCGCTCTACGCACTGAGCATTATCGAGGACATCACTTCACGGAAGGAAGCGGAGTTGGCGCTGCGTGCCAGTCAGGAGCAGTACCTGCTGATCCAGGCTGCCACTGGGGTCGCAACATGGGAATGGGAAATCGAGCGGGATCATTTTACTTGCTCGAATGACTTACTCCGGTTGTACGGCAGAAACGGCGAGCCCGGCTGGAGGACGTATGGCGGCTGGCTGGATCGGATTCATGCTTCCGATCGGCCAACCGTGGAGACGGCGCTTCGCTCGGCACTCGATGGCGCTTGCGATTGCGACATTGAGCACCGCGTGGTGTGGCCGGACGGGAGCGTGCATTGGCTGGGATGCAAATGCAGGGTGTTTCGGAACCGGAAGGGCATAGTCTGGCGCGTGATCGGCGTAGTCCTTGACATCACCGCTCACAAGATGGCGCAGGAACAGGTGGCACGCTCCGGACAGCGCTTCAGGAGCGTGCTGGAACATTTGCCGGCCGGCGCCATCTACATGCTCGGCAGCGAGCTCCAAATCAATCGCGCAGACGAAGTGATGCTGGGACATTCGCCCGAGGAACTTGATGCGGTCGTGCAGGTATTCGCCAGTGCGGAACAGGAGTCCGTGGCGCGCAATCGCCGCACTGCAGCCATTACGCGGAAGGATGGCAGTGAGCGAATCGTGGAGTTCAGCGGCTACACCGACGAGGATGTCCAGGTTTGGCTGCTGCACGACGTCACAGCCCGGGAGCAGGTGAAGCTCGAGCTCGAAAAAGCGAAAGAGCTGGCGGAATCGGCCAGCCGGTCGAAAAGCGAGTTCCTGGCCAACATGAGCCACGAGATTCGAACACCGATGAACGGCGTGCTGGGAATGACTGAGCTTCTGCTCGCGATGGAATTGGGGCCGCGGGAGCGCGAGTACGTCGGTGTGATCAAACATTCGGCGGACGCCCTCCTCACCGTGATCAATGACATCCTGGACTTCTCGAAGATCGAGGCCGGCAGGCTCGAACTCGATCCGGTTTGCTTCGATCTACGGGAAGCCGTGTTTGACGCGATCAAACCGTTGGTGCCGCGCGCCGAAGAGAAAGGTCTGGAAATGCTCTGCCGCATCGATCCGGACGCTCCACAGTACGTGGTTGGCGATCCGGTACGCTTGCGGCAGGTGTTCACGAACCTGGTGGGGAACGCCATCAAGTTCACACCTGCCGGCCACATCGAGGTGGTGGCCGGCGTCGACAGCGCAGAGGCGGACGGGTGGCGAATGAGTTTTCGTGTCTCGGACACAGGAATCGGGATACCGCCCGACAAGCAGCGCTCGATCTTCGATGCATTCACACAGGCGGACGCGTCCATCACTCGCAAGTACGGCGGCACCGGACTGGGACTTTCCATCTGTTCCCGTCTGGTTCGGATGATGGGCGGTGACCTATGGCTGGAGAGCGAGCCGGGGGTGGGGAGCATGTTCCAGTTCACTGCATGCTTCGGTGTTGCTCCAAGTAAGTCTTCCGAGCACCAACGCACCAATCTCGAGGCGCTGCGTGGCAAGCATGTGCTGGTGGTGGATGACAATGCCATCAATCGCCAGATCTTGCACGAGAACCTCGTTCACTGGGGAATGATTCCTCACCTGGCCTGCGATGTACCCGCCGCGTTGGAGGCGATCGAGTCCGCCCGCGTCGCAAAGCAACCCTTCGCGCTGGTGATTACTGACTGCCACATGCCCGGGCAGGATGGCTTTGCCTTGGCGGAACAGATGCATGCTGACGACGGGTTGCGGGGGATTCCCGCCATCATGCTGACTTCGGGATATCCCAGCGACGAACGGTACCGCACCGATCGCCTGGCGGCACTCCTCACCAAGCCCGTGCCCGCGCAGGTACTGCTGTCCACGCTGATTGACGTCCTTCTTCCGCACGGGGAGCCCGCCGTGCCGTACGCCAGGCCGGAATCTCTGGTGCCGGCGCAATCGCGGTTGAAGGTTTTGCTGGCGGAGGACAATCACGTGAACCAGCGCGTGGGAAAAGCGCTGCTTCAGAAGCTCGGACATTCGGTGGACGTGGTGGAGAACGGACTACAGGCGTTCGATCGCGTCCAGGCTGGGGCGTACGACGTGGTTTTTATGGATGTGCAGATGCCCGAGATGGACGGGTTTGCGGCGACAAAGGCTATCCGGGCGTGGGAGATTGGTCGCGAAAAACGCGTTCCCATCATCGCGATGACAGCCCATGCAATGGTGGGCTACAAAGAGCGCTGTATCGAAGCGGGGATGGACGGCTACGTCTCGAAGCCGGTGAGCCTGGCGGGAATTGCGGAGCAGCTCGTGCACCTGGCGGCATCGCCGCAGCGTTAGTTTCGGCTCTCGTTCACGTGATACAACTGGAACAATGCGCTGGAATCAATCCACTTTCGTTGCGCCACTTCTGGCGGTGTGTTCCCTGCCCTGTCTGCAGGCGAAGGTGGACTTCAGCCGGCAGGTGCGCCCCATCCTTTCCGACGCCTGCTTTGCGTGCCATGGGCCGGATGAGAAGAACCGAATGGCGGGTCTGCGGCTCGATCAGAAAGAAGGTCTGCTGCAAGTGGTGAAGGCGGGAAAACACGCCGACAGCAAATTGTTTCAGCGGATCTCACACGACGACTCCAACCGCCGCATGCCCCCGAAGAACTTCAGCCGCACGTTGAGCAAAGAACAGGTGGCACTGGTCGGCAAATGGATAGACGAAGGGGCGGAATGGCAGACGCATTGGTCGTACGCAGCGGTGAGCAGGCCCGAGCCGCCGCAAGTGAAGGCCGCGAATTGGGTGCGAAACCCGATTGACCGGTTTGTGCTCGCACGGCTGCAGAAGGAAGGGCTGAAGCCCGCGCCGGAAGCGGGCAAGGCGACGCTTTTGCGCCGCGTCACGCTCGACCTCACCGGTCTGCCGCCTACCAAAGCGGAAGTGCAGGCTTTCCTCGCTGACAAATCGCCGGATGCTTATGAACGGGTTGTCGACCGCCTTCTGGCCTCGCCGCATTACGGCGAACGCATGGCGATGCAATGGCTCGATCTGTCACGCTATGCCGACACTCACGGCTACCACATCGACTCTCATCGCGACATGTGGCCATGGCGCGATTGGGTGATCCGAGCCTTCAATACCAACATGCGGTTCGATCAGTTCGCAGTGGCGCAACTGGCGGGCGATCTCCTGCCGAACGCCACTTCCGACCAGAAGCTGGCCACCGGTTTCAATCGCAACCACATGATCAACTTCGAGGGTGGCGCGATTCCCGAAGAGTATCTGATGGAGTACATCGTCGATCGCGTGGAGACAACCGCGGTCACCTTCATGGGCATGACGATGGGTTGCGCCCGCTGCCACGATCACAAATACGATCCCATCAGCCAGCGCGATTTCTACGGTTTCTACGCCTTCTTCAACAGCATCGACGAAAAAGGACTCGACGGTAGGGAGGGCAATGCCAAGCCGATGCTGGCTCTGCCGGACGACGCGGAGAAAGCGCGACTGAAGAAACTCGAAGCCGCCATCGCCGAACGCAAAGCGCTCCTCCCCGACAAAGAAATCGACGCGGCCGTTGACGCCTGGAGCCAGCGCACCAACCTTTCCTTCGGCTCCCCCGCCGCTGCTCACTATGAGCTCGACGGCTCACTCTCCGATTCCTCCGGCAACTATCGCCACGCTCGCGCCATCCGCGGCAACTTCACCTTCTCCAGTTCGCCTGCCAACCAGGGCATCAACTTCGACGGCGAAACACAGATCGAGTGGGCCAAATCGAAAACCCCCGAGAACGGCTTCACTGCCAGCTTCTGGCTCCGCTGGGGCAACAAGCTGGAACAAGCCTTTCTGCACAAGTTCGACCCCGCCACCCAGCGCGGCATTATCATCCGCATGGAAGAAGGGTTCTCCATCGGCGACCTGAAACGCGGCACTCGTATCCACCTCCGTGTTGCCAACCACTGGCCAGACAACGCCCTGGAAGTCCGCACGCAGAAAGCGATCGTCCAGGGCGAATGGACCCACATCACCGTCACGTACCACGCAAAACTCAACTCCGCGAACATCTACATTAACGGCAAGTCGGAACCATTGGAGGTGATCAAGGATGCGCTCAAGGGCAGCTTCGAAACGGATGTCCCATGGGGCACTGGGGACAAAAAAGTGGACTCTCCCTCGCGCGCCCAGATAGACGAACTGCGTTTCTTCGAACGCTCCGTCCGCATGGAGGAAGCCGAGGAGTTCGCCGTCGAAGCCACCCTCCGTTCGATCCTGCTCATCCCGTCCTCCAAACGCACACGCGATCAGAAGGAGCGCCTCCGCCACCACTACCTCACCAACTTCGCGATGCGCACGCAGCGTGACGCCTACGCGGGACTCGACCAGATCATCAACGCGAAAGCCAACCTCGAAAAACAGATCGTAACCAGCATGGTGATGGAGGAATCTGAAAAGCCGCGCGACACCTTTGTACTCGCGCGTGGGGACTACCGCAACAAGACCGACAAAGTCACCGCCGCCGTCCCCGCGAGCCTCCCGCCGCTTCCCGCGGGTGTGCCCGCCAACCGCCTCGGATTGGCGCGATGGCTGGTCGACCCGTCCCATCCGCTCACCGCGCGGGTCGCAGTGAATCGCTACTGGCAGTTGTATTTTGGCGCCGGCCTGGTGGACACTTCTGAAGACTTCGGCTCGCAGGGGGCACCGCCAACGCATCCCGAATTGCTTGACTGGCTCGCCTCGCAATTTGTCGAGAGCGGTTGGGACGTCAAGGCGATGCAGCGCCTGATCGTGACATCGGCGACGTACCGTCAGACTTCGCAGGCAACTCCGTCGTTGATCGAGCGCGATCCGCAGAACCGCCTGCTGGCGCGAATGTCCCGCTTCCGGCTTCCTGCCGAAATGGTCCGTGACAATGCACTGGCGGTGAGCGGCATGCTCAACACCAGGATCGGTGGCAAGAGCGTCTTTCCGTATCAGCCGCCGGGATTGTGGGAAGAAATGGCCTACGGCGATGTCTACTCGGCCCAGACGTATCAGCAGAGCAGAGGCCCCGACCTGTACCGCCGCAGCATGTATACATTCTGGAAGCGGACGGTGCCGCCGGCGCAGATGTCGACCTTCGATGCGCCTGATCGTGAGAAGTGCGTAGCCCGCCGGGCGCGCACGAATACGCCTCTGCAGGCGCTGGTGCTGATGAACGACCCCACCTACATTGAAGCCGCTCGAACTTTGGCTGCGAAGGCAATGGCAACCGGGAAGGACGCCAATTCGCGCGTCAGAGCCGCGTTTGAACTGGCTGCCGCAAGACCGCCGAACTCCTCCGAATTGAAACTGCTCACCAGCCTGGCCGCGCGCCAGCAGCGGGTCTACAAATCGCAGCCGGAGAGCGCGGCGAAGCTGCTGGCAGTGGGCGAGAGCAAGCCCGCCGCGGGTGTCGATATAGCCGAACTCGCTGCCTGGACCACCGTTGCAAGCGCCATTCTGAACCTCGACGAAGTGATTTCCAAGGAGTAACTATGCATTCGATGGACGAACTCAAACAGGCGTTGACACGGCGTCACTTCTTCGGACTCACGAGCACGGGTCTGGGCGGGGCGGCGCTGGCGCACTTGAGCGGCGGGGCGGCGGCGGCACGCGCGGGGCTTCCGGGCATCCCGCATCATCCGCCGGCAGCGAAGCACGTAATCTATCTGCATCAATCGGGCGGGCCGTCGCAGATGGACCTCTTCGATCCGAAGCCGCAATTAAAAAAGCATCAGGGGACGGAGTTGCCGGCGTCCGTGCGTATGGGTCAACGCATCACTGGAATGACCTCGGGGCAATCGTCGCTACCGGTGGCGTCCTCGGTATTTCAGTTCCAGCAGCACGGCCAGTCGGGCGCGTGGCTCAGTGAATTGCTGCCGCACACCGCGAAAGTGGCCGACGAGCTAACCATCATTCGCACGATGCATACCGAGGCTATCAATCACGATCCGGCCATCACGTTCATTCAAAGCGGCAGCCAGCAGCCGGGCCGCCCCAGCATGGGCGCGTGGGTGAGCTACGGATTGGGCAGCGACAACGACAACCTGCCTGCTTTCGTTGTGCTGATTTCTCAGGCCAACGCGTTGAACGTAGACCAGCCGCTCTTCTCGCGCCTTTGGGGCAACGGATTCCTCCCGTCCAATCATCAGGGCGTGCGATTCCGCGCCGGCAGCGAGCCAGTTTTGTACCTCGACGATCCGCAGGGCATCTCGCGCGACACGCGGCGTGACATGCTCGACGTCATCGGCAAGATCAATAAGATTCGCGCCGATGCCTATCACGATCCGGAGATTGAGACGCGCATTTCGCAGTACGAGATGGCCTACCGCATGCAGACTTCAGTGCCGGATCTGATGGATCTGTCCAAGGAGCCGGAAAGCACGTTTGCAGCCTATGGTCCCGAGGCGCGGAAGCCCGGTTCGTATGCGTCGAACTGCCTGTTGGCGCGCCGGCTCGTCGAACGAGGAGTGCGCTTTGTGCAGCTTTACCACCGCGGATGGGATCAGCACAATGACCTGCCGCGCGACCTCGCATTGCAGTGCAAGGGCACGGATCAAGCGTCGGCGGCGCTGGTGGCGGATCTCAAACAGCGCGGGCTGTTGAAAGACACGTTGGTAGTCTGGGGCGGCGAGTTCGGCCGCACCACCTATTGCCAGGGCAAGCTGACCGAGACGAACTATGGGCGCGATCATCATCCCCGTTGTTTCACGATGTGGATGGCTGGAGGCGGCGTGAAGCGAGGCTTCACTATGGGTGAGACGGATGACTTCAGCTACAACATCGTGAACGACGGCGTGCATGTGCACGATCTGCAGACGACGATTCTGCATTGCCTCGGCGTGGACCACAAGCGCCTGACGTTCAAATATCAGGGACGGCATTTCCGGCTGACGGACATTCATGGGGAGTTGGTGACGAAGGTCCTGGCTTGAGGCTGGTCAACACGATCGCCAACGTGATTGACTAGGCGTTTACGAAAGCGGACATGGACTGCGGAATTGTGGGCAGGGGGGCGGCCTGTCTGTACAAGGTATCAACGAGATCTTGTTGGACAGAAGTTCGTCATCACGGACAAGGGTTCGATCGTGACCACCGAGGCGGAACTGTGGGAATGCTCGATGCTTTTTCCGCTCCGGACACAAAGCACATCCCCTTGGAAGGCTATCGCAGAGCTCACGCAGATGCCATTGTCGAGGTGGTGCTATTCGAGCGCGAACTCATCAAGTCCGCATTGAGGCTTTACAGTGCGCGGCCGGACAAACCCTGGAGTCTCACGGATTGCATTTCCTTCGTGGTGATGGAGCGCCGAGGGTTGAGAGAAGCACTGACGGCAGATGGTGACCTCCAGCAGGCGAATCTGAACCCGCTGTTATTCGGGGACCCGCCGCTCTGATTCTCCATCGCTCCTGTTGCCCCATATCTCGCGGCTAACTAGGCCGCCAGGCGGTTTGTCTCGCCGTCAGCTACTTTTTCCGGTCTACAATTGGAAGGGAAGAGGTCGCAAATGCCCGGCTGGCAGCCATCAGCGTACAAGGATTATCAATGGATCGTAGCCGACCCCGAACTCCTCGGGGGGAAGTTGGCAATTCGCGGCACTCGACTAGCCGTCTCTCTTATCCTGGAATGCTTGGCGAGCGGCATGTCGTTCGAAGATATTGATCAGTCGTTCGATTGCGACTTTCCACGCCAAGCCTTACCCGAAGTTCTGAAGGTCGCCTCCGAGTTCACCGATTCCTTCCATGTGGCTGCTTGACGCGAATATGGAC
This sequence comes from Acidobacteriota bacterium, assembly GCA_016213775.1. Lineage (GTDB taxonomy): Bacteria > Acidobacteriota > Terriglobia > Bryobacterales > Bryobacteraceae > CADEFT01. The sequence goes on from JACQZR010000099.1 coordinate 24,746, forward strand.
GTACATCTCGTTTCCGTCCTGACGAGTTTTGAGATCTCCTGCGACACTGCTGGGAAGCGAGGATGGAAGGCCCTCTCGAACGGCGACCTCGTGCGGGCGGCTGTGGACGCAGGATTCCACTGCCTGCTCACTCGGGACCAATTGTTCGGCGAATCCGCTTCCCGTGCACTAAAGCTGTTTCCGCAATTCGCAGTCGTAGTGGTAAACGTCTCGCAGCGGCCTTGGCCCCAATATCGAGAACAATTCGTCCTCCGCTGGACAGAACGTCCAATCGAACCAGTTGCCGGCAAGTTGATCCACTGGCCATGAGCTGGCAGCATTGCTCCCGCAGTTAGCGGCGTTCACCGCTGCGACCACCCGGTCGATGTAACGGTGGACAACCGGACGGCTGGAATTGCCAAGACCAACAATGGCGATCCGGCGTTCCCGGCCGCCTGGAGCAACTCTCCGTTGGCCAAACGGTCCCATCCTTCTGCTACCGCCTCTAAAATCGCATGGTCAACAAGCCACCGGGCGATGCTTCGAGGCGTCCCATGATCAAAAGAATGAGCATCAGCGGGCTTGAACTTCGTGCACCGCCTCCGGCACCTTGAGGCTGTTCGCAGCAAAGCGAAGTACAGCGTTGATCTGTTCGCGGGTGACGGCGAATTCTTCCATGACTTCTTCCACGATCAACCGGCTTCGAGATTTTCAAACACGGTGGCCACCGGCATGCGCGTATCCTTGAACACCCACGCGCCGCTCACCTTGCCAGGGATGCTTTCCACGGCGGGACATTGAGACCAGTCAAGCTGTGCCATAAAGCATACTCCTCCCACTTTCCTGAAGGCGACGGATTAATCCCTCGCCAACCCACCCTCCGGCTCCGGCTTGAAGATCATCACCGCCAGCGGAGGCAACGTCATCATCAGACTCGCAGCACGGCCATGCCATTCCTTCAGATCGGCCTCTATGAACCCGCTGTTCCCGGTATTGCTGCCACCAAACTGCTCCGAATCGCTATTGAACAACTCAATGTGCCGGCACGCTCGCGGTACGCCGATTCGATACCCATGCCGCGGCACCGGAGTGAAGTTGCACACGAAGAGCAGGTAGTCGTTACGGTCCGCCGCGAAGCGAAGAAACGAAATCGCCGACTGATCGACATCGCTGAAGTCCACCCAATCAAACCCGGTGTATTCGAAATCCACACAGTGCATGGCGGGCTCGCCCACATAAATCCGGTTCAGCTCGCGCATGGTGTGCTGCAACTTGTGGTGGTAATCGAAAGCCAGCAACTCCCAGCGCAGACTCACCTTCTCATTCCACTCCTCATACTGGCCGATTTCCTGGCCCATGAAGAGCAGCTTCTTGCCGGGATGCCCCCACATGTACGCTAGAAAAGCGCGCACGTTCGCAAAGCGCTGCCATTCGTCGCCGGGCATCTTGCCGATAAGCGACCGCTTGAGATGGACCACCTCATCATGCGAAATCGGCAGCATGAAATTCTCGGAAAAGGCGTAGATCATGCTGAAAGTGATCTTGTTGTGGTGATACTTGCGGTACACGGGATCCTGGCTGAAGTACTGCAGCATGTCATGCATCCAGCCCATGTTCCACTTCATGGTGAACCCGAGACCGCCGAGATAGACAGGGCGGCACACGCCCGGATAGGAAGTGGCCTCCTCGGCGATGGAAAACGCGCCCGGCTCGCGATGCACCAGTTCGTTGAACCGCTGAAGAAACTCGATCGCCTCGAGGTTCTCGCGCCCGCCATAGCGGTTCGGGATCCACTCGCCAGCATCGCGCGAGTAATCGAGGTAGATCATCGATGCCACCGCGTCCACGCGCAGGCCGTCGATGTGATACTGGCGCAGCCACCACAGAGCGTTCGCGAGCAGAAAAGTGCGGACCTCATGACGTCCGAAGTTGAAGATCAGCGTCCCCCAATCGAGGTGTTCCCCTTGACGCGGGTCGGCGTGCTCGTAGAGCGCCGTGCCGTCAAAGCGAGCCAGCCCATGAGAATCCCGCGGAAAGTGCGCCGGCACCCAATCGAGGATCACGCCTACGCCTTCCTGATGGCAACGGTCGACAAACGCCATGAAGTCCTCGGGTTTGCCGAAGCGCGATGTGGGCGCGTAGTAGCCTGTCACCTGATAGCCCCACGAGCCGGAGAACGGATGCTCCATGATCGGCAGCATCTCAATGTGCGTGAACCCCATATCCTTCACGTATGGGATCAGCGTATCGGCGAGTTCGCGATACGTAAGCAGCCGGCCGCGCTCGCCGTGCAACCACGATTCGAGATGCACTTCGTACACCGAGATAGGCGCCTTGAGCCAGTCCGTTTCCCCGCGCCGCTTCATCCATTCCCGGTCGTTCCATTCGTACCGCGGAATGCCCCACACCACCGATGCTTGCAGCGGCGGGACCTCGCTATGAAACGCATAGGGATCGCTCTTCAGTTGCACGTGACCGCCGCGATGCGTGATCGCGTACTTGTAGGCGGCCCCCCGGTGCGCCCCCGGCAGGAACAGTTCCCACACCCCACCGTTCCGAAGCCGCATCGGGTGAGCGGTCTGGTTCCAGTAGTTGAAGTCGCCGCTCACGCTGACGTTCTGGGCGCTCGGCGCCCACACCGCGAAACGCACTCCCTCCACGTCTTCGCACGTGACGATATGCGAGCCGAGCATCCCGTATGCCTGTTCCAGCGTGCCCTCGCTATGCAGGTGAATATCGAAATCGCTAATGACCGGGGGGAAACGGTACGGATCATCGGTAACATGCTCGACGCCATCCCCGTACACGCCCCTTACCCGGTAGCGCGCCTCCTGCCCTTCGAGACGAGCCAGAAAGAAGCCTGCGTCGTGGAGTTGCTGCATCGGGACGGGGCCGCTCTCCAGCAGCACTTCGGCCTTCAGGGCCTTCGGAAGCCATGCGCGCACTTCCCAGCAAGGAGAAGAATCCGATGAGACTGCATGCGGACCGAGGATTCGAAACGGGTCGCGGTGGTAGCCATGAATGATGGCTTCTATGTCACCAGGGTTGACGGCGGAGGTCACGAGGTTATTATGGCAACAATGCCCGACTTCATTCACGATTTGTCAAAAGCGGAATTGCACGTACATCTGGAAGGCTCCATCGAGCCTGCGACTTTGCTGGAGATTGCGCCTGCCCTCTCCATCGAGGAAATCACCGCGCGCTACCGCTACGACGGCTTCATCGAGTTTCTAAAAGCCTTCGGGTGGGTGGCCATGCATCTCTCCACTCCACGACACTACGCAATCGCCACTCGACGATTGCTGGCGAGATTGGCGCAACAGAACGTCCGCTACGCGGAGATCACGTTGTCAGCAGGAGTGGTTCTCCGCAAGGGACAGGATCTCGATGCGATTCACCAGGCGGTACGAGAGGCCGCATCGGAAAGCCCGGTGCGGACTGCCTGGATCTGGGATGCCGTGAGACAGTGGGGAGCGGAGCCGGCGCGGCGTGTGGCCGAAGCAGCGGTGTCGCATCGCGAAGATGGCGTAGTGGCGTTTGGATTGGGTGGCGACGAAGCTGGAGGACAGGCCCGTGACTTTGGCAGTGTCTTCCGCTGTGCGAAGGACGGCGGCCTGCACCTGGTGTGCCATGCAGGCGAGGTTACCGATGCCGAGTCGGTGTGGCAGGCCTTGGAATGCGGCGCCGAGCGCATTGGTCACGGCATCCGCGCCATCGACGATGATGCGTTGGTACGTCACCTTGCAGAGCGCGAGATCCCACTGGAGGTCTCCATTTCGAGCAACGTTTGCCTCCGCAACGTCACGAGTCTGGAACATCATCCCGTGCGGCGGCTCTACGATGCCGGTGTGCCGATCGTGCTCAACACCGACGATCCCCCGATGTTCCAGTCGACTCTGGAAGGCGAGTACAGAATTGCCGCGGATGCGTTTGGCTTCACCGAGGCGGAGCTGCGGGCAGTGGCCCGGAACGGCTTCCAGTATGCATTTGCGTGGCAGCCCGACTCAAAACCGTAGGAATTGCGGATCGTGCCAGCCCCACACGCGCTTTGGATCCGCATCAATGTTGGTGGGCCGGATGTTCCATTCCTGCGCCGCCACCGAGGTGGCGCCGTGGCCGTGCGTGAAGATGCTCCAGGCAACCAGCAAAGCGAACAGAACGCGCACGCTCTCCCGGTGACCCAGCCGCTCCAACATCGGCACCAGCAGCATCATCAAAACCGGCGCAGTGTCGTTGAAATAGCGCGGTCCGTAGCTGTGCCCTGGCCACCACGCTCCCGACGCCACCAGGTAGAGCAGCCACCCGGCGAACAGGTAGGGAAGCAGCGGAAACATCCAGCGCCGGCGGAATGCAATCACCCATCCCAGCAGCGATAGCAGCAGGAACGGCGAAAAGACGAACAACCCTCGCGACGGACTGATGAGATGCATCAGCAGATTTTCGGCATAGGGAAACGGCCGCACCACTGTGGTCATGGTGTAGTACGACGGCAACAGGCTGTGACGCATTGCGAGGTTGTAGGCCAGGAACGGCACGGCCACTGGCAACGACCACAGCAGAAACGCTGCAAGATGTTTGCGGTGGTGCACGGCCACAAACAGCGTAATCATCGCCACCCAGATGGCTCCTGTTGGGCGCAACGTGAAGCAGGCGGCAAGGGGCAGCGCGGCGTAAGCAACGTAGCGGCTCTCGTGCCTCGCTTTGACAAGCAGCAGAAGTGTGAGATTGAGCATCAGGATCAGCGGCCCGTGCTGATACAGGGACCGGCTCGCCGTGGACCACATCCCTGTCCCGAAGGCGAACACCACCGCGAGTGTCATGCTGATCCGCGTGGGCACGAGTTGCGCCAATACCCGTTCCATCACCAGTACGGCAAGTGCGCAGAGCAACGCTGCGCAGATCAGCTCCACCACCGCGTGTCCCGCGACAAAGTCACCAGCAAGGAAAGCCGCAACCACGGGATGGCCGCCCACGTGCAAATCCGGCAGCAACATCACCGCAAGTTTCAGCAATCCAACCAGTGGAAGAATCAGGATGGACACTGCCAGCGGATAAAAGCTATACGCATGCCCCTCCGCACAGGACGCGGGCTTCTCGTGGTACGGCACCGCACCCTCGCCCTCAGCCACGCACTCCACCGCATACCCCGCCGGCTTCGGCATGCCCGCCAGAAATTCGTCGATGTTCGTGTCGCCCCGTTCCATCAGGCTCACCGCAACTGGCACGCTCCAATACGAATCGAATGAGTTGAACGGAGGGCACACGGTGTAGATTAGCCAAACCCCCACAAATAGCAGTAATCTGGCTGACTGCATCGCAAGTTTCATCATAGCAGCCGAAGCGTGCGCGATAATGAAGCTATGAAGCGGACGCGTCGAAGCCTGCACATCACGAACCCGGCGGCGAGAGAACTGGCTGAAAAACTCAGCCGCCAGTTCAACCTTTCGTTGACCGAGGTCGTGCTCCAGGCCATGAAGGAGTATGCAGAGCGCCGGCCAAAACCGATTGATCGCGCCAAGATCGACGAGATCTGTGCGAGGATTAAAGCCCTGCCAGTCCTGGACACGCGCACCGACGACGAGATCCTCGGATACGACGAGTTTGGACTCCCACGCTGATGGTGCTGGACACGTCAGCATTGGCTTCGATCATCTTTCAGGAGCCAACTCGCGCCAAGCTACTAGCCATTCTCGCCCCGCAGCAGGTGCGAGTCATCGCGGCAGCTACCCTGCTTGAGGCCGGGATACTCTTGCGCGCCCGGCGCGGGGATAAAGGCGTCCAGGAGTTGTACGATTTGCTTCGCCAAATGGGAATTGAAGTACTTCCTTTCGACGAAGCCCAGTCCCGCCTCGCCATCGAAGCCTTCGGCAAATTCGGGAAAGGAATGGGTCACAAAGCCCAACTCAACTTCGGCGACTGCGCGGTCTACGCTTTGGCCAAAACCCGTAACGAACCCGTCCTAGCCATAGGCGCCGACTTCCAGCAGACCGACCTCCGCGTCCTCCCCTAGCCCCCAAGAACGCAGACGTCCTTCAACTGCCGGTAGTCCTCCGCATAGTCCAGTCCATAGCCCACAACAAACTCGTCCGGTATCGTGAACCCGCTGTATTCCACCGCCACCGGACGCAACCGCCGCTCCGGCTTGTCCAGCAAAGTCGCGATCCGGATCGACCGCGGCTTGCGCTGCTGCAACACATGAATCAGGTAGCTCAGCGTCACGCCACTATCCAGGATGTCCTCGACCACCAGCAGGTCGAAGCCCTCCACCGTCACGTCCAGATCCTTCGTCAACCGGACCTCGCCGGACGACGTCTTCCCCTTCCCGTAACTGGACAGCCCGATGAAGTCCATGCGCACCGGATGGGTGACGGCCCGCGCCAGGTCCGCAAAAAACATCACCGCCCCCTTCATGACGCACAGCATGTATATCGGCCCCCCGCCGGCGTAGTCTCTATCGATTTGCGCACCGATCTCGGCAATCCGCTTTTGTATCTGCTCGGCAGAGATGAGAACCCGCAGTTTTGCTTCCGGCATAAAGCACTGAGTATAGTCGACGAGGTAAAGGAAAACCAGCACTCCGCCGAAGAAGGGTTGATGAGCCACAAGACTACAAGGTGGGGTACTGGTGGTTTGTGATAAGGTCGTAGTACGCCATATGATGCCGGCGCAAAGCAACGTCGATGCGGGCGTCTGGAACATTCCTGGCCACGCACCGGTGATAGAGTATTCCCGCCAGGTTCTGAGCGAGATTCTCACACAAGTCGTAGATGCGTATGACACCTATCTGGCCGGCGGCTACGAAGTAGGCGGAGTCCTCTTCGGACGGCGGGACGGCAACGTTGTCCGTATCCTTGCCTCGCGTCCGTTGCCCATCATCCCCCCGCGCCCCAGCTTCATGCTTTCGGCGAGCGATGAAAAACGTCTCCGCGAGCTCATCGCCCAGGGCGGCGCCACCTCCGATCTCGCCGGTATGGAAGCTGTCGGCTGGTATCATTCGCACACCCGCAACGAAATCTTCCTTTCCGAAGGCGACCTGGAATTGTATGACAGGTTCTTCCCCGAGCCGTGGCAGATCGCCATGGTGCTCCACCCCAGCGATGTGGAGCCTGTTCGCGTCGGCTTCTTCTTTCGCGAGGACGACGGTTATGTCCGCTCCGATCAGAGTTATCAGGAATTCGCCGTCGATGCCCCCCCGCACGATAGCACCATGCGCCGTGAGCCTCCCTGGAAGGTTCTTCCGGATGGCCGCGTCGAAGACCCGCCGCTGCCGGGGGTCGCTCCTGAAGAGTATGAACTTCCCCCAGAGCCGGATCGGGCAAGCATCTGGCAGCGAGGCGGCAAATGGCTGGCTCTGTTCATCGCGTTTCTGGCCGTCGTGGCTGGCGGAATCAGTATTTGGGTGCTGCGCCAGCACGCGCCTGCGATGGGTTTGGAAGTGACGCCGGTGGATAATGAACTGGTCATCCGCTGGAACCCCGCGAGTCCCGGTCTGGAGGACGCCAGCAGCGCTATCCTCTACATCATGGATGGCCGAAACCGGCTCGAAATCCCGGTGTTGAATGCGAAGAACCCGTTCAAAACGTACAAGCCACTCACCAGCCGCGTAAACATCCGCTTGGTGGCGCGTGTCGGCTTCGGGTCGAAAGTGGAAGAAGTGTCCACCTACCTCGCCCATCCCGATCTGGGCAAACCATCACCGGAATTGAAGCAGGCGCTGGAAGCGGAGGAAGAGGCCGGGCGCGTCGTCAATGCCCTGGAAAAGCAGTTGGAGGAAGCACACGGCGAAACCGCCACGGTGCGCGAGGTGATCGCCGAACTGGAGCGTCAAAAAGTGGAACTCGCCGACGCGCGCAAGCGCGCACAGGAAGCGAAGCGTCGCGCATTTACCGCCCCCAAGCCCGTGCCTGCGGGCCCGGCGAAAGACCTTCCCGATGCTCCGTCGGTTGCCTTGCGGCAGGGGCAGCCCTCCCTCACGCCCCCCGTGCCAAGCGCGGAGATTCGCCTGCGTCCACCATCGGAAGCGCCGAAGCCGGCGCCCATCCCGCCGCCTTCCGTCAACCGTACACCTCCCCCTATCACGGCATCGGCGCCGGCCAGCAGCAACCCGGTCATCCCGGCGCGTCCGGCGACAGCCACTTCCGGCCGTGTCATTTGGACTGGCGACTGGCCCAAGGACGGTCAGCTTGTCATCCACAACGGCAAGGCTACGCGCGGATTCCTCATCGGCGACCTGCCCGGTGTTCCCGTGACCGTCAATGTGTATTCGGGCGAGATGAGCGGTAGCGGTATCAAGATCTACACCGCCAATCCAAAGCAGGTCACGGGCAAGGTAGAACCCGGCAACGCCTCCAATGGATGGCAACCCGCGCAGTACGTGCTCGATTCCAGAGCGGCGCGCGACGTGATCGTCGAACAACTTCCCACAGTGCAAGAGACCAGGAAAGTGGTGCTGCGAGCCGGAGCACGCCGTGCTCCCGTAGTGGTGATTGAATGGCGGGTGGCGCAGCCGTGAAGCAGATGATTACGTTGTTTGTTGTAGCGGCACTTTTCACGCCGCTCCCCGCGCAGCGGCCGGACTTCCGCAAGGCCGAAACCGTGTTTGCCCAGGCCCGCAAACTCGAGATTGCGGGGAAAGCTGCTGAGGCCATCGCGAAGTTTTCCGAAGCGATTCATTTCGCCCCCGATTTCGCCGCCGCCTATCGGCACCGCGGCAAGTTGCACGCCGCCGCAGGCAACGATAAGGAAGCCCTGCGGGATCTGGACGTCTCACTTCGCCTGCAGCCGGACGACGCCGAAGCCTATGCTGCACGAGGCGATCTTTACGTGCGGTTAAACGAGCCCGACAAAGCCATCAAGGACTTTGACGCCGCATTGCGTTTCAAACGCGAACGTCCGGAAGTATTCGCGGGCCGAGCCGCTGCCTACGGCGCTCTCCGTCAGTACCGCCGGGCGCTGGATGACTACGCGCGTGCCATTCAACTCCGGCTCGACCGTCCGGAATACTATTTCGCGCGTGGTGGAATCTTGGTTAAACTGAACCAGTACCGCGAGGCGATCGACGATTACACGCGCGCCATAGAGTACAAGCCGGACTACGCCGACGCCTATCTCGAACGCGGCTTCACCAACGGGTTCGTTGGCGAGTTTGAAGCAGCCGTCAAGGACTTCGATGTCGCTGTCCGGATGCTGCCCCAAAGCGCGCGTGCACACGGGCTGCGCGCGGAAGCGCTACGGCAGGTGGACCAGCCCGAACCGGCCGTCGAGGAGTACACCAAGGCAATCGCGCTGGACCCAAAAAACCCTGACCTTTTCCTCGCCCGCGGATCCACATACATGCAGATGCGCAAGTTCGAGGAATCGCTCGCTGACCGCGATCAGGCCGTCAAGATCAAGCCCGAGTACGCGGAAGCCTATGTGGCCCGGGGCGGGTCCTATCATCTGCTCGGGCAGCACGACAAGGGTCTCGCGGACCGCAGCGAAGCCATTCGCCTCAAACCCGGACTTCCCGAAGCCTGGAACGCGAGGGGGAATGCCTATTACCTGCTGGGCAACTATGCAAAGTCCGTGAGTGATCTGCGCGAAGCTATACGGCTTGCCCCGAACTACGAAGAGGCGAAAAAAGTGCTCTCGTTCGCGGAGAAGAAACTCGCCGAACAAGTGGCTGCGGCGAGCGAACCCAAGCAGGTGGCCGGCGCCGCCTCTCCAGCTTCCGCACCCGCACCTCCTGCTCCCGAGACCCCCAAACCGGAGGAAGTGGCAAAGCCGGAACCCGTGAAAGCAGAGCCGCCGAAAGTAGAGACCCCGAGAGCCGCACCGGTGCCTGCCAAACCACCCACCGTTACCAAGACGCAAGCCGCCCGCGCACTCGTTCTGGAAAAGGAAGCGCGTACACTCACCGAGAGCGGCGAACTCGCCAAAGCGATCGAAGCGCTTGGCCAGTCTCTGGAGTTGAACCCGAATTCCGCCATGGCGTGGAACGCCCGCGGCTACACCTACCTGCGCCTCAAGAAGTATAAAGAAGCCATCGCTGATTTCGACCAGGCCATCGCCCGCCGTCCAGACTACGCCAACGCGATCCACAACCGGTCCGTGGCCCGCGCCGCGCAACTCAAGAAGGATCGGTGAACTAAACGGCCGCCGCCAATTCCCGCATCTTGGGCATCGCAGCCAGACTCCGCGCCAGTTCACCGGCAGTCGCCTTCGCCTGGCCAATCGCCGTGTCCCAAGTACGGTCGTGAGGGTACGCTTGTACATCGGTACACAGGTACACCCGCGTCGTTCCCACTTGCGACGGCTGCACCGATGGCACGCCCCCAAGTGGCCACACCGGCCTTGAGTATTCCTCGCGCACGACATGGCAAGCCTCCACCACGCGCGGGTCGAAGCCGGGAAACATCTCTCGCAACCCGCCGAGGGCGTAGCTGGAGATTTCCTCGTCTTCGCGCATGAACAGGTCACTCGCCGGCCTGCAATAACGGCTTAGATGGATCACGGAACGGCCACGCGTCCACTCCCGCGGCGTCAGATTGGTCGATTCGGTCATGACCTGGAACGGTATGGACGAATCATCCAACGCATTCCAGAATTTCCGCTGGATCTGCTGCCGCGTGATCACCACGGCGCTCACCAGCCCCTGGTACACCAACTGCGGCATCGGAACCTGTTCCTGCAGGGGACCGGCCGCGATCTCCCGCAACCGCTGCAACGCAAGCGTCGATACGGCCGCGTCAAATCGTTCCGTCCTGCCCTCCACATTCAGGCAAACGCCATGCGGTTCGTTGAGAATCCACTGCACCCAGGCATTGTTTCGGATCACCCCACCCCGTAGTGTGACTGCCGATACCAGGCCTTCCAGCAGCTCTCGCGACCCGCCGCGTAAGTGCCCACGCTTCGCCGATTCACCGAACCAGCCTTCCCTTAACCGTCCGCGAAACCACTCCGCCGGAATTCGCGAGTAGAGATCGCCAAAGTGCGCCTGCAGCAGTGGCCGCCACAGCTTCTCAAAAATGCGTTCCCCAAATTGCGCGCGAAGGAACGGCTCCACGGGAACATGGTTGAGATAATCGGCATCGTCGCGTCGACCAAGCAACCATGACGCCCAATCAGTCCGCAAACGCCCAGCGGCGAACAGAGCTGTGCTTCGCACCCATCCCGGGCCGCTGGACAGGTTGTACTGCCGGCCCGCCCGTAGACAACCGAAGTGCGCCTGTTCCCAGCGCATGGTGCCATTCAGGTTCAACTCCCCGAGCAGAGAAAGCAGATGTTGGTCTCGTGGGGTAACACACTGCGCGAACTTCTCCACTTGGAAACCCTCATGTTCCAAACACGGCGCCGCCCCCCGGCGTTCCGATTCGAACACGACAGGGTCGTACCCGTGCTGTTGCAGAAAGTAGGCAGCGGCAAGCCCGGGAATGCCGCCTCCTAAGATAGCCACTCGCTGCCGCCGTGATTCAGTATGTAGATGCATAGGGCCTGTTTCAGGTTGTCCTGAAAAGGCGCACCCGTCAGCGGGCCGGATGTACTCTTCTATGGTGTACGGTGGTCCACCTTAGAAAACGGAGCGAACGTCCCGAGATTGGAAACTGTAGTACTGGGCCGGAGTCGCCATGCCTCGGAACGCGCTATCGTGATCATCATGGGAGTCTTCAAGACAGTATGCAAGGTTGAGAACCCCTCCAAACGAAGCCGGTCCAGCGTCGTAAAGGGGGTGCTCGTCGATTCGGGCAGTGAATACACTTGGATACCAGCCCCGATTCTCCAGGAGATAGGAGTTCAGCGCGAAAAGAAGGATTTGACCTTCGTGATGGCGAACGGGCAAACCATCACCCGCTCTGTCGGATTCGCCATCTTACGCGTGGACCAATCGTTCACGATCGATGAAGTTGTCTTCGGAGAACCTGGAGACTTGTCGCTTCTGGGTGCAAGGACACTGGAGGGACTCGCCCTCACCGGGCCAATAGTCGCCGCTTAGCTACCGCTGCACAGCGCCGCCACGCCCCATGATCGGCCACACATCCACCACCTTGTCGCCTTCCACCACATAGTAGCGGTCGTACACATTCGTGCTGGTGTCCAGATTGGAGCAGTACAGTTCCACGCGGTCGCCGAGGTTGGCTTCGTTCCCTTCAGGGAACTTCAGCACACCGTATTCCGCACCCTGGTTTTCCACCACCACATCCGGCCGGCCCTTCATCTGATCGGTGGGCTTCAGCATCGCCTTGTTCCCGCAATCGATGGTTACCTGGCCCTTGTGGTTCTTGCTGATTACGGTGCTCATCACAGTCAGAGCAGGAGCGAAATCAGTATACTTCTTCGGATCGCTACGGCCGCCTACCCCCATATACAGCGTGTCCATGAAGATATACGAACCCGCCTGCAGTTCGGTTAGTCCGATCTCCTTGTCGATGTTGTACGTGCCCGTGCTGCCTCCCGTGATCACCGGAACGTTCAGCCCGGCCTTCTTGCACAGCATCGCCGTCTCGACCACCGGCTCAACGTCCTTGCGCGACTTCGCCGTACGCTGCTCAAAGCCCTTGGTGTGCGAAGCGCCGCCCGAATACCCCATCACCCCACCGAACTTCAGATTCTTTTTGGAGTCGATCTTCTGGGCCAGTTCCAGCCCCGCCTGTCCGGTGGCATGCCCCGCGCGGGTGAGCCCGGCATACAGGTCCACCAAGACCGTCAGCTTCGTCTTTGCCACGGCAGCCGCTTCGTCCAGCAGATCCACCGTCATCGGATCGTCGGCCACCATCCGGAACGTCGGTTCCTTCTGCCCCAGCACAACACCGCGCCAGATCTTGTTCTTGCCCGCCGGTTGGCACGTGTAGAGCACGCCCTTGATTCCCGCACCCACCATCAGTTCCGACTCGGCAATCGTAGCGCAGCAAATACCCGATGATCCCAGCGCCATCTGCTTCCGCGCGATATCCACTGACTTGTGAATCTTGCAGTGCGACCGGATGTCGATCCCCGTCGTCTTGCAGTGATCGGCCATCTTTTTGAGGTTGGCTTCAAAGAGCGACTTTTCAACCACCATAGACGGTGTGGGCAGGTCTTCCTTCGAGATGCCCGTGAAGTCCTTACGTGCGATCTTCGCTTCGATATCCGCATAGCGGAACGGCCGTTTGGTCAGCCCGTTGGTGTTCGCGCCCCATCCCAGTGGGGTCGAAAAAGCGGTAGCAAGCAAGGTGCGGCGTGTCATGCGTTACATCATATCCAATTTCCCGGACGCCGGCGCGCACGATTCCATTTTTCATAGCTAAAGACTGATCTGTCAATTAATTGCAGTTAGGTAAAAAAGCTCCGCCAAGGCTGGACCTCGGCACACTTCTGCGCTAAACTAATGGAAAATTATGACGGGGTCTGCCTAACGGTTGTGATTGTGTGCGCCTTTCCAGGCGCAAAACTCCAAAGATCTGGCGGCCTCAACGTAGGAAGAATCGCCTGGCCCAATCCGGATGCGCAGCTCGCGACGGGTGCCCTCCGCAAGCCAGGCTGCCCGATTAAGGAACCCTGGTAGGCAACTGCCCGGGAATGATAAGGGGAAAGATATGAAGCTTAGTCGCTTAACGGCTGCTTGCCTGGCCTTGTTCCTGGCTTGCATCGCCTCTTTTGCTCAATCTGATAATTCCAGCGTTTCGGGAATCGTGCACGACCCCAGCGGCGCGGTTGTCCCGAATGCGAAAGTCACTGTCAAGAACGAAGCCACCGCGTTCGAACGCGTTACCACTACGAACGATTCCGGCTTCTATACCATCACCAACGTTGCCCCTGGCTACTACACTGTTACCGTGGAAGCGGCGGGCTTCAAGACTTTCACCAAAACCCGCAACAAGCTCGAAGCGGCTCTGCCCATAGCCGTGAACGTCGATCTCACCGTTGGCGTTCTGGGCGAGATGATCAACGTCGAAGCCACGGTGGCTCAGTTGAACACCGAGTCCGCTACCGTAGGTAAGACCGTGGAACAGCAGCAGCTTCAGAACCTCACCTTGAACGGCCGTAACCCGCTGTTCATGGCCATGTTGAAGCCGGGCGTCCGCCGCAACGGTTCGATGACCGACTTCTCCTACGGTCTCGATTCCGGCGGATTCACCATCAACGGCGGGCGTTCGAATGACTCGCTGATCACCTATGACGGCGCCGTCGGCATCCGTACACGCGCCAATGGAACCTCCATCGGCACCGCCGACCTCGACACGGTTCAAGAGGTCCAGGTCCTCACCGCCAGCTATTCGGCCGAATATGGACGGTCGGGAAATGGTCAGATCCGTATCGTCACCAAGTCCGGCACCAAGGACTTCCATGGTGTTCTCTACGAATACTTCCGCAACAACAATCTCGACGCCAATAGCTGGGACCGCAACCGCAACAACCTCGGGTTCGTGGCGCCGTTGAAATTCAACCAGTTCGGTTGGAACGTCAATGGCCCGGTCACCATTCCCGGTCTCTTCAACAAGAACCGCGAGAAGCTGTTCTTCCTGGTGAGCCAGGAATATGTCCGCCGCCGGTTTGAAGACACGCTTCAGGGCCGCGTTCCCACCCTCGCCATGCGCAGCGGGAACTTCAGCGAACTGCTGGGACCCAACGTCTACTACAGCGGCACCCGCGTCATCAACGATCCCACCAACAATACTCCGTTCGCCGGCAACATCATTCCCGCGAACCGTCTCAGTCCAAATGGTGTTGCGTTCCTGAAGACCTACTACGAACCAAACGGTGTCTTCGGCGGCAACAACTGGTTGCGTGTGAATCCAGGCTGGCAGAACCAGCGCAAGGACACCTTCGCGGTGGACTACAACCCGACATCGAGCCAGGTGTTCAAGTTCCGCGGCGCCAACTATAGTTACAAGGCTCTCGACACCAGCCGCGGCGGTTTCGACTACGCCATCACCGATTGGGATCGCCCCAACCAGACCGCCAGTCTGGCCCACACATGGACTCTGGGCCCGACCTCGATCAATGAAGCGATGATCTCCGGTTCCGTCGACCGGGTCCGGATCGGCATCGACCGAAAGGGCGAACGGTATCTCCGCTCGCGCGCGGGTATCAACTACCCCTACATCTTCCCCGAACGGAAGGAGATCTTCGACAAAGTACCCACCATCGAAATCCCCAACCTCGGGACGATCGACGGCGGACCGTATCCGTCGAGCTCCGCTGGCCCCATCTACCAGTTGTCCGACAACTTCACTAAGATTCGCGGCAACCACACCTTCAAGTTCGGCGTTCTCTGGGAACGCTCCGGCCAGAATGACTTCGACCAGATCAACGTCTCCGGCGTCCCCGGCGGCACCAACAACCAGAACGGCCGCTTCATCTTCAATGACATTCGTCCTGGCAACGTAGCCGGCACTGGCACCGGTATCTCCAACGCGGCAATGGGCCTTTTCTCCACTTATGCGGAAATCGGCCCACGCAGCTTCACCCCCTATCGCAGCCACATGTTCGAGTTCTTCGGGCAGGATTCCTGGCGCGTGTCCAGCCGCCTGAAACTGGAACTTGGCTTCCGCGGCACCTGGATGAACGGCTACTACAAGTCGCTCTGGGGCAACATCGCCGTGTTCCGTCCCGACAAGTACGATGCTTCCAAGGCTGCCGTGCTCGAACGGGGCACTGGTAACCTGATCAGCGGCGACCGCTTCAACGGCGTCGTGATCCCTGGTTCGGCGTTCCCGGATGCCGGCAGAGGCCGCGTTCCGGCCATTGACAGCGGCGAGTACAATCGCCTGCTGAGCGGTGGCAGCCCGTATCCCGTACCCAACCAGTTCAACATCACGCCCCGTATCGGCCTCGCCTACAGCATCAGTTCCCGTGACGTGATTCGCGCTGGTTTCGGCGGCTTCATCGCCCGTCCCGGCGTCTATGACAGCGTCTTCCTCGGCGGCAATCCGCCCTGGCAGCCGATGGTCTCGGTGACGAACGGTATTGCTGACAGCCCCGGCGGCGGCGCACGCACCGAGTTCCCGCAGTTCTTCATGACGATCGATCCGGCCTACAAGATCCCGCGCAGCTACAACTGGAACTTCACCTACCAGCGGCAGATCACCGGCGATACAACCGTCGAGGTTGGCTACATCGGCACCACCGGCAACTACCTTTCCCGCGAGCGCGACCTCAATCAGCTCCCCACGGGCAGCACGTTCCGCACGGAAAATCTAGGCGCCAACGTGAACTTCCAACGGCCCTTCAAGGGCTTTGCCAACATCAACATGTTGGAGCACTCCGGCCGCAGCCGGTACAACGGTCTGCAGTTTGAGTTGAACCGCCGGTTCAGCAAGGGCCTGCTGTTCGGCTTTGCCTACACGCTGGCAAAGACGATGGACAATAACTCGGGTCCCCGCGACCCCTTCATTGACGTCTACAACCAGCAGCTCAACTGGGGCAAGTCGGCCAATGACACGCGCCACACCGCCATCTTCAATGCGGTTTGGGAACTGCCCGTCTTCAACCAGACCACTGGTCTCAAGCGGGCCGTCCTGGGTGGATGGCAGCTGTCTGCCGTCAACCAGTTCCAGACCGGCGCTCCCATCACCATCGGCAACGGTGACGATTACCTCGGCATCGGTTCCACCAATACCAAGCCGTGGAACCTCAATGGCGAGCCCGATCGCCCGAAGGAGTTCTCCCACCGCAATGCGGCAAACAACTTCACCGGAGTCACCACCTACTGGTTCAACCCGAAGGTCAGCGGCGGCAACTGGGCCACCAAGCCGGCCAATGGCACGCTGCCCAACCAGAATCGCAACAGCATCAGCTTCAACAACGTCGGATTCCAGAACTGGAACCTGGCCGCGTTCAAGTCGTTTCGCATCATGGAAAAGCGTTTCATCCAGTTCCGCGCCGAAGGTACAAACTGGATCAACCATCCCAACTGGGGCGGCGTGGACACCAACCCCACCTCCGTCACCTTCGGCATGGTAACCGGCAAGAGCAGCCAGCGCAACATCCTGTTGAGCCTGAAATTCGTGTTCTAACAGCGACTCAACAAACCGCAGCTTAAACCATACGCCCCGGGGGAGACCTCGGGGCGTTTCGCATTTGCATGGTCACCGAATAATCCGCATCTCGACTCCAAGCTTAGGCAACCTCTGCCATCCGCGCTCAGCCGTGATCGCTATTCCTTCCAGCCTCTGTGCCGTCGCCAGGCAAGCCCGGTCACCAAGGGACAGTCCGTGAGATTTCGCAAACGGGCTCAGTCTGGCCGCGGATCCATGTCGGCTCCGGGTTCATCGAAAATCAGGGCGAGTAAGGCAGATGCGTCAAGAACTTCCGGCCGGCTTTTCACGCCTCCCCCGATTCTCGTCGCGCTTCCTCACGCCGTTCCGCGAGAAATTCATCTACTATCGAACGGCCTGGCCGCTTGTACTGCTGAAGCCGCTGTTGCAGACGCTCCAGAACAGTTTCCCTGGTCTCCACGCGCAACCCACCATCCTCCACACGTACCACGAGATCGGAATTCTGGGTGAAGCCGAGTTCGCGCCGCACCTTTAGTGGAATAACCAGTCTCCCCGCCTTGTCCATCTTTGTGGTAAACGTCACGCGCCTACCACATTAGCACCAAGATGCGGAAGGTTCCAAAAAATGGGAGGTTTGCCCGGAATGGGAACGATGCAGGTGTCTAAGCGTGCTTCTCCCGGCAGGCTTTGGAGCAAAAGTACACCTTCGTTCCCTTCTCCTCGGCCGAGATGGCCGCCGACGTCAGAGTGTAGGTGCCACAGGTCCGGCACGCCTTCAGTTCCCCCGCCGTTGGCACCGATTGCCGGGCCCCGGCAGTGGCAGGCGAAGGCGGTTGCTGGGACGCCGTCTCCTCCTTGAACAAATCCCCCATGCCCTTGGTGATCAAGGCCATCACCATGCGAAGGAAAGCTAAGGCGAAGATGGTGATAACGGCGTAGAGAATTGCTCGAATCATAGTTCAGTGCCGTCAAGAAAAAAGGCGCCCCCCGTGCCAGGGACGCCTCCGGTTGGACAAACAGTTACTTCTTCTTCACGCCCTTTTTCGGAGCGGGTGAGGGATTCTTATACTCAGTGCTCACTGTCGCGGTCAGCGTCTGCAGCATGCCCTTCGCCGATTCCGCGAACGGACCATCCGGCTTCAACTCCAGGTACTTCTGAAACGCCTCGGACGTGCCGGGGGGCGGCGTCACTTTGCCGTCCGCCGTAGTGGTGGCTTTCGAGAGAAGGTAGATCCCGTACTGATACTGAGCGTCGGCGTAGTTTGGATCCGCCTCAATCGCCTTCTTGAACACCTCGCCGGCCGCCTCTGTCTGCCCCGTATTCACCAGGACAGCCCCAAGGTTGTAGAAATACCGGCCAGCGTTCGGCTTGTCGAGATCAGCGGCCTTCGTCAACTCAACCTTCGCCTCGTCAATCTTCTTGGCCTTTACCAGCGCGAGCGCGTAGTTGTTGTGATAGGCGGCATCATCCGGCTTCAACTCGATCGCCTTGTTGTAGGCTTCCAGGCCCTTGGTCTGTACCGTGGTCTGGTCAGCGCCCGTCTTCACCGTGGCCTGCCCCATATAGGCCTCGGCCAACTGGGCCCAAATCACATGCTGCTTGGCGTCCATCTCGGACGCCTTGGCGAACTGCTCCACGGCACCATCGAAATTTTTCCCTTTCAAGGCTTCCATGCCGAGGTTGAAGGCGTCGTTCAAAGCCTTGTTCTTCTGCATAGCGGCCGCGCGTTCCTTCATGGCTTTTTCCATTTGAGCCCGCTGTTCAGCGGACATTTCGCGCGACTCTTCCTTGGTGAGCTGGGTCTGACCACCCGACGCCGCAGCCTCGGCTCTCTTCTGCATAGCCATTTGCCTGGCTTTCTGAGCGGCGAGGTTGAAATTCACCGGGATGGGGTCGCCCAAACGGGTACGGACGCCCTTGATTACGTCTTTGACTTTCCCATCGACCTCCAGCGTCACATTATACGAGCCGAGCGGCAGCCCGGCATGGAAAAAGTGACCCTTCTTGTCGGTGGCAGTCTGATAATTGCCTTTAATATCGGTACGTTCGATTTTGAGGCAGGCGCCCTGTGCTTTCTTGCAGTCGCCTTTGGGCATCATCTGCCCGTCTTCGCCTTTGACATCGCCCTCGATGGCACCGGTTTGGGCCATTGCGACGCCAGCCAGCAGCACTGTGGCCGCCGGAAGCCAAAGTAGTTTACGGAACGCGGCGTTCATGAACAAGCCTCCCATACATGAGACGGATACTTTCACATTCAGGATACTACAGGAGAAGGATGAAAAAGGCTAGTTCGAGGCGGGGACAGCGACGTTGATTTGCCGCAATCGTGCAAGGCCTAGCTTCACAGCGTCGTTGAGCGCGTTCTTCAGTGCCCCAGCGGCGGCGCCGAAGCGGGCTTCCACTCGGAGGTCTATTGCGGGGAAGTCTTCCTGGTAGCTGGGCGGATCAGGATAGCTCTCCACACCCGCCGGCCTTTTGCTGCGTGGAGAGTCAAGGCCGGAGCGGAGAATGCGTACGCTCAACCCCCCAAAGTTGCCTCTGCAGCAGTTCGAAACATGCGACACGCCATAGTTGAGATCGAAAGTGAAAACCCGGCCATCATGGGAAAGCCCGACGCCACTATTCTTCAGCATACCTTGGCGTACGTAACCCGCCGCGATAGGGTGGCCCTTCGGAATTGCCTTGGCTCGCCTCTGGAGTTGTTCGGCATCAACGGAGAGGCGTTCCCCAGGATTCCAAACGATCTGGAACATCGTTCCTTCGCGATTCAGCGCATCTATCAAACCCGTCCCAATCGCCTCAACCGACCGCTGGCATTCAGCCGCCAGCCATTGGTCAAAAATTGGATATCCCATTCTCATCGATTCCGCGTACTTCGCCCAATCCGCGATCATGTCCTGCCGCGCCGCGGCTGTCAACTCCCCCGGCCGGACGTATGACCCGCCATATGTTCCACCCGTTAGCCGCTGCAGACCCCAGGCACAGTACTTGGCCACGTCATTTGATGGATTACTCAGGCACTCCACCAGCACGGGCACGACTCGCGCGTCGTCGATGAGCCGGTTCTCGGAAAGGTAGTAGAGAGCCTCGGGAATGATGCTTCCCTCGAAGGGCTTGGCCAACAACTGACGAACGCACAGCCTCCTTTGGTGTGGGTTCATTCCCCTGACCAACTGCACAAACTTGAGCCTGTCTTTGTTGATTTCCGCCACGCAGTCCTGTGCCGCTGACTTACTGCTAAGCAGCGCCAGCACAGCCCCGGCCCAAAATACAGTCCCGGTTGTCATTCGTATCAATTGACGCCGGAACGTGGGAAGGCGTGCACTTCAACTGGCAATGCGCGGCCGCGCGTCACTCTCAATCTCCTTCAGCCACGCCGAGTCCTTCCGGAACAGCCGCACGACATGAAGAGCGCTTTCAAAGAAATAACTCGCCAGCAGCGGATTCAGTTGGAACAGCGCCTGCACCTGCTGCCGCAACGCCTGCTGATCCTCCAACGGCAGCGGGCCGTCCCAGCCTTTTCTACCCGCCTTGTTGTACGACCGCAGGGTCTGTTGAAACAACTTGTCCGACACGAACAGCGCATCCGGCTGGCTCATTCCACACGACCGCAGTGTTTCGACACTCGCCGTCAACAGAGGCAACGCCAGCCCTGTTGCGAAATTCACCGCCGCTTCAAACAGTGGCCTGCGTCCCCGCGCCATACTCACTGCCTTCACTCCCGGCGTCTCCAGCAGCTTCCGTCCGGCGTTCATCGCACGGCGATGGCCCTCCAACACCAACACGCGGTCTTCCAGGCCACGCAGCGGCGTGATGGAAGCCGTGGCCGCGCCTAAAAATGCCAGCTTATCCAGGGCGGAACTATCGAACTTCGAATTGAGGAGCAGCACCGTCTTGGCCCGCCACCGCACCGGGCTCTCCGCCATCTCATCGACCGCAGCAGTCAATAGTTGGTCCGGCATTGACACCAATATGATGCTGCACCGGTCGAACGCGCGCCAATCCTGGTCCGGGCTCCCGGCGCCAATGGCGTTCGCGATCCGGCTGGCCAGCCGGAATGAGGTGGACCGCACCGGCCCCAACCTCTCTTCCAGTCGAGGCAGCCGCCGCAACAGTGGCAATCTCGTGTTACCTGCTATCAGAAGCGCTATTGATTCCAATCTCTTCATAAGCCTTCACCGCACGGAGTGACTTCACCTTATCCCGATACTGTGCCGCTTTCTCGAATTCGAAGTTGCCGGCTGCCTGACGCATCAGCCCTTCGTACTCGGCAATGGTCTTCTCGCGCTGCTCGGGCGTCAGTAGCTCCGAATCCGTATCCGCCAGCAACGGGACGGTGACATAATCAGCCTCGGCAATAGCAACCAGGCTCATGTCGATCGGTTTCACAATCGATTGCGGCGTAATATTGTTCCGCTCATTGTATTCCATTTGAATGGCGCGTCGCCGGTTGGTTTCGTCAATAGCGCGCTTCATCGAATCGGTGAACACATCGGCGTAAAGAATCGCAACTCCGTACAGGTTTCGCGCCGCGCGTCCGATCGTCTGAATCAGCGATCCGGTGGAGCGCAGAAAGCCCTCCTTATCGGCATCCAGAATCGCCACCAGCGACACTTCGGGCAGGTCCAACCCCTCACGCAACAGGTTGACTCCCACCAGCGCGTCAAACTCGCCACGCCGCAAATCCCGCAGGATCTTCACCCGGTCCAGCGTGCTCACCTCCGAATGGAGAAAGCGGCACTTGATCCCCAACTCGGAATAATACTCGGTCAGATCCTCCGCCATCCTTTTTGTCAATGTCGTCACCAGCACCCGTTCGTTGCGCTCAATGCGCAGCCGGATTTCGTTCAGCAGATCGTCCACCTGCCCGCGGACCGGCCGCACATCCACTGGCGGATCAATCAGCCCCGTCGGCCGGATCACCTGTTCGACGACGACACCCGCGCATTTCGTCAGCTCATACGGCCCGGGCGTCGCCGACACATACGTTACCTGGTTCACGCGGTTCTCGAATTCATCGAACGTGAGCGGACGGTTGTCCAGTGCACTCGGCAGGCGGAACCCATACGACACCAGCGTCTCCTTGCGCGACCGGTCCCCGTGAAACATCCCCTGCAACTGAGGCACCGACTGATGGCTCTCGTCCAGGAACACCAGGCTGTCATGCGGCAGGTAGTCCAACAGCGTCGGCGGTGCTTCTCCAGGCAGCCTCCCGGAAAAATGCCGCGAATAATTCTCGATGCCGTGGCAATACCCGATCTCGCGCATCATCTCCAGATCAAACATCGTGCGCTGATACAGCCGCTGCGCCTCCACCAGCTTGCCCTTCTTCTCCAGTTCCGCCTTCCACCACGTCAACTCGGCGCGGATGCTTTCCATTGCCTGATCCCTCGTGTCCGTGCTCATCACGTAGTGCGTTTTGGGATAGATGGGCAAACGCAGGTACGTCTGCTTGATCGACCCGATGAGCGGGTCGATCTGCGACAGGCTCTCGATCTCGTCCCCCCAAAGCTCAATGCGGAATGCGTTGTCGTCGTAGGTCGGATAGATCTCGATCACATCTCCGCGCACGCGGAACGTCCCGCGCCGGAAATCACCGTCATTGCGCTCGTAGAGGATCTCCACGAGGCGCTGCGTGATCTGGTTGCGCGAGATCTTCTGACCCTTCTCCAGCATCAGCAGCATGCCGTAATACGCCTCCGGCGACCCCAGCCCGTAGATGCAACTCACGCTTGCGATGATCACGCAATCCCGCCGTTCAAACAACGACCGCGTCGCGCTCAATCGCAGCTTGTCGAGCTCATCATTCACCGTCGATTCCTTCTCGATGTAAACATCGGAAGCAGGCACGTACGCTTCCGGCTGGTAGTAATCGTAGTAGCTGACAAAGTACTCCACTGCGTTGTGCGGAAAGAACGACTTGAACTCGTGATAAAGCTGAGCCGCCAGCGTCTTGTTGTGCGCCATGATCAGCGCCGGCCGTTGCGTCCGTTCAATCACCTTCGCCATCGTGAACGTCTTGCCGGACCCCGTCACCCCCAACAGCACCTGATGCTGTTCCCCGTCATGCACGCCGCGGACAAGCTGATCAATCGCCGGTCCCTGATCGCCGCGCGGCTTATAGTCAATCGCCAGTTGATAGGACATCCTTCTCAGTATAGAAAGGGACTGCTACCATGTCCGTTTCATGAGTTCGATTCGCAAAGCAGTGATTCTGGCCGCCGGCAAAGGCACCCGCATGGGAGATCTCACCCGGGACATCCCGAAGCCAATGCTGCCCGTAGGCGGCAAGCCGATTCTCGAACATGTCCTCGACCGCCTGCGCGCCGCCGGCGTGGGAGAAATCCTGCTCGTGGTGGGCTATTACGGCGACGAGATCCGCCGCCACTTCGCGGATTACCCGCTACCCATCGTCTTCAAAGAGCAGAAAGTGGTGAACGGAACCGGCGCCGCGGCGGGTCTTGCCAGGGATTTCGCCGGCCGCGATCCGTTCCTGCTCACCTTCGGCGACATCCTCTGCTCCGTCGCCGATTACCACGGCCTGTTCGCTGCTTTGGATGAAGCCGCCGATGGGGTTCTCGGCGCAAAGTATGTCGATGATCCGTGGCAGGGCGCGGCGATTTATGTGGAGGACGAACGCGTCGTCCGGGTCATCGAAAAACCGCCGCGGGGCACGTCCCTTACGCATTGGAACAGCGCCGGTCTCTACGTCTTCCGCTCCGTCCTGTTCGACGAATTACGCACCGTTCCCCTCAGTGTACGCGGCGAATACGAACTCACCTCGGCGGTAGAACAGCTCATCGCGCACGGACGCACACTGCGACTCTACGGTGTTCAGGAAGGATGGCTGGACGTAGGACGTCCCGAGGATTTGCAAAAAGCCGAAGGGCTGGTATAGAAACTACTGCCCAATGATGTCGTACGTCGTTGTCCCGGCCACGCGAACTTTCTCGTACGCGGCCATCCACTCCTTGTGGTACGGGTGAGCCGTGTACTGCTTCAGCACTTCCGGGCCGCCGTTGAACCAGAAACAAGCCCCGTACTCCCGGCGCGTAACCGTGATGGGACTGGTGGCGGCCTCTCCCGCCGCTGCCTGCTTGCGCGCCGCCGCGTCGGTGGCGTTCGTTATCGTCAGCGGACCGCGAAGTTTACCCACCCAGACATGCTTGATAAACGGCATCTTCGACGGCAGGGCATCCGTGGCTTTGTAGTATGCGTCCCATTCCGCCTGGGTCGCCGTCTTGATCGGCGTGAAGGCAAAACAGTGCATCAGACCTTTTTCTCCCGCTTGTGCGAGACAGCTTCCGAACATAATGGTTGCGATGGTGATTCCAATTCTGCGCATGATGAAGATTCTAGCAACTCGCATCGCAGCCACGCCCAGGCCACGTCAGCGGGATGAAGGAAATGGCCTCCCCTACCGACGACAAAACACGCCAGCTTGTGCTGACCATGCGAAACTACAGACTCCCGGACTGGACCGTCGAGCGAAGTGTCGAAGGCCTCTACACGGGCTTCAGTTTGTCGATGTCGGGTTATACGATCTTCGCGGGCGCGCTCCTGCTTATAGCCATTGCCGGCGCGGACACCAAAGCTCTCCGCCGCCTCGCCATGGTGATGGTCCTCGGCATGGCCGTCCTTACCGTGGTCTCGATGATCTACTTCATCCTTCCGCCAACCACCTTCCTGCTGCTCTCCCTGCTGCTGGCCGCCGCAAGCCTGCTGCGCGCGTGACAAAATCCACCCTCCATTTGCGCCTGACCCGGTGATGGAACACTTTCAGATTGTGGCGGCGGGATTTCGCATCGGCGGCCTCCTCATCGGGGTCCCCAGCCTCTGCGCCGCTCTTTACTTCGGCTTCGCGCTGCTGCAAACGCAGGCCCCAGTGCAGGCCTCCGCCCCCATCCCCGGTGAATCGCAGAACCTCATCACCGTCCTCATGACCGGCGCACGACTCTTCGGCCGCGTCGCCGGCTTCCTTACCGAAATCTCGCGCGCCGTCATCATCGCAGTGCTCGGCATAGCCACGTGCCTCACTGCCTTCTCCGCCGGAATGTACTTCACCGGACGCGGTCTCGCCGCTCATCAAGCGTGGGCCCGCATCTCAGGCATGACGATGGCATTCGTTCTGGTGGCAATGTGGCTTACCGGCCTCATGCCCATGCGCTGGGGACCCATCTCCCTCCTTCTCACGTCCGCCGCCTGCTACGCCCTTTGGGTTCTCTGGCGAATGGCCTGAAGCTTGACCTTGCTCCACCTCGTTCGGAACAATGGGTGAGGTCAAAATGGATCAGGATCAATTGCGGCAAATGCTCGAAGACGTGCGCGCCGGAGCGCTTGATGTGGATGCGGCCCTCGCGCGAATGCGCCACATGCCGTTTGAAGATCTCGGATTCGCCAAAGTCGATCATCACCGCGCGCTGCGCCAGGGAATGCCCGAGGTGATCTTCGGCAAAGGCAAAGCGCCTGAGCACGTTGCCGCCATCGCCGAAAAGCTTCTCGATCGCAGCCGCAATCTCCTGGTCACCCGCGCCGACTCCGCTGCCATGGCCCTCCTCAAGGACCGTTTCCCCGATGGCGAGCATTTCCCCATGAGCGGAGCCTTCCGTGTCTGGCGCGACCGCACCATGCGGGGCCGCGGCCGTATCGCCATCATCTGCGCCGGCACCAGCGATATCCCCGTCTCCGAAGAAGCCCAAATCACAGCCGAAGTGATGGGCAATGAAATCGACGTCATTCACGACGTCGGCGTCGCCGGCATTCACCGCCTTTTTCAAAACCTCGAACGCTTCTCATCCGCCAAAGCCTGCGTCGTTGTGGCCGGGATGGAGGGCGCCTTACCCAGCGCCGTCGGCGGACTGGTCTCCTGCCCCGTAATTGCCGTGCCCACCAGCGTCGGCTATGGCGCAAGCTTTCACGGACTCGCTGCTCTTCTCGGAATGCTCAACAGTTGCTCCAGCAACGTGACGGTCGTCAACATCGACAATGGCTTCGGCGCCGGATACGTCGCCAGCCTGATCAATCGCGCCTGAGAGAATCCCAATGAAGCGAATCTGTTTCCTGCTGCAAGTGAAAAGGCATCGCCTCGAAGAATACAAACAACGCCATGCCCAGGTGTGGCCGGAAATGTTGCAGGCGCTGCGCGACACCGGCTGGCACAACTACAGCCTCTTCCTCCGCGACGACGGTCTTCTCGTCGGCTACCTCGAAACGCCCGATTTCGAAGCCGCTCTCAAAGGCATGGCCGCCACGGAAATCAACGCTCGCTGGCAGACTCAAATGGCCGAGTTTTTCGACATGGGCGGCGAACACGCCGACCGCGCAATGCAGCCCCTCACTGAAGTCTTCCACCTCGACTAACCGCGCCCAGCGCACGACCCTGTTGTTCGCCGCGGGCCCGGGACAACTTTTCTAAAAACATTTCTATAAAGAAATGTTTTAAACATTCCGATAGATAGGTGTACGTTTAGGTTGCATACTGCACCTCATCATTCAGTTGTTTAGCTTCACGCTTTTTGATCATTTCCGGGCTCGGTGGATAGTAGAGGAATTTGTTTGTGCCATAGGCCTCACCCTGCAAAACGCCGCGATCACGCCA
>JACQZR010000102.1 GCA_016213775.1 Acidobacteriota bacterium
CGTTCTAACCGACATGCTCGATCACCTCCTCTTCGCCCGAAGCGGACGGATCACACTGCGACCAGCCGGCGTTCATGGCCGGAACAAGAACCTCCGGTTTTGCTTCAAACGCTTTCGGCTCGCCCTGTCGGAACGGAGGAGCAAGCCACACAGTCTCTTCAGTCATCGCCAATCTCCGTAAAGGTAATGGGCACCTCGAAGTAGTCGAGCCCTTCCGCATCGGTCTGTCGCTGAATGAGCGGCAGGTCCATCGGATGGCAGGATGCGTGGACGGTGGCATTCAGCATCGGCACGTCGGCCGATGCTGGTACGCCTTTCGTGACGAGGCGGAACAGTCGGTAATAAGCCGTTGGTGGTTCGCCGTCGAAGGTCTCGCGAGCGCGCAGGTAGAGCGTGACTTGGTGCTTCCACACTTCTGCAGTGCCGAAGGATCCGGGCGCCGTGCCCTGCCAAACCGCCATCACCGACGGCGTCGGCATCTGGTGAATCGCATTGGCGAGGCTCGACCGCTTCGGATACTGATCGTGGTAAGCAAAGATGCGCTGCTCGTCGCCACCCATCTCGGCCACCAGCTCTGGTATGCCGCGAAGCAGCGCGACCAAGTTTTCGACAAGTTCGGCCGGATCAATCATCGCTGCTTGCCTCCGAGCATCCGCTCAACCAATAAGCGGTCCTTCATCTCATTCACAACTCGCCGCGCCGCTTCAAGCACGGCCTCCTTGTTCTTCGGCGAGAAGACCGCCCACGCTTCGATCTTCTGGTTGACCCATGCCTTGATCCGGTCCTTGCGCGTCGAGAGGCTCGCTTTGGCCTTGTTCTCGCTTACGGTCCGGACCATGAAGTTGCGGAGCATGTCGCCAGTGAACGAGAGGTTCCGGCGATTGCCCTTGCCGAGTTTGGTCTTCCGAATGGCATAGCGCTTCGTGAGCGGTTTCGCCGGTGAGTCGTTGGGCCCAAGCGCCGCCGTGACGCGGTTCTTCACCGCCGCCACACCAACGTTGCCGACCTTGAACATCGCCGATTGGCGGATATTCAAAAGGTCAAGCCGGATCTGCTTCTTCTGGTAGATACGAACCGAGGGCATAGTGCCTCACACTTGCCGAAGCCGGAGGACGATGCCTCCGCCGCCGTCAGCTTCGATATCGAAAACCTTATAGAGAGTGCCGTCGATTGAGACCTCGTCACCCCGCTCGGGCGGTTTAGGCAGGTCCACCGAACGGAGAAACATGGCCGCATAGACGCCGGGCGCTATCTCTTCCGTCTGCTTCGCCGTCTCGACGATTGCGCGGATCGTGAAGGCGTCGCCGGATGAAGGGACATAGGAGACCTCCCTGCCGAACACTCCGATCGCGGTGGAGTTCAGAGAGCCCAGCAAGGAGGTCCAATCCGCCATGGGGACACCTCAGGCCTTCGTGCCTTTGACCAACACTTCCGGCCGCAGGCAGATCGGCAGCGGGTTCGACTGCGTGTGGATGTCGGTACCTCGCTCGAACTTACGCGGCGCCTGCTTGGCGTACAGCGGCAAGCCCAGCGTGTTTGCGGTCTCGTTGAAGTCCGCCGGCGAGTAGTATGTGCGAAACGTCGAAGCCGTTCCCAACGGGAAGAAATGTGCCTCATCGTCAGCGATGAACTTCCGCACAGTTCCTCCAGCGTCGGTCGCTTGGCCGCGATACTCCTCGAATACGATCCCGCCGAAGCTGAAGTTCGTGCGGTTGTCGGAGAACAGGATCTGTCCGTTCTGCCAACGCTGGTACGCCTCCTTCACCTTCGAGTGCGTCGTGAGGGCGTCAAAGAAGCCCTGCGAGCAGAGGCACATGATGCCGGTCATGAACTCGCCGCGGAGGTTGTCCTCGATATGGCGTTTCACCTCGAGCACCTTGCTGATCACTTCGGTCGTGTTGGTGGACAGGGCGAAGTTGACCGTCTTCTGCGTGATCCCGAACTCCGAGTACAGGTCGTAAATCGTCGAAGCGTCGGCATCCAGGATCACGCCCTTCAGAGCGCCCATCCGCAGGTGCTCAAGCGTGATGGCGTGCTTGTTGCGCATGTTCTGGAGCTTCTTCGCGATCAGGTTCGACAAGGCTTCCAGCTCGTTCTCCGAGCCGAACGCGCGCAAGCCCTGGACTTCCTCCGGAAGCACAACATCGTCAAGCGGGATGTGCGGGATCACGAAGGAGCGCACCTTGCGTTTCCCCTGAGTGCCAAGCGAACCTGGCGCGCCCACGGGCATCGTCGGCAGCAAGTTCAGCACCCCGCTCATCTCCTCAATGAGGATCGTGCGAGTCCGTACTCCCTCGGGCGACATGAGGTTCAACTGCTCTAGTCGCCCGTAGTTGTTCGGAATCTTGTTGATGGCGGCCGTCAAGGCCACCATGTTGAAAGCATCATTCGAAAAGGGATTCAGCATGGATTTACGCTCCTTGGCGGACCAGGATGCCCAGAGACTTCAGTTGGGCGATGGCCGCATTCTTCTGGTCGGCGGTTGCGCCAGCCGGCCAGGTGATGCCGTTGTCAGACACGATCGCGTTGCGCACAACAGCCACGGCCGATCTGTCCGCACCATTGGATGCTGTCGTGTCCTCGGTCAGCAGACCACAGGCGACATCCGAACCGTCGGCAGCGGCGAAGTCGATCTGCTTCACCTTGCCGGATCCGGTGGCGACCGTGATGGTGAACGCGTCTCCGGCGACAAAGTCGGTTCCGCCGTCGGCGAGGGTGAACGTCAAATGCGTCGTGAATTGCACGCCCACGGTGGCAACACCGATCAAGATGCCGTCAGGATCCTCGACAGAGAACTTACCGGCGTTGGCGGCGGGCTCGATGCAGACGAGCTGGTAGACGCCGGCCTTGGCGCCTTGCCCGACAGTCGGATTCGCCGTGATGGCGCCGTTGCCAGTGTTGCCCGCAACAGCCGCGCTTGTGGCCGTTCCCGTCGTGGCACGACCGAGCACCATCCCGTTGGTCAGCACGCGGTCCGAGCCGCCCCCAGCCAGCACCGTGACGATGTCGCGGCTGTACTGATTCTCCTGCTCCCACTTGAGCCAATCGCCCAAGCGCTTCGATTCGGTGATGACGGACATGACTTACTTGCCTCCTTTCGTGGCGCCGGCCATCCGCTCCACGGCCTTGACCACCGGGCTGCTCTCGCCCGATACGTCAACTCGGGTGCCTGTCTCCGGCATGACGTGCGAATGGATCTCTGGCGCGTCTTCCGCGACGAGAGCCTCAAGCAGTTGCTGGCGGACCTCGGCGACGGTCGCGTTGCGGACGAGCAGCCCTATCGCACGGTTGGGCATGCGCGCGAGCGCGCAAAGCTCCACAATTTCGCGTGCTTCGGCGTATCCTTGCTGACGCGCGTCGCCGCGGATCCTCTCAACGTCAATTGGCGGTGGATCGGGACTTTCGACCCGAGCCGTTTCTTCGGTCATAGTGTGGTTGCCTCCTGGTTTTGTTGAAATAGTGGGGCCGACACTGACCCCGGACTTTCGCGTGGCGGTAATCAGATCGGAGAGGGCGTCACGGAACGTGCCTGTGCGGTCGGCCAGTCCTGCGGTGACTGCTTCCGGCCCGTACTTGAGCGCGGCGCCGAGTTCACGGACCGTGTCCTCCGTCAGATCGCGACGTGCCGCTACGGTGACACAAACAGGCCATACAGCCGTGCGACCTCAGCCTCGAGGGTGGCGCGAGCTGCGTCCGATAATGGCTCGTCTGGATTGCCGTCCGTTTTGCCTTCGCCCTCGGCGATGTAGGTTACTTTCACGCCGAGCTTGCGGTTGTACTCGCTCCAATCCACATGCTGGGCGTAGACGCCGATTGAGCCGACGCCGCCTGTGTACTCGGGGATGTAGACGCGCGCCGCCGAGCTGGCCAGCAAATATGCCGCACTGAACATCGAGTTATCCGCGACGGCCCAAAGCAGCTTTTGCTTGCCGAGCCGCGCCAGCGCGACGGCCGTCTCGAACGCACCGTCGGAATCACCGCCAGGCGAGTTCACCCGCAGCAGGATGCCTCGCACTTCCGGATCGGCGATGGCTTGTTCGACTTCATCGAGGATCTGGCCGTAAGCCGTCGCTCCGTAAACGATGACGTCGAACAGCGAAGGTTCGTTCGCCAGGACGCCAGCGATGTCGATAATGGCAATTCCGTTTTGAAGTGCGTACGGCCGGCGCGTCGCGTATACAGCATCCAGTTTCGCCGCCTCAATCAAGAGGGGCTTTGCACCGAACAGGCGTAGAACTTCGTTGCATCGAGTGGTCATGTTTCGCTCTCGGCGGATGCGTCGGAATTGTCGGGTCGCGGATCGGTGTCGTAGCTCTGTCCAAGCGAGTCAGCCCGCGCGTTGTCCGCAGCGATCTCCCGGTCGGTTGCTTCGACGTCGTAACCTAGCTCGGACACAACCTCAGCGCGGCTCTTGAAGCCTGCACGCACCGCCATGATCTGGGCCTTGATGTCCTTGAGTGGATCGACCCATGCAAAGCCGGGTGGAATCCATTTCGCGTTGTAGTAAGGGACAACGTCGCCCTGCTTCGGCAGCGCGCCACTGATGATTGCCAGTTCGATCCATCGCCGCCAAATCGGACGGCACATCTGGAAGACGATCACCTGGTGCTGAAACTGCTCGCAGCGGCGTCGGAATTCCAGCAGGCCCGCGCGGATCGAGGAGTAGTTGACGCCGGTGAGATCGCCGGTCAACTGCTCGTACGTAATGCCCATGCCGGCGGCGATCGAGCGCAACTGCACCCGCATGAAGGTCTCGTAACTGGCCCCTACGTCCGCCGGATTCGAGAACTTGATGTCTTCGCCGGGAAGGAGAATCTGAAGCGTGCCCGGCTCGAGGCTAGCCACTGGCGTTCCACTGCCGCTTGCCTTTTCACCAAGGATGGGGCTCCCTGGCGAGCTCTTCACAACGAAGCCGGCGAACATCGCGGCCGTCTTCTTTCGCACCAATTCCGCATCATCATATTGGTCCAGCTCATGCAGCTTCAGAAGAACCTGGGTCAGCCATGGCTGGCCCCGGAGTTGACCGGGCCGGATGGGGCGGAACAGGTGCAGCACCCATTCGGCAGGCACTCGTACCAGTTCGCTCGACGCCATAGGGTTCGAAACATCGCCTGGATGCTCGCGGTAAAGGCGATACGCCACACGCTGGCCGATGCGGTTGAACTCGATGCCCGAGCGAATGTAGTTGCCATTTTCCAGTCGCCGTGTTTCGATCGTTGGCAGGTGCTCGGGCTCGAGCAACTGGAGCTGCAACGGAACCGACAGACCATCCTTGGGCAGGCGCGGCCGCATCCTTATCAAACACTCGCCCGCCTCCATCACCGTTCGGCAGGCCAGCGCCTGCAAACCGTAAAAGTCGGTCAGGCCGGTGGCATCGGCTTCGTCGGTCCAGCGCAGCCACAGCGCTTGGATCTTCTCCTTCAAAGCCAAGTCCGAATGCGCGGATTGCGGCTTGATACCAACGCCGATAGCATTGCCCACAAAGGCGTCGAGCGCGTTGGTCGCCCAGGCATTGCGGCGAACCATATCGCGCGAGCGCGGCCGCAGGCTCTCGATGCCACCGGCGAGCAGCGAGTTGATGTCACCAGTGGATGGATTCCACCCGTAGGTGCGGCGGCTAGCTGATGCGGCTTCAAAGCCATACATCCCCTTTCGCCGCGGAAACACGGCGGCCTGGATTCGTTTCCAAATGTTCACGCTGTCAGAGGCCTTTGCTGGTTGAAACGTGGATCTGCCGACTCGGTGCGGCGCCGCTCTGTTCCGCCAGTTCTGCTTCCGCCGTATCGATGATTGCCTGCATCTCTTTGAATGAGCGGTACTCCATCTCGCGGTCGGCGAAGCGCACTCGCAGCACGCCGCTCGCGAGTGCGTTCTTCATGGCGGCAATCTGTTCGACCGTGTAGGGCACTGTTACCTGTCCAGGAACCGCGAACGCACGACCCGTCTTGCCGGGCTGTCTCCGGCTTCATCTGTTGCCGGCGCCAGGTTGCGTTCTAACACCCGCCAGTCGTCTTCGGTGAAGCGATCCATGCCAAAGATGGCCGCCGCCGCGCGTGCGTAGACGCGGGCGTCCAGGACCTCATTGCGACGATTTGGCAGCGGCTCCCAACGGCCTTCTACCGCACTCTCCGAGGTTAACTGCCGGAAGTACTCTTCGTCATAGCGGGGAAAGTGGCAGAATCCGGCCAGATAAGACTCGCCGCTCTCATTCGTCGGCTTGCGCAGGCGGAGCCAGTTGTAGAGCTGCTGCTTGGCTACCGGAGTCCCGAGCAGCCATAACCGCACACCCCATCGCCGGCTTCCGCCATCGATCACGGTCGGGCGTACCAGCAACCGATCCGTCGCGCCGGTACCCTTCACGGCAACCGCAGTCTTCGGATACGGTGCGGCGGAGCCCGCTGCTTCTGACGCGGCGCCCCAGGAGGCTTGCGGATGACGGCGCACCCAGTCGTAAACCACCTCCGGGTTGTAGCCGGCATCCACGCACATGACGCGGATCGGCATCGCGCGGCCGGAGGCCTGCGGAAACTCGCGATCGAGGATTGCGTCCAACTGCCGCCAGATCGCGGGTTCCGCCGTGTCGCCGGGCAGCACAATGTAATCCACCGACCACGACTCTTTGTTGCGGCCCCATCCGACGATCTCAACTTCGATGCGATCTCGTTGAACATCAGTGCCGGCGGTGAGGAACAGCACGCCGTTAGGGACCGTGGCGACGCGGTAATCCTCGCGCCGATCGTACAGCGGCAGCCAGTCCGGCGCATCCCCACGTTGCTGCCACGATTCGCCCAGCACCAGGTTCACGAACGACTTCAGCAACTCGACGTCTTTCTGCGCTTTCTCCCAGTCGTCGGCAGCGCGCTCCCATGCGTACCAGCCGACCGGGCTGTAGAGGCTCGACAGATGATAGCCACGCGTCCGACCATCTCCCTCAGCCGAAGCGCGCCATTCACCTCGCGGCAGCATCCAGCTTTTCTGGTGATTGGAGATGGCGTGCTCGCAGTGCTCGCAGAAGTAGGCCGCTTTCCCCGGTTCTCCCTTGGGCCAGCGAAGCCGATCGAACTTGAGCACCTGGTGCTGCTGGCAGTTCGGGCACGGCACCCAGAACCGTCTTTGATCACTTTCAGCGAGGACGGCCTCGATGCGGCTCTCGCCCATGATTAGCGGCGTCGAGACCATGTAGATCTTGCGGCGGGAGAACGTGCGTGTGCGTGCGCACGCAAGATTGACTGGGTCGCCTTCACCGTCGACGTCACCCGGGTATGCATCCACCTCATCGAGAAACAGGTACCGGACGGCCATCGAGCGCAAGCCCACGGCGCTGTTGGCTCCGGTCATTACCAACACACCGCCAGGGAACTGTTTCGACAGGACAGTGTTGCCCGAGTCGCGCGAACGCGGACTCTTCACCAGCGCTCGCAACACTTCGCTCTCTTCAATCAGTGGATCGACGCGCTGCTTCGAGTTGCGCTTGGCGAGCTCGACGGTCGGCTGCACCACCATCATCGGCCCAGGCGCCTTGTGCACCACGTAGCCGACCCAGTTGTTCCCCCCTTCTGTCGCCCCGAGCTGTGCGCCTTTGGCGAATACCACGCGCTCCACCGGGCAGGACGGTGACAGCGAATCCATAATCTCCCGCATGTACGGTGTGCGGTCGCTGCGGTAGGGTCCGGGCTCACTCGCAGCCTTACCCGACAGCCGGCGATAGCGGTCTGCCCATTCGGAAACCGTCAACAAAGGGTCGGGCCGAAGGCCGGCGTTGAACGCATCGCCGTAGATCTGCTCGACAGAATGCTGAGTATCAGCCATGATCGGGCAGCCCCGCGATCTCCACCAGAACCGTACGGATCTCTAATGTCAGCAGGCCGTGAATGTGATCGAGATCGATCTTCGCCAAGGCCATCTCGGCAGTTTGGGCCGGTGTGCCGAGCTCCCGGCAGGCTGCGGTCAAGGCGCTGGCCAAGTCGGCGCGGATCTGCGCCGAAACACGGTCCGGAATGATCATCATGTGGTCGCGGACGGTCCGGCCCTTTGTGAACCCGGCAATGGTGACCTGGTCCGCCGGCACCAGTTTGCCGATGCGCTCCTCGTATTCGAGCTTCGCTAACCGGGCGGTGTACACTTCGCGCACCGCTCGTGATTGCGCATAGCTGGGCCCGGACACGGACGCATCGCCCGTAGCAACCGAACCTCCATAGTTGGTGTTCCGCTCCCAGTCGCGGTCGGCCTGCTCAACGTCGATCTTGCCGTCGGCCGCTGTGCGAATCCGTCCCGCTTTGATCGCCTTCTGCACGGCCGCAAGGCTGACACCACGATGCTTCGCATAAGCGCGCTGGCTGACGAGTGCCATTGATCTTTCTTTCCGGAAAGTCGAACTTCAGCCTTGCTATTCGGGTGGACCGAAGCGATGAATGGGTTCGCCATGATCACCCGCGACGAACTGATCGCCTGGGCCACACGGAAGGGCTGGAAGCTCGACCGCTGGGGCCACCTTAAGAAGGAATTTGACAACGGAACGCATCGGCTCAAGCTGAGCCGCATCGCCGCCCGGCATGAGATCGCGACACCGTTCGGCTACGCACGCCTTGCCAGCGGCTATTACAGGAACCTCACCATTACCGCCGACGGAAATATCACCGGCCTAAAGTTTTGACACGAAAGGAACAACCGAATCATGAGACTGTTTGCCATCGATACCGACAACAACATCACCGCCTTCCCTGCCGCCGAGCAGGTTCCCGAAGGCCAGGAGCACTTCGCTACCGAGAAGGAGCTTGCCAAGCTCGCCGCCAACTGGCCCGCCGACCGCCTGACCCAGGTCTGGAACAGCTTCGCCGGCGTGGCGCCCTTCGACGAACTGAAGCCGGTCAAGAAATTCACCGACCGCAAGACGGCCGTGGCCCGAGTCTGGAAGGCCGTCCAGCGACTGGACGCCACCCCCGCGCCACAGGCGGCCGACGTTGCGCCGAAGGCCAAGAGGTCGAGGAAGGCGGCCAAGGCCGAGGACGGCACGCCCACGGCGCGCGAAGGCAGCAAGAAGGCGACCGTAATTGATCTGCTGAAACGCCCGGAGGGCGCGACGATGGCCGAGATTGCGGAAGCCACCGGGTGGCAGCCGCACAGCGTGCGCGGCTTCATCAGTGGGAGCCTCAACAAGAAAATGGGCCTCAACGTGGAGTCCTCGAGACGCGATGATGGGGCACGCATTTACCGCATAGCGTAAGACGTGCCGCCGCCAAATCCACCGCCGCCGGTTTCACTCCCCGGCGGCGGTTTTGCTCTTCAGCTCGTCGGAAATCGAGGCCAGTCTCTCATGCACCAGCTCCTCCCTGAGTGCACACTCGCCCCGTCTCACGTACGTTCCATTTATGCGTAAAATCAAGCGATTTTCGAGCTCCGCGATCTCCTTGCGGACCTCGGCCAACAATGCACGGTTCTGCAGGCCGACGTATGCGCCGATCAGTCCCGAGACCAGCCCGGTCGCCGGAATCAAATATCGCAGGATTTGTTCTTCCATGCTTGTCTCTCCAGGATTCGCAGTTCCGCAGACCAGTCGGACAGCGCAAGGCAAAGGCCGACCACATCCGGGTGCCCGTTTTTGAGCAACGCTTCTGCACTGGCAATCTCGGCACGGCAGCGGTCGATGTCACGCCGGCGCTGAGCTTCGTTCGGCGGCGACGTCGCCGAAAGTCCGTCCGTCATCAAGCGTCGCCTCCTTCCCGGTAAACTCCTGCCAGCGCCGCACGATCACGTCGCAGTACTTGGGCTCCAGCTCAATGAGCCGTGCCAGCCGGCCGGATTTCTCGCACGCGATCAACGTCGAGCCTGAGCCACCGAAGGGATCGAGGACGGTGTCGCGTCCCTTGCTGCTGTTGCGAATCGCGCGCTCAACGAGCTCGACGGGCTTCATCGTCGGATGCAGGTCGTTCGAGACCGGCTTCTTGACGAACCATACATCACCCTGATCGCGCGCGCCGCACCAGTAGTGATCCGTGCCTTCCTTCCAGCCGTAGAGAATCGGCTCATACTGCCGCTGGTAATCAGAACGTCCGATGGTGAAAGTGTTCTTGGCCCAGACGACGAACGTGGACCAGTGCCCGCCGCCCTCCCGAAACACCTTGTGCAGCGTGTGCAGCTCCGATGACGACATGCAGATGTAGATGGCGCCCTTCGTCACCGTCAGGATGTTCACGCAGGCATCGTGAAGGAACCGTTCGAACCCCTCTCCCAGATTGTCGTTGGCTAATTTGCGCTTCTTCGCACGGAGCCGATCCTTCATAGCTACACCGTAGTTGACGTTGTACGGCGGATCGGTGAACACCATGTCGGCGAGGCCTCCGGCGAGCACCTTCTCCACAGCCTCCATCTGGGTGGCATCGCCACACAGCAGCCGGTGATCGCCGAGAAGCCAAACATCGCCAACGACGCTGATGGCGACTTCCGGCATCTCCGGCGCCGCGTCATCATCCGTCTGCCCCGCAGCGGATGAAGTTTCCGATTCCTCAAGCAGATCCTTCAGTTCTTCATCCGTGAAGCCGACGACCTCAAGGTTGAAATCGTCTTCCTCAAGCGCAGCGAGTTCGACGCGCAGCATCTCCTCATCCCAACCGGCATTTAATGCAAGCCGGTTATCAGCCAGAACAAGAGCGCGCCGTTGTGTTTCGGTCAAATAGTCGAGGACGATGACCGGCACTTCGGTCATGCCCAGTTTGCGAGCGGCCAGCAGGCGTGCGTGGCCGGCGATGACGATTCCGTCGGCACCGGCAAGTATCGGATTCGTCCAGCCGAATTCGGCGATCGACGCCGCGATCTGGGCGATCTGTTCGTCACTATGCGTGCGCGCATTCCGGGCGTAGGGAATCAGTTTCTCGACCGGCCAGCGCACCACCTGAAGGTCCGTCATGGTTTGGTGGGTAGAGCGGATTTCTGGAACAGACCGAGCGCGTTATGCAGCGCCACGATCTGGTTGATCATCGGCACGACAAGAGTGATCAGCTTCTCGAGGGAGAATTCCTTCGAAAGGCTGGTGCTCGCGTCGTAAGCGGACTTGATCACGTCGAGAACGAGATCGAGTTTCTGTTTCCCCTGACCCGGTAGCGGGATGGCTTCTTCAACGGCCTTAACGGCAGCCAACACGAGCGGCAGGAGCTTCAATGCGGTGAGGAGCGTCTTCATCGGTTTGGTGTCCACGAAAGTTACGGGGCGGCCCACTTGACTGCGGCCGCCCCGGTTAGGAAGAAATCGCTACGCCGTCTTCGGCTGCGACTGGTTGACGACGTTGGCGATCGACGTAGTAGCGGTGGCCAGCGCCTGAACGATCTGCTGGAGCGTGGCCAGCACCGGAGTGATGGTGGCGTCCACCTGCTTGGCAACCGCTGCGGCGACGGCCTGGGCATCGACACCCACACCGGCGGCACTCACATCGGTGGCGCGGTTGGCAGGTACAGCGCCCGCGGTCAGGTTCATACCGGCGCCGCTGGCCACGGGATTCCAGAACGAATCGTGAGCCAAGTTGTTCAGCTCGATGCTCCGCTTCCCGACCATATTGGCCGTCTCGACGGCGTTTTGCAGGGCCTGCGACGCGATCTGGTTCAGCCGCGTTTGTTCGGTCAATGCCTGGCGCGCGGCCTGGATGTCCAGATCCTGGTAGACGTCGTAGGTGCGCTTGATGTTGGCGTATGTCACCCGCTGATTCTCAGTGTGCGTGGCGCTCGCGCTGGCGTTGACGGTCTTGAAAGATTCGTCCGAACCAGTCTCGAACTCGCGTTCGGCCTGGTTCGGAGTAGCAACTTCGGGCATAGGTGATTCTCTCCTTGTCAGTTGGTTGTGTTGAGTGTTTGCCGCTACCGAACGCCGCCCTTGGGTGCGTAGCAGGGCATGCCGTTCGGTTTTCGGCGGATCGACTTCGCGTCACGAAGCCGTAGATCACCGGCAGCAGTGGAACCACGCTGCGCGGCAATGTCGTTGAACTTCTCTCCGGTCGCGAGCACCGGCTCGAGGCCGGTCAGATGCTCGATCCGGCGCAGGATCACATCGCAATACGCCGGGCTGATCTCGATGCCATAACCGACGCGACCAAGCACGTGCGCGGCGGCCATCGTTGTTCCACTTCCCAGGAACGGGTCGAGGACGTTGTCGCCCAGGTCCGAGAACGCCGTGATGAAGAACTCGACGAGCGCCCGGGGGAACGGAGCCGAGTGCGATCCCTGGTTACTCTCGGTCCGGACTTCGATCACGTTACTCGGCCGCGCGATTCCGGTGTGGCGGCCGTCATTGTCGCAAGCGCCATCGTCGCCTGCCGCAGTGCCTCGCGGTCCGGTGCCAAGCAGGCCGCTGCCCGACGTCGACTTCGGATTGTCGGGCGAGTAGTCGAAGCAGTCCTCTGAAACATGTCCGACAGCTTTCGGCCGGAACTTGATCGCCGGTTGAACGCAGAAGTGGAAAACCGGCTCAAACGCATTCTTGAAGCGATTGTTCCAGCCGCCCGGAACACCGTTGTCAGTCTTGCGCCAGCAGAATTCATCGACGAAACGCCAGCCCCACTGCCGTTTGTGCGCAATGACGAGATCCTTTACGTAAAGGTGGCGTTCGCCATCGGCCGCATGCTCCTTAATGTTTAGGAAGTACGATCCATCCTCGGCCAGCACAACCCGGATGTTGGCGGCCACATCCCGGTACCAATCGGCATACTTCTCCGGCGGGATCGGTTCAAACCCACTCGACGGATCGTACTCGCGCTGCGTCGCGTACGGCGGTGACGTCACCACCACATTCGCCTTCGCTCCTGCCAGAAGGCGCTCGACCGTGGACGAGTCGCGGCAGTCGCCGCACAGCAATCGGTGAGGCCCAATCACCCAAAGATCGCCAGGCTGGGTGACCGCGACAGCCGGTGTATCCGGTATCTCCTCCGCTCTTTCGG
The DNA here is from genome assembly GCA_016213775.1 of Acidobacteriota bacterium. Taxonomy (GTDB): domain Bacteria; phylum Acidobacteriota; class Terriglobia; order Bryobacterales; family Bryobacteraceae; genus CADEFT01. Next base: position 12,920 of record JACQZR010000102.1, read on the forward strand.
ACTCCTCCTGCGCCGGCGCCTCCTGGGCCAACATGCCTTCGAGCTCGGCATCGGTGAATCCGATGACGCCGAGCTCAAATCCGTCCGCCTCGAGCCCTGCCAACTCTTCGGCCAGCAGTTCGTCGTTCCAGCCCGCGTTCAGCGCGAGCCTGTTGTCTGCCAGGACGTACGCGCGGCGCTGGATCTCGGTCAGGTGATCGAGCACGATCACCGGCACTTCGGTCAGCCCGAGCTTCTTCGCCGCGAGCAAACGCCCGTGCCCGGCAACGATGCCGGCGTTGGAATCGATCAGGATCGGCGAATTGAAACCGAACTCAACGATCGACGCCGCGATTTGTGCGACCTGCGCGTCCGAGTGTGTCCGAGCGTTTTTCGCGTAAGGGACCAGCCGATCCACTGGCCACAGTTCGATCCGCTTCGCCATCGCGGGTTTAATGTGCACGTCCGTCACTGCAGCAAAGGAAGTAGTTCAGGCCGCTGGGGGCTGCCCAGCCTACGAGGCTCGAACTTACTGGCCGACCACTCCGACCAGGGAACGCGCTTGTCATACGCGCCCACTACCCACCGCTGAAACCCGACGAGTTCCGGAGTCCGAACATATGGCATCGGATAGGGCCGCGCCCCGAAGTCGCGTAGCCGCTGGCGCCGGTAATCGCGGTCGCCATGCGTCTCACCGGGCCAGTAACCGATGAGCATGTAGACCATGATGTGGTCCGGCTTCACGCCGTGCTTCACCAATCGGTTCAACCCAGCGAAGACCTGCGCCTCGTCGGCCTTGCTGTCCCACGCGGTGTAGATCCGCTTCGCCTGCATGGAGTCGTCACGATAGTCCACCGACGCGATGGCTTCCGCTGCTTCCTCGGCCAGGCAGCGGCAGTTGATCCCTTGGTTGAAAGAAACTTTGAAGCGTCCATCGCGGATTTCACGTATGCGATCCCGCCAGCGAGGCTGACCGAAGAAATCGTTGTCGAGAAGTAACAGCTCGCGCGGCCACGGATCGCCGCGCCAGATCTCGTAGACCGTCCGCTCTTGTCTGACTCGTCCCTCCTTTTCCGGAACAACACAGAAAGGACAACGCAACCGGCATCCCCGCTGCGTAAATCCGATCGACTGACGGAAGACCGGGTAGAGCGAGTAATCGAGATCTCGTGATTTGATGCCGTGGCTTTCGATGGTGGACCGTACGTCGTACCCAGTACCGCCGACCACGGCCCTCGGATAGACAGAGAAGAGCCTCGCCACAAGCGGCCTGGTCTTGATGAAAATCGCGGAACCGTAGACTGCTCCGAACTCGTCCCAAAGGCCAACTTCAAACTGAGCACCGAACCGGAGCTCACACCTGTCGCCAAGCTGCCGGTGATGAGAGGCGATCCGCATGAGTGCGATGTTGGGCAATTTCCCGTCAAGCTGAATCAGAAGTACTCGCATGCACGGCGCGCGCTCTCAACTATTCCAATTCGGGACCCAGATCCAGTAGGCAACGATCAATCCCTCACCCGCTGTGTTGGCGTCGATGTAGTAGTCCGCGGGCCGCAGCAGATCGCCGCTTGACGACTCAATCACACACTCATCAGCCACTCCGCCGCCCGCGCCCGTCGGCCAGAACTCTTTGATTACGCCAGCGCCAGTTGCCTTGTTCATCCCGGCCACGCCGAGGAAAGCGCGCCCGACCTCACCGATCAAGGGAGCGAAACGGAGCCTCGCGACGCGGAGACTGGCGTCCGATGTCAGCCTTACCGGTGTGCCCGGCGTCGGCACGGCAATCTTGCCGAACGACCGCGGTTCAAGATGTGGAGCGTTAACCACGACGAAGTCTTTCCTGTGACCACCAGGTGGTCAACAACGGCAACATGCGACGGCCGCAAATCTATGAAACGGCGCGCGCCTCGCGCTGCGGGTGACAACCGACAACCGCTTCATTGCTGAAACGCTACCGAGGTTGTGCCATCCTTTAACCCGAGCCTGAGAGGCCCAGGAAGGACCCAAGATTGCTACGCGTCTGGCCTGCCATCTGAGGAATTTCCTCAGATACTCCCGCCGCTCGCCATACAATCCGTTACGACTGCCAGGAAGATCGGCCGCAGCTCGTCTCCCTTGCCGAGCCGTTTCAACTTCCATGCAAACGGTCCACTCTCCAGACGCTCACGATAGCTATAGCGAGTGCCACCGCGCACCGTCTGCTCAACCGACGATGATCCGTCGCGTCGCCTGGCGAAGATCGCCTTCAAATGGCCCTTTCGGCCATAGGCGGGACTGACGAGATCAAGATCAAGAAGACGCCGCGCGGACTCCGGTGAGCGATAGCCCATCGGAGTCCCGTCCGCGGCGTAAAAGGGGATTTGCTGATGCACCTGCTGAGAAGACACTTCTGCTCCAGGATGGAAAGGAGGGAAAGGGATTAACGAGCGTCCCGTCGCTCGGCCGAGCTGTTGGGTGGAGGCTCCTTCGTGGCGTGCGCTTTGCGCTTGGCCTCTCGAACCGAGTCTCCGATGAATAGATACTCACGAGACCAGCAAACTGTCCAATGGAAACTGCGCGATTAGCGAACGCGCCGTATCCAGGGCTGATCTATGTTTGGATTGTAAAACCGTTGGCGCACGTTGTTCACGAGGATGATCTCGATGGAGTGCGTAGTCACCTCTCCAATCCGGTCATCGGGCCGGAGATAACACACCAAGCCTCGTTCCCGGCCCATCGTGAAACGCGACGAGCCGCCGGTTGCGTACAGACTGTCGTGTGTCCAGCCGAGCGCCAGCGCCCGATCTCGGATGGCATCTACCAATGCCAGAGCGTGGCCGAACGCCACCTCAGCGGCGCCAGGCGTGCGGCGCGGTGTGTCCGGTTCCGCGACCGGCGGGCGATAGTCGCGCGCGTCGAGCGTGCGAACAGCCTCCGATAACGCCAGTTCGCCAAAATGCTCCATGGCCCAGGTATGCATGGCATTGAACCGGGAACGCAGCTCGTCAAACTGATCACTCCCGAGTCTGCCGGCGTCGGCGGCCATCTTCGCCAGGTTCATTCGTGACCGCAGCCACGCATAGTATTCGGGATCAAGCCGACGATACGCCGTGTCGCTGATCTGAACGTCGCTCGCGAAGACGTGGGGCTGGTCGGTGGCCCATGACTCCAGCGTTGTTGCGACAAACATAGCGGTGTCGCGTCCCAGTGTCCCAGTCGTGGATTTTTGTTTCGTGGAGACAGGGACGCCGGAACCTGCTGACACTGCTTCAGTTATCGGACCGCGTCCCAGCGTCCCAGCTGTCCCAGTAGCATCACAAGAATTCCTATAAGAATTCGAAGTATGTGCGTCCATCTGCGTGTCCGGATCTTGCATGTATTTTTCTCTTACACGTGCGCGCGCGTAAATATACTGGGACGCTGGGACACCGCCCTGAAAACAAACGGCTTGAGACTGGGACGCAAGAGTGGGACGCGGACTGGGACGCGCCCGAGACTGGGACGCCGAGCGGCAGGTCCGGATCGAACGAGCGTCATCCCGGCCTCCGATAGCGCCAATCCCGAGAGCCTCTGACACCGACTCGATAACGTGTCCATTTATGTGCCCGAAGGCAACGCGCCACACGGATCCTGTCCAACTGCGTCCACTGATCCTTCTTCTTCTCAAGGCAACTCGTGAGAACCTCGGCGATGGAAACCGACTCCCGGTCCGCGGCCCATGGCAGTATCAACTCATCCCACGCGTCGCCTTCATACCGGTCGGCCTGTTCCTGGGCGGCCTCGCGGTTGAGTTCCACGGAATCCAGCCACCATGATTTCCCATCGAAGTACAGTGACATCGCCTCAGCCCAAAGCTGGTCGCGTACCTCCGCGAGCGCCTCAACGTCGATGACCGCCGCCTTACACTCGACCGGCCAGAATCGGCGCCCGCCCGTCTCGTCCCGCAGATAAGTCCCGTGATTCACGCTGCCGGCAAACACGCATTGGCGCGGTGAATCGATCGGCCGCTTTCCGTACGGTGGCCGGAAGCGGTCGGTCATCCGGCTCATGAACGCTTTGATCTTGCCAATGTCCGAACGCGACATTGAGTCGAGCTCCGCGATCTCGATCACCCAAACTCCGCGCGTCTGGAGCGCCGCGTCTTTCGATCCCAGGTCGGCGATCTCGTCTGTGAACCATGGCTGGGCGAGTACGCGCAGCGCGGTGGATTTCCGGATGCCCTGTTCGCCCTCGAGAATCAAACAGCAGTCGGCTTTGCAGCCGGGCTCGAACACGCGCGCCACCGCCGAGATGATCCAGCGCGAACCGACCGCGGCCGAGTAAGGCGATGGATCGACGCCGAGGTAGTCCGGCAACCAGGATTCGAGCCGATGTTTGCCGTCCCACGTGAGATCTTTCAGATAGGCCCGAACCGGGTGAAACGGGCGTTCTCGCGCCACGGCCTCCACCGCCTGGCCAGTCACATCGATGGACACGAAGATGCCCTGGTGGTGCAGCCATTCGGTAGTGAGGGTGTCGTGGTTGGGCGTCCAATCCGGCGGGACTTCGACGTCAGGCTTCATCCACGGAGCGGGTTTCTGAAGCACGGTAAAGTGGGCGAACTCGTTGTAAGCCAGCACGCCCGCCCACTCCGGCGCGCCACGCAGCGCAGTAATCACGTTGGCGAGCACCGGTTTGACCGTACCATTGAGATTGAGAAGCAGCCTGTCGCGCCAAGTGGCGGACTCACCATCCGCGGCGGGCGCCGTCTGTGGGCCCGGCCCACGACCGTTCGCCGATCGACGCTCCTTCCCGTTGCGGCTATCGATCCGAACGACCTTCATCTGCTGACGCAACGCGGAGATCGGGGTACGGCTCTTGCCGCACCTGTCTTGAATGAGGCGCAACAGTCGCGGCTGTTCAATGGGATCGAGGTGTCGCACTTCAGCGAGGATCGGCTCCAGGATCCGCGCGAGATCCGCGTCCGGCGTCTCCGAGGATAATTTTGAGATCGCGAGTTCGAGTGGTGTCTGCGCGGTCGCAAGTATCCGCTCGAAATCGGCCGCTGTGCTACCGGAAGCAAAGAACTCGTTGACGTCGATCTTGGCGTCAGCGAGAAGCGCATCCGCTTCCGTGCTTCCCTCCGGCAGTCCGGCTAGTTTCTCGCGCGCGGCCCGCTGCTTATCGCCGAGCGGCAAAACGGCCACTCGGGTCGCGATGCTGTGGCCAGCCAGGATCCGCGCCGTCTTCAAGGCTCCTTGGAGGCCGGCTTCGGACACCTCGTTGTCCTGGCAGATGAAAACGGTCCTCACGCCGGCGAGCTTCGGCAGCAGGCGCTCCCAATCGGCCTCGCGGATCTGCACGGTGACCGGAGACACCGCTGGGAATCCGTGCTCCATCAGGGAAACGCAATCCGTCACACCCTCGGTGATGACAACCCGCTCCGGTCGCGTCAGGAGCACATCCTCGTTGTATAGGACGTCGTTCCGGATGCACTCCGCGACATGGCTATTGTTCCGGTCATTCCGGACGGCGAGTTTCTTGTACTTCGATTTCTCCCACTCGTGATCCGGCGTCCAGGGAGTCCGGCGGCCAATCATGAATACAACGTGTCCGCGGCTCCAGTACGGAAACACGATCCGACCGTCGAAGAACGGGACGACGCCGTCCTGCGCAGTGGGCCTGAAGGCGGATGTGGCGGTCAACTCGCGCATCGTGAACGCGCCGGGGCCATCCATCAACGTACGTGCCACACTCGGCTCAGCGTTGTCGGCGAAGCCGATTTTCAAACGCGCAATCGTATCCTCACCGATGCCGTACTTTGTCTGAAACCAGGAGAGGACTTCGGCATTCGCCGTCAGCTGGCCATGGTACAAGTCCGCCAGGGCGGTCAGCGTCTCGCGGACACGGAGCGTGAGCTGGTATGCCTCCTCAGTCTCCTCGGGGCTCCCGGACGCGAGCTTCGATAGCGCCGGCACCCGGGCCCGCGCAGCCAGGAAATCCCGTGCCTGGCGGTGAGATTCGGGCATCCGGCCGGACTGGCCACGAGTGACGACACCGTGATGGACGAATTCCACCAATTGCAGGACGTCGCCACCGACACCGCAACCGTGGCAGTACCAGCCCTGTTTGTCGAGCCAGACGTGCAGCGACCGATGAGACTGACTGCGGTGATTCGGGCAGTCGCAAAACAGCGTTTGCCGGGATTGCTGGGCGATGCGGTCGCCAAGCAACTCGCGGGCGAGTTCGCCGATATCCACATCGGTGATCTGGCGGTAGTATGAATGGACGTCAACTGAAGGCGCGGTCACGGACGAGTCTCCTGGTGAAGCAGGAATGACAGGAACGTGTTGCGGCGGTCCACCTGGCGTTTCGAGGCGCAGTTATCGATGCCCCACCGGTCACCGAGAATGACGACGGCTTCCTTGGCGCGGGTCACTGCGGTGTAGAGCAAGTTGCGGTGGTGCATGAAGGAGTGCGACTTGTGCGCGATGACGACCGCGCACGGAAACTCCGAACCTTGCATTTTGTGGATCGACGTCGCGTATCCCAGTTGCAGGTTCCCAATCGCGTCCGAGTCCTTGCCGATCTCCATAGGCATCCCATCGAAGTTGACTGTGAGGCCACCGCTGCTCTCGGCGCCCACCACGACGCCCATGGCGCCATTCATGACACCCAGCTCGTAGTCGTTCTTCGTCTGGATCAGCTTGTCGCCGGGGTAGAAACGTGGTCTGTGGCCCGGCTCAACATCAGGCGGCTCGAAGCCATATAGCTTCCTCTGAAGCAGGCGCTGCAACTCGACATTCAGCTCGACTGTCCCGAGTGGCCCCTTGTGCGTCGGCGTCAGCACCTGCACGTCGCGGATCAGGTCATAGCCGAGGCGCTCCTGAAGCACCTCGTCAAACAGAAGGAGGAGCATGCGACGCACATCTTCGCGGTCGGTGAACTTGTCGATGACGTACCACGGCCGCCGCGCGCCCACCTGCACATCCGACGTCGGGCGAACTTCGCCGGACAGAACGGCCGTCGAATTCTCTTTCAGCACGCCCGCCTGGCGAATGATCCTCGTGAGCAGCACTGTCGGGATCGCATGCGATCGCGTCAGATCCCGAAGAAGATTGCCCGGGCCCACCGGCGGCAACTGATTGTGGTCGCCAACGAGGACGACGGCGGTCCGCTTGAGGTCCACAGCTTGGAAGAGCCGCCACGCGAGAGGCACGTCCACCATCGAGACTTCATCCACGACGAGGATGTCAGCCTCGATCGGATTCAGCGCGTCACGGGAATACGTGTGGCCGTTGAAACCCAGAAGCCGATGAATCGTGCTCGCTTCGTGGCCGACAACTTCCTCGAGCCGCTTGGCTGCCTTGCCGGTGGGTGCCGCCAGGACCACTTTCGACTCCAGCCGCTCGGCGATGCTGGTAATGGTCGAGACGGCATACGTCTTTCCGCTCCCGGCGCCGCCGGTCATGAGCGAGATGGAGAAGCTCACTGCGTTCCTGACGGCTTCTCTCTGTTCGGGATTCAGTTCGCTGCCCTCGGCATCGAGCAACTGCTCTACCTCGGCCACCGCGTGCGGGTTCCGCTCATGCGCAGTCTTCAACACACAGGCAAGTTCGGCCTCCATGCGGTGAATTTCCGGATCAGCCACCACCAGCCGCTCAAACGGATGGCTGATGAGAAGGCCTTCAGCCAACAGCGCTTCGAGATGCCCTTCAATCACCTCACGGCTGTCGAGCGCGTCCATAACCAGCAGCGTATTGGCTCGATCGAGCAAGTCTTCGTACTCCACCCAGCAATCGCCGTCATCGAGCGCAGCGAGCACACAGTAATGAAGCCCGGCGCGAATCCGCGAAGGCAGGTCCTTTGGCACGCCCATCTTCCGCGCGATCTTGTCGACACGCTTGAAACCGAAGCCGGTGATCTCGCGCATGAGCACGTAGGGATCGCGCTCCAGGATCGGCACAACCTGGCTGCCGAACTTCCCCACCAGCGTGGTCACTTGATGATGCGTCAGTCCGAACGCGGCGAGATACGCCATGGCGGTGTTGAAGTCGCTGTTGGCAATCCAAATTTGCTGTAGGTCCAGGACGTTCTCGATGGGGACCTTGGCAACTGCCGCCACGGCCTCCGGCTGGGCCCTTATCACAGCGTCAAAACGCGAGCCGAATTCATCTGCGATGAGTCGCGCCTTCGCCGGTCCAATCCCCTTAACGTCCGGATGGTTGGCGAGGAAGTTCGCCAGACCCTCCGGGTTCATCTCCAGGTCGTGGCCCATGAACTCGGCTTCGAACTGGCGTCCGTACTTGGGGTGCTCCACCCAGTGCCCCTCGAGCCGAACCCGATCCGATTCCCGGACGAACACTTTGCCCGCGAATTTCACGATGGCGCCATTCGCAGTGCGAAGACGGCCAGCGCTGAAAGTAGGCCCCGAGTAGAAGACCGTCTCCACGACGCCGCGTATGCTCGCGCGTTCCTGTGTCATGTGCTCCACCTCGTGTGCGCGGCGAGCAGGTAGGCCTGTGTGAAATGGCAGGCCGCCTGGCGACTCCCGCAGAAGAAGACGGGAACGCGATAGTCGAGGACGATCGACAGCGCATTCCCGAGCACCGCATTGGGATGTGCCCGGCCGCGGAAACGGCTTTGCAGCACGTCCGGCAGTCCCGCCTCTACAACGACGCATGCGGCTCGGTAATCGCCTAGCTTCCGAAGTTCCTCACGAAACCGGCTCCGGCTGTGAATCACCGTCGAGACGAAGTCATCGATGGTCTTCCGCTCTACCGCAACGATCCCTTCGAGTCCGTCGACGGAGTAATCCCCGGCTGGCAGCGCCCGCCGCGTCGCGGCCGCCAACCGGGGATCGAACGAATACGGCTCCTGTTCCCGCGTGTCGATGACGATCGTGGCCAACCGCCGGTCAGAATGGCTTGAGGGCATCGCCCGCTTCCTGGCGGAACTTCCCCGGCGCCCGGTCATTCTCGATGCGATGGTTGAAGAAGATGTTCTCGTTCTCGCCCTTGGTCTTCTTGGTGACTTCGAGCTTCACGTCCAGCAGTTTCTTCAGGTGCTTTGGCAACTCGGAGATTTTGTCGAGGTCGAGCCCGCACGTGTGCAGGTCGGTCTTCACGTACTTCAGCGTGTTATGTGTGATGACGCTGTTGCGCCACATCAGCCGGTTGACGAACTTCGGCGCGATGACGCGCAGCGTCCACTTCAGCATCGGATTCCCGCTGCTCTGCGACTCGACCAACTCCACCTTCTCGACGTTCACCTGGTACTTTCCGTCGGGCACGCTCTCGAAATCGCCGCGCTCCTCGGGCTGCTCGGAGCGGAACTCTTCGTCGAATTGCGATAGATCAATTGCACGTTTGCTCATAGTCTCTTCTCCTGTTGGGAACTCACTTCACCGCAGGTTCTTTGGCAGCGGTCTGTTGCGCCTGCGGCCGCGCCACGACTGCGTTGAAGCCGCCGAAGAACTTCTGGAAATCGAGGTCCAGCGTCTCGGGCAACCGGCCCGTGCGGTCGCCGGCCTCGTAGTACAGGCTCGGCTTGGTGCGGATTACTCTCCTCATGACCTGCGCGCCGTCGTCGCCGGTAGAGGGATCGAGATCGCAGTACAGGACCATGTCCACCATGCCGAGCACGATTTTGCGAGCCTTATCGGGTAGGGTCGGCACGATGCGCGTGTACTTGCCCGTGCGGCTGTCGATCTCGATTTCCTTGGCGTGCGAGATCAGGAACAACCCGTACGGCAGGAATGCCAGCTTGGTCAGCACACGCTGGAATTCGTTGTTGACGAGCGCGTAGCCTTTGCCGTAGCCGAGGTCCGACTCGTGCTCGATCTTGTATTTCTTCACGATGTAATCGGTGCAGAACTTGTACGCGTTGTCGATCGTGTCGATGATCACTGTCTTGAATGGGTGCTTGCCCTCGACAATCTCGGCACAGGTGTTGAGCAGGTCATCCCAGGACTGGATGGGCACCTGGAAGACATCCAGTGCGTTCAAGCCCGGTTCGGTGGCGAGAAAAATCGCGCCCTCGGACTGTGAGCAGAACGTGGACTTTCCGATTTTCGTTTGCCCGTAGACCATCACGGTCAGATCCGCGAGGTTGGGCTTTGGCTCTGTTTTGGCGGTTGGCAGAATGGACATAGTTCTCCTTTTCAAAAAACTGGGGCCGGCGTTTCGCTCGGCAGCACGCGCAGTTCCTCGTTGGGCGCGACGCGTTCGTAGAAGTTGTCGATCAAGTTCGGATTGCCGTTGGAGCGGCACAGCGCGAAGTACGGGCAAGGCCGCTGGTAGTTGAAGCAGAACGCTGTGTTCTGGTAGAAAACCCCGCGCCGTCGCGCATCGAGGAATGCCTGCGTGAGCTCCCATAACTCAGCGCGCAGGATGTCGAACCGGTCGCGAGACAGGTAAAGCATCTCGCGGTGGAGCATGGTGGGTTCGGTGTACTTCTCGACGAGGCGCTGCTGATATTCCTCGTCGGTCTCCGGCATCCGGCGCTTCGCCGTGCTTCGCCCAGTTTTCGATTTCGCCAGCAGCTCTGCGCGCCGCTCCTGGAACTCCTGTTCCGTCTCACCCTTGCCCTGCTGGAGCTTCGCCTTTACCAGGACGTTGTAGAGAATCCCGGTGATCGGGATGCCCATCGTCTGCTCGATGTAATAGGAGTAGATGGTGATCTGGAAGTCGGTCCACAGCTTCTCCAGGTAATCCGAGTCGATCTGGGAGGCGGTCTTGTGTTCGAGCACGAAGTACTCGCCACAGAGTCGGACGATTCCATCAACCTTGCCGGCGAGCACGAAGCTGCGCGACGCCGCGCCGGTAGCCGGATTGACGATCGGGCCCTCGAAGGTCTTCTCCAGAGCAATGACCTCGAACTCCTCGACCGCGTACCGCGTGGAGTACGCCCGCATCATCGCGGTTGCGAGGTGCCAGTCCCGGCGCTGGTTCTCATCCTGGAGCCGATTGGGGCACAGCCGGTCGATGAGCGCCAAGACCTCGGCCAGGTCACGCCGCTGGTGCCACGTCTGCAGGCACTCATGAATGAGGGAGCCGAAGTGCAGGTTGCGGTCGCGCTGGAGCGTTACAAGCTGCTCGACGTAGCGCCACTCGACTGCCTTGCGGCAATTCCGGAACAGAGACCACATCGAATATGTCGTGATCATGGGAGCGCTGGCCATGCGGATTGCCCTCACAGCGCCACGCGGGTCCCACCCTGAAATGGACCCGTCCCCGCCAGCCGGCGCGTGCGCTTGCCGGAGTTGAGATGATCGACGATGAGCCGGCTGAGCAGAGCCATGCTCGACGTGGTACACGCCATGGCTCGGACGCTCGGATCGTGCAAGCCAAACTGCCCGACCTTCTTCTGCATTTCACGGTCGATGCGGAGACTCTTACCGGACCAGAACGCCGGATACTCGGAAATCACATCCGCGAGTGCGAAGAGAAATCCGGTCTTCAGATGAGTTGCACGGTCTTTGTAGAGGATGTTGCGGATACCCCACGCGGCGTCGATGAGATCGAAGAACGTCTTGATGTTCTCGACCATCGTGCTCTGTCCAACGTTCGCCATCATGGGCGGGAGTGCCTGCCAAATGCCCGGTAGCACGCCATAACGGCCCGCGCCGAATTGGGCATGAAGCCTCATTACCGTCTTCAGGAACGAGAGCGCTGTCAGCAGTTCCTCGCGGCGCATGTATTGCGACCACGAGACTCGCTGATAAAGCACGAACGACTCGTCCAAACAGAGCTGGGAGAGGCGGTGCAGCGAGGGGCACTGGGCGGTGCGGTTGTGGAGCAGGACATTCGGGGAAAGCCGCGTCCTCCGCATGTTCAGGATGTCGAAGCGCTCTCGCTCCCACGGCTCGGTGGTCGCAAAGTGGATCATCGCGCCGACCAGGGGTTTTCCGCCCTCAGACGTAAAATGTCGGGCGGCACTGATCCTCTGCAGACCGTCGATGATGTACACGTCTCCGGTGATCGTGTACGTCCCATCGGAGTCCGTGCACCCGTACTGGTTGCCGCGGACGGCGAGCTCCACATCGGGCACCCGACCGGCGCCTTCGCGGAACGCTTCCATCAGTCCCTCAATCGTTGCCTTCCGCAGCGTCTCGCGTTGATAGTCGGGCTTAAGCAAACCCGTCAGTGATGTGGGGTCGATCACCCCGCGCAAAACAATCTGGCCCTCCGTCAACTCGTCCAGCGCGCCAGACAAGACTCTTAGTGCGTTCATGATTTCTTCTCCTGGATTCCCAACCGAAATGCGTTCAGAGGATCGGCGGCGATGGCCTTTCGCTCGATCTCGGCGCTCACCGCGCCGATGGCCTTGATGGTGTTCGACAGAAATGCTTCGGCCTCGTCAAACTCGCCGGCGGTCTCGCCGAGCCATCCGATCAAGTGCGCGAAATGCTTTGTGGCCTCGACGAAGGTGAGGGTCAGCCGGGCTAGGCGGTCAACGCGCTGCGAGCGCGCAGAGCGAGCGGGGGCGGCAGGGTCAGCGCTTTCATCTTTATGCTCGACCGGTTCCGCGGCTGCCCCAGGCGTACGGCGCGGCGCACGTCTCCGCTTGCGATTGCTCTGGCCAATCGTGCTTGTGTCCTGTGTGTAGGTCTTGCCTTTGCGATTTGCAGTGCGAGCGGCTATCTGAGGAATTTCCTCAGATGCCTCGAGTTGCTGCCGCCAGTTCGTGACGGTCTTCTGGTCAACCCCTACGTGCCGCGCGATCTGGCGGTCGCTCGCAGCAGCTCCATTTGCATGAAGGAGAGCCGCCTTTACAGCCCGTTGCTTGTCCTGAGTTGTGCGCCGAAGTCCGTTCGACTTGTTGGCGCTGAAGCTGTACCATCTCGCGTCTTCGAGTGTTCCCTGGCGGATATCGCATTCAAGGGATTTGAGGCCGGCAGCTTCGGCCGCCTTGACGCGATGAAAACCATCTGCAAGCCAGTAGCGCTCGCCATCGTAGAACACGGTCACCGGCGGGAACTTCGCGCCATTGCTCATCGCCTTCGCGTAGTCATTGATCGCGTCGGGATCGAGCGCGGCCCTGGGCTGCGTGCCACCGTCGAGCCGGATATTCGCGACAGGAAGCGTTTCTCCGTGCTTCATGCGGCGCCTCCGCAGTTCCGGAGCATGTCCGACGTGACACCCGCCTTCATGAAGGCCGTCCGGATCTCTTGGATGAGCTGATATACCCGCGACCTCGACTTGCCAGTCATGCGCGCAGCTTCACGCGGCGTACGCTCGGACAGCAGGAGGGCGAGTCCTTGCAGGTGCTCCGGCAAACGCGAGACCGCGGCTTCAACATCGAGGCGCACGTCGTAATTCGCTTCCGTATGCGGGTGGGACGCGCGGCCGTTATCGGCAACCCACTGAGCTTGCCGGCGGTGCTGGGCTGCCAACTGCGCGGCTCGATGCCGCACTACGCCGAACATGAAGCCGCGCAGGTCGCCGCGATCCGGATCAAACTGGGGGAGCCGCTCCAGGTAATCAAGAAGAAGATCCTGGCGAAGGTCCTCCCAATCGTCGCGCCTGAAGCCGTTGCTGCTGACCATCCGGCTTGCACGAATCTCAGCCTGCTGAATGACGAAGGGGTCTACGGAGGTCACTGCTCCACCTCCGCGGGCATGGCTTCAATCACCATGCGGAAGGGAAGTCCGTGCCGGACTTCGATCATCTCGACGGTGCCCTGGTTGAGGCGGCCAATCTGCATGAAGAAACGTTCGACCTGGCTCCGCAGACGAAAACGGTCGAGCCGGAATTCGTTACGTGGAACGTCATCGACGTCCAGCTTCAGTTCCACGAATACGCGCGGCGCCGGGCTGAACTGCGGTTCACCATCGCGGATCTCAAGTTCCTCAATGCGTCCGAAGTTGATCGCCTGAAACAGCCGGAGGAGTCTTTGCTTTGCGGGGGAGAGGTCCTGAAGGTCCATCGTTCACTCCCCCATCCGGCCGCGATTGCGCGCGAGGAATTCATCGACGGCTGCATGCGCGCGCGGCGGCCGCATCGATGCCGGCTCGAAGTCCCCGCGCACGGTACCGCCCTGAAGACTGCGAAGCAGCTTCACCCGGATCCGGTCGAGCCGCTTCATCAGCGACCAAAGGATGTCGTCGTCGAGACTGTGAATGGCGGCGATGCTGCCGACCAGCAGTGCAATGTCGTAGAAGGCGTCGCGGATCAGCGCTTCGTGCTCGGCCGAGACCGGTCCCGAAGTCACCGCCGCGTCGGCCACCGACCGCTTGGCGTTTGTAGCAGGTGAAATCATCTTGTTCCCTGCTAAGCCATTTGTGAAATCTCACAAATGGCCGGTTCTCGGCCTGGTGTCAAAGCCTAAGTCATTGAAACCACAGATTCAAATTCTCGAAAGATTTTTTCGGGAGGGCCTTCAGCAATTGTGAAATTCACAAATCGCCGTTCGCAGCTGGAATCTTTTGAAACTCTATTCCGCCGTCGCTCAATGGCTTACCGGCGAGCAGGCCACTGGTCTATTGATTCGCCTTCTGTTCGCCTGCTAAGATCGCGTTACATGGAATTCATTCCGGACTGCTCGGGCAACATCGCCAACGCTCAGGCCACTCGGTAGAACTTCGTCTCGCGGCGTCTTGGCCCCTTCAGTCCGAGGGGACAATTATGCCGATGTACTACACGCCTAAAGTGCTTCTGCGGCAAGTGCCAAACGGACTGCTGTGGGACTATTTCGTAGTTAAACGAAAACAGCTTCGAGATGTTTCGTGGGGACGGCTGCGGGAGACCGATGTGGAGCCGATCCACGATGCACTGCTCAAACTGCCCGAAGCCGACCGCCGTGAGATCGGCGGCCACTTCCGAGCCATCGCCGAAATGGCCAGGAGGGAATTCACCCCATGGTTGATCCGCGTCGCCCGTGAGCGCGACATCGATCTGGTGAAACCATTTCACCGGAAGTCGTGCGCTTATGAGCGCGCCTTCTGGATGTTCCTGAAGCATCCGGGTGTGTTCGAAGAGGCCCGCACCTTGGCTCAGTGGGAGCGGCTGCCGCGCCGTTCGATGGAGAAACGAATCGGCTTGCCGGCGATGGAGCCTGAGATCACTCCGGAGGTTCTGGAGCAATTCGGCCGCGCCATGGCCGACTACTACCAGGAAAACCAAGGGCGCGGCGACCACTGCAAGGTCGAGCATTTCCTGCGGTCGGGTCACATGGATTTCTTCTTCGCGTATCCGGCGGATTACGCCGACGTGCTGATCGGCTACGAGGACGGCGGTAACTTCGCGCGCAGGGAGTGGAAGCCCGCCTTCGAGGTGATCATCGGCTTTGACCGGCTGGCGGGATCGCTCGATCTCTACGCCGAAGGCACGCGAGACGTCCGGGATGAACTGGTCTCGATCTTCGCGCGAACCGTCCTGAAATTGAATTTCGAGCCGCCCCGCGCCACCAAGGCGCCCTACAATCTCCAGTTGTTGCTACAGCCGGGATTCCAGTTCCCCACGGCGCCCGAGGACAATGTCCGCTGGATCAAGATGCGGACAATCCGGGTGCGAAAGGAGACCAGCATCGAGCAGATTCTATTCGACGTTGGAAGCGGGGAGGCCAGCCGGGACATCCATGATCTCATCGATGAGGCGCTGAATCAGATGAATCTGCCGCTGGAACGGCTCGTTGCGACTCAGGCGTCGTTCCAAGCAGGTTTCGAAACAGGCAGGAAGCAGCCGAAGACAGTCAACTTCACCATCACCCATCCGTCCGGCTGCACCCTGCGTGACAGCGATGAAGACCTCACGCTGCGCCGCTATCTGCGTCAGTGGAATATCGCATCATGACCGACTTGGTTCGGCGGTTCTGGCTGCGCTGCGAAGAAACGGAACCACTCTTTTCCGCAGACGAAATCCGGTGGACACCACCGGAGCAGTTTGATCTGCTGCGCGGCCATGGACTCCTGCGAGAAGCGGCAAGGGCTACGTGGGCAGTCTGCGACGCGTGCGGCGAAGGCCACGCTGAGGAAGTCGTGTGGATCAGTCGTGGCGCGCCGGGAAGCCTGACGCCATTCATCCCGTGCCCGGCGGTTGGAGGCGTGCCGATCGAACCGGAACGGCTGCGCCGATGGGCAGCCGATTTGGACCTGACCGCGCTCAAGCTTCGCGAAACCTTGGGCTTGATCGGCGGTTTGTCGCTGCTGTTTCCGGGGCGCGTTTGGAGCTTAGGCCGACGCCACTTGGCCGGGCGCTTCCGCGATTTCTTTCTCGTATGCGGCGCCGCCCGCGAGGACGCTCACGCGATCTGGGAACGGTGCCGTCACATTGTCGACGCGCCCTCACCCGTCATCCTGGTGCCGGCGCGGTCTCCCCAACAGAAGCCGTGGCCGGCGTTCCGCCTTGCTGACATCACGGCGATCACTGAAGGGGGCCTGACCCTCGACATGGATTACATCGCCGATGCCGTACCGCGGGACAGCTATGCTATGCCGGCAAAGACCGTCGCGAGTTTTCCGGTTGGTGATGATGCGAGGTGGGAGGACCTCCGTATCACCATCGGTGAGGGCTCCATTTTCGCGGAGCTTCGTAACGAGCAGCGAGAGTTCAGTCTGGACGACCTTCAGTTCACTGGCAGCGACGACCGGCTGTGGCAACTGCTCCGCGCATTTGGACGATTTGGCGGCGAGACGCCTGCGCGCAGTACATCAGTGTCCGGCAAGGACGCTGCCACGTTCCGGAAGCAGGTCAGCGATCTCCGCCAACGCCTGACCACGGTTTTCCCAATCGCGGGCGAGCCTATCCGCGCAGTGCACGGCAAGGGAGCCTATCGCTGCCTCTTCCAGATCGGCCTCGACCGCCGGGACGGGTTCCCAGTGCGGCCAGAGCGTTGGGAGGATTGTCAGCTCCTCGAACTCCGGGATGGTCGTATTCAAATCTCGGTGAAGTCGAAGGAGGTGTTTGCGGCGAGGTCCAGGGACGAAGAGAGCCAACGGCTCACGGCAATCGATGCCGGTGAACGTGAAACGGTGCGATCTGAAGAATACGATCTACGTATCCTCGGCTTGGCCACCGAGGCTGGCATTCCAACTGCGGAAGGAGCCGTGCTGCTCGAGTTCCTGCGCAGCGGCGGCAAGATCTACCGCCGTGGAGACGACAAGGATGTATTGCGGTTCCGTCAACGCCTGCGGGCCTGGATGGGTATGGATTCTGATCCGTTGCAGTTCATACCGAATCGACGGCTGTGGACGGCCAAATTCGAGTGCGCGACCGTGCGACGGCAAGCAGAGCCAGAATAGGAGAGGCCCTCTTGATGCAACGCGAATACGTCGAAATGCGCAATGGCGCCTATTACCTGGCTGGCAGCCGGGTTTCATTGGCGTCCATCATCTACGAACATCGGGATGGAGCCACAGCGGAGACGATCCGCGAGAACTTCCCCACGCTGTCCCTCGAACAGATCGAGGGTGCCATTGCCTATTACCTCGGACATCGGGAAGCGGCCGAAACGTATCTCCGCGACCTTGAGAGAAAGTGGGAGGAGTTGGAGCGCGCCGCCAAGCCCGCAGATACGGAACTCCAGCGCCGGATCGAGGAAGTGAAGAAGCGTTCAGGTCATGAGTCGTAGAGGCTCAGGAACAGCAAGCGATCATAGTCGATAATTCCAACGCGCAGACGGTCCAGCCAACCAGTCCGGCCGACAAAGCTCTTGCTGAATGCCCAGTCATGAGCAAAGTAGACGACTGCTGAGAACTCAACGCCGAGAGTATGCAGGGGCACTTCATGTTCGTTGGCCACAAATGACCCCGCCATGGTGATGAAACGCCGAACCAGCCCCGATTCGACATCCAAGCGGAGCGCTTCAGCGTACTTGCGCTCGAAGATACAGTACGCTGCGCCTGTATCGAGTCTCGCCAGCAGTTCGACTTTTCGGTTGCCAAAATGGAGCTCGATAGGTACGTCGATTCCATCGGCCGCTGCATAGCGATGTGAGACATTGAATTCGAGCGATAGAGGCATCCTTATAGCCAAGCCGGAACGAACGGGAGTGGATCTTCTGGAAGGACGTGTATTAGGAACGGGACTTCAATGCCCGCCGCAATTGCGGCATCGTATGCCTTGACTCCGTCCGGATCTGCCGCGACCAAGCGGTCACCTTCCACAACTACCCACTGATCCAGATACTTGGCGCGGTTTTCCTTGAGCCACTCAATTTCGCGGCTACGGTCGCGGAACGGCACCATTCTAGCGGGAGGCCGGTGCTGCAGACGGTCCGCGAAGCGCAGAACCTCCTCCTGCTTCGCCGGCGGGAGGTGGCGGACTTTTTCCAGAATGGCTTCCTCGAGGCTCATGCTTCGCCTCTATTGATAGTACCGGAGCCGGCACCGGCGAGCACACCGCGCCACTGTTCGCGTTGATCCTCCCACAGTGGCAGACTTGCGATCTTCCGCAATGTTCCTTCCGAAACCGGGAACCGCCCGCCCGGCACCTGGGGAAGCCGCAAGACTGATTCCTGAATGTCAGGCGCAAGCCAAACGAGCACCATGATCTGGCTGACCCGTTCCCGGCTGATGCACCCGAGTCTGGCCAGATCGGAGTGCTGGCGGATCTCGCCGCAGTCGATCATCTCCTGAAATTGAAGCGCGAGCGCCACGACCTGCGTGATCCTCGGGTACCGCGTGTACTTCGGCAACTGGGGCGCGGCCGGCGCCGTCGTCTTCGGCGGGCGGCTGATCTCCCGAACCGCCAGTCGCAGACTGAAACTCACTTCGAAGCTGTTGTTCACTTTCCGTTCGACCTCATATCAAGACAAAGTTGCCGGATGCCCGCCGTCCGGAAGCCGACGGTGACCGTACCGGTGGCACCGTCATACGTCACGCGCTCGACGAGCGTCTTCACGAACTTCTCCTGTTCGCGTGACGTCATCTCCGACCAAAGGGCATCGAAATCACGGAGCGCCTTCCGTACACACGCCGTGTCAGTTGTCTGGCTCACCGATTCAGCCAACTGGTCTCGCACTTCACGAAGTTGGCGCTCGACGACGGACACGCGTTCCTGCAGCTCCGCCATGCGGTCGGTCGCCAGCTTGCCATTCGTGCGAATCACACCGGCGATCTCTTCGCCGAGACGTTGCAGCTCCTTCTCCATCACACGCTTTTCGCGCTCCAGCGCTTCGATCCCCGCAACGCGCTGTTCATCAAGCTGCCGGACGACCTCGTCGACTACAGTGGGATTCGCAGCGATCCCACGAATCTGGTCCACCACGGCTTGCTCGATCACGGGTGCCGAGACGGACCGCGTCTGGCACGCATTGTATCCCTTCTGGTGTGCGTTCACGCAGACGTAGTAGCGGTAGAGCTTGCTGGGCGTCTTCTGCGTGTAGGTGTGGATCATCCCGGCTTGACAACTCCCGCATAGCAGGATGCCCTTGAGGACCGCACCGTATTTGTTACGGATCTGTCGTCCGCCGGTCTTGCCGTCAAAGCGCAGGCGGTCCTGGACGCGCTGCCAGACCTCGGGATCGACAATGCTCTGATGCTCGCCGTCGTAAACTTGCCCGCCAAATTCGATCTTCCCGACGTAGACCATGTTCGTCAGCAGGTTGTACAGCCGGTTCTTCATGAAGACTTGACCGCCGGCCGGCGTGCCCTTCCGGGTCGTCCATTCCTTCATGCACCATCCGCGCCGGTTCAGTTCCTGCACGACGGGAATCAGGGAACCGTGCTCAAGGTATAGATCGAAGATGGCCCGGACTCGGGCTGCTTCATCTTCATTCACAACCAACGCCGCGCCCTTGTCGCTCAGATCATAGCCGAGCATCGGAATGCCACCGACCCATCGACCCTTGCGACGCGCGGCCGACATCTTATCCTTGGTGCGCTCCGCGATCATTTCGCGCTCGAACTGCGCGAACGATAACAGGATGTTCAGCGTCAGCCGCCCGAGTGAACTGGTCGTATTGAACTGCTGTGTGACCGAAACAAAGCTGGCGCCGTGCTTGTCGAGCACCTCCATGATGCGCGTGAAGTCGAGCAAGGACCGCGTCAGGCGGTCAACCTTGTAGACCATCACGCAGTCGACCAGACCGTCACGGACATCCTGGAGCAGCTTCTGCAACGCGGGGCGGTCCATGTTCGCGCCGGTAAATCCACCGTCATCGTAGTGACCAGGCAGCGCCACCCATCCCTCACCTCGCTGGCTGCGGATGAACGCCTCCGCCGCATCGCGCTGAGCGTCCAGCGTGTTGAACTCTTGCTGCAATCCCTCCTCGGTGGACTTGCGCGTATAGATGCCGCATCGGATGGCTGAGCGCCGCGGACCTGCGACGATCCCGTTACCGGCGGCCATTTTTCTTCTCCGTCAATCCGAAAAACAGCAGCCCGTTCCACTTGGTGCCGGTGATCTCCTGCGCGATCGCGCTCAGCGATTTGTATCTCTGGTCGTCATACTCGAAGCGGCCGTCATCAAGCACCTTCACGACGATGGTCTCTCCCTTGAACTGCTTCACGATCAGACCGCCGGGCATCGGCAACCGTGAGTCGTGGCCAGGGCAGATCGTGGTGACCGCGGTCTGCTCGGTCGGGAGGCCAGCACGCCGCTTCTCGGCATTGGTCACCACGCGCGTACGGAGCGGCGTGTCGCGGGCGATTCCTCGGGCGAGTTCTCGCGCGGACTCCGGCAGCCCGCCTTCATGATCGGCCTGCAAGCGCCAGGCGATCTTGCGGAAAAGGAACTGGCGATGCGAGCTCACCGGCTCCTCGCCGAACAGCTTCCGGTGCTCCTCCCGCAGTGCCGGGACGTTCATCGCGGCGAGCTCGGCGATCTGATCCCGGAGAGTCTTCTTCATGCGTCAACCTCATTGACATGAGGGCTCTCCGGGCGCGGGTTATCAAGTTCTCCGTTGACGGATTCTGATGCGCTCGGGGCGGCAGTTTCGACGCGCCGCGCACGTCGGTAACGCTGGTAGGCAACGCCAAGGAGGTGCGCGATTTCGGCGACGGCGTCGCGGGTCTGGCGGTCTCGGAAATCCATGTGTGCCGGTCCTTCCGACCCACAACGGTTTCCGCTTTGCGGCCTGCCCGCTGTCTGGTGCTGTCAATAGATACTCACGAGAGTTCGAAACTGTCCAATCGGGGTGCCTCTCTCAAACGGGCTGTCAACAAACAGGCAGGCGTCAACGGAGAAAACGGAGAGTTTGGAGGGTTGAGAGTGGCCAACGCTCTGAACCATGGTGGTTGAGAGCGTTGCCCGGTCGGAGGTATTTCCAACTGGAGAAACGCGCCGAAACGCAAATATCCGCGAATGTTTGGGATACGGGCGCGGCTTCAGACGGCGATTGCGTCAACGAGATCGGGCTGCGGGAAGTTACGGTTTCGGTAGGTGGCTCCCCAGGAATCGCAAATACGAACCGGGTCTCCATAAGCCTGACGAATCTCGCCTACGGTGAACATTAAAAGTCGAAATTTTAGAATGGGACCGCCTCGAATCTCAATCGTCGCAGTCTCGGTCCGACGAAGCACGCGCCGATTTGCCCAACGGCGCTGGAGATTGGAGGGCGACGTTGAAAAGCAGAGCATTCTCGGCTTGCAAGCGGGCTTCGCGATCGATACTGACATCGTTTCCATCAATTCTTAACCGGTAAGTTGTCCACCTCGCGGATCATGGACGTGCCGGGAGGGCATTCCGAAACTCCGACTAGCAGGTTGCGGAAAACCCTTTTTCCTACAGCGCGAATACTCGCGGTTGTGATCGATTTTGACGGAGCGTCCCTACAAGAGTCCCTACACTCGCGGATCAGAAGTGCGGTACATGCTCCGTCATTTCACCAGGGGTTGATTGAGAGGCGGAGGGAGAGGCGGACGAATTGGCCGACCGGCTTTTCAATCCGGCGCAACTCTGAAGTAAAGTAAGGTCGCAGCGCACGATTCGACTCTGACACCGAACGCGGTGCACCACTCGGCAAGGTCACGAAGAACCCGAGGAGTCACCTAAAGGGGTACAATGAGGAAACTGTGCGCGGCCTATTCCATCTGGGCGTAGTGGCGAGCCTGCTCCTCTCTTTTGGGCAGGCGCCGTTCCAGCACTCACACGCTAGCGATCCGCACCACGAGCATGCCCGAGGTTTCACACACACCCACTGGAAAGGTCACCCTGACGGCCGTTCCTTGGAAGCCGGCGACCACGATTCCGACGCCCGGATGATCAATTGGCTCGCCGGAGACGGAAGTGCTCCAGCAAGATTCCTCGTGGTGCTGCCAGAGTCTATCGAGCAGGCCGTTGTCACGGTCCAAGTCGCTCGGATTGCGGAACTAACGCGACACAACCACGACCCTCCGTGGCGTCTGACCCTTTATCTGCGCGGCCCACCTGCCTAACCCACCTGTCAGGCGCACGTTTCGTGCGCGTTCATTCCATTAGTTCGAACAATTGATTGAATTGAGGTGGCGCATGCATTCGCCTAATCGCGCCGCCACTCTAGCGCTGTTACTGGCCGCGATGGGCCTCGGTTCCGCGCAGGAGTGGACGGAAGCTGTCGTCGTTCAGAAGTTCCTTGATCAAAGTCCGCAGGCTCGCGAGGCGCGAGCCCGTGTTGCCATCACCGAGGCGGAGACACGAGGACGGACGCTGTACGCAAACCCGAGCGTGAACTATAGCCGCGAGGGCGCTGGGCGCACCGAGTTTTTTCAGGCCGAGCAATCCCTTCCCCTCACGGGGCGCCTGAAGCTGTTGCGCCACGCGGGTGCGGCAATGGTGGCTGTCACCGAAGCCGAGGGAGCCTTTTCTTTATGGCAGGCACGAAGCAGTTTGAGGCGAGCGTTCTACCGCGTTCTGGCCGCGCAGCAAAGTGAGTCGATCTACGCGTCAGGTCTGAAAGACATCGAGAATGTCATCCGAGTGCTTGCCGACCGGGAGCGCGAGGGTGAAGGCTCGAAGTTCGATCGCCTGCGCACGGAACGCGAGCGGGCTGAGTTGCTGGCCGAGTTGGCACTCCTGCGCGCTGCAACCGCACTCGAACGCGCGCAGTTGTTGGCCTTCCTTCCCGACGGTACGGACATCGGGGCTCTCTCGGGCCAGATCGAAGCACAGCCATTGGTGTTGAATGGGACCGAGTTGACGCAGCGGGCCCTGGCATTAAGAGATGACTACCGGGCCGAGCAACGGCGGCTGGAACAGTATCAACTCGAACGGCGCGCGGCGGAGCGCCTGCGCTTTCCCGAGCCGATTCTCAACGCGGGGTTGAAACGCGCCGACATCGGACCACGCGTCGCCAGCGGACCGGTCGTCGGAATTACAATACCGCTCCCTCTTTTCAACAAGGGGCAGACGGAAGTGGCCCGTTACTCAGCCGAACAGGAACGCACGTCGGCTCGTCTCGATGTGCTCGCGCGACAGATTCGCGCTGCTGTGGATGGAGCGATTCAGGCCTTCACGATCCGCCGGCGGGCGCACGACGAATATCGCAGCCAGTTGGCGGGGACCGGTCCGGAACTGGTGCGGATTGCGACGGTCGCCTACCAGGAGGGCGAGATCGGGATCCTTCAATTGTTGGACGCGTATCGCGTCCAACGTCAAGCGCAACTGCGAATGCTCGCGATCCAGGCTGCCGTGAAGGAATCGCAGATTGAGTTGGAACGGGTCATCGGAGAGGAGTTTGGAAGATGAAGTGGACCGCCTGCCTATTTCTCGTCATCCTCGCGACGGGATGCCAGAAGCCGAAAACGGTCGCCACAGCCCCACAGGAACCAGAACCTCATCCGGAGAGTTTCACCAACTGGACGACTAAGACGGAGCTCTTTATGGAGTATCCGCCGCTGGTTTCAGGCCAGACCAGCCGGTTCGCGATTCACTTGACACGCCTCGACAACTTCAAGGCAATCTCGAAAGGCAGAGTCGAGGTCCGGCTTACGACGGCTGGCGGAAAAACTGACGTCGCCGCAGCCGATGCGCCCTCCCGCCCTGGAATCTTCGGCGTGGATGTGAAAGCGCCCTCCGCGGGCGATTATCGGCTCAGCGTGCATTTCACTGGTGAAGGAATCACCGACGTTCACGATCTGGGAGAGATCGCGTCGTCTCCGACAAAGGCGGCAGCCACGCACGAGCACGGCGCTGAAACTCAGGAAACGATCGCGTTTCTCAAAGAGCAGCAGTGGACGCTGGACTTCGGCACGGCAATCGTGGAGGACCGTCGGATCAAGTCCGGCCTCCGCGTCCCGGCGGAAGTGATTCCGCGCTCGGGAGGACAGGCGGAAGTTACGGTACCATTCGACGGTCGAATCGTCGCATCCGCGCTACCCGTGATCGGCGCTCGTGTGGAGCAAGGGCAGGTTCTAGCGAGCCTCCTGCCGCCGACAAGTTCCCCGAGCGATCTTGCGTCACTCGAGTTGGCGAAGAATGAAGCGAGCCTCTCATTGCAACTCGCGCGGAGGGACCGCGAGAGAGCCGAGAGGCTGGTGAAAGCGGGAGCGGCGCCGGCAAAGCGGCTCGATGAGGCGCAAACCGTCGAAGCCACCGCCGAGGCGAGGTTGAAAGCGGCTGATACCCGGATCGCCCAATACGAGGCATCGATCTCGGCGGAGCCGGCCGCACCGGGCGCAAAGCTATTCGCACTCCGCGCGCCGATCTCCGGTGTGATCGTCGGGACTCACGCTGCCCCAGGTGCGAATGTCAAATCCGGCGAGACCCTTTTCAAGATTGTCGATCTCGAAACAGTCTACGTGTCGGCGGTTGTTCCCGAAGCGCAACTGCCGCGCATCCGGAATCTCAGCGGTGCGGAACTCGATGTGCCAGGCTCACCGCGGCCGAGACGGCTTGGCCGGCTGATTACGGTGGGGCAAGTTGTGGACCCGGCTTCGAGGACCTTTCCGGTGATCTACGCGATGGACAACAGCGACCGCCGCGTGGCGATCAATCAAGCGGTCCAGGTGCGTCTTCTCACAACCGCCAACGTCGTCGCTCCGGCGGCGCCCGAATCGGCGATCGTTGACGACGGCGGACGTCCGGTTGTCTTCATCCAGGCGGCAGGCGAAGCTTTCTTGCGAAGGCCGGTTCAGCTTGGCCTCCGCGAGGGGGGCTACGTGCAGGTGCTCGAAGGGGTTTTCCCCGGCGAGCGGATCGTCACCCGCGGCGCGCACCTGATCCGTTTGGCCGCGATGTCGAACCAAGTGCCGGCTCACGGGCACGTTCATTAGGGAGGGACCGGAATGCTCGACGCTTTAATTCGCTGGTCCTTGCATCATCGTGCTGTCGTCCTGTTTCTGGCGGCATTGCTGCTCATTTGGGGCGGATATTCGGTGAGGGACATTCCTCTCGACGTGCTTCCCGACCTGACGGCGCCGACGGTAACGATTCTGGTCGAGGCACGAGGCATGGCGCCGACTGAAATGGAATCGCTGGTGACTTTTCCGATCGAATCCGCCATCAACGGCGCGCCCGGTGTACGGCGAGTGCGTTCGGCGACTGCGGTCGGCGTAGCAGTGATATGGGTCGAGTTCGATTGGGGCCAGGATGTTTATCGAGCTCGCCAAACGGTGAACGAGAAGCTCTCTCTTGTCTCCGCAACGCTTCCCCCCAACGTGGATCCACCGTTCCTGGCGCCGATTTCGTCGATCATGGGCGAGATTCTATTCATCACGTTGGAGTCCGGCCGGCATTCGGCGATGGAGATTCGCACCGTAGCCGACACCATGTTGAGGCGGCGCATTCTCGCCGTCCCAGGCGTGGCGCAAGTCGTGCCCACAGGCGGTGAACAGAAACAGTATCAGGTACTCATCTCGCCGCATCTGCTGCGCGAATACTCGGTGTCGCTGGACGAAGTTGAAAATGCCCTGCGGCGAGGCAGTCAAAACTCCTCGGCAGGTTTCCGCGTCGCAGGCGGCCAGGAGTACCTTATCCAGGGCGTTGGGCGCGCCGGTACTCCCGAAAGCATCGGCCAGATCGCGGTGACGTCGCGAGAGGGCCGCCCGATACTCGTTCGGGACGTAGCGGAGGTGAGGATTGGACCGGCTCTGAAGCGTGGCGAAGGATCACACAATGCAGAACCCGCGGTCGTCCTGGGAATCCAAAAGCAGCCGGGTGCGAACACGCTCGAACTCACGCGAAGGCTCGATGCTACGCTCGACGAGATTCAAAAGGGTCTACCGCCGGGAATGGTGATCGACAAGCAAGTCTTCCGGCAGGCGGATTTCATCCAGCGGTCCCTGGAGAATCTGACGGCGGCGCTGCGGGACGGCGCGATCCTTGTGGTGATCGTCGTCGTCGTTTTCCTGATGAACATGAGAGCGGCAATCATCACGCTGCTGGCGATTCCACTTTCCGTGCTGACGGCGGTGATCACGATGAACTGGTTCGGATTCACCATCAACAGCATGAGTTTGGGCGGCTTGGCGATCGCGATCGGCGAACTGGTGGATGACGCCATCATCGACGTCGAGAACGTCATGCGCCGTCTGCGGGAGAACGCTCTGAGGCCGGAAGGGGAACGCCTGCCGGCCGTCGAGGTAATCTACCGTGCAAGCACCGAGATCCGCGGATCGGTCGTCTTCGCCACCATCATCGTCGTGCTGGTCTTCTTACCGCTGTTCGCATTGAGCAGCGTCGAGGGCCGGCTGCTGGCGCCACTGGGATTCGCCTACATTGTCAGCCTCTCAGCATCGCTCGTGGTCGCGCTAACAGTTACGCCCGCCCTCTGTTCCTTTCTGCTGCCGAACGCGCGGTCCGTGCTAGGCGGGCACGAACCGTGGCTCGTCAGCCGGCTAAAGCGGGTCTTTCAGCCTTCGCTTCGCTGGTCGCTGGATCACCCGAGGATCGTAGTGCTGTCCTCAATGCTGTTACTGATCGGCGCCGGAATCGCGCTTTCCCGTACCGGCCGCGCGTTCCTGCCGGAGTTTAACGAGGGCACTCTCACGGTCAGTGCGGTAACGCTGCCAGGGACAAGCCTTGCGGACTCCGACGGTCTCGGACGGGGGCTGGAGCGGATTCTACTGGGTGTTCCGGAGGTCGTCTCGACCGCGCGACGCACGGGCCGGGCGGAACTCGACGAGCATGTACAGGGCGTAGAGTCCGCCGAGGTGGATGTGATGCTGCGGATGCGCGAGCGGCCGAAAGAGGAAGTGCTCGTCGAGATTCGCGAGCGCGTGACATTACTACCAGGGATGAACGTGACCGTCGGGCAGCCGATTTCGCACCGCATTGACCATATGCTCTCCGGCACGCGCGCCAATATCGCGGTTAAGGTTTTTGGCGACGACCTCACGGTGCTTCGATCGCTGGCCCGCCAGGTGGAAGCCGCGATGAGAGGGATCGACGGTGTGGTCGATCTGTCGATGGAGCAGCAAACCGATATTCCCACGGTGCGTGTCCGTGTGCGTCCGGAAGATGCGGCCCGCTACGGTTTGCAACCCGGCGAAGTCACCACGATGATTCAGACTGCCTTTGTCGGAATCGAAGTGAACCGCGTCCTGGAGGGGCAGATCAGTTTCCCGATGGTGATCCGGTATCCCGAGACAGACCTCCACGATTTAGAAGCGATTGGCCGCACGCTGCTCGACTCGCCGTCCGGGGCCAAGGCGCCGTTGGATGCTGTCGCCGACATCCACGAAGACCGCGGCCCTAACTTCATCAGCCGGGAAGGTGTCCAGCGGAAGATCGTGGTGCAGTGCAACGTCGCCGGCCGCGATCTGCTGGGGGTCGTTAACGAGATCCGAGCGGCAGTGACAGAGAAGGTGACGCTGCCGCAAGGCTACCGCGTCGAATACGGTGGTCAGTTTGAGAGCGAAGCAGAAGCGTCACGCCGTCTATTGATCCTTGGCGCCGGGGTGATCGCGGGCATTCTGCTGATCCTGGCGACGGCGTTCCAATCGACGCGCGATGCACTGATCATCATGCTGAACCTTCCGCTGGCGCTGGTGGGCGGAGTTGCCGGAGTCTACCTGGCCGGGGGAATACTCTCCGTGGCGTCGCTGATCGGTTTCATTACGCTGTTCGGCATTGCTACGCGCAACGGCATCATGCTGGTGTCGCATATTCGGCACTTACGAGAGGCGGAGGGCGTTGCCGACTTGCGGGAAGCCGTGATACGCGGCGCGTCGGAACGTCTTGCGCCGATTCTGATGACGGCGCTCGCCGCAGGCCTCGCGTTGATTCCGATCGCGGCAGGCATGGGCAAGCCTGGGAGCGAGATCCAGGCGCCAATGGCCATTGTGATTCTGTTTGGTTTGTTTACATCCACCGCCTTGAACATGGTGGTGGTCCCGGCCGTGTACTATGCGGCTTGGCGTCACAGGATGAGCGCCTGAGACGGGAGAACTCACTGAATCGGATGCTGATGACGGAGCCATTAGCCTGATCCGTTCGGCCCATATGCCGCCGCTGGATTGGCTTCGACCTCGTCCAGAAGAAATGGCCTCTGCCAGTGGTGAGCCGATCGCGACCGTGACCGCTGAAAAACACGGCCCGATCAGCGGGCCGATTTGGTCGGGAACGGGATTGAGGGAAGAAACCATTCGTCCGCTGTGGTCAGCCTGGAGTGCGCCGAGGGGTCGAGATTACAGCCGAGGTTTGACACCGGAAGTTGCGCGGCCACTACGGCTGAGGTCGCCAGCAAACATTCCACGGCGGAGATTCTTAAAGACATCCGCCAGATCGTAGTCACTTCGTGCGAAAGCCGTCCGATATTCGTTCGTGCAAATCTCAATCGTCGTATGCCGAATGGCGCTTGTCCCAATGCGCGGCCGCAACGGGGTGAAACGGCTCGAATTCGACGCCGGGCCTTCCGCAACAGCCGAACCTTCACGTCGCCTGCTCACGGAGTCACTGCCGGATGCGCGGGAAAAGGAGGCGCCCGAAATTGAAGCCGAGGCCGACGCGGACGGTGGTGAGGTCGAAATCGAAACTGCGCGCCACACCAATCTGGATGGAGAGGGCCGGGTGAATAGCGATGGAAGTCCACGTGTTCACGCCGCGGTCCTGCAAGTCCGAGGCCTGCACGGTCGCATGGCTCACTTGCATGAACGGCGGAAGGCCCGGCTGAAGCACTCCACTTGAGCCTCCCGGCATGTGCCCCACGCCAGGCATAGCACCGGAATTGTGCCCCATGGCTGACGGCGTCACGGAGGCGGATGCCGACGACGCGCCCTGCATCACCTCGCGGCTCGTAATCTGCTGATCGCCAAACGGCGCGACAGCAAATCCGCCGATGCCGAGACTGGTGCGTCTACCGAGACCAATCGTCAGCCCCCCGGAGAAGTGTGCGGCGCCGCCCGTGCTAATGTAGGGCCGTTGGTAGGCGACGTTGTTGAATACGTAGTTGGCAAGACCGGCTCTCACGAATGGGCGCAGCCGGCTCTCGAACGTGCGTGCCACCGTAACGGTTCCATCAACGGTGAGCTTTCCGGCACCGAGGCCGCGACCGGATTCCCCTGTCGGGAAGCCGACGGTCAGCGTCGGGCTGAAATCGAATCCACGAGCGCGCGCCAGTAACTGGCCTTGGGTATAGATATCGCCGACACCCGAGACTTTGCGGCTAGTGAGATCGTTGAAATAGAGCGGCAGCCCCACCACGACGGAGCCCCGGCTCCCTTCCACTCCAACCTCCGGAGTGGCTGTGTAGAAGGTCGCCGCGGAATTGCGATCCACAGTCGTGCTTAGGAATCCGATTGCACGCAGAGGCGGGCTGCCTCCTTCGGCTGGCGAGCGTGAGAGGGACTTTAGCTCGCGATCAATCTGGTTGTTGAGTTCGCGGATTGCCGTCAAGATCGCGTCGCCGGTCTTGCTCCTTGCACGCAGTTCGCCGACGAAGAGTGTGCTGTAGGCTTGGCCGGTTTGCTTGCGGAGAAGGATCAGGTGGTTCCGGTGGACGTTTAACCTATCCGCCATGAGTGCCGCAACAATGAGGCGGCCATCCGGGGTGGTCGCGTAGGAATCGAGTCTTGCCGCCTCCGCCGCGAGGCGAGGCTCCACGGGCTGCGCGCCGACGATAAACGCCAGCGCCAGAATCAAGGTTGCGACCTGAAATGCCCTCCGCATCAATGCACCGGCCCCGAACGCGGCATCGCGCCGCCCATGCTTTGAGAACCGGCAAGACCCATCATGTCCATGCCCGCCATTCGCCCGCCCGGTGGTGCGCCCATCGGTTCGCCCGAACCGGCTTGGCGCCCAAGGCCCGGAATCAAGTCCGCACGTTCGGACCGCCCTCGAAACCGTTGCGCCACCACCGGCGGCTGGCCGCGCTGGACCCACGTACGTTGGCCTTTGCGTAAGATTACCTCTTGCGACGGCGACGCCACGTTCGCGACGGAGACCTCGCCTTCGTCGACCGCGACAAGGGTGGCCTCCGTCTCGTCCACAAACACACTGAACGTGGTTCCACGAACCGCGATTACCGCTGTTGGCGTCGTCATCTTTTGAGGATTGGGCCGGCCGCTCAACTTCTCGATGTGTACCTTAATAGACCCAAGAAACAGGTGCAGGAATTCCTGGATGTCGGCCGAGCGCTCGTTAAAGATGACGTGCGAATCAGGGAAGACGCGAACCGTGCTGCCATCCCACGCCTGGATCATTGCCTCGGAGTTCTGCCCCGTGATCAATTCATCCCCGGACGCGACCGCGTCTTGCAGCCGAAGGGGCCTGGCGGCTTCGCGAGATCTCCTGACGGTCAAAGTGCCCGTCAGGGAAACGACCTTGGCTGGCCGCGCGAAGTCCCACTGCGCAGCCAAGGGCAGTGCGAACACCGCCGCCAGGACCAAGAGAAACATCTGCCGTCGGACCATGGTTTACTCCACCGCTGCTGTATGCACGCGGGCTGCCGTGGATTCCTGCTGTGTTTTCAACGCGCCCATCATTGGTCCCGGAGCGTCCCGGGCACACCGGCGTGCCCGGATTGCGCCCGCTCCATCCTTGCCAATTTCTTGTAGAGGGTCCGGCGCTGAATTCCCAAAATCTCGGCGGCGCGCGTCTTGTTGCCGTCCGCCTGTTCCAGAACACGCAGGATGTGCCTGCGTTCGAGATCACCGAGCGCCCCGGTGTCTTCTTCTTCTGTCTCGACGGATTGCTCGGGCAGGGACAACTCCTTTCTTACATCGCCCTCTGTGACGGGACCCGGGAGCGAGAACGCTACAATCCGGTGGAGCGTGTTGCGCAGTTGCCTGACGTTTCCAGGCCAATCGAATTGTTCCAACGCCCCAAGCGCATCCGGCTCCAGCCAGATCTGTTTTCCGGCGGCGATGGCGGCTTGTTCCATAAACCGACGCACAAGGAATGGGATATCCGATCGCCGCTCCCGGAGAGGCGGAACGTCGATACGCAGAACGTTCAGACGATAGAAGAGGTCCTCGCGAAACTTCCCGTCCCTTACCATCGATTCCAGATTGCGGTTGGTAGCGGTGATGATCCGAACGTCCGCTTTCCTGGCGACTGGCGAGCCGACAGGCCGGTACTCCTTTTCCTGCATGAACCGCAGCAGCTTCGACTGGAACTCCAGAGGGATCTCACCGATCTCGTCGAAAAACACGGTCCCGCCGCGCGCCGCGTCAATTACGCCCTGGCGATCGCGGTCGGCGCCGGTAAACGCGCCACGCAGGGCGCCGAAGATCTCCGACTCCCACAGCGAGCCGGTCACGGCGCCGGAATCCACGGCGGCAAACGGCTTGGAGGACCTCGCACTCTGCTCGTGGATGGACCTTGCGACCAGTTCCTTGCCACAACCCGTCTCGCCCACCACCAGCACCGTGTCATCCGTCCGGGCGCAGCGGGCCATCTTCTTGTAGACGTCAACCATGCACGGGGCGAAACCGATCAGCCCACCGAAGCATTGGAGGTCCTCTCCAGGTTCGGTTGGCCGAGGAGCGGTGGCTCGTTGCGCTCGTTCCACGACTTCCAGCAGCGCCTTCATCTCAAAAGGCTTGGCCAGGTAATCGAAGGCACCTCCCATCTCGGCCTCCATGGTGGTGCGCGCCGACCCGCGAGCCGTCATCAGGATTACAGCCGCACTTGGGTTGGCGTTTTTGGCTTCGGTCAAGACGCGCAGGCCAGTCACGCGGTCGATGTAGATGTCGCTGAGGATGATGGGGAACCGCCCCGTGCGGACCTGATCCAACGCCTCCTCGCCGTCGAGCACGACTTCCACTTGGTAGCCCTTGGCGCGGAGGAACACGGAGACGGTAGAAGCAATGGCCTCGTCGTCGTCGATGACCAGAACGGGTACCGGTTTCATCACGCCGCTCCTTCTTCCGGAGGCATTCCTTCCGGTAGGACAATGGTGAATCGCGAACCCTGTCCGAGATTGCTTTCAACCGTCACCTTGCCTCCATGCTGCACGGCGATCTCCTTGACGAGGGCGAGGCCGACTCCGGCCCCGTCCTCCGTGCCCGTCTGGTCCCTACTGACACGATAGAACTTATCGAAGATCCGTTGCTGATCCTGGGGCGGAATGCCGTAGCCTTCATCGCTCACCGTGATCTGAACACCGCCGCCGCTCGGCTCCGCGCGGAGCGTGATGCGCGTCTGCTTCGGGCTGTACTTCACCGCATTCGTCAAGAGGTTGTAGATGGCGAAAGACAGCAACTCAGGGTCGGCCAGCACGGTCAGTTGCGGAACGTCGGCAACGATCTCTGTTTTCTTTCGCGACGCGAAGAGCCTGCCACGCTCCACAACCTCGTCGCACAGATCGTGAAGAGGAACGGGGCGTTTCTCCAGTTTCAGGGAACCGCTGGCCATGCGCTCCACATCGAGAAAGGTATGGAGAATCTGGGTGAGCCGCTTGGATTCCCTGAACAAGAGACCGGCCATCCGGGCGCGCTCATTCTCCGGCATGGTGCTGTCGGCGATGAGTTCGCTCTGGCCTTGAATGGCCGTCAGCGGCGTCTTGATCTCATGAGCAATGGCTTGCACGCGGAACGCATACTCCGACCGTTTCTCCTCCGAAGAGCGCAGGGCCAGCCGGACGAGACCATATTCCGAGGCGCCTGAGACAGCCGATGCGACCATCAGCACCGCCAACATGGATCCTACGGGCCAGACATATCCCGATCGAAGACCGAGCCAACCCGCAGTCAGAATCGCCACGGCGAGAGAGAACCAGAGGAGCGGGAGGCGCCAGCCTCGCAGGCGCCAGGTTCCGAACGCGCAAAGGGACAAGATCGAGGCCGCCAGCGCGAGCTCAGCCGGAGGCGAAGGAGACACGAGGAAGGCGCGGTCGAGAATCGTGCGTGCAATATTGGCGTGGATCTCGATACCGCTCATTCCTATTCCTGACGACACAGGGGTGAACAGGCGGTCTCCACCACCCTGAGCCGTGACTCCCACGATCACAATCCGATTTCGAAGCTCGGCCAGATTCGCAGTACCATCGAGGACCGCAGAGAATGCCACGCGGCGAAAGGCCCCTTCCGGCCCGGCATAATTGATGCGCAGCCGGCGGTCTTCCCGGGATCTTGCCGCGATGCGGATGTCGTCGAGGACGATGGAATCGGCACGCTCCACCAGGACGCTCCCGGACAGGAACAGACGGCAGGCTTCGAGGGCGAGCGCCCAAAGCCGCCTGTCCTCGGTCAGTTTGGCTAGCAGTACGCTCCGGACACTACCATCGGGGTCTGGAGCGGCGTGGACATGCCCCGCGACAGCGTGGCTTCCGAGACCAGCGAGAGGCAGGATCCATGAAGGATTCGCCATTGAGTCGCTGGCGAGGGCGGCACTCAACACAACACGCGGGAACCGCTCGAGTGCCGCGGCAAGCTTCTTGTCATCCCCCGGCGGACCGGGTTCGGAGATCAAGAGGTCAATCACCAAGACACGCGGCGCCGCTTCCGCAATTCTGTCAAGGCCCGCCGCAAGCAACGACCGCTTCAACGGGAGCGGACCATAGCGGGCGGCGGTTCCATCGTCGATGGCGACCAGGACGATGGAATCCACACCGCTGGTCCGCACTGGTGACCGAAGCCTAAACAGGATATCGCTGAAGGACGCGTTGAACTGCCCGACGAAGCTGTTCCAGAGTAGAACGGGCACCGTGGCCAGCAGGAGCGACAGGTAGACGATGCGAAAAACCCAGAGCCGTCGCCGGTCCTGTTTCCACGGGTGATTCATCTTACTTGATCTTCGCTCAGTAACGAGCACGCGGTGTGCCATTCGACTGCCGGGAGAGCCGGGGGAGTGTGCCCAAAACGCACTGCTCGCCTGTCCCAGAGGCTGCAAGTTATTGAAAACTTGTGAAGTGATCGATGGAAACTCGTGTGCTGACCAGCTACACAGGATGATTCCTATAAAACGTCGGCAATTCATGCGATATGCGGTCGGGGCACTGGTGATGCCGGTGTCGAGGATTGTGCGGGCCGATCCCGCGGCAAACGAGCCAGGACTGGTTGAACTCGGCATTGAGGCAGGCGAGAGTCGGGTGGACGGCGATTCCTGGGCGGGTTGGCTCTACACATACAACAGCCAGTTGCCGGGGCCGGTGTTGGAAGCGCGATCAGGGGACACGGTTCGCATTCGGCTCCTGAACCGCCTTGGCGAGGCAACCAACCTCCACTTCCACGGATTGCACGTGCCGCCGACCGGGGCGGCGGACAACGGCTTCCTCATGGTGCCGCCCGGAGAGGTCAGCAACTATGAGTTCAGGATTCCGGCTAACCACCCCGCTGGCACTTTCTGGTATCACCCGCACGTGCATGAAAGCACGGCGCGGCAGGTGTCGCGAGGCCTCGCCGGAGCAATCCTGATCCGCGGCGATCTCGATGCCGTACCGGCGGTGGCGGGCGCGCCAGAGTATATCCTCGTTTTGCAGGATCTCGATCTGGACTCGCGCGGGTATCCTCGCGAGCCGAACATGATGGAACGTGTGACCGGCCGGGAGGGGAATCTGGTCACGCTGTCGGGTACGTTCAATCCCACCATCGCCATAGCCGCCGGCGGGTGGGTTCGACTGCGGCTGATTAACGCCTCGGCCTCGCGGTTCTACCGGCTCAAGGTTGAAGAACACGCGATGGCCCAGATCGCCAGCGACGGCGGCCCGCTCCCGTCCCCGCAGTACCTGGACGAACTCCTGCTGGCTCCGGGTGAGCGTGCGGAGGTGATGGTCGAAGGCACGAGAACGCCGGGTGCCTACCGGGTCCTCAATCTCCCATACAATCGCGGCGGCATGGGGATGATGGGCGCGTTCCGGGGCACCGAGGTCCTGGCTTCTCTTGTCTATGATGGCAACGCGGACCGGAGAATCGCGCTCCCGGAACGGCTGTTTCCGTTCGATGCTCTGCCGCAACCCAGCCGGCGGAGATCGTTTGTGCTCGGCCAAGGAATGGGGATGGGCATGGGCATGATGGGCGGGACGAATTTCTCAATCAACGGCCGGACCTACAATCCGAACCGCGTCGACACGCAAGCTCGTCTCGGCGATGTCGAGGAGTGGGAGTTTGTGAATCCATCCATGATGGACCACCCGATGCACATCCACACCAACTCATTCCAGGTGATCGACGCCAGCGGCGGCGTACAGACGGCTTGGAAAGACGTGGCACTGGTCCGAGCGGGCAGCAGAGTTCGAGTGCGAATGAAGTTTTCGGATTATGCTGGCCGCACTTTCTACCACTGTCACATACTTGACCACGAGGACCTCGGCATGATGGGCATTCTGGAGATACAGGGGTAGGGTAGCTACTCTCCGCTTCTGAACTCCAGCGCGGCGGGTAAAAGGTCACCGTGTCGAATCCTGAGAATTCCTTCAGTGGTCTGCGCTGCCACCGGAACTGGCGTGCAGTCCTTCTCCTTCGGGAGACGTTGTCCCGGACCAGGCATTGGCATGCCCTCCCGGCAATGACCGCAGACGAGGCGGCCAGCCAAGTAACGGCTCGGCTTGCCGTGGGACCAACATCGCCGACATACAGAGAACACCGTTTGGATGTGGCCCTGCGGCTGTCGTACCACAAGCAGCCGATGCGGCTCCGGCAGCCTCTCGAAGTCAAGATAAAGGGCCGGCTGCTTGTCCAAGCGCGCAATCGGCACATCCGCATCCTCGCCGGCGGGGACCGAGACGACCTCCGCGCGGTCGGTCATCTGTTCCTGGTGAGACCACACCATCCCAACGACGGCTACGAGCATCAGGACGAGAAACGGTAGCAGGCTCAGCTTCTCGCGGCGCGTCAGTTCGAGCTTTCTGGCTCGTCGTTTCACGCCCGCACCTCGGGGAGCCATAAGATCTCGGCCGGCACGTCATCGCTTACATATCCCTCGAGCAACCAAAGCGGATCATGCACACCAAACACAGGCGAATGGCCAAGGCCAATGGGAAGCCGGTTCCGGAAGATAGCCTCGCACTCCATCTCGAACGCCAGTATAAGACCGAGTGGCTTAAGTGCCGCTCGATGCTTGCGCAGCATTTGAGGCAGAGGCTTCGGGCTGTGTAGCGCGTGCTCCAATGCCATGATCACGAATGACCCTCGATTCCCGTACTGCACGCAGGCTGCCAGTAATGGTCACGGCCTAGTGCTTGTGGCCGGAAGGCTGTTGGCCGGCGGGCTGTGAGTTCCGCCGGGTGTCGGAGCGCGCGATTCGTTCAGCCATGAAGTCCCCGTCAGCCGTCACGCGGCAAGTCACGCTGACAATATCGCCAGCGTTAAGACCTGCCGGATTGAAGCGTTCGCTGAAGAGGATCGTGCGGACCCCTCGCGCCAGTTCCAGTTCCATCGACTCGGCGCCGATTGCCGAGATTCGGCCCGTCAGCAAGATCTGTTGGGTGCGCCGCGAGCCGCATCCGGCCCAGGCCGACTCGGCGGCAGCCGCGGATGCCACGGCAGCGATGAGTATTCTTCGAGTGATCATGTTGGTTACCTCCCTGTTTGTCAGGCGATCTTTGTTGGTGAGTTGACGGACCGCCAAGAGACACAATGCGGTCCAACTCGGTTGCGATCTCCTGGCCGCTAAACTGTTCACGAGAACCCGGTCGCCGATAAGGACTGTCGGCGTTTTCGGACATCGCCCGTGAGCCTGTCTGAAAGTCGGCCTCGACTGCCCGGTGAACAGCACGTCACATGCCAGGATCAGGTGCAAGCTTGATCCTGTGGAATGAGTTCGTATCTGGACTTTGGGGGCACCGAGTGCAGGCCGAATTGACGATCGAATTCCTCGTCAAATAGGACTGGAATGTCATCCAGAGCTTTGATCGCAACTGCCAGACTGTTCAGGGCTTGCTCAGGGACGTCCGGATGCTGCCTTCCTTCGACTCGAAGAACTTGTTCAGTGGTGCACAGCAGGTCTCTGACCGCCATCACCTTCTTGACGACAGACTGCCCGAGAAGCGCCATCGCTGACAGTTTTGAGGCAGCGGCGAACTGCTGGACGGTCAGCGTGAGCTGTTCGCCGAGCCCGTTGAATGCCTGTGTCAGTTGTCCGATTTCGTCCTTTCGGGGAACAGGGATGGCAGCCTTCCAAGTGCCGCGCCCCATGTAGTTGATGTGGCGAAGCAAGTCGTCGAGTGGCGACAGGACGATCCGGTCGCAAAGAGTACCCAGCACGATGACCAATGCCAGGACAGTCACCCCGGCATGAATGACATGGAGCCATCCCAGTCGTGTAAACAGGCCTTCGCGCCCCCGCTCTAGGTTCGCTACGAGGTCCGCTCGGTCCATCTCGACCTCCATGAGCGCTGCATGGTCTCTGAGGAAAGCGGCTGTCTGACGGTGGCTGAGCCATTCGGAGAACCCGAGGATTGATAGAACTGCGAACGCAGTGGTGAGGAACAGTCTGGTCTTGAGCTTCATTGTGCACTCCAGGTTCCAGGAACAACTTTTCGTGCGGCACTACAATTGCGCCGGTACAGATCAACAGGATACAGGGCCGCTCATTGCACAGGCATAAGATAAGAAACATACCCCGGGGATGAAAACGGGCGGCCGGCTCGGAGGAACACCGGCCCGCCCGCAGCCCAGCGCGCCGCATGGTTCGGAGGATACCGATGCTCGCGTGGGGAAAGAGCCGCGAGGGAGGCCAAGCGGGTGATCAGTGGAATCAGCCCGCAGTGGCGCGAGCTGTGAGGGAAGAATACCTGATCTCATTTCCTGGCTCTCGATTCAACCGGCTCATGCGAATTCTAACTGCAACTCAGCATCCAGGCTCCGAAACTCCTGAATTGCCGCGCCAGAGGTGTGACGCTGTGCCGGAATGGACAACAACTGTGCAATTTGAGGCAGGGCCAGAGTTCCATTCGTTCCCGATCCCTGGACACGCGGAATCACCAACCTCGCGATCGTTCACGATGGCTCGCGCGATCGCCAGACGACCTGCTCGCCACGGGAGAGTTGCTCCGCTCGCATTGGAAAACCGGGCGCGTTTCTGTTCGCGCGCCAACCTGGTTTTTGGCTGATCGCGATTTGACACGGATTCCGTCCTTCAGATGAATCAGTGCGCGTGGCCGCTATGTCCCGAAGGCATTGGCGTTTGCGGATTTGTTGGGGGAGCCGGCAGGCGGATCTCCCGTGCCACGATTTCCCCAGAGTCCTCGAACTTGCCGACAACGGTCACCTTCATGCCGCGCTTCAAAGCAGAAGCCGAGACTTCTGTTTCACCCATCGCGATGCGCGGCTTCTGAGTGAGAAGGACGGTCACCGTGCCCTTCTTGGTCTTGAGTTGCAGGCGATCGTCGCCGACCCCGACAATCTCGCCATTTGTCTTCTGGTCCTTCGGCTTGTTGGAGCCGGCGGCTGCCACCCCGGCGGGGAGCAACAGAGCGGCCATCGCCATCACTGTTAGAGATCTGCGCGTCATGGAAACCTTCCTGTAACGGAAATTGGAGCGCCTTAGAGCCGATCCTCGTTCAGGCGACCGGCTCACGCTGACATAGAGAGCAAGTTGCGGACCACACGATGAAGTCCCGGACCAGGCGATGTTACGAGCATCCGGGCGGCAGTGAGGCGGGAACGGTCTTCGGCAGGTTGTCCGGAAGGAGCCAGGCACTGTGCGCTTTGGGGCAATTCAGTTGGGGGCGATCTGGAGTTCCCACTACGCGCCAGACGCTCACCATCCGCGTGGATCTGACAGCACCGCGGTTGGGCTCCAGTGGACAGCGATGCGGGTAGATTCAGAAGTAAAGACACGAGGCCTCCGCGCTGGTCATGATCTTGCACTAAAGAAAACGAAGGTAGGAGGCTACCATGCCAGTCCAACCTCTTGAACTTCGGGCCATCATCGACAAGCACAGCGTGAAGTACGAGACGTGGCCCCACTATGAAATCCATGAGGGTAAGCGTGTGATGGTTGGCTTCGATCTCGAGTTGCACGGTACCCACGGCCACGGCCAGACTTGGCTCCGGCCTGGCTGCGATCTCTGCAAGCAGACGTATGATGACTTGACGAAGATCGCGGTTGAGATTCTGCCCCACGAAGAACGCCCCTCGAAATACGAAATCCAACCGTTTGACAACAGCATCCATTTTGACCGGCGGGGACCTGGTGAGGTTGTGCTGGCGATCCGCATCTATCACCGGCATGAGTATTTCTCACCGGTGGACAGATGTGAAGAGCGCTGCCTCGGGGAGATGGAGAACAAGCTAGGCGAATTCGGCATACCCGGGCGGCGGCACTAGACCTTGCCGCACCTTGATTTCCGTCTCCGGGGTCTTGGCAGGGGAATCCACGGATGCCGTCCTTGCGGCTCACGGGCCCGTGTCCCCAAGGTCGCTGATGTTTTTGCAGGCCCCAGCAGGCTACTCTCAGGTGCTGCGACTTCCCAAGAGCCATCGGCTTACCCTACAGCCTTATGCTGCGCCTCAAAGCAAAAGCCGAGAGTTCTGTTTCGCCGATCACGACGACGGGAAGTTCCTGAGTGAGCTGTGTCATTCTCATTCACGAACTTGAAGGCGATCACTTGCGATCCCAATAATTTCGCCGACGTTTCAAGCAGTCTGGGTGGCAGCGAGGCGGGCACGGCCATCGGCGGGTTGTCCGAAAGGAGGCAGGCAATGTGCACTTTGGGGCGATTCGGTCGGGCTAATTCCATCGAAAGAACACACCAGTTGCCGTTCGGCCGTACCATTCGATGTCCATCGCCTTCACGGCTCGAAGATCCAGGAATACCCCCACGTTGCGACGAAGCTTGCACTCGATCCCGCCGCCCGGGGAGACAGCGAACTTTGCAGTGGAGCCGCCAGCGCTTGCAGCGGTCCCCATCATGCCAGTCCATCCGCCCCTAACGCCGGTCTGTCCTGAGACCGATGTCGTGACCGCGCCAGCGGCCAGTGCCCCGTAGGGCGTTACACGCGAACGATTCGCCGCCGAGATCCGTACACCGCCCATTACCTCATGCCGCCGCGCGCTGTACATCCCCAGATTATTGTTCGCGTAACTCCCGGTGATGGCAAGTAACCTGGAAAGGCCAAACGCGACCTCCGTTCCGGCGGTCGGCGCAACTGTGTCCATAAGGCCAGTGTTGGAGC
The DNA here is from genome assembly GCA_016213775.1 of Acidobacteriota bacterium. Taxonomy (GTDB): domain Bacteria; phylum Acidobacteriota; class Terriglobia; order Bryobacterales; family Bryobacteraceae; genus CADEFT01. Next base: position 53,214 of record JACQZR010000102.1, read on the forward strand.
CGAAGCTGAGACCCGCGAACCCTCTCAGTTCTCCTCGGCCACGATTCAGATCCCCATCCTGCGAAAAAGCGGGCGCGATGGACAGGGCGCCGCATAAAACCAATCTGATAAACATGGTTAACAACCCCTTTCACCCTTAGACTGTCGAAAGACGGTCGAACCGCGTGCGGCACGCAAGACAGAAGCGGGGCTTGCGGGCCCCGCATCGAGGTAAAGTCGTTCTGAGCGGCTTAGCGGGGTGGAATCCCCACCATCGTCTGGCCGATCTTGACCTTGAACTTCAGACTGCCGTCGGGCAGGAAAGCATAGAGAGTTTTTTCGCCTGCCGGGATCGAGTCCCGGTCGTCGACATTGCTTCCCCTGCTCGGCATATCCATCCCAGTCACGTAGATGACGTAGTCGGCGGGGCTCAGTCCGGTGCTGACGACCTGCGGCGCGCCGAGAATGTCCGAGTCGACTACCAACGTTCTCGTGATTACTGCCGATGTTGCGGTCGCTGAGATGACCAGAAACCGGGACTTGGTGGACTGAGCTGAAGTGCCCGGATTCATCATCCCGCCGCCCTGCTGGCCTTGTGCCATCATCTGTCCATCATCGAGCCCAAGAAAGAGCTTGCCATCCTTTCCCACTACTAGTTCCGACATGTGGCTGCCGGTCAACTCCAGCTTCCAGCGGACAGTCCCGTCAGCAGGGCTGATCGCTGCCAGTTCCTGCTTGAACGCATACTGCTGCGACGGGTTGCCGGGCGTTAAGGGGGCCTGTGCCTGCACTGGACGGACAACATAGACGGTCCCGTCCGGGCCGACCGTGAGGTCGTTCATCATCCCGCTGCCCATGCTGGCGTCCATCATGCCGTTGGCGCCCATCATCCCTGCACCCATGCCAGTGCCTGGCTGGCCGGAACCTTGCATCCCGCCGCTGCCCATGCCGGAACCCATCTGGGCAAAAGCGGTCGCGGTGAGCAGGGTCAGAGTCAGGACTGAAACTAGTGCCATGCGGATCTTGTCGATCATTGCGAATCTCCTTATGAATTGTATTAGCGGCTTCACGCACTCTTTGTATGCATCGCGCGTGCCAAAGGCAAGTTGGTGATTCTGCGTGAGGGGGCCACTTGCAGGAGATCATGACCGCTCAATGCGGGCACGCGTAGTGTGCCCTCCGTGCACCCAGGGCCTGGAGCCTACTCGCTTCCGGGCAGGCCGAACTGCTCCATGCGATAGTTGAGGACTTGCGGCTAATATCGAGGTATTCGGAGGCGAGGTCAAACGCCAGTCTTTCCCGCCTTCATTTTTTGGTCACTTCCTGCGGGCATACGTCAAACACCGGGCTCTTCGGAACCGGGGTGCCCTCTTGCGCACGCTTGGCAGAATGAGCGCCTACCGATGTGAGAGCCTCCCCGACGCGCCGCAGTGTACGGTGGACAGGGATCGATATGGCTGCGGAGACGCCCGCTGTTCGAAGGGCCTGAGGCGCGAGGATGCGCGCCTGGGTTTCCGGGCCGTGTTCGGACAGAACGACGTGAAGCGGGAAGAAAACGCCGGCGGCGCCATCGGCAACGAATGCCTCCAGCAGCTCATACGGACAATCCACTCCCAAGACCGAACATTTCGGCAATCGCACTCCGGCTGTGCGAAGGATCCCGCCGGCGAGGTCGAAGTCGAATGCGATTTGGAGGCCCTGCTTCTCCAGCATCGCCCGTATCCGCCCGCGAGCCTGCTCATAGGGCTGGTTCAGAACCAAGGTGTAGCTGCATTCGGGGTTCATGGGCGTCCTGGAATTCATCATTGCAATCCAGTCACCAGCCCCAAGTGAGATTGTTTCGAGGTGATTCTGGAGATTCTGAGACACCTGGTGTCCGGAATTGGCCAACGAAGGAGCGGCGATTAACGCTGCCTACCCAAGCATTGGCCTCTTCCGAACGGCGCCGTTGTGCTCGCATGGGAACAGGGCGGCGCAGTCGTTGCCAAAAGGCCGGACTGAACCACCTCCGAGGACGAGATTCTTACGCTACCAACACCACGCAACACACGGAAGAGGAGGAATTGTTCCCGCCCGCGAAATGCGCAGCAAACGGTGGGGCCATCTTCCTTCCAGGTGGCTGCGATTCCCACTTGCTACCCGGCGTTGCCAAGGCCGGCACTGCGCAATGCGATCTCATTCGGGCCGGCGCCGGTACAGCAGGTCGCCAGCTTCCCGTTGATCGCCACGGCTGGCACGGTCTTAACGCCATACTGCCTGGCTTTTGCGGCGACCTCGGGCTTGTTCATGTCAAGCACCTCGATCTCACATGAGGAGCAGGCAATCTGCTGGACGAGTCTTACTGTTTCGTCGCACGCCGGACACCCAGCGCTAAACACTTCAACTTTGCGTTTGATGGTATTCATGATGATTTCTCCGTAGCGCTCACTTGGACAAGCTCCGTGCCCGAAGGAGCGCATCGCGGGCACCGTCCTGCCCCGGGATGCGGCCGGCTATTCCACAAAGAGGAACTAATCAGGAGTCCCACGCCTGCGTAGGCCAAGATGTTAGACCCCAGTGAAAACTTTCCGTAAAGGATGAAGATCGCGGCAACCAGGCCAAGTGTAAACGGGCCGTATCCGCGCCGCGAACTTGCTCGAAAGGCGAGAAGAACGACCGAGCCAAACAGAAAGAGAGCGGTAAGAGGCAGCAGGTAGGCCGATGAGAGTAAGAAGCCGAGTCCCAGCGTAGAAAGTACCCCGGCGTATATCGGCCAGCACGCGGGACAGCCCCCAAACGGGAGGACGCTCAGTACAATGCCAGGAGCAGCGAAGATGCTGAGCTTCCATGTGCCAGTAATCTCAGCCGGGGCAGCACTGAGCGCTGCCTTGCGGAAAGAAGCCTCTATGAGTTCCACGGCGGGAACTCCGGAGTAGTGCCCATCTGAGGTGGCGTAGAGTCGGCAGCAGGAGATACTCTCCGTCGAGTTTTCCCCCTCTATGTCGCGCCCATCCACAAGTATCGTCGGTGAACCGAAGCGAGTGACGTAGACAGCGCTGGAGGCTGACGACCGTTCCCACTCCGTCCACTTCGCTTCGAGCCGGGTCGCTGTGAAAGCCCGTAAGAGATTTGCTCGCGTCTGCGCTACATTCGGGCAACCCGTATCGTAGATGAGCTCAACTCTCATCGCGCTTCCTTTGCTTCGATGCTTTCGAGAATCGGACACTCATTCGCCGGCCCACAGCCGGGGCACAGTTCGCTAAGCCCAGCCAGCACCCGCTTCATCGATTCCAGAGTACGAATCTTTTCCTCAATATCAGCTACCTTTGCCTTTGCTAGCCGCTGTACATCTGAGCAGTCCTTCTGCGGGTCAACCTGAATCGAGAGTAGATCCCGAATTTCCGCGAGAGAAAAGCCGAGCTCCTGTGCGCGTTTGATGAACCGTACCCGGCGCACTGTCTGCTCGGGGAACATTCGGTAGCCGGAGGCGAGCCGCGGGGGCTTCGGAAGAAGCAGTTCTCGTTCGTAGTAGCGAATCGTCTGGAGGTTTACTCCGCCGCGTGCCGCAACCTCGCCAATCTTGAGGGCCTTCACCAATTCTCCGTTCGTCCCAATTTCAGCCTAAACCCTGTACCTGGGTATAGAGTCAAGTGCCATTCTCACATTTCCAAATCTCCTCGGGACGACGATGCCAAGATAAGATGGTGTGGGAGAATGAGAGGGACGGGCGCATGCCATCGCGAATCACAATCTTCCGGACCGTGGCGGTCGCAGTCCTGCTGCTGACCGGGGTGGAGTTGTTTGCCTGTGAGATGGTGTCCCCCGTCACCTGTGAGATCGCGGGCATCCCGAGCGAGGGCGGTTCTTCGCAGCCGTCCGATGGTGACAATTGCCTTTGTTGCTGTTTTCACATCGTCGTGAGCCCACAAATCGAGCTGACTCCGACGTTTGATACGGCGCCCACCTTCGTTTTGTCGCAGTGCGAACCCCCCTCAGCGGAATCCCCGCACATCTACCACCCTCCGCGCGTCTAACAGCTCCTCCTCTTTCTTCTACGACTTCAGTTCAGGAGTGAGTTATGTCATCAAAAGTGACTCTGTCACTGGTGGCGCCATTCGTGTGTGCCCTCGTGGTGGCGCAGAACGCGAGTGCCCAGGTGTATTCCGCCAATGATCTGGTTCAGATCGCGATCGAGAGAAGCCGCGAGCTGCAGGCGATGCAGCAGCGAGTAGTTGAGGCGCGTGGACTTCTTCGCCAGGCCGGAATGAGGCCGACCCCGAGCCTTCAGTTCGAAGGGGCCACCGGCCGCCCGCTCGGGTCTCCTGGAGAGGAGGAGTATACCGCCGGATACTCGCAGCCACTGGAAATGGCTGGCAAACGCGACAAGAGAATCCGCGTGGCTGAGAAGGGCGTCGCACTGGCCGAAGCAGAACTCAGCGAGCGCACCCGCCAGTTAGTGATCGATGTCAAGCTCCGCTATGTGGATGCGGTGACCGAACGGGCCAAGCTTGCCGCTCTCGACCGGCTGATCGGGACATACAAGGAATCGGCGAAATTGACCGAGGCTCGTGTTCAGCAGGGTGATGCCGCTCCATTGGACGGCCAACTGCTATTGGTGGAACTGAACCGTGCTGAGGCCCTGCGCCGAACCATCACGGGAAGGGTGGGCGTGGCGCTGGCTGACCTGCGCCGGCTCTGTGGCTTTTCCATCGCCGAACCAATGAACCTCTCCGTCGATTCAGCCCGCGCTCCCGCCAGCAAATACACGCTCGACGAGCTCGTTTCATCGGCGCTGGCGCAGAGGCAGGATCTGCATGTCGCGCGGATTGTAGAAGAACGAGCATCTGCCGAGGTGAACCTAACGGAAGCCCAATCCCGCGCTGATCTGACTCTGACGGCGCGATATTCCCTGAGAAACGGGCAATTCAGCGGCCTGCATGGATTCACGGCTTCCGGCCAGCCGGCGGCCCTGCGAGACAGGGACAACATCCTTGCATTCGGAGTCTCGTTCCCGCTCCTTTCGAGAAAGCGAAACCTAGGCAATATCGAGGCAGCGGCGGCCCGGGCGACAGGCTCCAGGTCTCTGAAGCAGCATCTGGAGGCAACGATCCCGCTCGAGGTGCAGGCAGCGTGGCAGCACTGGGACGCCGCTACCCAGTCGCTCCGCATCCTCAGCAGCGGGGTTCTTCAGCAATCCGAGAAGAATATTGACGTGATCCGGCAGGCCTATGCTCTGGGTCAATTGCGGTTGCTCGACGTCTTGAACGAGCAACGCCGGCTGATCGACATACAAATGAATTTCATCGACGCGGAAGCCGACGTCCGCCGAGGTGTAGTGGAGTTGGAGCGGGCGGTGGGAGGAGATCTGAAATGAAGAGGAAATGGATAGTGATATCGTTCTGTCTCTTGGGTGCGGCTTGTTCAAGAACGAAGCCCGAGGCGGCGCAAGAGAAGGAGGCGAAAGAATCATCCGGGTTCATCACCATGGAAGAGGTGGCGCAGAAAAATGTTGGCCTGCAAGTCTCCGCGGTGAAGATTACTCAATTGTCGGAGTATCTCCAGGTCACTGGCACCGTACAGCCTGTGGACAGCCGCGTCGGCCAGGTTCGCTCACTGGCGCGCGGACGCCTCCAGGATGTGCTGGCGCGGATCGGCGACCGGGTTAGCCAGGGGCAGGAACTCGCGCGCATCGACAACCTGGAAGCTGGTGAGCTCACGGCGCAACTCGCTTCTGCGCGCGCCGAACTCCAGCGGTTAAGGGTGCTCCTGACACTTCAGGCAAAACAGGTGGAACGAAACCGCAAGCTTTCGGAGATTGGGGCGGCCCCAGCGAAAGACTATGAGCAGAGTCGCGCGGAGTATCAGGCACTGGAAGAGAACACTCGGGCTCAGGAAGGCATCATCTCGGGCCTTGGCACCCGGTTGCGTCGATTTGGCGGACCGGACACCGATCCCAATACGCCGGTGATCACGGCAATCACCGCGCCGTTCGCCGGAATCGTAATCAAGGCGTTTGCTTCGCCGGGCGGAGTCGTCGAATCCGGCACTGAACTGTTCACGGTGGCTGACCTCTCGCGCGTTTGGGTGCAGGCCGAGGTCTACGAAAAAGACATCGGAAGCGTCCAGGTCGGCCAATCGGCAATTATCCACGTGGACACCTATCCAGGCGAACCGTTCTCTGGGAAGGTCACCTACATCAGCGACGTACTCGATCCGCAGACCCGCACGGCGAAGATCCGCTGCGAGGTGCCCAACAGCAAGGTGCTGCTGAAACTCGACATGTTCGCTTCCGTTCAACTGCCAACCACATTCCGACGGCAGGCGCTGACGGCGCCGGTCGGAGCCATTCAGCAGCTCGACGGCAAGACTGTCGTGTTCGTCCGGAGTGGAGCCACCCGGTTTGAAACGCGGGAGATCCAGGTGGGGAAGACCGTGAACGGCCAGGTCGAGATTCTCTCCGGACTTCGTGAAGGCGAACCCGTGGCCACGGTGGGCGCATTCCACTTGAAGTCGATTGTTGCAGGCAAGGAACTGGAGGAAGAGTAACCATGGAACGAATCGTCGCCTGGGCCCTCTCCTACCGCTTCATCGTCATTCTAGCGGCCGTCTTCGTGGCCGGTGCAGGCCTCTACTCCCTGCAGAAGCTGCCGATTGACGCCGTCCCCGATATCACGCCGAATCAGGTTTTGGTGCTCACCCGAGCTCCAAGCCTCTCTCCTCTCGAAGTGGAGAAGTTCTTGACGTTTCCGGTGGAAACCTCAATGAGCGGACTTCCGGGCATTGAAAAGATCCAGTCGGTTTCCAAGTTCGGTCTCTCCTACGTGGCCGTTTACTTCAAGGAAGGCATGGACCCCTATCTCTGTCGGCGGCTTATCATGGAGCGGCTGCCGCAGGCCAAAGAGGCGATTCTGCCTGGCATGGGCACGCCCGAAATGGGTCCGATCACTACTGGCCTGGGCGAGGTGTACATGTTCAAGGTGACGGGCAAGGGGCGATCGCTGATGGAACTGCGCAGCATCCTCGACTGGGAGGTCGCGCCGAAGCTGCGCTCCACCCCTGGGATCGTGGAGGTGAATTCCCATGGTGGAGAACTGAAAACCTACGAAGTCGAAGTAGACAATTACAAACTCGCTGGCTACCACATCACGCTCCGCCGGGTCCTGGAGGCGTTGGAACGCAACAACGCCAATGCCGGCGGCGCCTATCTGGAAAGGGTCGAGCAGCAATCACTCATCCGTGGGGAGGCACTGATCACAAGCCTGTCGGACGTGGAGAACATTGTGGTGGGCGCATCTCCGAGCGGCACCCCCATCCTGATCCGGAATCTTGCCGATGTCCGGTTCGCTCCGATGGTGCGTCAGGGGTTTGCCACTCAGGACGGAAAAGGCGAAGTCGTTCTCGGCATTGCCATGATGCTGCTGGGCGAGAACTCGCGAACGGTGGTTGATCGCGTGAAGGAACGTCTTGTAGCGATCCAGCGAACCCTTCCGGCCGACGTGCGGATTGAACCCTTTTATGATCGTACGGACCTGGTGCGAAGGACTATCCAGACTGTCAGCCGCAATCTCCTCGAGGGAGGACTGCTGGTGATCGCGGTTCTTCTGCTCTTACTGGGCAGTTTCATGGGCGGACTCATCGTCGCTCTGGCCATTCCGCTATCGATGCTGTTTGCATTCACTGGGATGGTGCAGGCAGGAATTTCGGGGAACCTCATGAGCCTCGGCGCGATCGACTTCGGCCTCATCGTCGATGGGTCCGTGGTGATGATGGAGAACATTCTCCGCCGGTTGCGCCACCGCCAAGCGGAGGAGAACGCCCTGGATGTTGTGCGGCAGGCCGGTAAGGAAGTGGCCCGCCCGATCTTCTTCGGCATTGTCATCATCTTCCTGGTCTACGTGCCGGTCCTGACGTTGACCGGCGTGGAAGGCAAAATGTTCGATCCTATGGCAATCACAGTTCTCTTCGCCGTAGGTGCATCGCTGGTGATTGCGCTGACGCTAATGCCAGTGCTTGGATGGTACGCCTTCCGACGTAAGGCAACGGAGAAGACAACCTGGTTGATGCGTAAGGTGAGCGGCATCTATGGTCCGGTGCTGGACCGCGCCCTGCGGTTTCCCATCGCGACGGCCACAGCTGCGGCATTGGTCTTCGTGGTGTCTCTGGGAATCATCCCGTTTCTGGGAGCGGAATTTCTGCCGAGGTTAGACGAGGGGTCCATTCTGGTGATGATGTACCGCGTGCCGGGCATCTCCATGAATGAGTCGTTGCATGGCAACGAAATCATCGAGAGTGTTCTCAAGCGGTTCCCGGAAGTCGACAAAGTGGTGTGTCGCACCGGGCGGCCTGAGGTGGCGGTCGATCCGATGGCAATCGATCAGAGCGACGTCTATGTCATGCTCAAACCCGTTTCGGAATGGACGGCCGGACGATCAAAAGATGATCTGGTCACTGCGATGAAGCAGGCACTTGAAAAAGAGGCGCCCGGCGCCGCTTACGGCTTTCTCCAGCCGATTGAAATGCGGATGCAGGAATTGATGGAGGCCGGCGTCCGTTCCGATATCGCGATCAAGTTATACGGAGCCGACCTCGATGTTCTTCGCGAGAAAGCGCAACAGATTGTCAAAGCCGTGGAGAAGGTACCTGGCGCCGCCGACGTTCGCGCGGAGCGTGTTGCGGGACTCCCATACCTGCGCATACGCGTCCGGCGCGACGCCATCGCTCGGCATGGCCTCGATGCTCAAGAGGTTCTGAACACGGTGGAGGCGATCGGCGGGAAAGTCGCGGGTCAAGTCGTCGAAGGGAACCGGAGGTTCGCGCTGCAGGTGCGCTTTGCGCCCAATCACCGCGCGACGGTTGAATCAGTCCAGAACCTGTTGGTTGGCGACAGCGAGGGCCATTTCATCCCCCTCGCGCAATTGGCCGACATCTTCGAGGAAGAGGGACCCGCACAGATTAGCCGCGAGAATGCGCAGCGGCGAATCAGCGTTGAAGTGAATGTGCGCGGACGGGACCTTGCGGGATTTGTCTCCGAGGCGAGACGGGTATTGGAGAGCAAAGTCAAAATCCCGGAAGGCTATACACTCGAATGGGGCGGCAAGTTCGAGCAACTGGAAAGCGCCGGCCGCAGGCTCGCCATCACCATTCCGATTGCCTTGCTGCTGATCTTCGTGTTGCTGTACTTCAACTTTCACGCCGTGTTGCCAGCAGTACTCATCTTCCTCAATGTTCCGCTGGCGGCTACCGGTGGAATCCTCGCGCTCTGGGGTAGGGGGATGCCATTCAGCATTTCTGCCGGTGTCGGCTTTATAGCCTTGTTCGGTATCGCCGTTCTGAACGGCATCGTCCTGCTGACCTACATTGCGCAGCTTCGCGAAGGCGGTCTGGCCGCGGAAGCCGCTGTGGAACAGGGTGCCAAGACCAGGCTGCGACCCGTATTGATGACTGCGCTCGTCGCGAGCCTGGGCTTTCTGCCGATGGCTCTTTCACACGGCGCCGGAGCAGAGGTTCAGCGCCCATTGGCCACCGTGGTCATCGGAGGATTGGTAACTTCGACGGCCTTGACCCTACTTGTGTTGCCGGCAATCTATCTGTGGATCGAGAGGAGGCGAGATGCCAGTGCCTGATGATACTCAATTCAAGATTCACGGTATGGATTGTGCCGAGGAAGTTGCCATCCTGCGGCGTGAGCTCGGCCCGCTGGTTGGGGGTGAGCACAACCTGGTTTTCGATTTGCTCCAGGGACGGCTGGTGGTATCTGGCTCGCGCTGCGACGCCTCGATGATCATCGACGCTGTCCGCCGGACAGGCATGCGCGCCGAACCCTGGCAAGCCAAGGACGCATCAACGCCAGTCGCGTCTCGCGGGTGGGACGGCAGAACGGTTGTGACTATCGCAAGCGGCGTGCTGACTGTGGCCGGTTTTGCCACCCATGTTTCCATGAGCGGGGGCGTGGCCGCCGCCCTGGCGTCGGAGGGGCTCGGAGCCGGGAAAGCGGTCCCTCTGATCGCGAGGCTGCTCTACATGGGAGCGGTGCTGTCCGGCGCCTGGTTCGTGCTGCCGAAGGCCTTGTACTCACTGCGCCGGTTGCGGCCGGACATGAATCTGCTGATGACGATTGCCGTAATGGGCGCCATTGGCATCGGGGAATGGTTCGAAGCAGCCACGGTCAGTTTCTTGTTCGCTCTCTCCTTGGCGCTAGAGTCCTGGAGCGTGGGCCGGGCCAGGAAAGCGGTGGAAGCTCTAATGAAGATTGCTCCAGAGTCGGTGAGTGTCGTGCTAGCCGACGGGACGAGCCAGGCGACATCCGCGGCGCAAGTGGCCGTTGGCACTGCTTTTCGTGTTCCACCTGGCGAACGAATCGGCCTCGACGGAACGGTGACTCAAGGCACTACGGAAGTGAACCAGGCACCGATCACCGGAGAAAGTCTGCCTGTGACCAAGGAACCTGGCTCCACCGTCTTCGCCGGCACCATCAACGGCAACGGCTTGATTGACGTGCGCTCAACTAAGATCGCATCAGACACTACGCTGGCCCATGTGATTCGCTTAGTCGCGGAAAGCCAGGGCCGGCGTGCTCCGGCCGAGCAGTGGGTGACCCGGTTTGCTCAGATCTACACGCCGGTGGTCTTTGCCGTTGCGGTTCTTGTGGCGGCGATCCCGCCCCTCCTGTTCCACCAGGCTTGGGGCGTATGGCTCTACCAGGCGCTGGTTCTGCTCGTGATCGGCTGCCCCTGCGCGCTGGTGATCTCGACGCCGGTCAGCATCGTCGCGGGCCTTGCGGCGGCCGCGCGCAACGGAGTTCTCGTGAAGGGCGGATTGGCTCTCGAACTTCCTGCACGGCTGAAGGCCATCGCGATGGACAAGACAGGCACCTTAACGGAAGGAAAGCCAGCAGTTGCGAAAGTCGTGGCTCTGAATGGGCATACCGAACAGGAGTTGCTGGAACGAGCCGGGGCGATGGAAGCCTCGAGTGAACATCCGCTTGCGCGCGCTATCTGCGAGTACGTGACCGGTCGCGGCTTGAGAACAGAACAAGCGCGGGATTTCACCCTCGTCCCTGGCAAGGGCGCGACCGCCAAACTGGAGGGCCGGTTGTTTTGGCTTGGCTCTCATCGATTCCTTGAAGAACGCGGACAAGAGACCCCGGAAGTCCATTCGCTTCTCGATGAACTATCAACGACGGGTCACTCCGTCGTTATCATCGGGAACGAAACCCACGTGTGCGGGTTTATCGCCCTCGCCGACCGCCTTCGCCCTGGAGTTCGGGAGTTACTGGCGGCGACCCATGCACTCGGAGTTCCGCATGTCGTCATGCTGACGGGCGACAACCAGGGGACGGCTCGCACAATCGCAAAGCAGGCAGGGATAGACGAGGTACACGCCGAACTCCTGCCCGCCGATAAGGTGACCGTAATGGAATCCCTAGTTTATCGTTATGGTACGGTCGCGATGGTCGGCGATGGCGTGAATGACGCTCCGGCCATGGCCCGCGCCAGCCTTGGAATCGCCATGGGTGCCATCGGAAGCGATGCGGCCATCGAAGCCGCTGACGTGGCTTTAATGTCCGACGATCTGCACCAACTTCCTTGGCTGATCGCCCACTCCAGGCGTACAGTCTCGATCATACGGCAGAACATCACCCTTTCCCTGGCGGTAAAGTTTATCTTTGTGGCGCTGGCCCTCAGCGGGCACGCCTCACTGTGGGCTGCCATCGCCGCCGACATGGGCGTATCGCTGCTCGTTATCTTCAACGGACTGCGCTTGCTGGGAGCATCTCGTGGCAGCGGAGTGAACGCAACCCCCGTGATGCGCCAACGCTAGCGTCTGACGGCTTCTCCTGTTTCTTCTTCGACTTCACTTCAGGAGTGAAGACATGTCGTCAAAGTGACTCTGTCACTGGTGGCGCCGTTTGTGTGTGCCCCGGTGGTGGCGCCAAGGACGCGCGCCCAGGCGTATTCCGCCGACGATCTGGTTAGGTTCGCCATCGAGAAAAACCGAGAACTGCAGGCAACGCACCAGCGCGTAGTTGAGGCCCGCGGACTTCTTCGCCAGACCGGTATCAGGCCCGCCCCTAGCTTCCGATTCGAAGGGGCCACTGACCGCCCTTGGGGGTCTACAGGGAAGGAGGAGTATGCCGCCCGGATACTCTCCGCCGCTGGAAATGGCGGCAAACGAGAAAAAAGGACAGCGATTGTACACTTTTGGGCAGTAATCTCTGAATCTAGAAACCAAAGGATACGAGTCGGCGGAGCACTGGCGGCCTCTTCGGACACGCGGTATGCGACGCGTGCGGGAGAACCTGAGGCAAAGGCTCGCGCTCATCCTTCCCCGACTTCCAGTCGCTACTGGCGACGCCAAGTCCGGGCACTGCTGCAACGCTGGTCAAAGACAATCCGGCGAGCCCACTTTCGGGAGGGCCGTCACGCTGGACACCACCCCTGCTCCCTCCCTGCTGAAGGGACGGCGATTGGATTGCAGGGATATCTGTGATGAGAATCACAAATGATGTCCAGACCCCGAGCCCGTCCCGCCTCGGATAATTCCACGGTTGCCAAGTCACGACAGCAGAAGACCCGACCTAGCAGCACGGCCGGGTGCCAAGCGGCCGACACGGTCACACTGTCGTCGTCGACCGACAAAAACTCGTCAGGTGCTCGCCCAGAAGGCGAAACTTTGCCGCATGGATAACCTTGATGCACTAATGCACTGTCGGGGCGGCAACGTCGCATTGAGATCTGGACGCTGACGCCCACGTGCGAATCGCTTCAGCCGCCATGGCCCCAATGATCACTTGAAACTTGAAAACAGAGTTAACATACATGAATTTTGATAAGCGCTTACTTTTTCCAGGCATTCTGTTTCTCGGTAACATCGCGTCCGCGATCGTCTGTTTCGCGGGCGGTGATTGGAAGCGCGGCCTCTACTGGACTGCTTCCTCGATTTGTATCGCGAGCGTAAGCGCTTGAGAGCCGCCTTCCTGAAGTATCTCCGGGCCATCTCACTTCCCGGCTGAACGATGGATGCCGCTGCCCAGTCACTCTCTCCGGCGGCGAAGTTCGTGCCCGTAGAGTCTGGTCTTCAGTGGGCAGGCCGCACTATGGGTTAATCCTGGCTGCGGCTGCTCGGAATTCGCGTGGTAGCAGTGGAGGACAGCAGCCAAAAGGCCGCACATACGCATGGGCAGTTTGGCCCTCCCTCAGTCGTCCTTGCGAAGGTTGAACTTCTCCATGCGATAGATCAGCATCTTGCGGCTGATGTCGAGGCATTCGGCCGCTTTGGTCTGGTTCCAGTTGAAACGCTGCAACGCCCGGAGAACGAGTTCGCGCTCTACCGCCTCGATACTGATCCCCTGCGGCGGCAACTCCAGTTGAATCGCCTCCATCGCGGGGCGCTCACGGACCAGGAAATCAGGCAGATCAGCAACGGTCACCTCGTCGCCGGGTACCAGCACAACGAGACGCTCGACGACGTTTTCAAGTTCGCGCACATTGCCGGGCCATCGATAGGTGGAGAAGTAGGGGAGCAGCGAGGGTGGCAGTTTCAGGCTCGAGCGTTTGAGGCGCTCCTTGAACTTCTCGAAGAAGATAGCAACCAACTCGGGGATATCGTCGGGGCGTTCCCTCATTGGCGGGAGAGTCAGTGGGATTACGGCGAGGCGGTAATAAAGATCCTCTCGGAACGTTCCGTCTTCCACCATCGCCTGGAGATTCCGGTGGGTCGCAGCGATGATGCGCACATTGACCTTCGTGGGAGCCGGTGCCCCGATCTTCTCAATCTCACGTTCCTGAATCAGCCGGAGAAGCTTGACCTGCAACTCCAATGGCATTTCGCCGATCTC
>JACQZR010000093.1 GCA_016213775.1 Acidobacteriota bacterium
AATCAGCAGAAAGTGGTGCTCGCCAAATGGCTGCTCACCCAACCACGTGTGATGCTGCTGGACGAACCGACACGCGGCATCGACATCGGCGCGAAGTACGAAATCTACCAGTTGCTGGAAGAGTGGACCGCGCAGGGGATGGCGGTGGTGCTGGTGTCGCGCGAGTTGCCCGAATTGCTGGCGCTCAGCGACCGCGTGCTCGTCCTCCATCGCGGCCATCAGACGGCGCTGTTGAATAAAGCCGAAGCCACCGCGGAGCGCGTAATGGAAGCCGCCATGGGGAGGACCGCATGAAGGCCGCGCTGCAATCGCCGACTGCTCGCGCGCTGCTGGCCCTGCTGATCGTCCTTCTGATCGGCGTGATCTTCCCCGCCGATGATGCCTTCTACCGTCTCGGCACTCACCGCGACGCGCTCCGCCAGGCATCGGTCACGGGCATCCTCGCTTGCGGCATGACGCTGGTGATCCTCTCCGGCGGCATCGACCTTGCAGTTGGCAGCATCCTCGGCCTCACCGCAGTTTGCTTCGCGCTGTTCAGCATCTGGTGGCAGTGGCCGGCGTGGTTGGCTGTGCTCGCCTGCCTGCTCATCGGTACTGCATGCGGGCTCGCTTCCGGCCTGCTGGTCTCACTGCTGCGGCTGCAGCCTTTCATAGCGACGCTTGCCATGATGGTCTTTGCACGCGGTCTCGCCAAGACAGTGTCGGGCGGCGTCAAGGTGGCCACGGCCGTGAAGAACGCTGACGGCAGTTTCCGCTACGTCGACGTCCCCGACAGCTTTCGCACACTCGATTCGCGGCTGCTTGGCGGCAACCTCTCGATGGTGACGGTGATCTTCCTCGCGGTGGTGGCGGTGTGCGGCGTGCTGCTCACGCGACACGTCTGGGGCCGCGACCTCTACGCCATCGGCGGTAACGAAGAAGCAGCACGCCTGTCCGGGGTCCACGTGCGGCTCTCAAAAACGCTGGCCTACGCCGGCTGTGGATTGCTTGCGGCAATCGCGGGAATGTGCCAGGCGGCGCAGGAACAGCAGGGCGATCCTGAAGCCGGCGGTGGCTACGAGCTCAACGCCATCGCCATGGTGGTGATTGGCGGTACCGCGCTCACCGGTGGCCGCGGCGGCATTCTGCTGACGCTGATCGGCGCTGCTACCATCGGATATTTGGAGAAAATTCTCAGCCTCAACGCTGTGCCCGAAGCCAGCCGGTTGATGCTGACAGGAGTGATCATTGTGGCCGCCGTGCTGACGCAGCGCCGCAAACGTTATTAGAAACCATGCCGATTTCGAGACGTTCGTTTTCCATCGCCGCGGCCGGCTCTCTGCTGGCTGCCTGTTCCACAAGCAAGGAAGGGAAGAAGTTCACCGTCGGGATGAGCCAGTGCAATCTCGGCGAGCCGTGGCGCGTGCAGATGAATGCTGACGTCGAGGCCGCCGCTGCGAAACACCCCGAGTTGAAAGTGCTGTTCAAGGATGCCCAGAACGACACATTGAAGCAGCGCGCGCACATTGAAGAGTTCGTCAGCGCTGGTGTCGACGCGCTCATAGTGACGCCCAAGGAATCGCAGCCGCTCACGGAACCCATCGCCAAGGCGTACCAGGCCAAGATTCCGGTGATCGTGCTCGACCGCGCTGTGGTTGGCGATCAGTTCACAACCTTCATCGGCGCCGATAACAGGAAGATCGGACGCGCCGCTGGCGAGTGGCTCAAGAAGAAGCTGAACGGCAATGGCCGCATCGTGGAGTTGAAGGGGCTGATGACCTCCATCCCGGGCCAGGATCGCAACCAGGGCTTCCGCGACGGCATCGCCGGTTCGTCCATCGAAGTGATCTTCGAGGCCGACATGAAGTGGCTGGAGCCGGATGCGCGTAAGGAGATGGAATCCGCTCTCGCACGGTTCCCCAAAATCGACGCGGTCTACGCGCACAACGATCCCGGTGCGCATGGGGCGTATCTCGCCGCGCAGGCGGCCGGGCGGGAGAAGGACATCGTGTTCGTCGGCATTGATGCGTTGCCGCAGGAGGGCGTGGCGTATGTGCGCCAGGGCATTCTCAGTGCGACTTTTCAGTATCCGACTGGAGGAGCTGAGGCCATCGATGCGGTGATGAAACTGCGCGCCGCCCAGACTATTCCCCGTCAGATCACGCTTGGTTCGCGTGTGTTCACGGCCGAGAATGCCGCAGGCGGTGGCGAGCCGCTGGCGTAGCCCATCTGCACACTGCTGCTCTCCGCGCTTTGGAACCGGTGCTGCCCAAATTGTCATTGGTTTCGCATGCAAAGGTCCCTTTCACACCCTGCCGGGTTCCGCCGCCGCGTTGGATGCCATCGTCTCTGGAGGTGTCCAATCTCGGCCGTCACTCTCCGGCTTGAGGAACCTTATCCCCTGCCAGACCTTCGCCAATTTCTGCTGCAGATCGCTCGGTAACTCCCTCGCATCCCGCGGGATCATCTCACAATGGATCGGGTGCAGCCGGAATCCGTTCTCGCGAAGTTTGTCCAACTTCGGCCGAACTCTCTCCATCAAACCTCGCCTCTTCGCCTCCATGTACAGTGCGGATGTGGTTCGCATCCGCAGCGCCGTGACCCGCGCCGAGGAACTGCCGGGCGATGTCTCCGCGACGATCGAGACGGCCCGCTGACCTCGGACGCCAGTACGGTTAGCCGGCAGTTGAATCCACTCGCGGCAACTGACAGTGTGACGCTCGGGCGCAGGGCAAGTCTCACCGAATACCCGTACCATGCCCCGATTTGCGCGCAGAGGCCGCGTAAATACATAATGTAAATATGACGCCATGAACTACACTTGGGACTCCACCAAGAACCGGAGGAACGTCGTTCGGCACGGCATTGCCTTCGAGGACGCCATCAGGATCTTCGAAGGAAGAACGATTGAGAGAGTGGACGACCGGTTCGACTACGGCGAGACCCGCGTGTACGCCGTTGGCGTCGTGAATGGGTATGAGACCACTGTGATTTATACCGATGTTTCCCGAACGGAACGGCGAATCATCTCCGCATGGAGGGCAGAGCGACATGAAAGAGAAGCGTACTGGAAAGCCTTCGGCTAAGACCGGCACCAACTGGAAGCGCGTGGGCTCGTTGAGCGATCGGCAAATCCGGACTGGCATCGAAAGCGATCCGGAAGTCCTGCCGACGGACGCGGAGTTCTGGAGAACGGCGCGGATCGTTGCGCCGGAGTCAAAGCAGACCATCACCATACGGCTGGACTCCGACCTCCTGGAATGGCTACGTAAGGAGAAGGGTTACCAAACGCGCATCAACGCCGTCCTGCGGACGTACATGGATGCGAGTCTGGCCGGTGGAACCAAGAGTTTGAGGGGGTAGGTTGGCGGGAGAGCGGATCCGCACCCATGGAACGAGGAAGTGGCGGACCGGCGGGAGTCGGTGGGCACGCGGATGGATGGTCTGGCCAGATCACGTTTGTCGCGTGTGCCGGCAATCAGCTCCATCGCGGTTACTTGCGAGATCGCCCAATGCCCTCGCAACCCGTCGACAAATCGAATTGCTGCCCGGCAAGCCCCGTCAGCCATGAAGGCCACGACGTATGCGGTACTGTACTCGACACTATCTTCCACGTCCGTCCGATCCTTCCACATGCCGGCGAAGGGCGATTCCCCAATCGAGCCCGGATTGGCGGCGCGCTCTTCATCCGGCAGGTGCACCTCGACTACCGTCCCCCTCTGCATCGACACAGCCTGCAAAAGGACGGAAAACACCATTCCCGAACTTTGCAGGGATTGTCATAGTTGTCGTATTCTGTATACCCTCGCCCGGGCTATCGTTCCTGATACCGACGCGTTCCGCCGCCAAATTCGATCCGGGAGACTACCGCGTTCGCTTGACCGGATCAGAGGTAGTTAGTGCGCAGTCTCGGCCTCCCGCACTCGCAGTCTTTCGTCTATAGTGGTGGTGTTGTGATCAACAAGTACATCACTGCCGCAATGCGCGAGGCTCACTATGAGTTGCTTGAGAACGGTGAAGCCTTCTACGCATCGATTCCCGGCATGGCAGGACTTTGGGCTCAGGGGCCGACGCTGGAACAGTGCCGCGAAGAGTTGAACGAGGCCCTGGAGGATTGGCTGCTATTCAGCCTGTCCAGGCAGCACCCCACTCCGGTCATCGGTGGCATCGATCTGACTATCCGCGAAGTGGCTTGACCACCCTCATGAGCGGCAGACTCGGCTCCATAAAGCGTGCGAATCTTATCTCGCGGCTGAAGCAACTTCGCTTTGAGGGACCCTTTCCGGCGGGAAGCACCAGTTTCTTGTGCGAGGATCGCTGTGGGTCATTCTGCCGAACCCGCACGCAACCGAAATCGGACCGTCGTTGTTGGCACGCATTTTGCAGCAAGCGGGGGTGACGCGCGAGGAATGGGACGGGACCTCTTAATGCGTCAGCCAAAGGCAGTCCACTGACGGAACGCCCGCGGCACAGGACTGAGGATGCCCCAATGTCTTGCAGCGTAGGTGCAGTTCTCGGCGTCACGCAATATGAGTCCGCAGGCCATTCAGGGGACACCTCAACGCCCAAACTGCCCACTTCGAGGACTGAACCTTAACGTCGAATCGACCTTGTCGCGGAGGCCGGCACGATACTGGAGCTTCGCCGCCGTCGGGCCTCGAAAAGCGTTGTAGGATCAGCGCGACTACAGACGGGATCGAAGGTCACTGCGCCAGTTACTCCCCCGCCGTCGGCACTTTCCGCCGCGACCAACGAAGTTGTGCGGGATCGATCCCGTTTCCAACCACAGCCCAATGCGCCGGACGGACCCGGCCAGCCTCGGCCAGTCAGAACAAAAAGCGGGATCGACCCAGAGGCTAAGAGGCGATATACTGACGTCCTGTCAGCATGACCACTCGGTCAGAAAGGATTTAGGTCTATGACCTCAGCACTTCTGTCCTTCATCCTGTGTGTCCTGCCGCTTGCCGCCGGCACGACAGGGAAACCCACTAGCGGAAAAATAAAGTTGCTCGGGACCGTCTCGTTAACAGCCCCAGGGACCCCGAACCTCTCCGGCGCCGGGTTAGAGATTCGCAAAGGCCCTAACCAGAATCGAGAATTCCGAAAGCAGATTTCCGGAACGGTTGGCCCGGCGCGGGTTCCAGCCAGCCACGTTCCCACGCCGCTCGGTTCTCTGGTGGCGCCCGGGGCCCCACTGCTGGCCTTTGATGGCATCACTCATGCCGATCAACGGTTCGCGGGCACGGGACCCTATGACAATACCCAGTACAGCCTGGAGCCGCCCGACCAGGCGCTGGCGGTAGGAAACGGATTCGTGCTTGAAGCGGTAAACACGGCCTTACGAGTGCGCGCGGCGGATACTGGCGCCCCACTCACCGTAGTGGTGGCGCTCAATCAGTTCTTCGATCTGGCGCCGGAGATCATCCGCTCCACGCCTCCGGTGTACGGTCCGTTTACTGCCGATCCGAAGGTCTATTGGGATCCGGCAACAGGCCGCTTTTTCGTCACGTTGCTCAAACTCGGCGTTGTTCCTGCGA
>JACQZR010000100.1 GCA_016213775.1 Acidobacteriota bacterium
CCGCCTCCTCCGTACTCAGTCCTTCCACGTCTCTCAACAGCAACGTGGCCTTGTACAGATCGGGCAGTTCCATAATCGCGGTACGCAACGTTTCCCGCAGTTCCGAATTCGCCGCGGCAGCGTCGGGCAATGCGGACCAGTCGGCAATCTCCAGACGCCTTCCGCCTCCATCGTCCTTGAACGAAGGCATCAAAGCATCGAGCGAGATTTCCTCCTCTGGTGCGAAGATGCTTTTTCTCCGCCGCATGTAACAAACATTCCGTGCGATGGTGAAGAGCCAGGGGCGGAATTTTTCCGGTTCCCGCAACTGGTCGAAGCTCTGGAACACCTTCAACAGCGTTTCCTGAGCCACTTCCTCGGCATCCTCGCGCTGGCCGCACGTCAGATACGTGTATTGAAAGAGCTTGTTTTGGAGCATCGTGGCCAGCGGTTCAAATGCCGACATGTCGCCGTGCATCAGCCGCCGGGCCAGATCCACTTCCTCAGTTCCTCTTTGCATTTCTATATTTGATGGTACTCCGCCGGCTGTCACTTTTTCGCGTGGAAGGAGTCCTTCAGCACAGGAGGGAATTGAACAATGACAGTTGACCGGTACCTGCGCTTGATTGCCGGGTTCTTTGTGATGTTGAGCGTGGCCCTGGGCTACTACGTGCACCCGGGCTGGTTTTTCTTCACGGCTTTTGTGGGATTGAATCTCTTTCAGTCAGCCTTCACTGACTGGTGTCCCATGATGACGTTCCTGCGTAAACTGGGCGTAAGGTCATGATCCACTTGGCTCTCCTTTTCGCTTCCGCGCTCTCCGCCCAAGACTCCCTGTCCGTTACTGAAGCCGCCCGGATGGCCCTACAGCGGCATCCTGCACTGCAGGCCGAGAGTGCGCGCATCGATGCAGCCTCGCAGCGCATCGAACAGGCCCGCGCGGGACGGCTGCCTAAGGTGCAGTACACGGAGTCGTACCAGCGGAGCAACAATCCCGTCTTCGTCTTCAGCAGCCTGCTCACGCAGCGGCGCTTCGATGACTTTCGCATCGACAGCCTCAACCATCCCGGTTCGGTGAACAACTTCCAGTCGCGCCTGATCGCCGAGCAGCCGATCTACGATGCCGGTGTCACCAAACGCCAGGTGGCGATGGCAGAAACGCAGCGCAAACTGACAACCGAGGAACGGCGCGGACTGGAGATGCAACTGGCGGCTGGGGCGGCGCGCGCCTACTACGGAGCGCTGCTTGCCGAGCAGAGCCTGAACGTTGCCCGCGAGGCCGTCAAATCCGCCGAGGCCGATCTGCAGCGGGCGGAAACCATCCGCACGGCCGGCCTCTCCACGGACGCCGATGTGCTCTCCATCAAGGTGCATCTGGCCGCTATGCGGGAGCAGGAAATCCGCCGCCGCAGCGATCTGGAAGTAGCGCGCGCCTCGTTGAACGACGTACTCGGTCTGCCGCTGGACACGCCCCACACGCTCTCGTCGATGCTGACGCCGGTGCCTGCACAGACGCGCGACCGGGATTCCTACGAGAAATCAGCAAAGGCGGAGCGCGCCGATCTGCGCCGGGCGGCTCTGGGTATCGAGATGGCCGGCACGCAAACGGCTCTGGCCCGTGCTGCTTACTTGCCGCAAGTGTCGCTGATGGGCGTGCTGGAAGCGGACCGCGGCAAGTTCGTCACCCAGGGTGGTGGCAACTGGCTCGCCGGCGTCAACCTCAAGTGGAACCTGTTCAATGGTTATGCGGACCGCGCCCGCATTCAGGAGGCCGTGCTGATGTCCCGCGCTGCGACCGCGCAGAAGCAGCAGTTGGAATCCAACGCCAGCCTGGAAGTGCGCCGCGCGCTTGCCGAACGCAACGCCGCCACCGAGCGCATCACTGTTGCCGAGGCCAGCATCGCGCAAGCGGAAGAGAGCCTGCGGATCATTCGCAACCGCTATGAGGGCGGCCTGACCACGGTGACCGAATTACTGCGCAATCAGGTGGCCCTGCTCGAATCGCGCCTTCGCCGCCTGGCTGCGATTCATGATCAGCGCGCCGCCGCCACGATGCTCGAACTTGCTGCCGGAACCCTTACGCCCGATTCGGAGGTCTTGAAATGAAGAAGCTCTGGCTGATTGCCTTCTCGCTGTTGACCGCCTGCGGACCGGAGGAGCCGGCCCACAAAGCCGAGGCCCGTCCACCGGCACCCATCAATGTCCAGACCATCGCTGCGAAGTCCGTTCAGTGGGGCGAGACGCGTGAAGTGGCCGGTACCGTCCGAGCCCGCGTCACGGGCAACGTTGCCGCACGCATTCTCGCTCAAGTGCGGGAAGTCCGGGTGAACACGGGCGACATAGTTCGCGCAGGGCAGGTTCTCATCGTTCTTGATTCGAAGGACCTGGATGTTTCCATTCGCCAGGCGGAAGAAGCCCAGCGGGAAGCCCGGTCGGCCGAGGGTGAAGTCACAAGCGCCATACGCGCCGCCAAAGCGCAACTCGATCTTGCGCAAGCCACCTTCCGGCGCATGAAGGATCTGTTCGATAAGAAGTCCATCTCCAACCAGGAGTTTGATGAAGCGCAGGCCCGCCTTCGAATGGCTGAAGCCAATCACGACATGGCGCTCGCCAAACAGCGTCAATTGCAGGCGCGCATCGCGCAATCCGGCGAGTCCGTGAAGAACGCCGGCATCATGAAGGGCTACGCCGAACTCACGTCGCCGTTCAACGGAATCGTGATGGAGAAGCGCATCGAGCCGGGCAGCATGGCCTCTCCGGGCATGCCGCTGCTTGTCATTGAGCAGACGGGCGCCTACCGCCTGGAGGCCCCTCTCGATGAATCGCTCGCGGCGAATCTGAAACGCGGACAGCGCGTTGAAGTCACGCTGGACGCGCTCGATCGTACTGTTCAGTCACCGGTTGGTGAGATCGCGCCCGCGGCCGATCCGGCCACGCGGTCGTTGACAGTGAAGCTCGATCTGCCGGCTCTGCCCAATCTGCGTAGCGGGATGTCGGGACGCGCCCGCTTCCAGCAGACGGCCACGCAGGCTCTTTCGCTTCCCGCTGCCGCGGTACATCCGCAAGGCTCGCTGCAACTGGTGTACGTGAACGACCAGGGCAAGGCGCGCACGCGCATCGTAACTACCGGTGACAGGCGCGGCGATCTCGTGCAGATCCTCTCCGGTCTGACCGAGTCCGAGGCTGTCATCCATCCAGTGCCGGCTACACTCACGGACGGAACCAGTGTGGAGGCGCGGCAATGACCAGGCTCGGCATCAGCGGACGCATTGCGCGAGCATTCATCAACTCGCCGCTTACTCCGCTCATCATCGTTTCGTCGCTATTCGCAGGCCTCTTCTCCGTGTGGCGGCTACCGCGCGAAGAGGAACCGCAGATCATCGTCCCAATGGTCGACATCTTCGTGGCGATGCCCGGAGCCTCGGCGCGCGAAGTGGAGGAGCGCGTCACACGCCCAATGGAAAAACTCTTGTGGGAGATTCCCGGAGTGGAATACATCTACTCGACATCAAGCCCCGGCGGCGCGCTTGCCATCGTTCGATTCAAGGTGGGTGAGGACGAGGAAAGGTCCATCGTCCGGCTGAATCAGAAGATGTTCGCCAACCTCGACCTGATTCCGCCCGGCGCATCGCAGCCACTCATCAAGCCGCGCTCGATTGACGACGTTCCTATCCTCGCGCTGACGCTGCACAGCAGCCGCTACAACGATTACCAGTTGCGCCAGATCGCTGGCCAGGTGCACGATGTCATCAAGCAGACGCCCGATGTTTCCACGGTGCAGATCCTCGGCGGGCAGCGCAGGCAGGTGCGCGTTACTCTCGATCCGGCAAAGCTCGGGGCCTATTCGCTGACCGCTCTGGAAATCCAGCGCGCGCTCGGCGCATCCAATCAGCGGCTGCCTGCGGGCAAGTATGCGGCGGCCAATCGCGAAGTGCTGCTGGAAGCCGGAGCGTATCTGCAATCGGCCTCCGATGTGAAACGCGTCGTTGCAGGCGTTGTGAACGGCAAGCCGGTCTATTTGGGCGATGTTGCCGAGATCGCCGAGGGCGGCGAGGAACCGGCGCAATACGTGCAGTACGGCACGCGTGGCGGCTTTGAACCTGCCGTGACCATTGCCGTCGCCAAGCGCAAGGGCACAAACGCCATCGAAGTCGCCGAGCGGATACTGCACCGCGTGGACACGCTCAAGGGAACAGTGCTGGCCTCCGATGTGAAGATGACGATCACCCGCCATTACGGGGAAACCGCGGCGGAAAAATCGAACGAACTGCTGAAGCATATGGGGATCGCCGTCATCTCGGTGAGCATCCTCATCGCGCTTACGCTGGGTCTGCGCGAATCGCTGATTGTGTTCGCGGCCATCCCAGTGACGCTGGCGCTTACGCTTACAACGTTCTACCTCTACGGCTACACGCTCAACCGCATTACGCTGTTTGCGCTTATCTTCTCCATCGGTATTCTCGTCGATGATGCAATTGTCGTGGTGGAGAACATCGTGCGCCACCAGCGCATGCCGCAGCCAGCCCACAAATCACTACTCGACATCGCGGCTGAGGCTGTGGATGAGGTGGGCAACCCGACGATCCTCGCCACGCTCACTGTCATCGCGGCGATCCTGCCGATGGCGTTCGTCAGCGGTTTGATGGGCCCTTACATGCGCCCCATTCCGATTGGCGCTTCAGCGGCCATGGTCTTTTCGCTCCTCGTGGCACTCATCGTCACACCCTACGTGGCAGTACGTATTCTGCCAAAGCGCGGGCACGCCCATGAGACTAGCGGCGAAGATTTGTTCACGCGCCTCTACCGCGTGGTGATGGGCGGCCTGCTGCATCGCCTACCGCTGCGGCTGGCCTTCCTCGGGGGAGTCGTCGTTCTGCTCCTCGGTTCCATAGCGCTCGTCTACATCCAATTCGTCAAAGTGAAGATGCTGCCCTTCGACAACAAGAGCGAATTCCAGATCATCGTCGACATGCCCGAAGGAACCACATTGGAGCAGACGGCCATGGTTGCAGGCAAACTCGCCAATGTCGCGCTGCAACAGCCCGAAGTGATCAACGTCCAGACGTACGCGGGGACGGCATCGCCGTTCAACTTCAACGGGCTGGTGCGTCACTACTACCTGCGCGCCGGATCGAACGTCGCCGATGTGCAAGTGAATCTGCTCGGCAAGGAGGAGCGCAAACGGCAGAGCCACGAGATTGCCAAGGCCATGCGCACCACGCTGCTGCCTGTTGCGCGTCAATACGGCGCCAATATCAAAGTCGCCGAGGTTCCGCCAGGGCCGCCCGTACTGCAAACGCTGGTGGCCGAAGTCTATGGCCCGACGGAAGAAGGACGCATCCGTATCGCGCGCGATATCCGCCGGCAGCTCGAGTCCATCCCTGGCGTCGTGGACTCCGATTGGTACGTCGAGGACGACCAGTCCAAGCAGCGCATTTTTGTGGATCGCGAGAAAGCCGCCGCGAACGGTATCTCAGAAGGCGACGTGGCGATGGCTCTTCGAATTGCCTCCTCGGGCGATTCCGCCGGCCTGCTGCATGACGTCACAGCGAAGGAAGACATCCCGATCATGGTCCGCCTGGACCGTGCTGCGCGCTCCAGTCTCGATCGACTGCAGGACGTCCGTGTGCGCGGTGCAAGTGGGTCACTGATTCCGTTGCGCGAACTCGTCCGCACGGAAACCGTCAACACCGAAAAGAGCATCTATCACAAGAATCTAATGGCGGTCACCTACGTGACAGCCGATGTCGCCGGCGAAATCGAAAGCCCCGTCTACGCGATCCTGAAAGCCGGCCCGAAGATTGACGGGCTGCAAATTCCCGAAGGATACAGAGTGGAACAGCTCACCGCATCGCAGCCGGAGACGGATCATCGCTACGCAATGAAATGGGACGGAGAGTGGCACATCACCTACGAGGTGTTCCGCGACCTGGGACTGGCATTTGCCGCTGTGCTGGTGTTGATCTACGTGCTGGTAGTGGGCTGGTTCCAGTCGTTTCTTACACCGTTGATCATCATGTCGGCCATTCCGTTTTCACTGCCGGGCATCCTGCCCGCGCACGGAATGCTGAATGCTTTCTTCACGGCTACTTCAATGATCGGCTTCATCGCCGGGGCAGGCATCGTCGTACGCAATTCCATCATCCTGGTGGACTTCGTGGAACTGCGTCTGAAGGAAGGGCTGCCGCTTGATCAGGCGGTGATTGACGCGGGCGCGGTGCGATTCCGTCCGATGGTACTGACTGCTGCCGCAGTGGTGGTCGGATCGAGCGTGATTCTCTTCGATCCCATCTTCCAGGGGCTCGCCATCTCGCTAATGGCCGGCGAGATAGCCAGTCTGCTCCTGTCGCGCATGACGGTTCCAGTGATGTACTACATGATGCACGCGCGCGGCGCTCAACGCGCGAGCCAGATTGAACCGGCAATCACGCCCAGTGCTACGTAGCCAACTGGGGCGCAGCCACAACCGCCTAGGCAGTCGAGCAGTGGGTGAGCCTTGAGCATGCCGGCTCGCGCTGTATATAATACCCGTTCTCACAGTGCTTTCAGACAGTCTGGTACAACGGCAACGATGGCCCGCCGTGGCCCACTTTTCCTTTGTCTTCGCGTTGTTGTTGGTGGCCATTACTCTCGATCTGTATAAGCCGTTCTCGCGATCTTACAGCATCGGCTACCTGCTGCCGGTGTTGTACGCTAGCTGGGCCTTGCGGGGACGTGCAGCGTTTCTGATATACGGCATGGTGCTGGTGAGTTCGGTGGTTGTGCCAACCCAACGTCCACGTGGGGCGAGTTCAAGCATCTTCAACTTCAACCGGACGGTTGGTGCGGGAGTGGGCGCGTTGATCGCTGGCCTGATGAGGGGACGGCGGCGGTACGCCAATCGTCTGGCAAGGGCCAAGCTCGAACTTGAGGAGAAAGTGAAGGAGCGGACGGCAGCGTTGCAGCATTTGAACGAACAGTATGAACACGTCATCGCGGTGAAGGGGCAGTTTCTGTCGAACATGAGTCACGAGATACGGACGCCGTTGAATGGCATTCTCGGCATGGCTGATGATCTGGCTACCACGCGGCTGGATGAGGATCAGCGAGCGGTGCTCCAAGACCTGCGAAACTCCGGGCGTGCACTTCGGAAGATTGTGGACAGCATTCTCGACCTTTCAAAGATTGAGGCGGGACGGCTAACGATAGAGCAGGTTCCGCTGAGTATTCGAACGGTTGTTGGGGAAGTGGCGGCGATGATCCGGTATGAGGCGGGGCGCAAAGGAATCGAGATTGTGACCAGGACACCCGAACCGGGATTCGATCGTGTTCTGGGAGATGCGACACGGATTCGTCAGATTCTGACGAACCTTGCCGGGAACGCCATCAAGTTCACTGAACACGGGTGTGTGCGCATTGCGGTGGAGTGTTCGGAGTCACCAGCGGACCAGGGGGTATTGAATGTGCGATTCGCAGTTGAGGATTCCGGGATCGGGATCAGCGAAACGGGCCAGAAGCACCTGTTCAAGAAATTCAGCCAGATCGACTCGTCGACAACCAGACGGTATGAAGGCTCGGGGCTGGGACTGGCGATCTGCAAGGATCTCGTCGAATTGATGGGCGGCGAGATCGGAGTGGAGAGTACGCCCGGCGTAGGATCCACGTTTTGGCTCCGGTTGCCGCTTCGAAGAGCAGCAGCGCTTCCGCAACATCCGCCTCCAGTGGCGAGATCGAACGCCGGCCTGACCCCCTCGATCGCCGGGATGCGCGTTGCGATCGTCGAAGACAACAACGTGAATCGCAGGCTCGCTGAGCGGCTGCTGCAGAGACTCGGCTGCACAGTTACACTGGCGGTGAATGGCAAAGAGGCGCTCGAAATACTCGAGCAGGACAGATTCGATTTGGTTTTCATGGATTGCCACATGCCGGAAATGGATGGGTTCGACACGACCCGCGCCATCCGCAAGCGCGAGGCAGCAGGCGGGCCTCATACGGTGGTGGTTGCGATGACGGCGAGTATCATGGACCGGGACCGGGAAGCCTGCGAGGCTGCGGGAATGGACGATTTCATTGCGAAGCCGATTAGTTTCGAGGGGGTGCGCGAAACACTCCTACGGTGGCAATCCGGCGAGGGTAAAGCTCAATGAAAGCTGACGGCGGCGGTGTGGGAGTAGATGCTTGCCGCGACGCCTTGCTGCAGGCCGCGAGCGGGAATGGGAGTGAGCGTGGTGGCGGGCCAGGAGGTAAGGTTGATGATCCCAGGAGCCTGTGGCAGGTGGGCAAGTAACTCCGGCAGGATGCGAAAGCGGCCCGTTTGCGGTGAAGCAATGCAGAAGCAGAGACCAACGGTCTGCGTGCGTGTGTCTTCACTGCCCGCGATCAGAAGCAGGATGCGGCTGGCCGCGACGCCGGTCCAGGCCACATGGAGACCATCGGAGCGGCGGATGGATTTCTGAGCGGGGCGGTTGGTCCATTGGAAGGGAGGGGGCGCCTCTATCGGAACGAGGAACGGTTGAATGTCCTTGCCGCCTTTGGCGGCGACGCGGAGCTGCGGGTCATCGAGAAACAGCAGATGCTCCGCGAATGGCATTCCCCCGGTGTGGGCTGATTCGCGAAGATAGGCGCCCGCGACGCCGATTCTGCGGTTGATCTCCCATTGCCGCCTCTGGCTTTGGAGGGCGAGCCTCGCACCTGCGTCCAATGGGCGCCCACGGAGCGCCGAGACGAGCCATACGAGCGCCGATGTGGTGAGGCGCAAATGACGGTTTCCTGAAAACAGGTAGGTAGCGCAGGAGCCGGCCGGGATTGGGGGAATGAGCGCACCGTCTGCTCGCACATCGGTGGTGAGATCGAAAAAGGAGGCGGTCACCTCGTCGCGAGTGACGCTCGCTTCGCGGGTGCGGCTGAGGAAAACGATGGCCGACGCACCTTTCTTCCAGCGGGCAAATGGAAAGCCTGGAGGGACGGGACAATCGTCCACGGTGGCGACGGTAACCGTGTTGCTCAAAGGCCCTCGTGCGACACGCGCCTGCAGGGGCACATGGCAGGTGCGAGGGACGTCACGGGGTAACTCGAAGTGTATCCGGCCCGAACCAGTTTCGATTCTGAGAACGCGAGCGGGGCGGCTGGCGGCGAGCACTTCGACGGAGTTCGCCGAGCCTAGTCCCGTGACGGATAGCGTGACGATGTTGCCCTTGCGATCGGCTTGCGCGGGGCCCCATCCCTGTCCATTGCGGCTGTCCAATGCGAGGGCGCTGGCAGCAATGGTGACCTGGACGCGAGCGGTGGAATCGACGGACAAGTCGTAGTCCCCCAATGCGAGTTTGGATGGAAGGATGGCGTCGATGCGGCGCGCCGAGGCGCGGAGCACGGTCAAGGAGATGGATTGATTGCCGCGGCTGAGCGCGAGCGCGGGCGAGGACCCGAATTGCGTGCCGTGGATGGTAATTCGTGAGCCAGGAGCTACGGGGCCGGGCCACTGGCTGGCTGCGTTGACGACACGCAGCGGCAGAGTGTACTGCGCTTCGGCGTGGGCACACAACAATGTCACCGACAGGCAGAGAACGGACTTCATTGCGTTCTGGCGAAGTACCCGCTGACATCCACCACAACGTGCGTGCGGCGGTAGGCAAAGACGTCGATGGAGCCATTGCCTCCGGCGGGGATGATTGCCGAGCCGGTGACCGTCTGCCCTTCAAAGGCGTTCAGCATGGATGCATTCGGACGCGCCGCGCCACTGCCCCAGAGCGTCAGGAACGGCATTGGAGATCCATTGGGTATCGCGGTGGCGCTGAGGGCGTAGGCACGCGCGGCGGATGGGATTCCGATGCAGGACGTGGAAGAGGGGATGGGTAGAGTGCGCGAGGTCTCCGATTCCATGATGGGGCCACCAAAGAATCCGCTGAAGCCGTTCCCTCGAGTGTCCATCGTGCGGCATTGTGTCACCGGGAAGTAGTAGAGACCAGTACCGTTGTCGGGTGCGAAGACGCCGGTGATGTCCATCAGGAAATCGGTGTTGGCGAAGGCGAAGACATTGATGCTTCCGTCTGGCGAGGCGGGAACAATGATGTTGTTGGCAAGCGTGCGCCCCACAAAGGAGTTGATGCTGGATACGTTGGGTTGTGTCACGCCGGTTGGCCATGTGGTGAGGTAGGGAAGAGGTTGCGGAGGGACAACGGTCAACGAAATGGAATAGGCGGCGGCACCATCGGGTACGGCGCAATCTGGCGAGGATGGGAAGCGGAAGCTGCGAGTCTCCTGCGCGCCCATGGAAGGCGGTCCGAAGGGACCCGCCGGGGAGCGATAGAGGCTGCGAGTCTCAATAACGCGGCACGGGGTCACCGGATAGTACACGAGGTTGGAGAGGGCGGCGTTGTCGGTGAAGTAGCCCGCAATGTCGATGAGGAAATCGGCATCATTCGATGTGTAGATGCTGATGCCGTTATTGATGCCCGCTTTGACGATTGCCGAATTGGCGACAATCTGGCCGTCGGGGGAGCGGACGGTCCAGACGTCCGGACGCGCGTCACCGGCAGGGTAGACGGTAACAAAGTCAGCAGCCCCGCGCGGGATGAGCGTGACGTTCAACACGTAGGCTCGTGCCGCTAGCGGAATCTGGCAAACGGTGGAGCTGTTCATCGCCAAAGTGCGTGTGGAGCCGGCGGTGAGGAAGGGTGGGCCAAAGGCGCCGCTGCGGCCTTCGAAGTTGTATTCAGGGCGCGTTTCCATTACGCGGCACGGAGCCATCGAGACAAAGCGCCAGCCGGTTTGCGGAGGGGGTGCGACGCCTGTGCAACTGAAGAGTGCGGTGACGGATTTAGCGCTGGTCATTGTGACGGTCTGCGGGCTCGACTGGGCGATAAGGCTACCGCCGAAACCGAGGAACGAGCATCCGGGGTTGGCGGTGGCGGCGATGGTGACACGCGTGCCGGAAGTATAGAAGCTGTCACCGGAAGGTTGCGCCGTCACTACGCCGCCGGTGGATGGGCTTGCGGCGAGAGTCAGTTGATACTGGGTGGTGAACGCCGCGGTGTATGTGGTGGATCCCTGGGGACTCACACTATGTGAGATAGCGCCGCCGTCGCTCCAGTTGGCGAAAACGTGGCGGGTTCCAGGCGCGCCGTTTTGCGGGGATGTCGTGGCAATGGTGTGAGGCGTGCCTGCGGTCCAGGAATAGGTTTGTGGGGCGGTGGCGGAGACGCCATCCACTTGGATGGAGAGGCCCGCGGGGTTGGTCAGGACGGATATGACTGGGGTTGGGTTCGAGACGTTCACCAAAGTGGCTACGTAGGAGGTGTCGAAGCCGGAAATGAACGCAGCGTCGGGCTTGCCGTCGTTGTTGAAATCGCGCACGAGGAGGAACTGCTGCCCTCTGCCGGCGGCTACGTAGCTTTCTCCCTGGAAGGACCCGTTTCCGTTGCCGAGCAGGACGCCAAGAGCGGTGTCGCCGCAGCAATGCGGAACCAGCAAGTCGATCTTGCCGTCGCCGTTGAAATCGGCCACGCCCACCAGGTCGGGGCCGTAATCAACCGTCAGGACAGTCGGAGGCTGGAACGTACCGTCCCCGCGGCCCGGGAAGATGATCACTTGGAAAGCGAAATTGGCGCCTTGTGTGGAGACGATGAGATCGAGTTTGCCGTCACCAGTGGCGTCGGCCACGGTGACTTTCGATGGATACAGGCCGGCCGCCATGGTCGAGGGAGGCTGAAAGGTTCCGTTGCCGGCGCCGAGAAGCACCTGCACGCTGCCGTCGATGCTGAAGAGATTGCCTTGGTTGACGACGACGAGATCGAGTTTGTTGTCTTGATTCAGGTCGGCTGACACGACTTGGACAGGGTTCTCCCCCACCGTGATGGCGGCGGGATTCGAGTAAGTGCCGTTGTTGTTTCCTAGGGCCGTGAAGAGCTCTTTAGTGCGGTAGCTGACGTAGGCGAGATCGAGCTTGCCGTCGCCGTTCCAATCGCGGGCGATAACACTCCGCAGATCGTTGCCGGAGATGAAGGATGTGGCGGCCTGAAAGGTGGCATTGCCGTTTCCCAAGGCAGTATAGACGCGGTTACTGTCGACGGCGAGAAGGTCTATTTTGCCGTCGCCGTTAACGTCAGCGGCATCGATTCCGGAGAGGAACGTTGGGCCGAACTGCCCCAGAATAGTCGCGGAAGTGCCTTTGGTGAAGAGGCCGCCTCCGGCGTTGAGCAAAATGCCGGCATTGCCGTTGGCGGATGCGGAGCCGCTGGTGAGAATGTCCGCACGGCCGTCACCGTTCACGTCGGCGAGAACCATGCCAGTGGCCCCGTTGGGTACGGCGTAGGCGGAAAGACCGTGAAAAGTGCCGTCGCCACGGCCGAACAGGACGAACAGGTTGTTGTCGTAACCCTCCGCAACGAGCACGTCAGGGTGGCCTTCGCCGAGCAGAATGTCGAGGTTGCCATCCCAATCGAAATCGACGAGGATCAGGTCGGCCACGTTGTACTTCGTGAGGGAGGAACTGAACGAGGGGAACGCGCCCGCGCCGTTTCCCAGAAGGACGTTGAGCGCTGCGCTGTTTCTGGAGGAAGCGGCGATATCGGGGTTGCCGTCTTTATTGAAGTCGCCAACAGCCACGTTGGAGATGTTGCCTCCGGTGAAAACGTTGGACGGGGCCTGAAATGTGCCGTTGCCGTTGCCCAGCCGGACCTCGACGCCGCTGTTGTGACCAATGATGAGATCGACCCTGCCATCCTTGTTGATGTCCGCCGCTGCGACGGCGGCTGGAAAGGCAGAGCCTCCCGCAAGAGTGATGGGAGTCTGGAAGGTGCCGTCGCCATTGCCGAAAAGCAGCATCAGGCTTGAGCCGCCGGCGTTGGCCACGGCGAGATCGAGCTTTCCGTCGCCGTTGAAATCGAATGCGGTTGCGCTGGATGGCGATTTGCCGGTGCTGGTGAGCAGAGGCGATGAAGAGAGCGTGCCATCGCCGACGCCGAGATAAATCTGGACGGCTCCGGTGGCTTGCGCCGAACGCATGGAGAGTGCGGCGATATCGCGTTTGCCGTCGCCATTGAAGTCGCCCACAAGAAGGCCCGCGGGGTCTGCAGCGATGTTGTAGACGAAGTTAGCGGCGGGCGCGAAGGTGGTTGTGCCTTTGACGACGGTGAGCTGCGTCTGGCTCAGGCTGAAGGGGTAGATGCCGATGCCCGTGGTGGTGCCGTTTCCCGCGAGGTCGCTGAACACGGCGGGGCGGGACTGGACTCCGAGCTGGTCAGCGCCGAATTGATAGCCGGGAGGCCGAACCGGCGTGGGTCGCGCGGGTAGTCCGATGCAGTTGTAGAAGTTGGTTTGGAACTGCGGGGTCTGTGTTTGATTGGTCGTGGTGGGGGTCAATGAGTAACGCTGGTAGGTGAACGAGCCGTCGGGCTGGCGGACGATTCCACCTCCGTAGCGATGTCCCGAGAGGTTCACATTGGCCGGTCCGACAAAGGCGAAGGACGGACAGTTCTGCGCGGCTAGCGGCAGTGCAGCCAGCAAGAGAATCAACAACAGCATTATCGTGTCCTCCGGTGACCGTGTCACTTATGTGCGGGATGATTGCCATCTTAACTCAAGCGCGGGTCGCCGCGGAGGGCATCCACGGGGTTTGTGACGGCGGCCTGAAATACCGGACGGAG
This sequence comes from Acidobacteriota bacterium, assembly GCA_016213775.1. Taxonomy (GTDB): domain Bacteria; phylum Acidobacteriota; class Terriglobia; order Bryobacterales; family Bryobacteraceae; genus CADEFT01. The sequence continues at coordinate 13,602 of JACQZR010000100.1, forward strand.
GGTGGCGGCAAGAGTTGCAATGAGGAGGAGACTCGTTGCTATGAGGAGCGTCTGTGGGTCAGTGGGAGGGACTCCGTAAAGGTACGCCTGGATAAAGCGCATGAGCAGGGCTGCGAGAGCCGTGCCTGAGAGGAGCCCCGTCAGGCAGGCGATGGCGGGGCCGCGAAGTATCCACTGGCAGATCTCCAGGAAATCTGCTCCGAGGGCCATTCGGATGCCGATTTCCTTTGTGCGCTGTGAGACGAGGTAGGCTGTCACGCCGTAGACTCCCAATGCGGATAAGACGAGTGCCACGGCTGCGAAAAGACCGAGGAGCCACATGCCTCGCCTGGGAGCGTCAGTGAGGTAGGCCGTGCGGTCTTCCATGGTCCGCGGTTCGTCGAGCGGGGTGAGCGGCGTTTCCTTGTGAACGGCGCGGCGGATGGCGCGGGCGAGAGTGAGCGGATCGGCGGTAGTGCGTACGGCGAGGTACGTCATGCGGATGGAACTTTGCGATTCGGGCAGGTAGATATGTTCGGCTTCGCAGTCCTTGACGGAGTTGACGCAGACGTTGCCGGCGATGCCTATGATTTCGACAGGGACCATGCGATCACCGGTGAGATTGAAGCCGATTTCGGGGAGCATGATGCGGCGTCCGATGGCGTTGCCCGCGTAGTGCCGGTTGGCGACGGACTGGCTGACGACGGCGACGGGGATTCCGCCGGCACGGTCGGTGGGGAGGAAGACGCGGCCGGCGCGGATCTGGATGGCGAGCGTCCGGAAGTAGCTGGGACTGACGACGGCAAGGGATGCCTGCCGGTCCTGCTTACGTTCTGCCTGACCTTCCGGTTGGACATCCATAGTGATGAGAACGCCGCCGGGCGGGAGGCTGGTGGCGGTGGCAACGGAGGTGACTCCGGGGATTGCGGCGACGGTGTCGCGAATGCGGGCGTAGAGCGCGGTGCCTTGGGTGCGCGCTCCGTCCTCGGCAGGTGTGAGCGAGAGGAAGTGTGTGAGTACGTTTGCGGGTTGATAGCCGAGGTCGACGGAACGGGCGGCGACGAAGGAGCGGAGAAGGAGTCCGGCGCCAGTGAGCAGTACAAAGGCGAGTGCGATTTCGGCGGTCAGGACAGTGTGCTGCCATCTCGCCGTGGAACGGCCGCGCATCGAGGCCACTCCGCTGGAGCGTGCCATGCGCCAGGCGGGGAGGAGACCAGACAGAATCGCCGTGCAGATGCCGAGCGCCAGCGCGGCGCAGAGAACCGTGGTGTCAATGGAGATCTCGGCGGCACGCGGCAGGTTGGCAAGCAATGGGCGCAGTGCGTCGAGCGACGCGTGGGCGATCGCCACCGAGCATGCAGCGGCGGCCGTGGAGATGACGAGCGATTCGCGGAGTGCGATCTGGAGGATGTCGCCGCGCGTGGCTCCGAGGGCGGCGCGGATCGCCATCTCGTGAGTGCGCGCGGTGGAGCGGGCGAGCATCAGGTTGGCTACGTTGGCGCAGGCGATGAGCAGCACCAGCGACACTGCGCCGAGCAGTGTGAAGAGCAATCCGCGATCGTCGCCGGTGATACGTTCGAGGACGGGAACCGGTTTGAGCTGAATGTGTTTCCAATCGGGGTTGATGCGGGCGATGGTGGTGGAGAGGTGGCCGGCTTCCATAGTGGCTTGTTTCAGCGTGATGCCGGGCTTGAGGCGGCCCGCGACGTAGACGCCGGTGCCGGGATGTTCTTGCATGACGTAAGGAGTGTAGATGTCGGGCGTGGTGACCCCGTAGACCTGGAAGCCGGGTGGCATGACTCCGATGATTTGCCATGGGGCCTTGTCGAGGATCATCGTGCGGCCGAGGATGTTTGGGTCGGCGGCGAAGTGGCGAAGCCAGAAGCCGTGATCGAGTACGACAACGTGGCTGCGGCCGGGTTGGTCTTCTTCGGGGGCGAAGGTGCGGCCGAGGAGCGGTTTCTCGTTTTGCAGATGGAACCAGTTGGCGGTCAAGCAGGGGCCGGTGAGTTGACGGGCCTCGCCGGAACTGGTGAGGTTCATTTGGCAGAACTGCATGGCGGCGAGTTGTTGGTAGGAGCGGGCGAGTCTTTGGATTTCGCGGAAGGCGTCCTGGTTTACAAAGCCCAGGCCCTGATGGGAGGTGTTGACGAGTTGGACAATGCGATTGGTTTGGAAGCCGGGGATGGGGCGGAGCAGAATGGCATTGACGAGGGAGAAGATCGTGGTATTGGCGCCGATGCCAATGGCGAGGGTGAGGATGGCGATAGCGGTAAAGGCGGGGGAGTGGCGGAGGGAACGGAGCGTGAATCGCCACGTGAAGAGCATGAGGGGATGATACAACGCGGGCGGAACTCGCCGCCTCACATTCGCCGGATTGACCGTCATGAAGGGAGCAAACCCCCGCCCATCGCGAGCCTGCACTTCCAACAACAGCACCGTTCGACCGCCATCGCTCAGCCAAACCCCGTGTCCGCATCAACGAGGGGTTGTCCCCAACGCGTACCTGCCACAACCGGTCAAAGGTCCTGTAGTAAATCGCTGTAGTCGCGGTAGGGACGCCCGTTACCGGACGCCCCCCGCACAGATCCGTACGGGCGCACTTTAGCGCATACGGCTCCTACCTTGAGTCTTGGCGTCGAAGCGGGCGTCAGGGTACGGATGCAGGATTCGCGGTGTCGGCAAA
>JACQZR010000101.1 GCA_016213775.1 Acidobacteriota bacterium
CAACGGTTGTGGTTCACCACGACGGAAATCCGCGCGACAAGCTCACACCCGTTCTACGACCGCCTGAACCAACTGTTGGACAGCAATCAGTTTGACCTCTTTGTGGAAGGGTTGTGCCAGCGTTTCTATGAGGACAGTCCGTATGGGCGGCCGAGCATCACGCCGGGAATCTACTTCCGTTGCCTGTTGTTGGGGTACTTCGAAGGAATCGATTCCGAACGCGGCGTCGCTTGGCGTACGGAGGATTCACTATCGCTGCGTAAGTTCCTTGGGATCGCTTTGGACGAAAGCACACCGGATCATTCGACAATCTCTCGTACGCGGCGGTTGATCGATGTGGAAACGCACCAGAAAGTTTTCCAGTGGGTGCTGGAATTGGTGGCCAAGGAAGGGCTGCTGAAGGGGAATACGATCGGGATCGATGCGACGACGCTGGAGGCGAATGCGGCTTTGCGCAGCATCGTGCGGCGGGAGAACGGAGAGAGCTACAACGAGTTTCTGACGAAGCTGGCGCAAGCGTCGGGAATCGAGACACCGACGCGCGAGCAACTGGCGCAGATGGACAAGAAGCGCAAGAAGCGTATGTCGAACGACGAGTGGATGAATCCGCACGATCCGGACGCGAAGATCACGAAGATGAAGGACGGCTCCACGCACCTGGCGCACAAAGCCGAACATGCAGTGGATATGCAGACTGGGGCGCTGGTGGCAGTGACAGTGCAGGGAGCGGATCTGGGAGACACGACAACATATGTAGAGACGTTGGTGCAGGCTGGTGTGCAGATCGCCGAAGTGGCCGAGGTGGTGAATAGCGAAGAGGCGGGGGCGGTTGTGAACCCGGAGGGGCCGGCTGAGGTGGTGACGGACAAAGGGTATCACAGCAACGAGGTACTGAGGGATCTGAAGGAAGTAGGGGTGAGAAGCTACATTCCGGAGCCGGATCGAGGAAAGCGGAAGTGGGAAGGCAAGGCGGCGGAACAGGCGGCGGTGTACGGGAATCGGCGGCGGATTCGCGGAGTACGAGGCAAGAGGCTACTGAAGCAGCGGGGCGAGAAGTTGGAACGATCATTTGCGCACATGTACGAGACGGGCGGGATGAGAAGAACGCATCTGCGAGGGCACGAGAACATCCTCAAGCGTCTGGTGGTGCATGGGGGTGCGTTCAATTTGGCCTTGATCCTGCGGAACCGGTTCGGAATTGGAAAGCCGAGACGGCTGCAAGGGGTCGGGAGTGGCTCACTTGCGCTTTTTGTGCGCCTATTGGCCGCGAAATTGGCCCATTGGGCGGCACAACTACGATTTGGGCTGACGAAATTCCTCGGCAGACCTCAGTTGGTCGATTCTTTCGCTCTTGTTGGATACAGGGCGCTTGCGTGCCGACCTGAAAAAACACTTACTTTTGCCACGGGCTGCTAGCCGCGCATGCCCAACTACGGTTGGGCATGGCGCTCGAGAAGCAGGGAGATGCCAACGCGCGGGCAGCCTACGAGCAACTGTTGAAGAACTTCGCGGACCAGAAGGAGTTCGCTACGCAGGCCAGACAGCGGTTGGCGGCGTTGACTACTCCGCGAACCGCAGGTGCAATGGCGCAACGCCGGCTCCTTACTGGCAACTACTATGCCGGAGCCCCATCGCCCAGCGGGAGGTACATCCCATACGAGAAGGACAATCACCTGTTTCTGTTCGACCGCTCGGTACATTCCTCCCGAAGGATTGTTGCCAAGCCGGAAAAGGATGGATCTGGGATCGGACACTCCGCCGTTTCTCCGGACGAACGACAGGTGGCCTACTACCAGTGGGAAAAAGCGGCTCCTCCGCAGATCCGCCTTGTCTCGATAGACGGATCCAACAACCGTCTATTTTTCACGGATTCTACACTCGGTTATGCGTGGCCTGCGGCTTGGTCGCCAGACGGCAAATGGATCGCAGCGTGGGCCAGGAAGAAAGACGCCGAAAGCGCATCGCTCGTTCTTCTGAATGCCCTTAACGGCCAGATGCGTGCCATTGCGACGTCACCAAGCACTTCTCTTCGAGTGCATTTCTCGGCAGACGGGCAGTGGATTGCTCTGGACTGGCGGAAAGGTAACCGTCCACAAGTCCGGTTGCAGCGTATTACAGGCGGAGAGCCGGTTGAGCTTCTCGATGAGTCAGTGCATCCCGGCAGCAGTCTGGTCGGCTGGCTGCGCGACGGGCGACTGCTCTTTACCAGCTACCGTGACAGCACGCAAAGCCTCTATGCCATTCGCGTTGAAGACGGCAAGCCGACCGGAACTCCCGAACTGCTTAAGAAGGATCTCGGATCGAGGTTACTCAGGCGGGCCACTGCTTCATACCAGAGTGGTGATATCTTTCTGGACCAGCAGGCGGAGGCGTCCGAAATATACGAGGCTGAAGTCGATTCTGCCGCCGGCACGATTCTCCCCTCAGCTCCGATAAGGTCGCGATTTACGGACGCAAATTGGAGCCCTGAGTATTCTCCTGACGGCCGCTTTCTTGCGTTTCTCTCGGGCCTGCCCGGCAGCGCGAACATGCTACTGCACATCCGCGACCTTCAATCGGGACAGACGCGCGGGCTGCCCTACCCCGCTCGTGGAATCAACCCGCTGCGGTGGTACCCGGATGGATCGGCACTGTTGGCCGCCGAGACGACTCCTGGGGGAACACGACTCAGTCGCGTCGATGTTTCGACGGGAAGCGCGCAAAGGCTGACATACGGGCCGTTTCGGGGGGACGCGGCATTGAATCCCACTTTCTCCCCCGACGGAAAATACCTTTATTGTAAGACCCACACCAATCAACCCGTGGGTCCCAATCGAGTGGACACGGAACTTACTCGCGTTGACCTTCAGAGCGGACAGACATCTACCGTATACAGTTCGGGCGCGGACGAGAGAATGCGTCTGTTTGCGCTGTCTCCCGATGGCTCACGATTTCTGCTCAGCATGCGCACGAAGGAAAACGAGGACTTCATTGCCGTAATGCCGGTCCAAGGGGGACCATGGAAGGCCATCTACCATTACCCAAAGGGCCTACGTTCTCGCGCTTGGGGTGGTCTCTGGTGGGCGGCCGATAACAAACACGCGTTTTTCCACAGTCCCAGCTTGTATGATCGGGATGAGTTGTATGTCATTTCGGTGGCAGGTGGCGCGCCGAAGAAGCTCCTTGAGACTCGCGAGATTCGAATGGGCAGGGCACATCCAGACAATCGGCGGATCATCTGGGAAGGCCACGAATACAAGCAGGAATTGTGGGTTCTGGAAGGCGTGGCAACACGATAACTTCCAATAGCGAATGTAGGATCGATTTGGGCGGCAATCTCACGCCAAAGTGGGCCTGCCGCCTCTTCACGCTTCCTCAGCCGCATCGAGCGAGTGGTAGACGACTAGGCTCTCTCGCACTTGGTGTCCTGTGGGTCTTTGCCGTAGGGCGCTGCGGATGAGCATGCGGCAAGCGCTGCTACAATACCTCTGGAAGCCAGTCTTTGCCGGTGCTGGGCCTGGTCTTCAAAACCAGTGTGCGGCATATCCTGTCGCAGGTGGGTTCGACTCCCACTGGCTTCCGCCACCCAGCTACTCCCTACCCCCACCGTACGCGATACTCCCCGGAAGTTTGTTTAGGCTAAATAGGAACCCCAGTACTTTCGCAAATTGGGTCCCTCTCCCCATAGCCGCCGCATCTTAGTTCCTGCATAGTGGGTTTAGCCCAAATCACTCAGGCAGGAAACTTAGATGCTGAAACTCACTCTCACCCTCGCTTTCGCCGTCAACGCCTTCGCACAGCCTTCTGTAAAGGACTTCGGGGCCCTAGGTGACGGCATCCACGATGACTCGGCCGCCTTCGCGCTAGCCTTGCGGTCACTTGATGGACTAGGGGGAGCACTGCGCGTGCCGAAGGGCATTTACAACCTAGGTACGGCGGGCGTGGTATTTCCGAAAACCTTCGGTGGTATTCGGATGATCGGCGATTCGGCGACTGCGACGCGGCTGGTCTATCGCGGAACCGGGGCGGCGATTCGTATCGGGGCGAGCGACGGTCTGACCTACGGGCATACCATTTCCGACCTGCGTGTGGATCTGACCGATGCAGGGCCGAAGGCTATCGGGATCGAGATTCACGCGGCGCTCTACATCGCGCTGCACCGCATTTACCTCACCTCCAACAATACCTTTCCGGCGGCACTGAACCATCAGGTTGGGATCGCGGCGATTGGCGGCGATTCGACCACCAAGCGCTTTGGAGCCTATCTGCGCATTGAGGATCCGAGGATAAACGGACGGTTCCGGAAGGGGATCTACTTGACAGCTCCGGAGATTGGCTGGGGTTTCAACTCGTGCATTCTCGAAGGCGGCGCCATCGTCTACCCCGGTTCGATTCAGGAAGGCACGATCGGGATTCACATTGAGCAGGGCAATCAGAACGTGATCACGCTGGTGGATGTGGAGCAGTATGCGGTGGGGATCCGGTCAGATGCGTACGCCAACATGTTCATGGGCAGCCGCACGGAGGGTAACGGTGTGGGGATGGTTCTGGCGCCTGCCACTGGCGGGGTGACAGGGGGAGCATACAACCGCGTCTTGAGTGGCTTTCATTGGGACGGGTTGTTGAACCAGTCGCACGGTTCGCAGATCATTGCGACGGAGTATCCACAGGATCTGGGGAGCGTGCCGCTGACGGTGGCAAAGCCGGCGCGGGTCCAGCAGTAGGCTAGCGAAAACGGCGCCAGGCGCGTGCGATCCACCGGAAAAGGAAGGCCCAGGCGAGACCCGTGGTGCACCGTAGCAGATAGTCACTGATGGTCTGATACTCGGTGTGAGCGCCGCCCATGGCAAAGGAAATCGGAATCCAAAGAATGAGGCCGGGCGCAACGAAAGGCAGCAGCACATACAGCGGCACGTCGCTGGACTGCGGCTTCGTTGCTGCAGACACGGCAATGAAAACCGTTGCCAGTGCGGCGCCGAACAGGAATCCGAGAATCTCCACCTTCCGCCGCAGCCACATATGGACGGCCGTCAGGCTTCCATTTTGCGGGTTCGCGGGTTGAAGCGGATGCGGCGGCCGGTCTTGAGGCTCTCCATCGCCATGCACAACGCCACGTTGGTGTACTGGCCGGCTTCCACGGGAGCGGTGGGGTCCTTGCGGGTCTTGACGCAATCGAGGAAATTGCGGATGTGCTGGCGGGAGGAGCGGCTGAAACTGCCGGGTTCGCGCACCAGCGGGGCCGGCTTCAACTCGACGGCCTTGGGGTCCTCTTTGAAGACCGCGTAGCTTTCGCGGCCAACATCGAAGCGCGCTTTATTGCCGTGGAACTGTTTCAACTGATCGTCCTGCGAGGCGTAGCGCATGGCCTGATAGCCGAGCGTGAAGACGGCGAAGTAATCGGCGTGCTCGATGGTCATGGTGGCGGTTTCGGGCACTTCCGCGCCGGGGATATTCGGTTTCATTCCGGTTGTGGTGACGGCGAGCGGGAAGGTGGAATTCATGAACCAGTGGATCGCGTCGACCACATGCGCCGCCTGGCCCACCAGCAAACCGCCGGAATAATCCCAGAACCAATACCAGTTGAAGAAGCGCTCCGCCGACATCTCGCGCTGCGGGGCGCTGCCGAGCCATTGCTTCCAATCGAGGTTGCCTTGCAGTTTCGCGTTGCGGAAGGACGAAGTGTTGTTCATCCACCAACTGTTGACAAGTTTCACGCTGCCGCAGACGCCGGAATCCAAGACCTTCTTTGCATCCAGGAAGAGATCGAAACTACGGCGCTGCGTGCCCACCTGCACGATGCGTTTGGTGCGGCGTGTGGCTTCGATCATACGGAAGCCTTCTTCAATGGTGTGCGCCATGGGCTTCTCGACGTAGACGTCCTTGCCGGCTTCCACCGCGTCGATGGTCATCTGGGCGTGCCAATGGTCCGGCGTGGCCACCACCACTACGTCAATGGATTTGTCTTCGAGCAGTTTCTTGTAGTTGGTATAGGGTTTGGCGCCGGTGGATGCGGCTTTGAGGCCCGCCTGGAGATTCGCGTCGTAGATATCGCAGACCGCGGCCATCTCCACGCCGATTTCCTTGAACTCGCCGGTGAGGTATCGGCCTCGTCCGCCTGAGCCGATGATGCCACCGCGGATTTTGTCGGCGGCGGGGATGAGCGAGGCGGCTGCGCCGGCAGCCATTGCCGTTCTTCGAGCGATCTTCATTTGGTCAAATTATATCGCCGCGGCAGCTACCACGCTGTCCAACCGCCATCGACGACGAGGTTGTGACTGGTGACGTAGGCGGATGCATCCGATGCGAGATAGACGATGGCGCCTTTGAGGTCAGTGGGGTTGCCCATGCGGCCGAGCGGCGTTTTGTAGGAGTAGTTCTTCACAAACACCTCGTCGTATTCGGGGCGCGATTGGAATCCGGCATCGTAGAAGCCGCCGGGCGTGAGGCAGTTGACCCGAATGCCGTGCGGAGCGAGATAGGTGGCCAGGTACCTTGTGAACTGGATGATGCCGGCTTTCGCCGGCGCATAGTTGCATGGGCTGTTGAGGCCGGACTTGCCGTAGATGCGCTGGTCGGGAGAGACAAGGCCGTAGATGCTGCCGAGGTTGACGATCACGCCACTCTGCTGCTGCTTCATTATTGTGGCGGCGGCCTGGCTGCAGACAAAAGTGCCCGTGATGCCGCCACGCAAGGCGGCTTCGAATTCGCCGGCGGTCATTTCTTCAAACCGCTGAGCTGCGCCGGTGTAGGCGTTGTTCACGAGCACATCGATGCGGCCGTACTTCTCCATGACGGCGGCGACCATGGCATCGGCGGAGGCGCGGTCCGTGTGGTCGAGCGAGAGGCCGATGGCTTCGGCGTGGGATGCGGAGAGGGCGTCTGCTTTGCGCCGGCATTTGTCGCCATCCCGGGAAGCCACGACAAGGTGCGCTCCGGCCTCCGCCAGGGCATCGCACATCTGCGACCCCAACCGGCCCGCGCCGCCAGTGACAATCGCGACGCGGCCCTTGAGGCTGAACAGATCCCACACGCTGGACATTTACTTCCTCTGGGCGATGGGCTCGTCGCGGAAACTGGAAGCGGCGAGAGCGGAGGCGAACGCGTCCTCTTCGGCCTGGGTGAGCGTCCGCCGTGGAGGGGTCGGATCGCCGCATGGAATGCCGGCCCACGTCATCATTCGCTTCACCGCGCTGAGTGCCGGGAATCGTAGTGTGAGTTCGATCAGCTCGTTGATGCGCTGCTGCGCGGCCATCGCCTTGGCGTGCTCACCGTTCTTGCAGTGGGCGTAAACCTCAAGGAACAGTTCCGGCGTCACGTTGTAGAAAGTGCCGATGCCGCCGTCGGCGCCCATCAACAAGCCCGCCGCGAGCACTTCATCGTGACCACTATAAACGACGTGGCCGTGCCGTTTGATGCGCTCCATGCGGTAGAGGTTATAGTCGGTGAATTTGAGTCCCACCACATTGGGGATCTCGCACAGTTCGAGAATCTGTTCGGTGGCAGTGATAGCGGGCGCTACAGCAGGGAAGAAATAGACGAGGAGCGGCACGCCGGCGGCGGCGGCCAATGCCTGATAGTAGAGTTTAATTTCGGCGAAGCTGTACATCCCGGGAGGCGCCAGGCTGCTGACGGCTGTGACACCGAGGCGCGAGGCGTGTTTGGCGAGGTCGATGGCGTCCTCGGTGCGAGCGGCGCCGATGTGGACGATCACCTGCGCACCGGCGGGCGAGCATTTCATCGAAAGTTCGGCAAGCGTCTTGCGATCCTCCTTGACGAGTGTGAGACCTTCGCCTGTTTGGCCCGCCACATATATCCCATGAACTCCCTTTGCATAGAGATGCGCGAGGAGCTTCTCATAGACTGCTGGATTGAGGCGGCCCGCGGCGTCGAGCGGGGTGAGGACGGCGGGGAGAATGCCGTGAAAAGTGGTTTGCATGATCGAACCATCCAGTCTAGCGCCGCGGGGTGGACGCGCGATAGATGGCAAACGGCATTCCGTGCGGGTCTTTCAGCACGGCCATTTCGTCGCCATCGGGCAAACGAGTGGCTGGAATGAGCACCTTTGCGCCGAGCGATTGCGCCTGGGTAAGCGATTCCGCCACGTTATCGACGCCAACGAATAACTGCACGAAGTTCTGCGCCTGCGGCGGGGCGGGCCAGATGCCTCCGGTGATTCCTTCGCTGGAACCGGTGTTGATCTGGCGGTAGCCCATGGGGTTGTTGGCGTCCACGGTCCATCCGAACAGATCGGAGTAGAATGAAGCCGTTTTGTCCGGTTCGGTGGAGATGATCTGAAACTGCAATACGGGATTAGCCATTGGTCGTCCTTTTTGTGAATGGAATTTAGTGCATCTGGCGGACTCGGGCCGCAGCTACCTGCCGGAACTCGCGCAGGTTGCGCACGGGAGGCTGTGTAAGGTCGCGCCACCTGCCGCCGGCCATTTCCAAAAGCCGCAACCGCAACAGACGGCTGATGGCCATGTTGACCGCGTCCACCGGATGGCCGGACCGCTGCGCGATCCAGCGGCAGTCGGGCTGGAACCCCTCCTGACGGGTGAGTTGGAGGATTTCGAAGTGCAAATCCCCGGTAACGACGCTGAGTGCTTCGGCGGCCCAGTGACGGAGTTCTTCCTGACGGCGCAGTACTTCCGGGCCGGGAACATGCGCTTCGGTGACGTATGCCAACGCCTGTTCGCGATCGATGCCGAGGCGCTTTGCCCATTCCTGAATTCTCGCGGTCGGCGGACGGCGGCGTCCGCGCAGGATTTGGGAGATGACGGCGTGATCTGTTCCGAGCAGCGCCGCGAACGCACGCAACGAATAGCGCGGATTGGCGTGTTTGCGGGCCAGTAACTCCTCGCTGAGTCGTTGCGCGAAGGCGCATAATGCGATGGCGCCAGTCATTAATGCTTCATTGTACGGGGGGATGGCTGGTGGAACAATTCCCTCGGCTGAGGATGTGGGGCAAACGGTTGCCCCGGGTGCTAAACAAAACTTGACACGAAACGGTGACTCGAAGCGTCTAATCGAGTGGATGCTCTGTCTCCGCAGGTGGGGTCCACAAACAGGACCCGATCGGTCTATACTAGGAGGCAAGTGGAGGAGGCTCCTCAATGACGAGACTTTTGCGCCTCGCGTCTATTCGTGCGACGGCGATCACTGTTGTGTTGTCCGTGGGTATTGCTATTCTACCCGCGGCCAACACTGTGAATAATGAAGAAATCCAGAACAGTATCAAGACGTTCACCAAGGTTCTGGATGCCGTTGAGGCGAACTTTGCCGATGCGGTGAAAACCGAAAAAGCCATCTATGACGGCGCAATTCCGGGGATGCTCCGCACCCTCGACCCTCACTCCAATTTCTTTGATCCAACCGAACTGCAGCGTTTTCGCGAGAACCAGAAGGGGCAGTACTTCGGAGTCGGCATGTTTGTCGGCTACCGCAACAACCACGTAACGGTGATGTATCCGTTCCAGGGCTCGCCCGCCAAAAATGCGGGATTGCGCCCCGGCGACCGGATTTTCCGCGTGAACGGCAAGAGCACCGAGAAATCCACTGTGGAAGATGTAGTCGGCATGTTGAAGGGACCGCGCGGCACCCCGGTGCAGGTTTCCGTGCAGCGCGACGGGCTCACCGAGCTTGTGAATTTCGAACTGCATCGCGACCAGGTGGACCGGCCCTCAGTCCCGACAGCAGTGTGGCTGAAGCAGGGCGTCGCCTACATCCGCATCGAGTCGTTTAACGAAAACACGAGCCGCGAGTTCGAGAGCGAGTTGAAGCGTCTCGGCGAGGAGAAGGTGGAAGGTCTCGTGATTGATCTCCGCGAAAATCCCGGCGGTATTTTGCAGGAAGCCGTTGCGGTGACGGAGCGGTTCCTTGAGAAAGGCCAGTCGGTTGTTGCCCAGCGCGGACGCATCTCAACGGAGCGGGCCTACACAGCGCGGCGCGGGAATCAGGGCCGCAAGTATCCGATTGTGGTGCTGGTGAGCCGCGGATCGGCCTCGGCGTCGGAGATCGTGTCCGGCGCGCTGCAGGATCATGATCGCGCCTGGATTCTCGGCGAGAATACTTTCGGCAAGGGCTTGGTGCAGGCACCGTATCCACTGTCGGGCGATTGCTCGCTCCTGCTCACGATTGCCCGCTACTATACCCCCAGCGGCCGTCTGATTCAACGCGATTACTCGAAGGGGACGTTCTTCGAATACCTCTATCCGAAGAACACCGCGACGCGGAACAGTCGTGATGTGAAGTCAACTGATAGCGGCCGTGTGGTGTATGGCGGCGGCGGCATCGCTCCGGATGAAAAGTGGGAGAACCCCAAGCTGAACAAATTCCAGTCGATGCTGCTGGGACGCGGCGCGTTCTTCTATTACACGGCGAAGTATTTTGGTCCCAAGAAAGATGCCAAGCTACCCGAGGTCTGGCAGCCGGATGCCGAAACAATGGAAGACTTCCGGGCCTTCCTTACCGAGCGCAGGATTCCGTACGAGGAATCGGAACTGGTGACGAACCTGGATTGGGTGAAGCGCCAATTGCGTCTGGAAATGTTGACGACGGCGATCGGCAAAGAGAAGTCGGATGAGGTGGCGGTATCGAGCGATCCTGAAGTGCTGAGGGCGATCGAGAGCATGTCGCGTGCCAAGGCGCTGTTGGACAAATCGAAGCGGATGGTGGCGGAGAAACGCAGGTAGTTTTTCTCTCCGGGCATTTCCGCTCCGGAAACGAAACTTGAGGATTCGGGCCGAACTTGCTACTGTAGAAGAGATCGGGGCGTGGCTCAGCCTGGCTAGAGCGCCTGGTTCGGGACCAGGAGGTCGGTGGTTCGAATCCACTCGCCCCGACCAAATCCCTCACAGCAAGAATGGACTGAACTCACGAGTCCACTCCTCCTATCCAACAACTTCGGACCCATCTAGGACCTCTCTGAACGTCGAACATCCATTCAGGTGTACGATGCGGTTCAGAAAGGCCAACGTCCATGCGCCTGATTGCATCGGCAACCCTTAGGAATCGGGTCCTTGGTGTCTCTGCGGTCTTGCTGCTGTTTGTGATCGCCGGCTATGCGGCCGTTTTCGTATCCATTCACGGCGGCGTTACCGATGCAGCGCGAGCAGCTATGACACAATACCCTGGCGATCGGGTGCAGGCTCTCTGTAGCCTAGTTGATTGCCAGACCTGCAGCCTGGCCGAACGTAAACGTGCAGTCTGGGCCCTCGGCCAGTTGCGGGATCCGCGTGCATTGCCGATCCTGATGAAGTACTACACACGCCAGCAATGCGACCATGCCTCAGATGTGTGTCAACACGAATTGCAGAAGGCAGTCGAAGCCATTCAGCGGACATATCCGTTATGGCTCGGCTACCGTGATCTAGCCACCCGCTAACTCGAATCCATTGCGCCTGCTGGACAAGTGAACGCCTCCTGCCTGCGGACGATTTATCGCAATACCTCGGGTCTCCACGTCCGATTTAGCGGGCTAAGCAGCGGGTAGCGGCATGACTTCCTGCCGGATCCGATCGGACAGTGTGTCCTCCGCGGCTTCCAGTTCGTAGGTGGACTGGAGGTTCATCCACATCTGAGCGGAGGTGCCGAAATAGCGGCCCAATTGGAGAGCGGTGTCGGCCGTTATGCCGCGCTGTCTGTTCAGGATGGTGGTGATCCGGTTTCCCGGGACCTGCAGGGCGAGGGCAAGCGCATTAGCGGACAGCCCTGCTTCGTGCATGATCTCTTGCAGGGCTTCGCCGGGATGCACCGGCGGCAGTCTCTTCTTGCTACCAGCCATGTTTCGTTTCCTCTAATGGTAGTCTACGATCTCGACATTGCAGGCATCGCCATCCCGCCACTCGAAGCAGATTCGGTAGCGTTCATTGATGCGGATACTGTACTGCCTTTCCTGTCGGCTTTGAGTGGCTCCAAATGAAGCCCCGGTAGCAGGAGGTCGCTCAATGAAGTCGCCGCATTCAGAAGCGCAGCCTTATCAAAGCCGTCCTTTCCACGTTTTTTGTTTTTGAGGCTGGCTTGCCGCTCCATCAGGCGCCGCGTCTCTGCATCACTGTAGGAGCGAATCAGACGCTTCCCATCCCACGCTACGCGTAAGAGGCAGGTCAACGCCTGCGAGGCATTCCGGCTACCACAGGCACGCGGTTGATTCTCCCCCGCTGCCGGAGTCATCCTATACGGTGAACCGCATTCGTGTCCTGCTTCGTTCCCGGATGTGGGGAACCCATCCGATATGAAAACCTTCGGGATCTTCCGGCTTGACACGGTCAACCACTGTCTGTGGCGGGACAATGAGCGTACCCCGATGACTCCGAAGGCATTCGACGTGCTCCGCTACCTGGTGGAGCACTCAGACCGGCTCGTCACGCAGGATGAGCTTCTGGAAGCGCTGTGGCCGGAGACGTACGTTAATCCGGAAGGCATCCGCAAGTACATTCTGGAGGTTCGGAAAGCACTGGGCGATCGGTCCGATAAGCCGGAATTCATTGAGACGTTCCCGAAGCGGGGCTACCAGTTCGTGGCTCCCGTGACCGACGATCGCGGAGCGGCCCGCCTGGATCCCGCCACTCTGCTCCCTCGCAATATCGTGGGACGTGAGGACGGACTTGCGCGCCTGGACGATTGTCTGCAATTAGCGTTGAGCGGACAGCGTCAGGTGGTCTTCGTAACGGGCGAAGCTGGAATCGGCAAGACCACGCTTGTGGACGCGTTTCAGCATCGGGTAACTCGCCATCCGGTTCTCCAAATCGCGCGAGGGCAGTGTATTGAAGGTTTCGGCGGGATCGAAGCCTATTATCCGATGCTGGAGGCGATCGGCTCGCTGATTCGGAGCGAAGGAAACGAGCCTGTGATCCAGGCGCTCGCCAAGCGGGCGCCGGCGTGGTTGAGTCAATTTCCCGGACTGGTGAAGCCAGAACAAAGAGAGTCTCTCCAGCGAGAGGTACTGGGGAGCACGCGAGAGCGCATGGTGCGCGAACTCTGCGAGGCTCTCGAAGGCATCGCGGCGAATACGCCTTTGCTCGTGATTCTGGAAGATCTCCACTGGGCCGATCCTTCCACTCTGGACCTGATTTCGGCATTCGCCCGGCGCAGAGAACCGGCGAGGGTGCTCCTGCTCGGCACCTACCGCCCTGTGGATGTCGTTCTTTCTCAAAGCCCGCTGAAGAATCTGAAACAGGATCTGCTTATCCGCCGGCTGTGCCACGAAGTATCCTTGGAGCGCCTTGAGGAGTCCAGCGTGGCGGACTACCTTACGAAGGACTTTTCCGTTGAAAGCCTTCCCGCTGGTCTTGCGAATCTAGTCCACCGGAACTCGGGAGGGAACCCGCTTTTCATGGTGGCCATCGTGCAGGACATGGGCAACAAGGGTCTGATTCGTGCCGAACCGGGGAAACTGCTCCTCACTGTACCCCTGGAAGAGGTCTATCCCGGCATCCCCGAGACGCTGCAACAAATGATGGAGATCCACCTGGAGCAGCTGCGTCCGGAAGATCTGCGCATCCTCCAAAGCGCGAGCATCGCCGGAGAACGTTTCCCGGTCTGGTCAATAGCGGGGATGTTGGACGCCCCCTCGGCCTCAATCGAGGAGGCCTGCGACAGGCTTGCCAGCCGGCAGGAATTCATTCGCTCCGTTGGGATGCACAGTGCCGCGAATGGAGCCCCTTCTGCTCATTTCGAGTTCCGGCACTCCCTATATCGTCAGGCTCTCTACCGGAGTCTCTCCGGCATCTATCGGTCTCAACTTCATCGGAGACTAGGCGAACATCTGATGCCTATCTTCGATTCTGGAAAACCGGAGCTGGCCTCAGAACTGGCGATGCACTTTGAAGAGGGGCGGGACTACCTGCGAGCGGCGCGTTGTTTGATATTTGCAGCGGAGACCGCAGCGAATCGATTCTCCCACCGCGACTCCATCCGAATCCTTCAGCGCGCTCTTGAGCTGGTTCCCGCGCTGGATGCGGGTCTTGGGCTTGAACTGGAAATCGAAATCCTTCTGAGGATCGGAGATACACAGTTTGTTCTCCATGAGATGTCAGAGTCCGTCAGATCTTACGCGGCTGCTGCGGACCAGGCCGCGCAAGCGGGTGGGAAGGCTGCCCACGCCGAAGCGTTGGTGCGTTTGGCCTCGCCTGCCTGGTACCTCGATGCCACCCGCGGCAGCGAGGTTAGCCAACAGGCGCTGGCGTTGTGCGCGAGCCTTGACGATCCGCTGCGGGCGGCACAGATGCGGCTCACACTGTCCGCTCTCCGTCTGCTCTTTGACGAATGGCGGGAAGAAGGGGCAGAAGCGTGTGCGAACGCCGTGTCGGAGATTCGCCGCATAAGTGGTTCGAGTGTTGTTCAGGATGCGCTGTTGTGCCACGTGCTGGCGCTTCAGGGAGACTATCAGGGTGCGGAGAGGGATGCGGACGCATTGATCAACACGACGGTCAATCCAGCAGTTTACGCTGTTGGGTGCAGCGCAAAGGGCTTACTCCTTCTGTTGCAGGGACGCTACGGGGAAATGCTGCAGAGTATTCGAGCGGAAAAGGAGTCGGCCGAGAAGAATGAGGAAGACCCCTGGATGTACATTTTTGGGGAAGCATGGCTGCGCATGCTTTGCTACGATTTCGACGGCGCGCACCGCATGAGCAAGATCGTCATGCGAAGCGACGCAGAGCAGCAGACCGCCCGGTTGAGAGCCATTTCGAGGATGTCCCGCGGGTATGCGGCACTCTATCAGGGGAATCACGATGAGGCTCAACAGTGCTTCTCGCAAGTCCGCGATCATCGGATCACGTCCCGGTTCTTCCTGCACTGGCACTTTCGATTGCACGCTCAGGCCGGCTTGACGGAAACCCGGTTGCAGGCGGGCGACATTGCGGATGCTCACCGTGAGGCTGATGATTTTCTAGCCTCTGTTCCCGAGGGCGCAGACCCTAATCTGCGCGCGCTCGCCTGGGAAATGCAGGCGCGAGTGGCGAGAGCTGAGAAAGACCGCAACGCCGCCCGCGGCTATATCGGCAATGCTCTGTCAATCCTCGACAAGTTTGACGTTCCCGTGGCGGGATGGCAAGTCCACCGCACCGCCGGGGATTTATATGCGGAAGGGGATCGTGCGCGGGCCGGGGAACACTGGCGGCGCGCCCAAGAGCTGATCCTGAGGATCGCCGATTCCCTGGGGCATGAGGAGCCGCTCAGAGAATCGTTGCTGGCAGCTCCACCGGTCCGGCGCGTCCTGGCGGAAGGGTCGCGGGATTTGGGCCGCCTCTGATCGAAAAACCGATCAGGCGCAGCGGAGCCGCCTCGCGCAACCCGCTCCTCTACCTGCTTGATTCGTTCCTGGGATACGCAACCGCGATCCCCGAACGTCCGTCCGCCAGTGTGTACTGGAACGAAATATGATCCCTGTCGTTGAGGGAAAACCGTCCCACATTGACGCGCGTTACGGTGGAACCAAACAGCTTATCCCCCGCCTCAATTACCGCAACAGGTGAGTCGCGGCCGGTCGCTTCAAGGAAGATCCCATGTCCGCCGATCGCATCGGCACCAAAAAACGCGACGTCTCCGGAATTGTTGATCGACACATTGTCGACGAAGGAGAACAATCGGCCAGCGGGGTTGGTTCGGGTTGTGATCCCGCCATCACGGCTGGAGAAAACCTGCGCTCCACCTGTATTGAGGAACACCGCGGAAGCGACTGTGCCGGCATTGTTGATGACTGGATCGAGGAAATCGAGGAAATTCGGATTGTTTGTGTCAGCGACAACAGTGGAGCCGTTGTTGCCCCTAAAGATCCCGACGCTTCCATCGGCGAGGAAGCCGCGGAAGGCGACGTCCCCGGATGCATTGGTGGCCGCAGCTCCGAGTGAGGTGAAGCTCGATGTACTCGTATCGACCAACACCCTGAGTGGGCCGCCATTCCCGTCGAAGATCGCTTGCGAACCGAAACCACGCCGAAACGCGACGAAAGCAACTCTGCCCGGGGTATTCATTGCCGAGACCCCCAGGAATGCGCCGCCGACGATCCCCTGCGTGTTGGCGTCGACTATCGTGGTGAGCATCCCCCTATCATTGCCGCTGGCAATAATGGAGCCGCCGGTTGCGACATTGGCGGAGAACGCCACCAGGCCCGCGGGATTGACGGCCACGGAGTCGCCAAAATTCCTGAGGACGCCACCGGCGCTGGAGGCGATGGTAGTCAAAGTGTTGTGCTCCCACTTAAACACCGCACCCAGAACGAAGCTCGTCCCGTCGGCATTGAAAGCCACAGCGCCTGCATTGTTGATAGCAGGCATGGAGCCAAAGCGGATAAACCCTTGGATTGTGGTATCGGCTACGTTGACGAATGCGAAATCGCCCTTTGTCATTGGTGCTCCCGCGGCCAGCCCTCCGAGCATCGGCAGGAAAAGCGCCGCCACTACAGCCGCAGACAGCCTCGACAATGCTCCGGCCACTCGTTTTGGAGTGCTGAATTGTGAGTTATTGAACATGTTAAATGCTGCGTCTCCTTTGTTGACTTACATCCGTGTCGAATACTTATGCCCCATACAGCGCGTACGCGCTGATTCAACGACGGTCATCCTTGGGTCCATTCGTTCCGTCCTTGAACTGGCCGCTGAGCTGGGCGAGCCGTTCCCGGAGGAATTCAAGCAGTTCGTTTTCAGAGCTGAAGGTAGCTTGTTTCCCGGTATCTACCTCCTCCACCACGCCCTCTAGCCGGTTGTTTGGCGCGACCTTCCGAACCTGAATTACAAATGCTCCTCGCATGACGAGTTCAGAATACTAGCCACTGTCCCTTCGCCGTGTGGAAATTCCGTGGAGTTAGTGTTGCGACTTGGTGCCATTCGGAGGGACCGCAGTTAGCACAGGCTCTCGCCGCCGCAACGCAACGACGATTTTGCCCAACGGAATGACAGTGACCAATTGGAGTGGCCGGCGGAATCCCGGAACCTAACGTGGAAACCTGTTATTGATGAGCGATGGCAGATGGTAAACCTGATTCGTCAGTTCGGCAGGCGTGCTGATCGCTCACACTGTGACGATAGCTTGGGCTGCGACCCCAATGGCAGCGCCCTGTGCCCGTGGTCGCCGAGACCATCAAGTCCAGCCTCCTGGGCCGAAGCAAAATCGATGCTCGGCTCCAGCCGCCGAACCGCTCTGATGATCGCGAACTTGAGGTCGTTGTCCGCCTGGAACCGCAGGATCAAGCGCGGAACTCATACAGTTTTGCATGTACCACAGTGGCCCGCGCCTTCTGTATCCGCTCCCAAAGGTCGGAGTTGGCCTCGGACATTGGAACGCCGTTCCCCTCGAACTCACGCTCGGTGTCTACGAGGTACCGGTCAATCTCCGCCTGATGGTCCAGGTAAAATGCGATGGCGCCATAGACTTGTGCTCGTTTCAGTGACGGGAAGTCTTCCTTGAATGGCTTCAGGGGATTGTCCTTCGTTGAACGAGTACACAACGGAGTCCAACGAAATGCGCGTCCCGGCCACGTAGAAGCCCCCGTCGCGCTGTTCGATGTATTCGCTATGCATGGCCATTCCTGATTCAAAGATACGAGCCCTCGACGGCAATTCCATGGCGCCGAGCGCGTCTACACGCTCAGCACCGGACACGGCGACTCGCGGATAATCGAATACAGGTTCGACCAAAGCCGCTTCACTGTCCCATGCATCTGGCCACGGCCGACCACCAGCAGGTCGGCCCGCTGGTGGATGGCGATTTCGCGGATTCCCGCGGCGGCAGGACCGGCGAAAACCTCTGTCTTCGCTTCGATGGCCAGCTCATCCCGCAACTGGCGCAGTTCGGTCTCCGTGTAGTCCAGTACCGCCTTACGGTAAGGGCCCGCGTCAACAGCGTAGTTGTTCGGCGGTAGTTCGGCAATATGGGCGATGGTGAGTGAAGCGCGGTACTTGCGAGCCAGGGAATCGGCGGCGGTAAGTAGCGCCGGGGCTTCCTTGTCGAGATTCACTGCGCAGACGATGGAGTGATAGGGGATGTGCGGGCAGTGATCGGGCTCCTCGTGATGGACTCCGGTCCAAACCGCGCAGCAGGTATCATGCAGCACCTTGGAGGTGACCGATCCGAGCAGCAGGCGGCGCACCGCACCTCTGCCATGGGTAGGCATCATCACCAGATCAACGCGCTCGCGCTTTACCACCTTCTCGATCACCGAGCCGACCTCCCCGTCCTCCAGGAAGACGTTCGGATGGTCTTCGGCGAAGCGTTCTGAGACGAACCTGCGCAAATCGGCGCATGCTTTCTTGCGCACCTCCGCATAAAGAGGCATGTTCTCGGCGGCAAACGCGGCATACTCCCCGTAGACAACTGGAGCGATGTTGGAGACGTGCAGAATCGACAACTCCGCGTCGTAGCGGTCCTTCAGTTCCATGACATATGGGACGACGGCCTCGCAGGCGGGAGAAAAGTCGGTAGCGAAGAGAATTCGCTTGAAGGGCAGCATGGTGGTAAATAACCTCCTTCCATGCTCCTTGACGGCGACCAGCCCCAGGAATCAGGTGAGCATTTCAAAGGCCATCCCGTTAGCGGACCACTTTGTCGATTTCGTTAGCGAGTTCCTCGTAGGTCATGCGCCCCGGGTGATACATGCGGACGATGCCGTTCCTGTCCAGCAACACGAGCGTGGGGGTGGTGCTGACACCGTAAATATTGAAGTTCTCGTTGCTGAGGGGCGCTGAAGAGGTGAGCAGGCCGGGGTAGAACTCGCGGCGGATTTTGTCGATGTAGGGTTTTTCACGATCAGGGGTAGCGTCCTCACCCCCAGCGACATAGCCGTAGAAGCGAGTCGGGGCCACAACCTGCAGGTCCTTGGCGGCGTACCGGTCGCGCAGTTGGGCGAGGATGGGACCCTGCTGTTTGCAATCACCGCACCAGTGCGCCCAGAAGAAGAGCAGCACGGGCTTGCCCTTCAATTGGTCCAGCGGCTTGGGCGACGGGCCGAACCACTGTGTCATTTCGAGCGGCGGCGGCCTAGTGCCCTCCAGACTGAGCAGGTGGAGGTTCTTCTGGATCCGCGTGCGGATGGAAGTGGCGAACCAGCGGGCCAATTCCTGCTTGAGAAACGAGATTCCCTCACTGCGGCGGCCGGTTGCGGCAAGGGTCTGGGCGTGCACCTCGATGGAGGCCCCCAGCGCCAGCGGCAGGCTCGAATCGGCATCGAGCTTGCGCTTCTTCAACATCTCGAGGGCCGGGGTCCGCGTGTCGGCGGCGAACTGCTCCGCCTGGTCGTAGCGCTTCCTGGCAAGGGCGTCGCGCCCGAACCAGCTCAGAGCCTCCAGGTATTCGGAGGTGACCCCGCTCTGCTTCTTGTACGACTCCATCATCTGTTTCGCGGCGGCGCGGTTATCCTTGGAAAGTTCCGCGCGAATATCGCGGACGAGCGCCGCGGGAAGAGACAATGCCCCCAGAACAACAACGAGAACCAGCTTCATGATGCCAGGATAACGCGACTCCGCGGCGAGTGCCGCCGTTCCCTCATTCTGGTTTGCCGGAGATGGCCGCCCCACAGCTTGTCCCTGCCATGCGCTGGGTGTGCCAACCGGTTTTGTGGCGTTCTCCTGGAAACCCGCGATTGATGAGCGACGGCGACCCGGTGGGGAGCTCCATTGATCCACCTGGACAACGTCCGGTCTTCGAGTCAACCGTCAGCGTGGGAAGAAATGACTCGAAATCCAATGGGAACGAACTGTGAAACGAGGAAGACGCCGGGACTCGATTCGCCTCCCTCCAGGTGTGCTCGAAAACAGCCCACCTGTCGTGAGTGTCAGAATCCTTCCGTGGTGGGCCGCGATCTCAAGTTCGGGAACGCCCGACAGGTTGCTTTCGGCGGCTGAGGCGAAGTCGATCGCCGGTTCCCGAAGGCGGACGGCCTCGACATGCTTTGGCGGAGGTCATCGTCGGCCGGGAAGCGGATCAAGGCCGCGACTCACCGATGTTGGCCTTTGCTCGATGAAGCCGCTCCCACAGTCCAGATAGAGGCGCGTTTCAGCAACGGGAAGTCTTCCTGGATGGCTTCGGGCGTTGCCCCTGGTCCTTCGACCGCTTAGAAGATCTGCTTGGCTTTCCAGTTGAACCGCCATTTGATCTTGATGCGCGCCTTGTTCGCGCGGCGGTTTCGCGGCGTAGCGTGGCCAGGTCTGGGATCCTCCTCCTCCAGTGCCCAATCCTCTCCGCCAGTTGCTCCCGCGACTGCTCCAACTCTCGCTTCAACTGCTCAATGGCACGGGTATTACCGACGCCATCACTGCCTCGGCGTCGCTCGCCATTCGCACTCATCAATCAGGCGGCCTGAACAGCACTCAGGCCGGAGCCGCGCACCCCGCCTGACTGATGAGAACTTTGTCGGTCACGCCCGGAAGCACTTTTCCATTCTTCTCGTAAGCGATTGAAAATGTTGGGATAAATTCCCATCCGGGCCGCGCGGCTAAAGAGGCAGTTACTTGACACGGGTCTAGGCTGAGGGCGCAAGTATATGCGCACCATATTGTCGATTGATGGCGGCGGAATTCGCGGAATCATTCCGGCTTTGCTGCTCGCCGAACTGGAGTCGCGGCTCCAGCGCCGGACCGCTGTCATGTTCGATCTAATTGCTGGAACTTCGACCGGCGGGATTCTGGCGCTCGGACTGGCGAGGCCTGATGAGGAGGGCAAGCCGCGATATACCGCGGCGGAACTGTCAGAACTGTACGAGCAACAGGGAAGGACGATCTTTCACCGCGCGCCGTGGAAGCGCTGGCTGCCTGTAGGTGTTATCGAGGAGAAGTATCCATCGAGTGGGATTGAGCAGGTTCTCGAGAAGTACTTTGGTGAGGCGCGGCTGCGCGACGCAGTGACTCCGGTGTTGGTGACGAGTTACGATATTGAGCGCCGAATGCCTTTCTTCTTCCGCTCGCGGAGGGCGCAGTTGAATCCAGATTATGATTGGCCGATGAAGGCCGCCGCACGCGCCACTTCCGCAGCGCCTACTTACTTCGAACCGCTGCGCCTGGGCGCCCACGGCACTGCGGGTTACTACGCTTTGATCGACGGCGGCGTATTTGCGAATAACCCCGCCATGTGCGCACTGGCCGAGGCGCGTGAGATTTTCCGCGATGAGGACCTGTTGGTCGTCTCACTTGGGACCGGCGGATTCACCCGCCCGATCGCTTACGATCAAGCGCGAAAATGGGGCGTTGCCGGTTGGGCTAAGCCGGTGCTGGAGATTGTTTTTGACGGAGTCAGCAGCAGCGTGGACTATCAGTTACGGCACATGCTTGACGGGGTCCAGGGCAAGCGGCGCTACTTCCGCTTTCAAGTTACGCTCGACCCGAAACTGCAGGCAATGGACGCCACCGGAGAGGCACACCTACGCGGATTGAAACTGCTGGCGGAAGCGGAGATGCGGGCCAGAAGGCCGGAACTCGATCAGTTGTGTGCGCTGCTGGATCACTCCGCCATACCTTCCAGGTGACTGTGAACGTCCTCGATAACTTCGGCAATGTCTTCGACAGAGGCCACAAGTTCGTCAGTGGTCTCAGCCTGCTTCTTGAGTTGTGCGTCGATCGATTGGAGTACCGCGATCTGATGCCCGGACTGGCGGTGGCGGAGCAGTTCGGTTACCCATTGCGAAGCAAGGATGGCAGCGAGAAGGCCAAGGAGGAGAGTCTTCCAGAGACGGTCGTTCATTTGAAGAACATTGTCGCATTGGGTGTACGATCCAGAAACCTGGTCCCCTCAGCCGCTGAGATTCAACGGACTAGTTGATATGATGACCGGGAATGGAGGGACTTCCCATGATGACTCGACGAGTCTTCTCGACGGCGCTGCCAATGTCTGTTCCGGCCTCGTTTGCGGCACCCGCCAAGCTGCCCACCGCCGCCGGGCCACAATTCATCGTGGCGGCGCTGAGCATGCTCGACAGCAAGTGCCGGCTCGACGACGCCCTGATTCGCGACTACCTCTTCTACCTCGCCGCAGGCGGCGCCGACGGAGTCCTGGTGATGGGCACTACCGGGGAGTTTGCGTCCTTCTCGGTGAAGGAGCGCAAACAGTCGCTGGAAAGCACGCTGCGCCATCGGAAGACGCTGAGCGTCATGTGTCAGATCGGCGCTGGCAACCTGCCGGATACGTTGGAGTTGCTGGATCACGCCGCGGGCGCTGGTGCAGACTCCGTGCTGGTGCTGCCGCCATATTACTTCAAGAATCCCTCGGTGGACGGGCTGGTGTCGTTCTTTGAGCCCGTGCTGCGCGCCGCCAAACTGCCCGTGCTGTTGTATAACATTCCGCAGTTGAGCGGAGCGCCCGTCACGCCGGAGTTGCTGCGCCGTCTCGCGCCGTTCGAGCGGCTGTATGGCATGAAGGATTCCTACAGCAAGGTGGATGCGATGGTCGCTTTTCTGCGCGAGTTTCCGAAGCTCAAGATCCTCACCGGAGTGCCCGGCAATATGGAGGCGAACCTCAAAAATCACGGCGCGGGCGGACTTACGGGAAACGGATCCGTTTTTGTGAGGGAGACAGCGGCCATCCTCACCGCACACCGTGAGAGCAAGGATCTGAGCGAGCCCCAACGGAAACTGAACGAGGCGGCGGCCACGCTCCTTGCCGGCTACGACGGCGTCCCCGCGATGAAGTATGCCTTGAGCCTGATGGGCATGAAGGAAAGCCCCGTACGTCCTCCGTTTGTCCCGCTGGGCGAAGCGAAGCGCAAGGAACTCGCCGATCGCTTGCGGCGCTACCGTGGCTGAGGCTGGTAAACCCACAAGAAGGGGCGCGGGCGGGGGGTGCTCCGTTTACACCATGTTGGGGATCTTGATGATCTTCTTCTGAATCGCGTACTGCACCAACTGCGCCTTGTTGTGAATATCCAGCTTGCGCATGAGATTGAACTTGTGTGCTTCCACCGTCTTGACGCTGAGGTTGAGATCGCAGGCGATCTCCTTTACGGAGTTACCTTCGGCGAGCATCTTGAGGACTTCACGCTCGCGCGTGGTCAGAGTCGCAAACCGCGGTAGACGGTTGGCGGTCTTGATCCGGGACCGGAAATCGTCGACGAGTTGCGATAACATGCGCGGGCTGAGATAAGAGCCACCGCGACCGACATCGCGAATGGCCGCCACCAGTTGTGCAGCCGGTGAATCTTTGAGGACGTACCCGCTGGCGCCCACCTCCATGCCTTCGACGAGGTAGTCTTCGTCGTCGTACATGGTGAGAAAGAGAATCTTCGTTTCCGGACGATTCTTCTTGATCTGACGAGTGGCCTCAAAGCTCGACAGTCCGGGCATGCCAATGTCCATCAAAACGACATCGGGGCGGGCCTCCGTTGCTTTTTCGACGGCATCGCCGCCGTTGGACGCCTCACCGACAACTTCCATGTCGGACTCCGTGGCGATCAAGGTGCGGATCCCCTGACGGAAGAGGGTGTGGTCGTCTGCGAGCATGATTCGAGTTCTTGCCATATCATTCGTCCGAAGTTGAATTTTTCGATCGGCGCGCGCCTTGTGGGTCGCGCGAGTTCGGTCCGCGCACTTTATTACCTACGTCGCGATCACCGGCATCGCGAACACCTATACCGCTTGATCCTCGCCTCTGAGCCGCTTCAAGACCGCGCATAGGCGCCGGGTCAATGGGCAACTCGATCCGAATCCTCGTACCGTGCCAGGGTGGTTTTTCGTCGCGGCCATTTGTGCCGCTCACCTTGAACCGGCCTGAGGAGCGCGAGGGGCTTCCCGCTGCTGGTGCAGCGGCCTGACTCTGTATGGAGAACCTACCTCCCATCAGAGCCACCCGTTCGCGGATCCCCGAGAGGCCAAACGAGTTCCTTTTGTTGAACGCTTCTTCGAGCTGGAACCCGATGCCGTCATCGGCTACCTGCAATCTGAGTATTCCATCGGCAGTTGTCGCGGAAATGTTTACATGGGAAGCCTGAGAATGCTTAGCAGTATTGTTGCAGCACTCCTGTACCAACCTGTAAACAATGATTTCCAGCTTCTTAGGGAGATTCTGAATACGGGAAAGGTGGAGCTTCACCTTAGCCGGATGGGTCCGCCGGAATCGGCTTACCAACTGCCGCAGGGCGGCGCCGAGCCCCAATTGTTCCAGAACGGCGGGGCTCAAGGCTGCGATCAGGCGACGGATATCCAGGATTGTGGCCTCCGTCATTTCCCGCACTTCCGACAACCTCGCTCGCGTTGCGGAATCCTCCGGCAACGTGTTCTCCGTCATCTCCATCTGCAATCGGATGGTGAGTAGCGACTGTCCGGCTTCGTCATGCAGCTCGCGGCTGATACGGCGGCGTTCGGCTTCCTCGACATGTAACATGTGTTCGGCGAGTGACCTGACCTGCTCTTCGCGCTGTGCCAGGTCTTCCACCAGCCGGGCTTTTTCCGCGGCCATGTGACAGCGTTCGGCCGCGGCGGTGAGCAGTTCCTGCTCGCGCGGCAGCCAATCATATTGTTTGCGAAAGCCAAACTGCATCACACCGGCAAGCCGGTTTCCCGCGATCAGCGGAACGGACCAGCAAGAGGCGAATCGAGAAAGCCATGTGCCATCGAGAACCGGAGGATGGGCGCTGCGGGTCGCCCCTTTGGTCACCCAACAGCGAGCCGTCGATAGAGACCGTACCCGGTGCAAGTCGCTCGCTAGACTGGAACAGTCCGGAGCCTTCACCCGGCGCTCGGAATCGGCGCTGCCACGGTGCGTCCAGGCGCCGCTGTCGGGCTCCGCTAAGAAAAGGTGGGCCGCATCGGCTCGGCAATACTGCGCGAGCGTGGCAAGGAACCGGTGCAGCAGCTCGTCCAGATTGCGCGATTCCAACTCCACCCGAAACAGTTCATAGAAGGCCTGGGTTTCCGACTCACGCACCTGATAATAGGCATTGTTTAAGGTAAGGATGACGCAGAAATGAAGCTGCTCCCGCACCCACTGCAGATTGGCGCTTTCGATTGGAAACTGCCGGTCGAGTAAAGGCGTGAGCAGACCGTCGTACTCGGCAAGGGCCGTGGTGATGACGCTCGGAGGCAAGTTCATCTTGGCAAGCCGGCGGCCATGGTATTCCACCCGTTCAAAAAACGGCGCACTGTCCTTTGTATGAAGAAAAGCGGACGCAACCGCGCACGGTGTGATGGCGGTCAAAGCACTCCGTTCGCGAGGGCCGAACCTCAACTGCTGCAGCCGCCGCTCGAATCGGCGGTCCAAACTCTCGGTGTGCGGCTTCAGCAGCATGACGAATCGCCTTAAATGCCGCCGCAACTGCGCGCTCAACATGTCCGCGGCGTCCGCCAGTACCGGAGATTGTTCTGTTACAACCACTGAGTACTTATCGGTGGGGCGATGCAGGACCTTTAGGGGGAAGACCTGAGTGTCCCGCTACTCGTAACGTAGGCAAACGATCGGATCAAGATTGGCAGCTCGATTCGCGGGAAAATAGCCGAAGAACAGCCCCGTCCCCACCGATATCGTCAACCCTAACCCTACCCATACCAGAGAGATGGAAGCGGGCACGCTCGGCAACAGCGTCCGAACGAGGATGGCAATCCCGAATCCCAACGCCACGCCTAGGACACCCCCGGTCATGCACAGCGTGATCGCTTCCGTCAAAAACTGGACGCGAATATCACGCCGCCGTGCCCCGATGGCTTTCCGCACACCGATTTCCGCGGTACGTTCGGTAACCGATATCAGCATGATATTCATCACCCCCACGCCCCCCACCAGCAAGCCGACGGAACTAATGACAATTGTCAGAATCACCAGCGCCCCAGTGAGCTGGTTCCAAAGCGAGCTGATGAAGTCGGGCGAGACGATATCGAAATCGTCTGGCGCGCCGGGGGGGACACGGCGTACCCGGCGCAACGCCTGAGCCACTTGTTCGCGCGCCTCTTCGACGTTGTGGCCCTGCGCCACAGTGAACGCCAGCGCGAGCTCCTTGGCCTCGGGGTAGCGCTTGTGGAACTCGGAGAATGGGATGAGTGCAAAGTCGTCGGGTCCGGGACCGCCGAAAAGTCCGGTCTCGGGTTTCAGTACCCCGATCACCTCATAGAGTTTCCCGTTTAGACGCACTTGTTTGCCCAGCGGATCGTTCGAGGCAAAGAGCGCGTCTGCGATCGAGGCCCCGATCACCACCACGGGGCGTACGTGCATCTCGTCAGGCTGGGTAAAGAAACGCCCATGCGCGATGGAGAACATGGGGAAGGCATCAATAAACTCCGGCTCCACACCGCGCAGGAACACGCGCTCCACACGTTGGCCTCCATACGAGATGTCGTTGCTTCCGCCGCCGCTGAGGCCCGGAACAGCGATACGCGTGCCAAACGGGGTGATAAAATCGACCGCCGGCGCGAACTCGCGCGCCGCACGCGCATCGGAGGCTTGCAGATAGCGCCGCTGCCGGATGTGTTCCGGCAGCTTGCTGAAATCGAACGTGCCTGGCGGCATCCGGGTAATGAAATAGGTTCGCGAGCCCAGCGATTGGACTTTGTCCGAGACGTAGCGATTCAGTCCCGAGATGATCGCCGCCACGGAGATAACCGATGTGACGCCAATGACAATCCCGAGAATCGTTAGCGAAGATCGCACCTTGTTGGTGCGCAAGGTGTCGAAGGCGACAAGCATGTTCTCGCGGAGTTCGGCGACGGTCATCGGAGTGCAGTGAGCCTCAATTCAGGATAGCCCCTGCTCCGCGTGTCATGGATTCGATCGCGCCTGGAACAGTCGGAAGAAGTGGACGCGAGGCGCGCGGAATGCCGAGCGCTGATGGCTCCCGTAGTTTTTGGCTAGCATTGAAACTGAACTTCTGAGTTTTCAAAGATGCGATCCATTATTCTTTTCCTTTCCGTGTCGCTGGCCGGCGCGCAAACTATCTCGATTCGCGTGGATGCGGCGAAGAGCCAGGGTCCGCTAAAGCCGGTGTGGAGCTTCTTTGGCTACGACGAGCCGAACTACACGTACATGAAGGACGGGAAGAAGCTGCTCTCGGAACTAGCAGCGTTAAGCGCGGTGCCGGTTTATGTGCGGGCGCATTCGTTGCTGGTGACGGGCGATGGAGTGGCGGCGTTGAAGTGGGGTTCGACGAATGCTTACACGGAGGATGCGGCGGGGAAGCCGGTGTACGACTGGACGATAGTGGACCGGATCTTCGATACGTATGTGGAGCGGGGGATGAAGCCGCTGGCGCAGATCGGGTTCATGCCGGAGTGGCTGTCCACCAAGCCACAACCCTACAGGCATCACTGGAAACCCGGCGATCCGTATGGCGATATTTACACGGGCTGGGCGTATCCGCCGAAGGACTACGCGAAGTGGGCGGAGTTGGTGTTCCAGTGGGTGAAGCATTGCGTGGCACGGTATGGGAAGGCTGAGGTGGAGAGCTGGCTGTGGGAGGTATGGAATGAACCGAACATCGCCTATTGGAAGGGCACGCCGGAGGAGTATCACAAGCTGTACGACTATGCCGTCGATGCGGTGAAGCGGGCGCTACCAACGGCGCGTGTGGGTGGACCGCATTCGACGGGGCCGGGGGCGGAACGGGCGGCGAAGTTTCTGCGTGATTTTCTCGATCATGCGGTGCGCGGAAAGAATCACGCGACGGGGAAGACCGGCTCGCCACTGGATTATGTGGGGTTCCATGCGAAGGGGAGCCCGCGGTTTGAAGACGGCGTGGTGGTGATGGGGAGCGAGAAGCAGTTGACGGATCTGAGCAAAGGGTTTGAGATTGTGGCGTCGTATCCGGAGTTGAAGGGGAAGCCGGTGATCATCGGCGAGTCGGATCCGGAAGGGTGCGCGGCGTGTTCGTCGCGGGTGTATCCACAGAATGCGTATCGCAACGGGCTGATGTATTCGAGCTACACGGCGGCAGTGATGCCGCGGCATCTGGATCTGGCGGCGAAACATGGAGTGAATCTGCTTGGGGCGGTGACTTGGGCGTTCGAGTTTGAGGATCAGCCATACTTTGACGGGTTCCGCGACTTGGCAACGAACAGGATCGACAAGCCGGTGTTGAACGTGTTTCGCATGCTGGGGATGATGCGGGGGAACCGGGTGGCGGTGGAGAATGCGGCGGCGCTGCCATTGGACGTGATGACTGCACGCGGGGCGAAGGAGAAGGCGGATTTCTATTCGATTGCGAGCCGGGCGGAACGGTCCCTGTCAGTGATGGTGGTGCACTATCACGATTCGGGGAAGGGAGCAGCGGCTGCGCCGGTGGAGCTGGCGGTAACGGGATTGCCCGATGGCCGGGTTCTGATGCAGCATTATCGGGTGGATGGCGCTCATAGCAATTCGTATGAAGCGTGGAGGAAGATGGGGTCGCCGCAGAGGCCGACTGAGGAGCAGTATGCGCAGTTGGAGAGAGCGGGGCAGTTGGAGTTATTGGAGTCGCCGCGTTGGGTCGATGTGAAGGGTGGCAAGGCGACGGTAGGGTTCGCGTTGCCGCGGCATGGGGTGTCGTTGTTGCGGTGGAGCTGGTAGTGCCTACAGCGGGTGACTCAGTGTAGGCAGAAATAGGACTGCAAAATCAACACAGTGTACGATTCGAGCGATTCCGCCGGAGGTTGACCGGGCGCTGCGTCAGGCGCGGACGCGCAAGATAAAGTTGACCCGGCTGCTGGTGGAGGAGTTGACGACTGCATCCGGCACTCAGCCGGAAAAGAAGTTCCGGTCACTGAAAGGCATTGCCGGCCGGTGGCAGGAAGAACGTGAATTCGATCGCATAATCGAGGAACAGCGGCGAATCGACCCGGAGATGTGGAAGTGAGGGTTCTGCTGGACACCAGCCGCTTGACTGATGCGCTTCGTGGAGAAACTGCGGAATTCCTGCGGCTTCGTGGCGTCGGGATACGCTTTCCAGACAGGGAAACCACTGATTCCTGCGCGCGACTGGTGAACCACATTCACGGGGCGGGAACGCTAATCCCGACGAATGACGTATGGATTGCGAGTTTGGCCCTACAGCACGAATTGCCAGTCCTCACAAGGGCAAACATTTCCATAGAGATCCCAAACTGGCTTTGCTGTAGCAGCTACAACAAGTTCAAAGCGTCGACGTCGATGACGAGGCTGGTGAGGGGGCAGTGGCGTTCTTCGGCGAAGGCGCGGAGGTTGTGGAGGAGTCCGTTGAGTCGCTTGCGGGAGGGGCCTTTAATACGAGTTGGTAGCGGAATTCGGTCTTGAGGCGCGGGATGGGCGCCTCGGCGGGGCCGAGCACTTTGACGTCCTTGACCATGGCCCGAAGAAGCAATCAGTTTCGGAGCTGATGTCGACGACTTGTTGTTGATCGACGAACCGCACCATCACGTTGGCAAGGGCATCGAAGGACGGGTAGAGGCCGGAGCCGCTTGCTTCAAGTAACCACTTCTGGTTACCATGAATTCGTGAAGGTTAGCGAGTTCAAACGCTGGCTTCGCTTCCAAGGGTGCGCCTTCGAAGAAGGCAAGGCGCATACGAAGGTGATGCGCGGAAAGCTGCGATCCACTTTGCCGAGGCACCCATCGAAGGAGTTGCGCACGGGCACCATGCGCGCGATTCTGAAGCAACTGGGACTCGACGGGAAGGAACCATCATGAAGTTCAACGCGATGCTGCAACCACAACCTGAAGGCGGGTTTACCGTGACGTTTCCGGACTTACCTTGGGGAGTGACGCAGGGCGAAACGATTCGTGAATCGCTGGACATGGCGGCGGACGTGGTAGCCATGGTGGTGCGTGACCTTATGCTGAACGGTGAGAATATTCCGCAGCAACGTGCCCGGCGTGGCCGTCACCTGCACTCAGTTACGCTTCCGTGGATGAGTTCCGCGAAAGTTGCTCTGTATGTGGAACTGCGCAAACAGGGCATGCGGAAGGCCGAGCTTGCGCGGCGTATCGGGATTCCCAAGCAACACGTCGACCGGCTGCTCGACTTGAATCATTCCAGCCGCGGTGGCCTTATAGATAAGGCCTTTCGAGTGCTGGGGAAGAGACTCGAAATTCAGGTGACGGACGCAGCGGCGTGAATCTCTAGAGGAGACTGAGCGGGTCGACGTCGATGACGAGGCTGGTGGGGGGCCAGTGACGTTCTTCGGCGAAGGCGCGAAGGTTGTGAAGGAGCTCGTTGAGGCGCTTGCGGGAGGCGGCCTTCAATAAGAGCTGATAGCGGAATTCGGTCTTGAGGCGCGGGATGGGTGCCTCGGCGGGGCCGAGCACTTTGACGTCCTTCACCAATGGTCCGAAGAAGCGGCCGATTTCGGAGCTGATGTCGATGGCCTGTTGCTGATTGACGGAACGTACCATCACGTTGGCAAGGGCGGCGAAAGGCGGGTAGCGCATCATGCGGCGGAACTGGAGCTCTTTGTCGTAGAAGCCGCGGTAGTCCTGCATGGAGGCGAGGCGGATGGCGTAGTGCTCGGGGTTGATGGTCTGGAGGATCACGTTGCCGGGGAGGTCGCCACGGCCCGCGCGGCCGGCGACCTGTGTGAGGAGTTGGAAAGTACGTTCGGCTGCGCGGAAATCGGGCATTCCGAGGCCGACATCGGCGGACACTACGCAGACGAGTGTGACGTTGGGGATGTCGTGACCTTTGGCGATCATCTGCGTGCCGACCAGGATGTCGTACTCATGGGCGCGGAAGCCGTGGAGGATGGTTTCGTAGCGGCGCTTGCCCGAGACCGTGTCACGATCCATGCGCGTAATGCGGGCCTTGGGGAAGGCGAGGTGCAGCTCTTCTTCCACTTTTTCTGATCCGGTGCCGAGAAAGTGCATGTGGTCGCTGCCGCATTTGAGGCATTTTTTCGGAGGGCGATCGGCGTAGTTGCAGTAGTGGCAGAGCATACGGCGGTCGCGATGATGGTAGGTCATGGTGACGGCGCAGTTGACACATTCCATTCGCTCGCCGCAGGAACGGCAGGCGGCGAAGGTGGAGAAGCCGCGGCGGTTGAGGAGCACCATCACCTGCTCGTTGGCGTCGATGCGCGCGCCGATCACGTCCAGCATGCGGCGGGAGAAACTGTTCTGCTTGCGGGTTTCGAGGAACTCCTGGCGCATGTCAACGATTTCGACTTCGGGCATCGGACGCCTGGCGATGCGTTCGGGGAGTTCGATGAGGAGGTACTTCTCTTTTTCGGCGTTGTGGCGGCTTTCGAGTGAGGGCGTAGCGGAGCCGAGAATGACTACTGCTCCGGCGGCGTGAGCCCGAACGACAGCGACATCGCGGCCGTTGTAGCGGGGGTTTTCTTCCTGCTTGTAGCTGCCGTCGTGCTCTTCATCGACGACGATGAGGCCAAGGTTTTGCACGGGCGCGAAGATGCTGGAGCGGGTGCCAACGACGACTTGCGCTTTGCCGGCACGGATGCGACGCCACTGCTCGGCGCGCTCGGTATCGGAGAAGGCGGAGTGGAGGATTGCGACACGATCGCCGAAGCGGTGTAGGAACTGGCCGCTGACCGCCGGAGTGAGCGCGATTTCCGGGACGAGCATCAAGGTGGAACGGCCCTGCGCAAGCGTCGCGTCGATGGCGCGGAGGTAGATTTCGGTCTTCCCGGAGCCTGTGACGCCTTGCAACAGGATGGTCTGGAATTGTTTTTTGTCGAGAAAGCTTTCGATGGTGCCCAGTGCGGCTTGCTGGTGAGGATTCAACTCGTGCGGCGGGCGGATGTCAGGCGTGCCGAGGTGGGTGGTCTGGACGGAGAGCTCGACGAGCCCCCGTCGCTTGAGGCCACGGGCGGCAGTGCTTGCGTCCTTGACGAGGGCTTCCACTTCGGCGAGGTTGTGTGCGCCGGGGTGGAGTTCGAGAAAGGAGATGAGTTCGCGCTCGGCTTTGCGGAGCTTTTCGCCGTCGACGCGGGTCTTGAATTCGACTATGAGTTTGAGGGATGGAGCGCGAAGGGGGTCGCGTTCGGCGGCGGTGTCTTCGACGATGACGAAGCCTTTCCTTTGCAGGGAGCGGAGCACCTTTTTCGCTTCGGGGGTTTTGCGCTCCAGGTACGATTCCGTCAGCGACTGGTGATCGAGCAAAGAGAGGATGTGGACGGTGGGGTCGCTCTCCGGCGCGCCGATGAGGAGTTGACGCGCGGCTTGACGGCCGGAATCGGTGAGCGCCCAGACCCTGCCACGGCGGACTTCGGCGGCAAGCGGGGTCATGGCGCGGAGGACTTCGCCGAGGGGGGAGCAGTAGTAGTTGGCGATCCAGGTGCCGAGCGAGAGCAGTTCCTCATCGAGCGCGGGCTCTTCGCCGAGGAGTTGGAGGGCGTTACGGGTTTCGCGGTCGGGCTTGTCGTTATGAGTGCGGAGCACGATGCCAGTGAGCTTGCGCGCGCCAAAAGGCACGAGGATGCGACAACCGCGGCGCACACGGTGGCGGAGCGTTTCGGGCATCTCGTAGGTGAAGATCTGATCAAGCGGCACTGGGAGACTAACGTCGCAGTACCGGTGGAGCGGCTCAGCCCCGTAACCTTGCGTCATGAATTGGACTCTTTCCATTTTGGCGCACTCCCCGCCGCTGCGATACTCTCAACGTTGGAGCATTTATGGAATTGACGCTGGTTCTGCTGGCCGCTTCCGCTGCTTTTGCGCAAACTGCGGCGCCGCCGAAGTCGTGGGTGGATCCGGATACGGGGCATCGCGTGGTGCGGTTGACGGATGAACCCAACAGCGCGAGTTTGTACTTCAATCAGAACGGGTATACGCCGGATGGGAAGTACATGGTGTACACGACGCCGGCCGGAATCTCGGCTCTCGATTTGAACACGCGCGCAACCAAGAGCGTCGTCAAGGGCCGGGTGCGGGTGATCATTGCGGGGTACAAGACGTCGACGGTTTATTACACGCAGGATGGGGCGCTGTGGTCGGCCGATATCAATACGGGTGCGACGCGCGAGATCGCAAAGCTACCCCGTCGCGGCGGGATTTCGACGATTAATGCCGATGAGACGCTGGCCGCGGGGACTTACATTGAAGGCGATGGGACGGATTACAATCCGAACCGGCCGCCGGGGCCGCAGGGGTTGGAGCAGCCTCGGAGTAAGGGTCAGATGATGGAGGAGCGATTGGCTGCGCGGCTGCCGATGGCGCTGTTCACTGTGAACATCAAGACGGGCGAAACGAAGATCCTGCACAAGGCGACGGACTGGTTGAATCACCTGCTGTTCTCGCCCACGGATCCTTCGCTGCTGATGTTCTGCCATGAAGGGCCGTGGCACAAGGTGGACCGGATTTGGACCATCAAGACGGATGGGACGCAGGTGAAGAAAATTCACACGCGGACGATGGCGATGGAGATTTTTGGGCATGAGTTCTGGAGCGCGGATGGGAAGACGATCTGGTATGACTTGCAGACGCCGCGGGGCGAGGATTTCTGGCTGGCGGGTTACAACGTGGATAGCGGAGAGCGTGTGCAGTATCATCTGGCGCGGAATGAGTGGTCGATTCACTTCAATGTCACCCGCGATGGGAAATTGCTGTGCGGCGACGGTGGGGATCCGGGGCAGGTGGCGAAGGCTCCCGACGGGCAGTGGATCTACTTATTCCGGCCGGAGTTGATGGAGAATCGCGGGACGGCGGACAAGAGTTTCGTGAAGCCTGGGGTGCTGCGCGCGGAGAAACTGGTGAATATGAAGAAGCATAATTACCGGCTGGAGCCGAATGTGAGTTTTACGCCGGATCAGAAGTGGGTGGTGTTTCGTTCGAATATGTTTGGGGCGACGTATGTGTTTGCGGTGGAGGTGGCGAAGGCGAACTGAGCCTGATGGCCGCTGATGAACTGACAAGAAAGATGGATAAAGAGGTTGCGCCTGCATCCGAAGTGACCAGCGTGCGTGAGATTGTCTTGCGAGTTTTCGGGTAGGTTTCGTTCCCCGCGTTGCATCGAGACGAAGGCCGCACCGCCTGCGAGACCCACGAACTCCACAGCTTGCTGGGTGAAACGAGTCGACTGCTCGGCGCATACGTCCGAGCGATTCTGGCTTCTGGCTCCTGACTTCTTGCTCCAATATCCGAAGGATATCAAGGCGAAGCCTTGCCTGGTTAGTTAATGGCCGCCCATTTCCAACTGCGGGCGGGAGGGTTCCGGCCAGTCGATGTGGAAGAACTTGCCGCGGGGCTGATCGACGCGTTCGTAGGTGTGGGCGCCGAAGAAGTCGCGCTGTCCTTGGAGCAGGTTCGCGGGCAGGCGTGCGCTGCGGTACCCATCATAATAGGCGAGCGCCGAATAATAGGTCGGCGCTGCAACGCCATTGGCCGCGGCTGCGCCGATCACCATCCGCCAGTTCCCCTGGCAGCGATCGATCTCGCTCTTGAAATACGGATCGAGAAGCAAATTGTCCAGTTTCGGATTCCGCTCATACGCTTCCGTAATCTTCTGCAAAAACCGCGCGCGGATAATGCAGCCGCCGCGGAAAATCTTGGCGATCTCCCCAAACGGCAGCGTCCACTTGTATTCCACCTGTGCCGCGCGCATCAATTGGAATCCCTGCGCATACGCGCAAATCTTGGAACAATACAGGGCGTCGTGAATGGCCTGAATGAACGCCTTCTTATCACCCGAGAAGGATGCCGTGGGACCCGTCAAGACCTTTGAGGCGGCCACGCGCTCATCCTTCACGGAACTGAGGTAGCGCGCAAACACCGCTTCCGCCACTGTGGGCGCGGGCACGCCGAGATCCAGCGCGCTGACTGAGGTCCACTTACCCGTCCCCTTCTGACCGGCCGTATCGAGCACGATATCGACAAATGCCTTTCCCGTCACCGGATCCTTCTGCGTCAGAATGTCCGCTGTGATCTCGATGAGGAAGCTGTCCAGCACGCCTCTGTTCCACTCGGCGAAAACGTCGCCGGCTTCGCTGGGCGACATTCCGAGCACACCGGTCATGAGCGCGAACGATTCGCAAATCATCTGCATGTCGCCGTACTCAATCCCGTTGTGCACCATCTTCACGTAATGGCCCGCACCATCCGGCCCGATGTAGGTGGTGCAGGGCACACCGCCGACAATCGGCTTGCCCGGCGAAGCGCCAGTCAGCGGCTTGCCCGTGGCCGCATCCACCTTGGCGGAAATGGCGGTCCATACGGGCTCGATTTCTTTCCATGCGCCGAAGTCGCCCCCGGGCATCATCGAGGGACCGAATCGAGCGCCCTCTTCGCCACCCGACACACCCGACCCGACAAACCGCAGCCCCTTCGTCTTCAGGGCCTTCTCCCGGCGGATGGTATCCAGCCAGTGCGCGTTGCCGCCGTCGATGATGATATCGCCGTCTTGCAGCAGCGGCGTCAGGCTGTCAATGACGGCGTCCGTGGGACCGCCCGCCTTCACCATGATGATCATCTTGCGCGGACGCTTCAGAGAGGCAACAAAGCCCTCCAGCGTCTTCTCCCCTTGGAGACCGCCGGGCGTCGCCGGATTCTCCGCAAGAAACTTTTCCATCGTCTCCGTGGTGCGGTTATACACGCTGACGCGGAATCCGTGGTCCGCCATATTCAAGGCGAGGTTCTGACCCATCACGGCAAGCCCGAGCAGGCCGATATCGGAATTTGGTTGTGACATAGAAACTACTATTTTACTGAGAACGGCCGCGCCGGAACAGCCAACAACTGTTGTGCTGCTCCATGCCGATCTTGGGATAGTAGTTCACCGCCGCGGGCGCAGCCAGCAGAATCAGCAGCGTTGTGTCGATCCCGGCATGCCGGTGCGTCTCGTCGATCAGCCGCTTGCCGATGCCCTTATGCTGGTACTCCACGTCGACGGCAAGATCGGAAAGATAGCAGCAGTAGGCAAAGTCGGTGATGGCGCGCGAGATCCCGACGAGCCGTTCGCCATCGCGCGCGGTAACCACGATGTCCGCGTTCCGCAGCATCTTGTCGATGCGCTCGGGCTCATCCACGGGACGCCGTTCATCCAGCGTCGACGCCTTCAAAACCGCAATAAATTCCGCGGCCGTGAGATTGGGTTCCAGTTGATAGGTGATGTTCATGCAATATCCGCCAGGCAGTATTTTTTCGGCGCGCCGGAGTGGGAAGCGACGCTCTCCGCTGCAAGGTAGCCGCTGCGCACCGCGCCTTCCATGGTCGCAGGCCAGCCGGAACGCGTCCAATCGCCGGCAAGGAAGAAATTCGCGTAGCGCGTCGGCGCGGGCGGCCGCACAGCCTCCAGATTCGTCGCCGCGGAGAACGTTGCGCGGACCTCTTTCACGACATGCGCCTTGACGACGGCCGCTGCGCGCACGGCGGGTAAGAACTCGCCGAGCTCCTTCACCGCGAGGTCGATTACCTGCTGGCGCGGCATCTCCGTGAGACTCCGCGAGGCGCTCACCACCAGCATCAGATACCGCCCGGCGTCCTTATTGAAGAACCATTGGATGGTGCGATCGAGCAGCGTGCCATGCGGCAGGCCAGTCACTGGGCGGTCAAACCACAAGTGAATCCCCGTGATGGGCGAATGCGAGAATGCGCCCCACTGCACATCCAACGACGGAGCCAACGGAGCCAGCTTTTCAAACGGCAGAGCGGAGACATAAGCATCGGCCGTCACCCGCTCGCCCGCCGCCACCACGCCTGTCACTTCGGCGCCCTCGACAGCAATCGACTCCACCGCGGCCCGCTCGTGTATCCGCACGCTGCTAAACCGCGCCCACGCCGCATCGCCATACAACTCGGCCAGCGGCACCGCCGGAATTCCCATCTCATATGTATTGGACCCCGCGAGAAACCCCAGCCAGAACACCTGAAACCCGTGGCTCGCCGCCATCCGGTCCGGCTCTTCATTGATCGCGCTTACCAGCACCTGGCGCCAAAAGCGTTCGATCGCAAGCGGTGTCTGGCGCTTCTCGCGCAGCCATTCGAGCATAGTGACGCGATCGAGATCGTTGCGCGACAGCCGCTCCGAGCGCAGGGCCAGCAGCGCGCGCCCCACAGCGATCTTGTCCGCGATGCCAAGAAATCGCAGCTTCGCAAATGATTCGGCAAAGTGCAGCGGAGCAGGAAGCACACCGCTCTTGAACAGCGATGTACGCCCGCCCGGCTCAATGAAGTAGAACTCCCGATGAAAGTGAATCGACTGTGTGACTCCCAAACGCCGGTAAAAATCGAGCAGGTTGACGCAGCACCGGAGGAGAATGTGCTGGCAGTTGTCGATCACTTCGCCGGCCTCGCTTGCGGGCAATGGATAAGAGGTAGCGCGCCCGCCAAGAAATGGCCGCGCTTCGTACAGATCTACGTCGAAGCCATCGCCGCCGAGCGCAGCCGCGCATGCCAGACCGGCGAGTCCGCCCCCGAGGATCGCTACGCGGGGCATCAGTGCATCTCCCCTAGTACCTGACCGCTTGCTGACGCGCGCGGCTCGGCTTGCGAGATGGCACGACGTATGAGAGTAGAGGTTAGAAGGCTATGGGAATTCGGCGACGGCGCCCACCGCCGCCCAGATCGTCCTGCGAGGCCATCCAGGCGAGCACCATCACGAACAGGATGAAAAGATAATCCAATAGTTCCATGAGAAGTTGTCCCAGTATCGCCGGAATCCCCGAAACGTACAATACTCACTTGTTCCAGTACCCGGTCCACATTCCTAGGCCGATAGTTGGCAATAGTCCCGCCACAGGAAACACGGTTATCGCAAGCGCCACTCGCACCCGCCAGTTCCACGCGGCGCGCCAATAACTGACCACCACCTGTGGCACTACCATCATCGCCCACACCCCCACCTGACCGCCGAAACTCAGCATGCATACCGGGCAATGCCGACCGGTGGAATGAATGTTGCAGTGCCGGTCGAGCGCGCCCCACACACCCTCGCAGCCGCATTGATAGATCAGATCGCAGTAGTTCAGAAACAACACCGACGTGACGGCGGCCGCCGCCAGTGCCACCAATGCCTTCTGCTTCACACTGTGGCATGCCCGTGCAGCCGCACCACGTTTTCCATCAGGAGAATGCCGCAACCGCCTTCCAGCGTCAGCATCGATTCCGGATGGAACTGCACAGCCTCAATCGGCAGCGTCCTGTGACGCACGCCCATGATGACGCCGTCATCCGATTCCGCGGTGATATCGAGCACCGGCGGCAGCTTCTCGCGAATGGCATAGAGCGAGTGATACCGGCCCACGCGAAATGTTTCGGGGAGCCCTTCAAAGACGCCGAGATTCCGATGGGTGACCAGCGACGGTTTGCCGTGCATCGGATAGCCGAGGACGCCCAACTCGCCGCCGAACGCCTCGACAATTCCTTGCAGTCCGAGACAAACACCAAACATGGGAATCCCCAGGCGCGCGCCGTGCCGCACGAGATCGGGCACGCCGAAATCGCTTGGCCGGCCCGGTCCCGGAGAGATCAGAATCAGCGTCGGCTCGATCTTGGCGATCATGTCCAACGGGAAGCCACTGCGGTAGGTAACCACTTCCGCACCCGTCTGCCGCGCATAGTTTGACAGCGTGTGTATGAAGCAATCGTCGTTGTCCACCAGCAGCAGTTTCACGCCGCGGCCTTCCCGTGGCTTGGTGACATGCACCGCCGGTGCTGCCAGCTCGCGCCCTAGCGCGCGGAAGAATCCAGTGGCCTTCAACCGTGTCTCTAACTCTTCGTTCTCAGCAATGGAATCGTAGAGAATGGTCGCCCCGGCGCCGTATTCGGCAAAGCCATCGCGAAGATGCGCCGTGCGAATCAGGATTCCCGTATTGATGTCGCCATTCAGTCCGATCATTCCCACGGCGCCGCCATACCAGCCGCGCGCGCTCTTCTCAATGTTCTCCACCGCCTGCGCGGCCCACCGTTTCGGAGCGCCAATCACCGTCACGCTCCACATGTGCGTCAAGAACGCGTCGAGGGAGTCAAACCCGGCGGCGAGCGTCCCTTCCACGTGATCCACCGTATGGAACAGCCCCGCATACGATTCAATCAGCCGCCGCCCGATTACCTTCACCGATCCCGGCTCGCACACGCGCGACTTATCGTTGCGGTCGACATCGGTACACATCGTGAGCTCGGACTCTTCCTTGGCCGACATCAGAAGCTCGCGAATCGAATCGGCGTCGCGCATTGGATCGCCAGTACGCCGCGCGGTTCCCGCAATCGGGCACGTCTCCACGCGCAAACCATCGACGCGCACAAACATCTCAGGCGAAGCGCCCACCAGTTGCTCATCGCCAAACTGAATGCAGAACTCGTAGGGGCTCGGATTCAGTTTCTGAATCTGCTGGAACAGTCCCACGGGACCCTTGCTATACGGCGTGCGGAAGGTCTGCCGCAGAACCACTTCATAGTAGTCACCGCGGCGCATCCCTTCGCGTACGGTCTCCACGCCTCGCATGTATTCCTCGCGGGTGTGATCGGAGGTGATGTCGCCGGGTTCGCGCGACGGTGGCCGGGCGATCTTTACAGCGCTCCGTGCTTTGCCCTGCGTCGAATCCTCGCCCAGCGCAAAG
This sequence comes from Acidobacteriota bacterium, assembly GCA_016213775.1. GTDB lineage: Bacteria > Acidobacteriota > Terriglobia > Bryobacterales > Bryobacteraceae > CADEFT01. The sequence goes on from JACQZR010000101.1 coordinate 39,335, forward strand.
TCATACGAGAACCGCTCAATCACCTCGCGCTTGCGGTCCATGAAATAGATGTCGTCGCAGAGGAACAGGTGGAGCGTCTTCACGTCGCTGCGCGGCAACTGCAGCTTGATCGGATCGAACTGCAGCAGCAGGTCGTAGCCGAATGCCCCGGCGAGATAGAGCCGGCTGTCTTCCGGATGCTGAAATTCCTGAATCAGCGCGCGCAGAATGGAGAACGGCGAAGGCTGGTGGCTGCGTTCTTCTTCGGGAAAAATGCCTTCCAGCGGCTTCAGCGTCCCGCGCAATACGCCGTCGCTCGCAATGAAGGAAGCCCAATGGGGATGACCGGCGAGCACCGGCGACAGCACGCGGCACAGAGTCTCGCCGCGCGCATTCAACGCGCGAATCTCCAGGTCGCGATCGCGCCCGATGATCTCAATGGGAGGACACACCGACGCGATGTCCCAACGCGAGTATCTCCCCGGGTATTCATACCCGGAAGAGAAGTAAACTCCGCGCTGCGAATCCAACTGCCGCAGCAATTTTTCCAAACCGCGTCGGAACGAAACCTTGGAAACCTTGCGTGTGACCTGGATGCCGCTGCGAGTGGAATAATGGAGGGTTCGCATAAGCACCTCGGCGAAGTGGGTTCTCCACAGGATACCAGACCAACCCTCCATCGCGGCTCTCACGGCCAGTAGTCGATGTTCACCTGCTGCGGAAACACCTTGGTACCCTCGAGCGTGATGCCGGGCATGCCGCCCCCGAGGCTGAGAGCGCGCAATCGCGGCAACTTCGCCAGGTGCGCGAGACCGGCGTTGGTGAGTTGCTTGCATTCCCAAAGCTCGACCTTTTCCAGCGTGTCCATCGCTCCCAGGATCTCCAGACTGCGATCGCTGATCTTAGTACGTCCCGCGTAATAGGTTCGCAACTGCCGGAATCCGGCAATCTGCTCCGTGGCGGCATCGCCGGTCTCGCGGCAATACATGCACCACAGCGATTCCAGCAGTTCACACTTGCCCACGTGACGAAATCCATTGTCGGTCACATCCATGGGCATCAACTCGCGTAGCGCAGGGAAGGACGGCAGCAACGCCAGCGCGCCGTCATCGATGTTACTGAGGCTCACTGCCATGCCACGCAATTCCGGCAATCGCGAGAGCGCCCGAAAGCCCACCGGACCGAGCCCCGGACATTCGCGTCCCCAGATGTAGGCCAACGTGCGCGACCGGCTCAGCGCCTCAAACCCAAGATCGCTTGCTACGGTTCCTTGCGCCATCAACATCCGCAGTTTGGCAAGCTCACCGATATGGCGCATCGCAGAGTCATCGCACAAATCGCCGCCAATGCCGAACCAACCGAGATTCGCCATCTCCCGCAGCGGGGTCAAATCCGGCAGAGTGACTTCGCCGTCGTGGTCGAACGGCCCCGTCCCCCTGCCGCCATGCACGCTCAGTCCATACAAACCGTCCAACCCGCGCAGTTCCACCAACCCCGGATTCAGATGCTGGGCCTGAAGAAAGAGCCACAGAAAGGTCGGGCCGGCGTCGGGCGACATCAGGCTCATCCGCGGCTCTCCGCCCTGCCACGTACGAAACGCGGGAAACTCGCGCAACATCGCAGTCCCTTCGGCAGTCACGTTGTTCCCGGTTTTCAAGAAACGCAACTGCGGCTTGTTAGTCAACGCGCGAATCGCGCCATCGCCGGTGCCGCTGTTCATCAGGTCCACGTCTTCCAACTTCTCCAGACCCGACGCATGCGCGATGCCCGCATCGCTAATACGCCATTGATGACACAGGCGCAACACCCGCAATTCCGGCAGTTCGCGCAATACGGCAAGGTCGTCGTCATCGATGGGGCAACCAATCAGATTCAACGACAGCAGTTGCGGCATGCGTGCGAGGTGGCGCAGCCCTGCGCCGGTCAAAAGCCTCGACCCCTCCAGGTTCAAATGCGTGATCTGTGGAATCGCCGCAATCCGCTCGAGAACCGCATCCGTTATCCGCCCGGCCGATTCCACACACGTCAGCCCCTGCTCCTCGATCGCAGCAACAATCGTGTCCCAATCGTTGCCTAGAGGCGTGCGCTGCGGCCGGATCTTGTTTTCCTTGCGATCCACGAAGTAGATGGGCTCCTTGGGAGTGCCGCCGCGCAGCACCGCCGCGAACTCGTCCCAATCCGGGAAGCCCGCCTCGCGGGCCAGCAGAAACTGCGTGTCCGCCAGCGTTGGCACCGTCGACTGGTTTTCCGCGTCCAAGCGCTTGAGTCGATCGAGCAGACCCGCGCGAATCTGCTCCCAGCTCAAGGTCGTCCGAAAGTGCTCGCCCACCCGTTTCAACGCGCCGGAATCTCCAGTTTCATATGCCACCAGGAGATCTCTTGCGAGTTGCAGATAACGATCAAACTCCGGTGTGGTTGCCGCCATCATCCCGGCATGCCCCAACCTCGCGGCCACGCGTTCCATTCCACGCTTGTGCGCATAGTCCGCGGCCGTCGTCCCGGTGGTTGACACCGCCGCCGGATCGGCCCCATGCGCGATCAACAGCTCGGCGATCTCCATCGCCAGGTCCTCATCATTGGGCAGCCACCAGAGCGGCGTATAGCCGCCTTCCGCTGCTGCCTTGGCGAGATCCGGCTTGGCAGCCAGCAACTCACGCAGCCGCGCCACCTTGCCATTGAAGGTGAGATTCCAGATGTCCGTGCTGTAGGGCGCAAGTAGGTCGATCATCTCCCGATGCTGATAATGCGATGCGTACCCCAACGGCGTCGCCTTGTAGTTGGACTCCACCGGATCTATGGGCGCGCCACGCTCCAGAAGCATGGCCACTGCGCGCACGGCGTTCTGCCCCGCTGCCATGTGAAGCGCGGTTTGCCCGCGCTCATCGGCAACGTCGACAGGCGTACCCAGGTCGAGCAACAGGGCCACGGTGTCCGCACGATCCTGCTGCGCGGCCGCAAACAGGAACTTCGTCGATCGCAAGAACTCCGGATGAGCCTGCAACTGCCGCCGCGCTTCGCCCTCATCGCCACGGAAGCAGGCAGCAGAAAAGGCTTCCTCCGGAGAGTACTCCAATATGACCTGGCGAGCCCCGTACCGCACGAGCAGCGCGGCCATCTCCGGGCGCCCGAGCATCACGGCATCTTCATAGAGGGAGCGCTTGGAGAACCGCGGATCAAGCGGCGGGGCGGCGTTCGGATTGGCGCCACGATCGAGCAGCCATTGCGCGAGTTCCATGTCGTTCCGCTGGAGCGCAAGATTCAACAGATACCGCGCTCCGCAGCCGTACCCACCCATATCGAGCATCGGCCAGTCCGCCTTCTCCCAATCTGCTTTGCGCCCCGTGGCCAAGCACCAGGCATAGGTAAGCTCGAGCCACCATAAAACATTTCCCCGGAAATGCGTGTTGTACAGAACCTGAGTGTCGTAGGGGCCTGCGCCGCGCCGCAGCAGCAGCTCATACAACTCCCGGTGCCGCGGATGTGGCCACGCCTCCTGCTCGCCTTCGCCCGCCACACCCACAAGTGCCGTGTACAACGAATCACCGGCACGGTAGAAGGCATTCGGATCAGCACCGTGATCGAGCAGCAACTCAGCGATGGCAACCGCATGATCGGCTGCGCCCGAAACTGGCACCCGCCCATAGGTGAGATAAAGCAGCGGAGTCCAACCGCGTGCTCCACCCGACTCGCGTGCCGCCTCCGGGCGCTCCGTTATCCGTCTTCGTACTTCCTCCAATTCCCCGCACACCACCGCCGTATACAAATCATGCCGCGCGATCTGGGGATGACGCGCCAACAGGCCAGCCGCGGTGCGCTCCAGAATCGAAAAATCGCTGCGCCCATGAACATGGTGATTCCAACAGGCGGCATCGAGAAAGGACGCGACCTGGGCGCCCAAATCCGCAACCGGCACAACGGCCTCTAGCGACGCCTTCAGCGCCACCCAGCTCTCAAACCCGCGCTCCCGCGCCAAAGCATGCTGTACATCGCGGAGTCCCGGTAATGCGGGCACGTTGGGAAAAGCGCGAAGCAAACGTTCCCGCGCAACAACATCGTATGCCTGGAGCGCCTTCAACCAGCGCTTGGCTTCTTTTCGTAAATTGTCGAGTGTAGACAAGCGAAACCTTCTTTCCTTGGTTGCCTGCGTCCGCTTACATCAGGCCGGAATGAAGGTTCCCATCAGTGAACCAAGGTTGATTGAGGGTGGGAGCTTGCTCCCTTGCCGCGGACAGGAGGCGCCCCAGCGCGCACTATGGAAAGCTTGCCACGGGTTGGGGCGAGAGGTCAACTTGCTCTCAAGACTTGCTCTCAATACCATGGGGAGTTGCACCGTAGAATCAACTCCGGTGTGGGATGTCAATCTCCAGGAAGCTGCCTTCTTCGGCTACGCGGCCCAAACGCCACTTCATGGCCAGAAAGGCTGCGAGCCATGGGATTGGGTGTTCCATTGTCGAAGAGCACCTTCATGCGAACGAGGGTTCTCTATCCAGGCTCTTGGCGGCGAAACGCAATACGGCTTTGACTTCCTGCTCGGTAACGTCGAACACCTCGGTAATCTCGCGGACGGACAGACCGGCCTCTAGATTCTCGAAGATGGTCTGGACAAGCATGCGAGTGCCTTTCAGCACCCATGCGCCGCTTACTTTGCCAGGGATACTCTCCACATCTGGACATTGAGACCAGTCAAGTTGCGGCATGGTAACCTCTCTTTCATTCTACGACTGCGTGTGGGCGCTTTGGCCAATAGCCCACTCCTCAGCGCCGTTTTCCCAGCAGCATGGACAGAAGGTAATTGCCAGCCATAGGGTCGGCTTGGATGGCCTCCCAATCCCGGAATGCTTCTGATGCCGCGACCAGGAATCTATCCACCTCGAAGATAGACCAATGCACGTTGTTCGCATAGTCGGCCCGGTGTCGCGCATCCTGCAGGTCACCAAACGTCGACGCAACACGGCGCAGTTGTTGAGGAATGGGTTGTGAGATCCCATGCCAATCCGTCCAGTGAGTGGCCTTGAACCGATCCGAAGCGCTCCGCATCGGTCCATGATCCAATGCCCGTTCAATGCCGGTGCTTGCGGGGAGCGATGCGCCACGCCAACGTTGTCCCGCGTCCTCCACCAGAAGATGAAAGAGCGCGTAGTAGGCAGTAGAAACGGCCCGCCGGAGATCGGCTTGTGTGGTGTTGACGCCCTGATAGGTTGCCAGGTGATTTGCCTGCGTTAGCAGTTCCTGCGCTATTCCCAAGAGGCTTCCTTGAGTTTTGCCTGCTCGCTCACGGTTCGAAAGTTGAAGTAGGCCGTCCATTCCGAGCCGGAAAGCTGCAACCTCTCCTCGACTGCGGCCCTCACCGCTTGGGTCACGGCCTGGGGATGCTCGGATCGGGCCACGTCATCGGAGACGATGACCCGGAAATAGAGCGCTGGATACTCCGCCCAGTCTTGCCCTACTTCGAGCCGAATGCGCACGACATCAGGAGCGAACTCCTTGGCGATCTGGTCAACTTCGGCTTGCTTTGGAGCTGTCGCGGTCATCACCATCAGTATACAGCCGGCCTCTCCGGACCGGCGTTTAATAGCGGAAGTGGAACCGCTTCACCGGCAGCGGCATCTGCGAATTCCGGCCCTTCACTGACTTCCAGATAATCTCGTTCAACTCGAACTCCGGCGCCATATCCACCTCGGTGAAGTTCATTGCCAGCGACGCCTTCGCGCCCCATGCCGACGCGAGGTTTTTCGCATTCACATCTACCTGCGGCTGCACATGTGTGAACGGCGTCAGATCCGCCTTGTCCGACAAGGTCGCGTACATCGGCATCGCCGCGGCGTCATACTGCGTCATCGGCGGTAGCCCCAACAGCAACTCCATCGTACGAATCATGGAAGACGTGGTGTACAACGTCGAATCGAGCGCTTTGCGCTTGGTATAGGGCGAAATCACCAGACCCACGGTGCGCCGCGCATCCACGTGATCGGGCCCGTTCTGAGCATCGTCCTCGATGAGGAAGATCGCAGTCTCCGGCCAGTACTTCGAATGCGAGACGCGGTCCACCAGCATGCCGATCGCATAATCGTTGTTCGCCACCATCGCCACTGGAGTCGGAGCGCCGGGCGAGGTCCCGCGGGTGTGATCCTCCGGCAGGCTCATCACGATGTAATTCGGCAGGCGCTTGTTCGGATCCTTCGAATCGAAGTTCTTCTCGTATTGTTCGAACTCGGCGAAGAACGCGCGCACGTTATCCGTATCGCGCATTCCCGGCAGACGGAACTTGGGCGCGACGTGACCCACCAGTCCTGCAATCCCCGGCGCGGCGTCCATCTGATCGCCCTCGCTGACACGCTGCGCATACTCGCCATAGGAGCGGTAGGTGAGTCCCTTGCGCGCCGCCAGATCCCAAATATGTCCCGAAGCCGGTGTATTGGCCGGACCATTCACCGAGGCGCTGATGCCGCCATACTGCGGAGGCCAGCGTTTCTCGTTGAAGTCAGTGGCATAGGCGGAATTCGACCACGAGTGCCCGTCCACAGAAACCTCGCCATCGCAATAGAGGTTGTCGAGCAGGGTGAACTCCTCGGCCATCTTGTGATGATTCGGGGTAACCTTCTTTCCGAAAATGCACAGACGCGGATCGCCGTTGCCCTTGGGAATATCGCCGAACACCTGGTCATAGGTGCGGTTCTCTTTGATGATGTAGATCACGTGCTTGATGGGCGAGCCGGCGCCCACCGCTTGCGGCACCACGCTCGATACGGAGACAGGCGGACGCGCCTTTGCCAGCATGTCATCGTTATAGGGTGTGTTGGCCAACGCCTGCCGTGTGTAATTCCTGATTTCGCTCTTCAGATTCGTCAACGGAATCACGCTCAGCGAGCCTTGCTGCATTGCGCCAATGTGCCTTGTCCGCGAACCCTTCTGCGCCAGCGGGCTTGTCGGTCCATCAATGTTGGAGTAGCCGCCCATCCCTTTCGACGTGCCCACGTACAGCGACTTCGCATCCGGCGATACCGCCAGCGCCGACGGATACCACGGCGTTGGAATGAACCCCGCCACATGCGAGGCGTCCACATCGCTGATGTTGATCACCGCGACATTATTGTTATCGCCGTTGGCCACAAACAGCATCTTGTGCGTCGGATCCAGCGCGAGCGCGTTGGGCGTGGAACCCACCGGAGCCATCCGGTACATCGACGTCGAGATCACTTCCACCGGCTTCAGCGTCTTGCTGTTGATCACATAGACGGAGTTCGCGTTGGAGCAAGCGACAAACAACCGCCCGTCCTTTGCCAGCACCATATCGTTGGGGTTGGGCCCCACTTTCACCACCGCCCGCACCTTATTGGTATTCGTGTCGATGACAGAGATCGACTGGCTGGACCAGTTGGTGGCAAACAGCGTCTCTCCCGTTTCATCCAACTGCAGATCGAAAGGATGAATCTCGGTTTGAATCTCCGCGACGCGCTCACCGGTGGCGGTATTGAACGCAACCACATGGCCCGGGATCGCCTTGGTATGGCGGTTGGCGGCATAGAGAATCGGCTTCCTGGGATGATGGGCCATGCCCGACCAGTAGATCTGGTTCTGCGGCAGATGATGCTTGAACTCCTGCACCGGTTTGTCGCTGATGCGGCCGCCCTCATAGGCGTAGGCGTACACAGGCGCAGCGGTCGGATTGCTGCGCGATTCCGCATTGCCGCCAGACACGTAGAGCTTCTTTCCATCCGGTGACCACGCCAGTCCGAACCACGCGGACTTCATTCCCACCTTCTGCGTGATTTCCACGTTGCGTGGGTCCAGTTGCACAAGCCCATGGGGGTTATAGCCGGAATGGAGGGCGATCACATTGCGCCCATCGGGCGTGTTGGTGACGTTCAAAATGTAGTCGGCTGTGACAACATGTTTGCCCGCCGGAGTGATCTTCCAACCGTTGGGAAGGTCAGACGCGTTGGGCATCCGCTTCGGCGTCTGCGCCAGAAGCAGAATCGTGGAGAAGGCGAACAGCAGGAACCTCATGATTCTACAAGTCTAATGCAACTCATAGGGTGGCCGCATATCGATGGTATGAAAAAGCGGATACTATTCCGTAAAGTGAAAGCGCTGTAACATTTGTGTCGTGTTACACGTAACATGAGGCATTCAATCCAAATAAGTTACACCTGCATTGGGAATGGTCCGCCACATGCACTAAGTCGCCCTGTTCCATGTCGAAGAGGTTAACCAAACCGGAACTTTCGCAACATGATCGAGAACTGGGCCGGCCTCACCAGGGCTGCTCGCACATAAGAAAGGGATACATGATACGAACGAAGACGACTAACAATTTTTCGGCGATGGCGCTTCTAGCCATAGCTCTTGTGTTGGCAGTGGGTTTCGCGCCCAACGCTAGCGGACAGGCCTCCGACGGCAACCTCGTCGGCACCCTGACCGATCAAAGCGGAGCAGCGATTCCGGAAGCCAACGTCGACGCTGTGAATGCCGCCACGGGCGTCAAGACCTCCACCAGGACCAACAACGTTGGTGTTTACCGCTTTAACAACCTCCTCGTCGGACAGTACAACATTACAATCACGGCGAGCGGCTTCCTGAGTCAGACGATCAGGAATGCAAGCGTCGAATTGAATCGCACCAATACAGTGAATGCCACTCTCCAGGTGGGTACGGTTTCCACGACAGTGGAAGTCTCCGAAGCGGCTGCAGCCATCGACACGACAACGTCGCAGTTGTCCTCGACGTACAATTCGCGGCAGGCCGCCGATCTGAGCCTGGCCAGCAATAGCAACGCGCTCGGCGCGTTGAACCTGTCGCTGCTCAGCGCCGGCGTTTCCTCCAGTGGTGGTGTCGGCTACGGCACAGGCCCCTCGGTTGGGGGCCAGCGTCCGACGAACAACAACTTCGTGATTGAAGGCATCGACAACAACCGGCGCGACGTCACCGGCCCGATCAGCAACGTGTCGAACGAAGCAACGGCCGAGTTCACGCTGCTGCAGAACCTGACGTCTCCCGAGTTCGGACACAGCTCCGGCGGCACGTTCAATACAGTTGTGAAGAGCGGTACAAACACACTGCACGGGTCGATCTACAACTACCTGCAGAACCGCAACTTCAACGCTCTCGATGCAGCGTTCAAGCGCCAGGGCACGTCGGAACGGACGCGCTACGACCAGAACCGCATGGGCGCGACTGTTGGCGGACCGATCAAAAGGAACAAGCTGTTTTACTTTGGAAACTTCGAGTACAATCCGCTCGGCCAGGCGGGCACCACGGCGAGCGAAGTGCTTGCACCTACGGCCGCGGGATTCAGCATTCTCGACGGCCTCGGCAGCGCCATCAACTCCACCAACTATTCCATCTTCAAGCAATACGTGACGGCGGCTCCCAGCGCCTCCCGCACGACGACCGTCGCGGGACGCTCCATTCCCATCGGCACTCTGCCGATCGTTGCGCCGTCGTTTTCCAACTCCTATAACTACATCGGGAGCGTTGACTACGAGATGAGCGAGCGCGACCGGTTGCGGTTCCGGCTTATCGGAAACAACATCCGCCAGATTGACACGGCATCGACGCTGCCGGTGTTCTTCTCGAATATTCCCACCAATCAGTACATGTATGCGTTCACCCATTTCCACAACTTCTCGCCCACGGCGACCAACGAGTTGCGCGCGGCTTATACACGTTTCTTCCAGGACATCCCGGTGGGCAACTTCAGCTTCCCCGGCCTGGACATGTTCCCGAATATCGCGGTGACTGAGGACCTCAACCTGCAGCTTGGCCCCGATCCGAACGGTCCGCAGGGAACGGTGATCAACACCTACTCGCTAGTGGACAATTTCAACTGGGTGAAAGGCCGGCATACGTTGAAGTTCGGCTACGACTACCGGCGCGTGATTGCACCGCAGTTCTTTGTGCAGCGCGTGCGCGGCGACTACAATTACTCCGGCCTCGACGGCTTCCTTCGGGACCTCACTCCCGATGTACTGGCCGAGCGCAGCTTCGGCGCGCAGACTTTCTGGGGCAACCTGAGCTCGCACTACCTGTTTGCCAACGACGATTTCAAGGTGAATAGCCACCTCACGATCAACCTCGGAATCCGCTATGAGTATGTGGGCAGCCCTGCTGGTACCGATCTCCAGGCGCTGAACAGCATCTCCAGCGTCCCGGGCCTGATCGACTTTCATGCCCCCACGACGGAAAGAGCGAACTGGGCGCCGCGTGTCGGATTCGCTTACTCGCCTGGAAAATCCGGCGACTTTGTCATCCGCGGCGGATTCGGTCTCGCCTACGATCAGCTCTATCAGAACCTGGGCATCCTCTCGCTGCCGCCGCAGTTCTTCACCACCGTGGACGTAGCCCCGCCGGACAACGATGCGCCGGGCTTCCTGCGCAACGGCGGCATCAAATCCAACCTCGGCAGCAACCTGACGGCGGCTGAAGCTCGTGCCGCCACGGCCTCGTTTGTACCAGATCAGGTGCGGCCCTACTCAATCAACTGGACGCTCGGCGTGCAGAAGGTGATCGCGACCAACTACACCGCCGAAGTCCGCTACGTGGGAACGCGGGGTGTTCATCTGCCGATGCAGATCCGGCTGAACCAAGGCACAGTGGTGACCCCGGAGCACAGCCTTCCAACCTTCCTGCAACAGCCGGCGCAGGCGACGCTGAATGCGCTGCCTCTGACTTTGAGTCAGTTGCGGGCGGAGGTTGACCCGATTTCGCAACGGTACCTGGACGCGGGCTTTGAGTCGAACATCGTTGGGTTCATGCCGATCGGCAACTCCACCTATCATGGGCTGGCGACGCAATTGACGCGACGGTTCTCGCGAGACCTCAGCTTCACGGGCGCCTACACGTGGAGCCATAGCATCGACGACGGAACCGCATCGGTCTTCTCGACGCTGATTGCGCCGCGGCGTGTGCAGGACTTCCAGAATCTGCGGCCGGAACGGTCCTCTTCGGCGCTCGATCGCCGTCACCGGCTGTCGTTTAGCTGGATGTACGACGTGGCGGCATTCCGGTCGAGCCAGAACTGGGCAGCGAAAAACCTGCTCGGTAACTGGACCATCAACGGAACCTACATCGCCGAATCACCGATGTATGCCGTAGTGCAAAGCAACGCGGACGCGAACCTCAACTTCGACACGGCGGGCGACCGGTCGATCATCAACCCCGCGGGCGATCCCACGCAGGGCAGCGAAGTTCGCCCCTTGACTAACTCGGCAAACCAAACGGTAGCGTACCTGGCGCTCAATCCCAACGCCCGCTACATCCGCGCGCAAGCAGGCACGTATGCCAACGGCGGACGCATGACGCTGCCGCTGCGCGGCGTCAACAACTGGGACATCACGGTCATGAAGAACTTCAGCATTTCCGAGAACAAAAGAATCCAACTGCGCGCGGAAATGTACAACGCCTTCAACCACTCCCAGTTCACCCCCGGCGTTCCCAACGGTGTGCAACCCAAGTCGCGCACCGACACACGCAACTATCTCATCCCGGGCAACCCGACGTTCAACAATCCGGAGACGGCATTCGGCAACAACCCGCGCGTCATCCAGCTTGTTGCTCGCTTCCAGTTCTAGATCGCATCGAGGATGTTTGTCGAAAAGGGGCAGGTGAAAAGCCTGCCCCTTTTGTCTTAGGGTGCACGGTACTATCAGCGGCCCACGTGAAAGTCTCGCCTCAAAACCTGTTGCCTATCCGATGAGGGGACCGCGAGTCCCAGGCTCGGACGCCGGCCCTCGAGAGCGCGAGCAGCCGGTCTCCGCCAAGGCTGAAGGCGACGGTTTCCACAGGCTCGCCGGCGGGCAGACTCAGCAGCGGTTCATTGCTAACCGCGTCCCAAACCTGGACCATGCCGCGCGAGGAAGCCGCGACAATGCGCGTACCATCCGGGCTGATGGCGAAAGAGCTGAGGCCGGGAGTCGAGGATAAAGTCGCCAGAATGTTGCCCGAGGAGGCCGAGAAGACCCGGATCGCCTCATCCAGGCGGAACGCCGCTAAAACACGGAGGCCATCGGGGCTGAAGGCAACCGGCATGGCGGCGGATGATACCCCCTTGAGGGAAGCGGCGGCGCGCCGGCCAGTGAATTCGAAGGCATCGAACCTCATCCGGGCCGCGCCCGTAGCCGTGTTCCACGACCGCACGGCTGGATTCGCGACGTCGGGACGCGCCGGGTCGCCGGAACCGGTGACGATCGACGCCCCGTCCGGGGAGAATGCGACGGAACTCACTGCCTCCCCAACCACCATGCGGACAATCTCGCCCGCGGGCGCGGTGCTCCAGATACGGGCGGATCCATCCTCCGATGCGGTGGCGATCCGCAATCCATCGGAACTGAACGCCACCGCCAGAATAGCTCCCCGATGCCCTTCGAAAGCAGCCATCTCCGCGCCGGATGCCGCGTCCCACAGGCGCGCGGTCCGGTCGTCCGACCCCGAGACAATCCGTGTGCCATCGGGGCTGAATGCGACTGATCGCGTCCCGGCCTGGTGTCCGCGCCACTGGGCCAGCGTCTTGCCCCCCGCGGCGTCCCAGACCTCAATCGTCCCGTCGGCAAAACCCGCGGCGATGCGCTCGCCGCCGCCACGGTCTCCGCCGGCGCCGGCGGCCATCGAAATCATGAGTCTCTCCGCTCTCTTCCAGATGGTGCCGCTGTATTGAACCAGATCCCACACCCGAACCGATCTATCTTCCGAACCCGCAAGAACCCGGTTGCCGTCCGGAGTGAACGCAACCGAATTACCGAAGGAAACCGGCAAAGTGGCGACAGGTCTGCCAGCGGAATCCCAAATGCGAACCTCCGTCTCGGCGCCGAGTGTCGCAATCCGCGTCCCGTCCGGGCTGAACGCCGCATCCCGGACTTCTTCGTTGTGCCGCAGAATCGCCACAGGCAGGCCTGTCCGGGCATTCCAGATCCGGGCCGTGCCATCGGCGGAGGCCGACACTACCCGGCTGCCGTCCCGGCTGAAGGCAACCGAATAGATCAGCCCGCCATGTCCCACAAGCGAGGCCAACCGGACACCCCGCGCGTCTTTCAGCTCCATGGTTCGATCATCAGCCCCGGCGGCCATGATCGCGCCGTCCGCACGGAACGCCAGGGGGCAATTGCCGCGCATGGTGGCCAGGCGCGCACCGGTAGCGGCATCCCAAACCCACAATGCGCCGTCTTGCGACACAGACGCGATCCGTTCACCGCCGAAGGTGAAGGCGGCGCATCGTACCTCGCACGAGTGCGCACGAAATTCTGTGCTGACCCGGCCGGAAGTTACATCGATCACGCGGAGCACGTTGGTCTCCGCGCGCGAACCGGCCACCACCTTCGCGCCGTCCCGGCTCATCGCCAGGATCTCCTCAACACCGCCGTGGGCCGCGGACGCCAGAGTCGAGGCCGGCCACACCTCCACGGTCTCCGTAGTATTCCAATAGAGCTTGGTGCCGTCCCGGCTGAAGGCAAAAGTGGAGGCGTGCGGATGCCGCCCGGGATGCCTCAGAAACCTGCCCTGGGCGGCGAGTGTGACCAGCGCCGGATCCGATTTGTACCAAAGGTGCCGCCATTCCCACCCACGCAATCCCGCCGGGCACACCGTCAATCGTTGCCGGGCGGCTGTGGCCGCTCCCGTTCGCAAGAGCAGCTCGGAGGCCGCCAGGTTGCTGGCGTAGCTCTGGCGTTCGGTGAGCAGGCGCTGCCTTTCCGCTTCACTGCGCTGGCGCTCGGCCCGGAGATACAAGCCTGTGCTGACTCCCAGGCCGCCGATGAGGCACGCCACGACGACGAGAGCCGCGGCCACTTTGATTCTGTTCTTCCGGACGAACTTCAGCAGACGGTAGCCAGCCGTCAAAGGGCCCGCGATCACCGGTTCGTCGTGGAGGTGCCGCCGGACATCGGCCGCAAGCTCCGAGGCGGACGCATAGCGGCGAGCAGGGTCCTTCTCGATCGCCTTCATCGTGATCCAGTCCAGGTCGCCGCGTAATTGCCGGGCGAGCGCAGGGTTGCCCAGTGCGCATGCGCGCAACGAAGCGGCCGGCGGATCGACGTCCCTGATCATCCGCAGCATCTCGACATAACCACCCTCGCGCAATTCCTCGAAATCGAAGGGCCGGGCGCCCGCCAGGAGTTCGTAAAGCAACACCCCGAGCGAGTAGATGTCGGCGCGTGTGTCCATCCTCTCCGCACCCATCGCCGCCTGTTCCGGGCTCATATATTCCGGCGTGCCCACCAGGATTCCCGCCTCGGTGAAGAAGGTGCCCTCGGTGAAGTGCTTTCCGGTTGCCTTAGCCAAACCGAAGTCGATAATCTTCGGCACCGCGCGCCCGTCCTGAACCATTACCAGCACGTTCGACGGCTTGATGTCGCGATGGAGGATGCCCTTCTCGTGCGCGTGCTGCACTCCGGCCGCCACCTGGAGGAACAGTTCGAGCCTGCCTCGCAAATCCACATCGTTCTGCCGGCAGAAGGAGGTGACAGGGATCCCCGGCACGTATTCCATGACGAAATACGGCCTCCCCCGCGGCGTGGCGCCGGCGTCATAGATTTGGGCAATGTTGGGATGATCCATCATCGCCAATGCCTGACGCTCCGAATCGAAGCGGCTGATCACCGCGGGCGTATCCATGCCCAGCTTGATGAGCTTCAGCGCCACCGTTCTGTGAATCGGCTCGGATTGCTCGGCCAGATACACCAGCCCCATCCCGCCCTCTCCCAGGAGCCTCAGCAGGCGATAGGGACCGGCGTATGGCTCGTCGCCAGGAACGCATTCTCCGTTCGCCGGCGCGGGCTTGCCGTCGACGTGTGGATCCAACAGGCACCGCGGGCAAAGGCCACCCGCCGGGCCTTCGTCCACCAGGGACGCTCCGCATTGCGAACACGAACACGCCGGACCCACAGTCATGGCCTCCTGGTGACGGCATGCATCAGAAACTGAAGCTCTTCTCCGGTCTCCGCCGGGTCGGACAGAGTCTCGGCGACCTCCGCCTGCAGAGCTTCGCGAAAGCGGCGGCGCAAACGGTGCACGGCCAGCCGTACGGCTCCTTCACTGGTCCCCAGATCGCCGGCGATCAGCCTGTAGGGGACCTCCTGCGGCTCCCCGGTCAGAAACCGCCTGAGCCGCTCAAAGCACGGGCGCCTGCCTCCCGCGTACTCACTTTCCACGCGGGCGAAAGCACGGTTCAGAACGGCCATCGCCCAGTGCCGCTCGAAGATGCTGTCGGGACTACGTACATCGATGGGCTCGCGGCACAACCGGCCCTCGGCGGCTTCATAATCCAAAGACAGAACCGCAGCCCCGCCGCCACGCTTTTGGGCCGTTTCCCGATGATGCTCATTGGCGGCATAGTGCCTGAAGGCGGCGAGGAGAAAGGTGCGAAACCTTCCACGCTCTCCGCGGTAGTCTCTCAGGTAGTGTTTCTCCAGGAGCCGCGCAAAGAACCCCTGAGTGAGATCCTTCGCGTCCTCGACAGAGTAACCCGAACGGCGCGCAAACGCGTACAGCGGATACCAGTAGCTTCCGCATAGGCTGGCAAGCGCCTCAGCGCTCCCGGCGTCTGGCTCCGTCCTGCAGGCGAGGACTACCAGGCTCCAGCGGCTGCTCGGGAAGTGCGCCGTCTGGCTGTCGTGCGCAATCGGACTGCTTTCCCGCATACCTGCACCTGTAACTAAATTGTACAGGCATCCGGAGGATTCCTTTCAGTTATTTTATGCGTTTTGTGCTACACGCCATTGCACAGCCCGGACGGGAGCGTTACTCTGTGTGTGAGACAATCGGTCCCGCCCCCGTTGATTTCGAGGCAAATCGCCATGCGCGCGTGGAGCTTGATCGTCGCCCTGGCACTCCTGCCGGCGTGCAGAAATACGGCCCCGGAGAGCCACGGCAGTACAGTTGTCGTTCCGCCGGGAGCGAAGATCCACGGCAAGACCTACGGGGAGTGGAGCGCGGAGTGGTGGAAGTTCGTACGGTCCGTCCCCTCGTCCGACAATCCGCTCCTCCACGACGACAAGTGCGGGGTGGGACAGTCCGGGCCGGTTTGGTTCCTTACGGGCAAATGGGGACCGTCACCGATCGTGGTGACCCGCCGTTGCAGTGTTCCCTTCGGAAAGCACCTGTTCTTCCCCGTTGTCAGCGCCGTTGCCGATAACGTGGGGTATGACCCACCCAAGTCGGTGCACGATCTCACTGCGATGGTCAGGGAAGCCGTCAATTCCCACGTCGGAACCATGTTCTGGCTGGACGGCAAGGACATCCAGATCGGATCGGTGTCGGACTCGCCTTACCGGGTAATGTCCCCGGTATTCTCCTTCAGAGTCCGGGCCGGGGACGTCCTGGGTAACCCCGCGGGAATGCTCGTTGATCCGGTGATCTGCGATGGCATCTTTCTGATGCTGGAACCGCTTGCAGCCGGCCGGCACACCATCCGCTATACCGCTTCTTCTCTTTCCGTGTCCTTTAGTTTCGACGTGACCTATCACCTCGATATCTTGCCTCCCGGAAAATAAACCGCGTTTGCGCGTGTAACATGCCCCGCTGTTCCTTTCATGGATGATTGCAAGCAGCGATGAGAGCGCTGCGATAAAGAAAGGAGAAATCATATGTTACACGCAACCCTTGGCCGGTGTGTGCTCGTGATCGTATGTGTCGCACTGGCGGGCACCCTCAACGCGCAAACAACCAAACTCCCGATTGCCGATTTCCTGGCGGTTCAGGGTGAGAGCAGTTTATTCCTCTACCCTGTCAAGGACTATCTGGGCTGGGGGCAGGGGCTTTGTCCTTCCGGCGGCCTCAGTTGTCTGAAGCCGCCCTATACGGATTACTGTGTCGGTTATATTGCCGGAGTCGATTACGCGGGTCTGGCCGAAAAATACATCGCGGACAGCGGAGGCCCGTCCTCAGGCACGGTGATGGAGGGATCGGTGCTGGTACAAGATATCGGCAACAATCGGGTGGAGGTGACAGTCTCGCTGCACACGAGAAATGCCCTGACGTTTGTCATGGAACCTCCACAGAAGCAGGTGATTCCGGGCACGTCCTGTACGTCGCCGGCGAACGTCGATTTCGCGACGTGGCCGCTGGTGCTCGGCGCGCGCGCAAACACAGTGCCGCCGCCGTCGCTCGCCCAGAGGGCCCTCGGTGAATCTATCTTCCACATCAAGTACCAGGCGGCAAAGGACAAGCCGCTGATGGACTTGATGGATCTATTTTTCAACCACTACACCGACATCCGCGAGTATTCCTTCCATGCCGTGGCCGACGGCCCCATGCCGGGCGGCGCCCGTGGAAAGGTCACCGTGCAGCAGGCGGGTACGGGCTCGCGGGCGAACCTCCAACCCGCTATTGTGAATCTCCGTCAGACCGGAAAGTGATTTTTTCGGCGCAGGCGGCACCCGCCCGGCGGCGCCGCCTTCCACGAATGAACCCCGCCGGCGACCGCGAGGTCTCTCTTTATGACCCGGATATCACTTGACCGACTGCTGTTTTCAGCCTCCACCGATGAGCGTTTCCAATGGGCGATTCACTCGATCGCGGGGGCAGTTTAGAGGCAAACCCGGTCTTCAGCAGCACTCGCCCGTGAGACCGGCCCTGCCGGCCTCAACCACGCAATACTGCTGAGCCGCATAGGAGGTCCAGTATGAAGTTACGTCTTCTTTTCTTTTCTATCCTCCTTGCTCTTACAGTAGAACCGTTGTGGGCGCAAGGTAAATTGTCAGACAACAGGCGGGAACGCACTGCGGTCCCGTGTAATCTTGACGTGAGAAGCTACGGACTACTTGCTTTCCCCGCCGGTGGCGGGAGTGGCTCGTTCTCCGCATCCAGCGGCTGCGCATGGACCATCACGAAACCGGATTGGGTAACCATCAATTCGCCAAGCAATGGTCCGGGACAGAACATCCAGGTAGGGTTTACGGTGGCGGCAAATCCGGGCGCCGCCCGGGTGGGCTCGATCACGTTTGTCAGCGTGACAAACCCCACTGAGGAGATTCCATGGATTATCGCCCAGAACGGGGTCGACGCTCCCTACTGCACTCTGTATGCTTCGCCGCCACATGCGACATATTCCATGGGGGGACACCCGGGCACTTTGAACGTGCTATCTCCTGCCGGCTGCGCCTGGTCGGCGGCGGCCGACGTTCCGTGGATCTGGTTGACCTCCCTACCCGCGGGTTCCGGCAACGGCTCTTTCAACTACGCGGTCCAGGCCGGCGGAACTTCGCCGCGAATCGGGAGAATCACCCTCTATGGTAGCGATGAAATGGACATCTTCACCATTAATCAGGATGGCTCCATCCCCTGTCCAGTCACACTCAATCCCAACAGCCGGAACGTTTCGTTCGCGGCAGGTACCGGTACGGTTAATGTAAGCGCGCCGGCCGGATGCCCTTGGACAGCCCAAGTCCATGACATATGGGTTAACGTTGATTCGGGAGCCAGTGGCACCGGGAACGGAACGGTGAGCTATTCCTACATGCAGTACGTCGGCCAGACCCCGCGAACCGCAACACTGAGCATCGGCGGGCAGGCATTCACGCTGACTCAGGAGGGCTCGTGTACCTCCCCCTCCCTCAATCCAACCAGTCGAGAGGTTTCTGCTGCCGCGGGTAGTGGAACTATTAACGTAACCACAGCCGCCGGATGCCCCTGGACAGCAGGGTCCAACGCCAATTGGATTACGATCATCTCGGGAGCCAGCGGAACAGGAAGCGGGGCAGTGGGGTACTCCTTCCAGGCTAACCCAAGCACCACGGCGCGGAGCGGGACAATCACCATCGGCGGGCAGACATTCACACTGAATCAGGAAGGCCCGTGCACCTCCCTCTCCCTCAATCCACCCATCTGGGATGTTCCGTCGACTGCAGGCAATGGAACCATTAACGTAACCGCCACCGCGGGATGCGCCTGGACAGCAGCGTCCAACTCCAATTGGATCACGGTCGTCTCGGGCGCCAGTGGAACAGGAAGCGCAGCGGTGGGGTACTCCTTCCAGCAGAACCCAAACACCACCGCCCGGAACGGAACGATCACGATCGGCGGGAAGACATTCACACTGAATCAGCCGGGCACGCCTCCGTGTACCTCCGTCTCCCTCAACCCAGCCAGCCAGAACGTTTCCTCCGCGCCGGGTGTCGGCACCATCAGCGTGACCCCAACCGCCGGATGCGGCGTCTGGACAGCCGTGTCCAATGCCAACTGGATTACGATCGTCTCGGGCGCCAGTGGAACCGGGAGTGCGGACGTCGTGTACTCCTTCCAGGAGAACCCAACCACCAACCCTCGGACCGGAACAATCACCATCGGTGGACAGACATTCACGCTGAATCAGACGGGCCCGTGTTGCTCCGTCTCCCTGAATCCCGCCAGCCAGAATGTTTCTTCAGCGGCGGGTAGCGGAACTATTAACGTGACCGCCGGATCCGCATGGACAGCGGTATCCAATGCCAATTGGATTACGGTCGTCTCGGGAGCTTCCGGGACCGGAAACGGAGCGGTGGGATTCAACTACCAACAGAACCCAAACGCCACCTCGCGGAGCGGAACCCTGACCATCGGGGGACAGACGTTCACTCTCACTCAGGAGGGAGCCCCGTGTACAATCACCATCAATCCAACCAGCCAGAGTGTTTCCAGTGCGGCAGGCAGCGGTACCACCAACGTAACAGCGGCCGCCGGATGCACCTGGACTGCGGCGTCCAATGCCAATTGGATTACGGTCGCCTCGGGAGCTTCCGGAACTGGAAGCGGAACGGTCAGCTACAGCTACCAGCAGAACCCGAACACTACCAACCGGAGCGGAACACTCACCATCGGCGGACAGACGTTCACACTGAGCCAGGCAGCACCAGGCACGCCCCTTTGCAGCTACGACCTCTCCTCGCAAAGCGCGTCGTTGCCCGCGAGCGGCGGAACCATCAATGTCATCCTGACAACGGGCCCCGCGTGTGCGTGGACGGTGACGCTGTCCGACGCCTGGCTGAACGTCACGTCCCCATTGAACGGGACAGGCCCCGCCACAATCACCTTGACGGTGCTTGCCAATCCCGGCGCCCAGTCGCGCAATGGAACCGTATCCGTTGGGGGCAAGACCTTCGCTGTATCACAACAAGCGGGCCCCACTCCCCCAAGCGCGGGGCTGCGCCTGGTTACCCTCGAGCCGTGCCGCGTCATGGAGACACGCGCGGAGTATAACTACCAGGGCCGCACAGGCTCCTTCGGACCTCCCTACATGCGGGCCAATGAGACCCGGACGCTCAATCTGCCGGCCTCCAGCGTATGTCCGATCCCGGCAGGCGCCAAAGCCTATCTGCTGAATGTCACGGTGATCCCTCGCAACGGAACAGGCGTTGACTACCTCACCGTCTATCCCACCGGCGAGGGCCGTCCCTTGTTCTGGACCGTCCGCTCGCCGGACGGGCTGATTGTCGCCAACTCGGCGATCGTGAGAGCGGGAACCAACGGCGGTATAGAGGTGTTTGCAGCGAGCGACGCCGACATGATCATCGACATCTCCGGCTACTACACGGACAACCGGAATGTTTCCAGTCTCGTCTATTACCCGCTCACTCCTTGCCGGGTGATCGACACTCGCGCCGAATACCGCACGCCGGCTGGGCCCTTTGGGCCGCCCACGATGGACGCCAGGCAAACACGGCGCTTCCGTTTCCCGGCATCACCCTACTGCCAGATCCCGGCTGGGGCAGCAGCCTACTCGATCACGATTACGGCGGTTCCTCCCGGTCCGCTGGCGTTCATCACCGCATGGCCCGCGGGCGGCGCCCAACCGAACGTTTCGAGCATAAACTCGCCCGCCGGCCGCGTGCTCGCCAACAGTGTGGTGCTGCCCGCGTCCCCCGACGGCAGTATTGACGTGTTCACGTATGACCGTACGGATTTCCTAGTGGATATCAACGGTTACTATGCGCCGGACGATGGAGTCAACGGGCTGCTCTATTTCCCGGTGTCACAGTGCAGAGCGGCGGACACCACCAGTTCTGTCCTCCCGGCTCCGTTCGGCGGAGCGATCTGCGAATCGCAATTGTCCAGGTCACTTCCGATCCCCGGTTCGCCGGCCTGTTCGTCCATCCCGGCGAACGCGAAGGCATTTGCGGTGAACATTACCGCGCTTCCCAATGGATCGCCCATGCCGTTCCTCACGGCCTATCCAACCGGACAGGCGCGGCCCAACGCGTCGATGCTCAACGCGTTTCAGGGTCAGATTGTGACCAACTCGGCGATCATTCCGGCAGGGCCAAACGGCTCCATCGACGTCTACCCGTATTCGCGAACTCACGTTGTGGTGGAGATCAGCGGCTACTTCGGAAGATAGAGTGGACAGCCCCCTGTCCCGGACAGTCCATCCCGCGCCTCGCTCCGGCTGGCCTTCAGCCGAAGCGGGGCGTGATTCGTGTCCAGCTATTCAAATTTGGCCGTCGGAAGAGCAGTGAGGCCTTCTCCCCAAGGACGGCGGAGACACCGTAGCGGTTCGTGGCAACGACTCGAAGATCGCGAGCATTCCGGCTCGCGCTACAATACCATTTGAGGTGAAACGTGCCGGACCTTGGAGCATCTGCCTATGTCGAGATGCGGAATGGCGGCTACTACGTCGTCGGAACGCGCGTGTCGCTGGCGAGCGTGATTCACTCGTTTCGTCGCGGCGAATCGCCCGAGACCATCCTGCAGAACTTCCCTCTGATCGGTTCGCTGGCAAAGGTGTATGGAGCGATCACCTTCATTCTCGACAATCCGAAGGAGGTGGATGCCTATCTCGTCGATCAAGAGAAGTTGTGGGACAGGTTCATGCACGAGCATCCGATTTCTGAGGAGCGGATGGAGCAATATCGATCCGCCATGGCTGAGTTGGCCCGAAAAAGCGCGTGAGGCCCAGGTTCTAAGCCGACGCCGATTTTAATAACTTGGTGGTGCATGCGGTGCTGCGCCGGTGGCCATCCGTCGATATTCGTGGGGCTCGCGGAGTGTTTCCGGATGGCCTCCCCGACCCCGAAGTACTCGCATCGCCGCTGCGGAGGGTCGCATTCTGCTTTCTCATGATGCGACCATAATGCCGATCCATTTTATCGAGTTCGTCGAGACAGCCGACTCACCGGGCCTCATCCTTGTCCCGCAGCGTCGCCAACGGCATCTACGCGTTGTGGTCAAGGTCTTGCGGAATCGAATTCCAGAACCATATCGAGTGGATGCCGCGGCTCGATTCGGCCAGCCTCGATCAAGGGGAATCTGAGGAGTGACCGCCGATTCGCCAGCGACTAACGAGGCTCCGCCTCATACCTGGCACTGTCTCCCGCGATGACGCCTACAGGAGCGCCGGATGCGGAGGCGCTTCGAGTTGGTGCAGCAGGAGTGCGCAGTTCATCGCAGTTGGTATACGTTGAACCTCCGTGTGGCGTGATTCCAAATGGTTCCGGACGGTTTTCAAGCCTGCCCTGTGATTCAGACAGTAGATTAGCGCGTTCCGGCAGGTAGCTTCCCTCCATCTGGGTGAACTGGTCGGAACGCGCTGCTGGCGCGTGCTCGACGCCTCCATGCGCCGCTCTACCAGGCTGGAGCACTCCACTCCCAGAAA
>JACQZR010000103.1 GCA_016213775.1 Acidobacteriota bacterium
AAGATGCCGCGGATGGCAACAGCGGATTGTTTTGAGGTCGAGAATAAGGCGCGCAACGCGCGACGCCTAGAACACCAGGCCGACCGCCTTTGAGGCGGCCCAACTCATCAAGCCACCCGCTTCGCGGGGGGTGTCTGACTTCGACCTCGAGTGTAATGATCCCCCGGCTGCGATGCGGCAGCCGGGAGATTGCTTTTGGATGATACACTCGAAATTGGAAGTGGATATGGCTTATCCGGCGTCCCCCTACATTCAAGAAAGAGATGGCGCTCTGTACATCGCGGGAACGCGTGTGTCCCTGGACACAGTGGTCATTCGCTTTGAGGAGGGCGCTTCTCCCGAGCGGATCCTCCGATCCTTTCCGACATTGAAGAGGGCCAACGTTTACGGCGCAATCGCCTACTATCTGGACAATGAAGAATTAGGTAAGGCGTACATAGCGCAAGGTCAACGCGAGCTCGAAAGAACGGTACCGCCATTGAGCCAATCCAATCCCGGGCTCTTCGCTCGACTGCAAACTACGAAGCCCAATCTCATGCGCACGTGACGGTCCGTTTCCTAACAGATGAAGATGTCGATATTGACGTGGTTGCGGGGCTCCGGTTGCGTGAAGCAACGATTGACATTCCTGACGTAAAGAGTTCCGGGCTGAGAAGAAGAAGCGACCCATACCTCCTCGAACTCGCCGCACTGGAACAACGAGTAGTCATCACCTGCGACCGCGGGACGATGAAAAAGCACTACGTGGATCGCCTCAAGCGTGGGAAGCCGACTTCCGGCCTCATCATCTTGCCGCAGCAGGAGGCTGCTCTCGGACAGATCATCGAATCCCTGTTGATGGTGTGGTCTGCGTCCACCGGCGAGGAGTGGTCGGGGCAGATCGTGTACTTGCCCTTCCGATAGCGCGGTTGGAAACTCATCAGCCGCCTGCTGGCCGATTACGAGGACCGCATCACGCCGATGCCATGGACAAGCAGTTCTTCTTCGGCAGGCAGGTGCCGGTGCGGAACGGTAAGGGCCTAGAGAACGGCGGCGAGGCGGTCGTATTCTTCATCGGCGGTGATGATAGCCGGGAGGTGCTTCGCCAGAAGGCGGCCGTATGTCTTGTGATCGAGCCGCTTTGGTTCTTCGGAGAGTAGAGACATGGCGACCTTCGCGGAGGTTGTTGGATGTCGAAAGATGAAAGTAGCATAGATGCGCGGGCAGATACACGGTGCAAATATCGGAGGCGTTGCAGCCACGGTTCGTGTTTGCGGCAGGCCGCAGGGCATACTGAAGTCCGGCAGAGGCTGGCCTGGAAAGGCCAGCCGCGGCCAGGATTGGCCGCCCCACACAAGACAGGTGGAATGCACAAAGTTCTGGGCGATCACGACGTGGGCATGCGAACCGACCCAGAATTCGGTAATGACGACGGCAATGCGCTTGGTGTTGTTGCACATGTTCGAGACTGGTCGGTCTGTCGCAGAAACGGACACTGAAAGCGCGAGCCATCTCATCTCTGGCGCTATAAGTTTCAACCGCTTACACTTGGCACGCGACGTGCGTTGGTAGCGCGCAGCAGAGGAGAATGCCGATGAACAAGCAACTGTGGACTGGGACGAGTTTGCTTCTGGTTGCATTGACACCAATCATTGCGGCAGAGTTGGAAAGCCATCTGCTTCCTCGATACCAGTTGGAAGGCCGCAAACCCCTGGCCTACGGCCTCACGGACCGGATGAAGCACTACCGAGTGCCCGCTATCTCGATCGCGATCATTCGCGCCGGAAAGATCGACCGCGTTGAGGCATGGGGTGTGGCGGAAGCGGGTGGGCGCAAGGTGGACCGCGACACTCTGTTTCAGGCCGCGTCAATCAGCAAGCCAGTTTCGGCGTTGGCGGCGGTCCTCATGTCGCAAGACGGCAGCATTGGCCTGGATGACGACGTTAATGCAAAGCTCAAGAGCTGGAAAGTGCCGAAGTCTGAGTTCAACGGCAGCGTAACGCTACGGCGGCTACTGAGCCACTCGGCCGGATTGACGGTCAGCGGATTTCCCGGTTACGCGTCCACGGCGGAACTCCCCACGATTCCGCAGATTCTCGACGGAGCAAAGCCCGCAAACACGGGCGCTGTTCGCGTCGATGTAGAGCCGGGTTCGATCTGGCGCTACTCGGGGGGTGGCTACACGGTGATGCAGCTTCTCCTCAGCGACGTGAGTAAGACGGCTTTCCCAGAGCTGATGTACAGAATGGTGCTCAGCCGGATTGGTATGACTCGCAGCACGTATGCGCAGCCGCTGCCGGAACGATGGCACGAGAACGCGGCACGCGGGCATCATGGAGATGGAAAGATGGTGGAGGGACGCTGGCACACGTATCCGGAGATGGCCCCGGCGGGCCTTTGGGCCACGCCCGGCGATGTGGCGCGATTTGCGATCGAGGTTTGGCGGTCGTCGCGGGGCGAATCGAACAAGGTGATTGAGAAAGCGTCGGCGCTGGAGATGCTCAAAGTGCAAAAGGGCGCATACGGCCTGGGATTCAGCATCGAAGGCGAAGGCACGTCGCTACGATTCGGGCACGGCGGATCAAACGACGGATTCAAATGCAACTTCGTGATGTTTCGCGAATCGGGCGACGGGATTGTCGTGATGACCAACGGCGACAATGGACCGAACCTGGCGAATGAACTGGTGCGCGGCGCAGCCGATCTGTATAGTTGGCCGGCGCTCAAGCCGGAAACCAGGAAAGCGGTCACGCTACCGGCGGCGGAGCTTGCGAAGTATGCAGGCACGTTCGAATTTGGCGGGCAGTTTAACGGAGCGCAGGTGCGTGTAGCTTTCGAAGACGGCCGTCTCTGGGGCTATCCGCCCGGCGACCGCCCACGAGCGGAGTTGGTTCCGGAATCCGCCGAGTCATTCATCCCTCTGGGCGATACGCTGCCTCCCGTCAAGTTTGTTCGCGGCGCGCAAGGGCAGTGGGATGAACTGGCGATCCCTTCCGGGGCAAAGGCAAAGCGGATTCCCGGGAAGTAAGAAGCCCACCTCGGCTACATGTCGAGGCGTTTGCCGTCGGGCCCCCAGCCCTTCGCGCAGAAATGTGATGCGTTCGGCGCCTTGTAGCGCACCTGCGCGAGACCGGGTGTTTCGAGCTTCTTGTGGCCTTGAATTCGCGATTCGAGTGCGAAGTCGAGCATGCCGCTGGTGAGCAGGGTGCGCTCCACCGGGTACGGAGCTTTGCCGGTCTCAAACATCACTTCGATGTTCTTCACCAGACATCCAAAATGATGATGCGGACGGCGCTCCTGTAGATACATCAGCGTGGAGAACGGTTGCGATTGACCGTCGACGTCGATGGCGACGGTGAAGTCTTCGACCAGACCGGTCATGAGAAACGCCGCACCAAGCAGACCGTCGTTGTATTCCATCACGAAGACCGACGGATCCTTGACGAGGTCTTTGGGTGAGCCCGGCCTGCGGGTTCTACTATGCGTGAGCGCCTGCTCGAAGAGGCGCTTCACCCAGGCGTTGCCATCGATGTAGCGCCAGCAATCCTGACGTTCGAGACACTGCACGGAGCGCACTCCGGACTCGCCGCCTTTACGCCGTTCCACCACAGATTGCAGCGATTCGAGCACGTGAAAGCCGTAGATGTCGAGGCCGCTATACGAGATGGCAACGGCATGTTTTTGCGGCGCGCCGAATGGGGTGTCGATTGCCGGGACGCGATGAGCAACAGGGACCGACGATCCGGCGAGTATGGGGAACTTGAGTTCGCGGGAGATCTCCACCATACGCCGCGACTGGCGCCAACTATAAGAAAGATGCTTGTCGTTGAAGACGGGCACCGAGCGGCGGCTCTGGCGAAACACGTCGGTGATCTTGAGGAACATCTCGAAGCGTGGGAAGAGCGTCTGCTCTTTGTCGTTCACCGGGTAGTCGCCGTGTTCGCCGATGAGAATGACACCATCGACGGCAAGCTTGTCGCCACCCAGTGTGAGCGCTTCGTCCACTGTGCGAAAGATGGGGACGCCGTACTTCCTGCCCATGGCGCGCGACATGTCGTTCTTCGGAACATGCTCGGTGAACATGGAGACGATTTTGGAGCGCGGGTAGGGCGGCTTGTCATCCTGGTTGTAGCCTTCCAGGTACTTGCCAATCACGACGTCGGCGTGCGAACCCAGCCAGTATTCCGTAATGATGGCAGCAATGCGCTTGGGCGGCCCTGCCGCGGGTAGTAAGGCGGCCGGCATGGTGGTCAGAAAGCTGCGGCGATTCATTCGAGTCAGGCTAGCAAATGCGGCTGAGCGGAATGGAATACGATGGACACACCATGTTGACGAGACGACAGTTCCTCCCGCTCACCCTCGCTCTGCCGCTAGCTGCACAGGCGCGCAAACCCAACCTCATCGTCATCCTCGCCGACGACATGGGCTACGGCGATATCGGATGTTACGGATCTCCGGATGTACCGACGCCGCACATCGATGCTCTGGCACGCGGAGGCACGCGCTTCACCGACGCTTATGTGTCGTGCGCGGTGTGCAGCCCATCGCGCGCGGCGTTGCTGACGGGGCGGTATCAACATCGTTTCGGGCACGAGTTCAACTCCGGGCCGATCGAACGCGAGGCGGTGATCAACTTTGGGCTGCCGGCATCAGAGAAGATCATCCCGCAGTATTTGAAGCCGGCCGGATACCGAAGCATGGCGGTGGGCAAGTGGCACCTGGGAGTGCGACGCGGCTATCATCCGCAAGAGCGCGGCTTTGATGAGTTCTTCGGGTTCCTCACGGGCGGCAATGCGTTCGTGACGAAGAAAACCGCGAATGCCAAGGCGGTGGGAAGCGATGGCGACGGCGCACGCATTCCAGCCGAGCGAGCCGATCCGATCCGGCGCGGGAACACACCGGTGGAAGTGGAGCGCTACCTCACCGATGTGTTTGCCGAAGAAGCGGTCGCATTCATAGAACGCAACCGGACGAATCCGTTTTTTCTCTACTTCGCGCCGAACGCGATTCATACACCGCTGCACGCCATCGAGAAGTATGTCGACCGCGTGGCATCGATCAGGAACGAGAGGCACCGGCTGCTGGCCGCGATGACCATTGCATTGGATGAAGCTGTGGGCGCGATCATGACAAAGCTGAAACAGACAGGCTTGAGCGAGAGCACCATGGTGGTGTTTCTGAGCGACAACGGTTGTCCGGTGGTGACTGGGGCGGGCACCAACGGGCCGTTGAACGGTGAGAAGGCTACCTATTATGAAGGCGGGATTCGTGTGCCGTTTGTGATGCACTGGCCCGGCAAAGTTCCGGCGGCCCATGTGTACCGGAAGGCCGTCGTTTCGCGCGACATCCTCCCGACGTTTCTTGCCTCCGCCAACATCCGCGCCGACACAGCCCTCGATGGCGTGAACCTCCTTCCATTTCTGCGCAACAATGCGACACCGCATGAGACGCTGTTCTGGCGCGGCGGCAAGGGGCGTGCCGTGCGTAAGGGCAAATGGAAGCTGGTGGAGTTCGGTGATCAGCTCTCTGCGTTGTTCGATCTCGAAGCAGATATTGGCGAACGAAAGGATCTCAGCGCGAACCACCCGGAGGTGGTGCGCGAGCTACGAGCAGCGTGGAAAGCATGGAGCGATTCGATGGCGAAGCCGGCTTGGCCGCCGCGTTCCCGCGACATCACGGTGAACGGACAAAAGCTGACGTGGGAACTGTAGCCACCTGTAGCCACCTGCAAGCGCTTCCACCCCTGGCTGCGCGGTGCTATTCTGGAGTCACGTTACGCTTCAAGGTCCTTTATGAATCGATGGGAGGAGCAAACCATGCTTCGTCGCATTTTCTCGCTTTGCGCGATCTTCTCACTGCTGATTGTGTCTCAGTCCTGGGGTCAGGACTCTCGCGGTACTATCACCGGACGCATCAGTGATCAAACCGGCGCGGTACTTCCAGGCGCCACCGTGGTGGTTACCAACACCGCCATGGGAACCAAAACACTACTCAAAACATCGGCAGACGGGTTGTATCAGGCGGCGTTGCTGCAACCGGGTGTCTACAACATCGAGGTGACCGCAACCGGTTTCAAGAAGGCCGTGAGGCGTGGAGTGGAAGTCCACGTAGCCGATCGTCTCGATATCAACATCGTGATGGAGATCGGAACCTCCGAACAACAGATCACGGTGACCGCCGAAAACCCGCTGCTCAATACAGAGAGTGCATCATTAGGCACGGTAGTTGACGCAAAGCGCGTCTCCGACCTGCCTCTGTCATATGGCAATCCTTTTCTTCTGATCGGCTTGACAGCAGGCGTGACATTCAACGGGAGCGTGCGCCTGGACCGTCCCTTCGAGCCGACTCATATTGTGAACTTTTCGATGGGCGGAACGCGTGGCAACCTCAACGACATCACCATCGACGGCGCGCCGTCGACAGCGACTGCGAATGCCAACGAAGTGACGGCATCCTATGTCCCGCCGACAGACATCGTGCAGGAATTCAAGGTGCAGACCAACACGTTCGATGCGCAGTTCGGCCAGACACAGGGGGGCGTCACCAACATCAGCATCAAGGCCGGAACGAACGCATTTCATGGCAGCGCCAATTATTCGTTCCAGCGTCCCAGTTTCTGGGCGAACGATTTCTTTCTGAACAAGAGCGGCACACCGCGCCCCAACTTTTCCTTTGACCGCTGGGGTGGATCGTTCAGCGGACCGGTACGCATTCCGAAGATTATCGACGGACGCAATAAGACGTTCTTTCTGTTCGGCTATGAAGGAATTCACGATTCGCGCCCGCGGCACGACGATACGACTAATTCGATTCCGAGTCCCGCGATGGTGAACGGCGACTTCTCGTCACTGCTTGCCAATGGGGGCGCATCGTACACCATCTATGATCCGGCAACGCGCGCGGCGATCGCAGGCGGACGGTTCCAACAGACACCGTTCCCCGGAAACAAGATCCCGTCCAACCGTTTTGACAAAGTGGGGTCGGCGATCCTCGGCTACTATCCCAAGACCGAGCTGACCCCTGGCGACCCGCTGGGGCGGTCCAACTACCAGGACGCAGGGCTGGCGGAGAAAGCGAAGTATTACAATCTCACCACACGCGTGGACCAGAACCTCGGCGACAGGCAGCGCTTCTTTGTTCGCTACAGCACGTACACGCGCAATAGCACGTACAACAACTACTTCGACAATGCGTTCGTGGGCCAGCAGTTCTACTTCCTGTCGAAGGCAGCGGCGTTCGACCATGTCTACACGCTTTCGCCGACGATGGTGCTGAACTCGCGGTACAGCTACAACCGCTTCATCCGCGGATCGGACCAGCCCCCTTCAGCGATCGGATTCGACCTCGCCTCCCTGGGTTTCTCGCCGACATACGTTGCGCAGGTGCCGAAGGATCAGGTACGGTTCCCCCGCATCAATCTCACCAGCTACATCAGCAATGGAGCGACGAATGAAAACCGCCCGGTGAACAACCACACCGTGGCCTCGACACTCACCAAGTCGACGGGCGCGCACTCGATTCGAGCGGGATTTGAGTTCCGTGCCTATCAGGAAACGGACCAGTTCAAGAGCAACCAGCAGACAGGCCAATTCACGTTCGGCACGACGTGGACGCGCGGGCCGCTGGACAATTCGGCGGGTTCGCCGAGCAGTATCGGGCAGTCTGTTGCGGGTCTCCTGCTGGGGCTACCCGATTCGGGCAGCATCACAAGGGCGGCGGATTATGTGGAACAGTCCGATTCCTGGGGCTTCTTCGTCCAGGACGATTGGAAGCTGACCCCGCGGCTGACGTTGAATCTCGGGTTGCGTTACGAGTTCGAGGTGGCGCTCCGCGAGCGGTTCAACCGCAGCGCACTTGGCTTCGATACCACGTACGTGCAACCGATTTCGGCCGCGGCTCAAGCCGCCTACGCGAAAATCTATCCGACGATTTCCGGCGGCTTCGCGCAATTGCCTCCGGCCGCATTTGGCCTACGCGGGGGAATGACGTTCGCCGGGCAGCATGGCAACGACGGAAGCCTCTACAACACGCCGAAGAACATCTTCATGCCTCGGCTCGGCATCGCCTATCGGCTGAACAATAAGACCGTGCTGCGTTCGGGCTTTGGCGCGTTCGCTGGATTCCTTGGCGAACGCCGCGGTGACGTGTTGCAGAACGGGTTCACGCAGAACACGAACATGGTGCTGACGAACAACAATGGGCTCACGTTCCTGACGAACCTCGCCAATCCGTTCCCGAACGGTGTCGCCGAGCCGGTGGGAAGCGCGGCGGGTCCGCAAACCTTCCTCGGCCAGGGCTTCTCGTTTTTCAACCAGAACCCGAAGGTGCCGATTACAATGCGCTGGGAAGCGAGCTTGCAGCGGGAGTTCCGCAGCTTCCTGTTTGAAGCCAACTACATCGGCAACAAGACCAACCATATTGAACTGACGCGCAACATCAACACGCTGCCGTACGAGTATCTGAGCACTTCAAAGATTCGTGACGATGTCTACAACAACCTGCTGACGGCGACGTTCCCGAACCCGATGGTGGGCCTGGTTCCCGGCAATTCGCAAGGCATCTATACCGGAACAACGACGTCGCGGCAAACGCTGCTTTCGCCGTATCCCGCCTTTGGCGCCAACGCGATCAACACCACCGAGAACACGGGCTATGCCTGGTATCACAGCTTCCAGTTCACAGCCTCGAAGCGTTTCCACAAAGGCTACACGATTCAGGGAAGCTACACCTTCCAGAAATGGAGGCAGGCCGTGAACCTGCTGAACGCAGCGGATCTGGCGCCAATACGCGAGATCTCGGATGCCGATGCTCCGCACCGCATCAACATCTCCAGCGTGTGGGCGCTGCCATTCGGCAAGGGCCGCGCATTCCTTTCCGACACCAACGCGTTGGTGTCGCGGCTTGTGGGCGGATGGGAAGTCTCCGGCATCTGGAGCGTCCAGAGCGGATTCCCACTGGCGTGGCAGAATGTGATCTACTACGGCGATCCGGCAAACATAGTGCTTCCGCTGGGACAGCGCTCGCCTGACAAGTGGTTCAATCAGGCGAATTTCGAAACGGCGGCCAACCGGCAACTGCTGGGCAACCAGGTACGGACATGGCCGTTCCGGTTCTCGACAATTCGCGGACCGCGGCAGAACAACCTCGATCTGGCGCTGATCAAGCAGACGCGGATCAATGAGGGAAGGAACATTGAGTTCCGTGCCGAGGGACTCAACATGGCGAATCATCCGTTCTTCCCCAATCCGAACATGACGGTGACTGCGGCGGAGAGCACACGCAATACCGGCTTCGGGCAAATCAGCGCATCGACAATGAGCAACTATGCACGACGGTTGCAGTTGACGATTCGCTATATCTTCTAAACTGAAGATCCCTGCAATTGGACTCCGGGCGGGGTGCGGAAACGTACTCCGCCTTTCTTGTTTTTATGCGGGCCTATTCAGCTTCGGCAATTCGCGGCCAGGGTGTACACACAGGCACCACCATGGAGTATTGGAAGAAGAAGGAAGCCTGACCGCCGGCGCTACTTCGCGGGAGATCGCTTCGTGGCGATGGCTTTCCGCTGCGATTTGCCGGGCTCTTCCAGCATCGCCGCAAGTGTCCCGTCCTTGTTCGGCTCCAGTTCCAGCACCATCGCCCGGACGCCGTCAAAGTAGTGGAGGGAAAACTGCAGCCCGTCGAACCGCCCCCCCAGCGGTCCGATCTCATCCGCGCCGCGCCGCAACGTAGCATATGTGTCCTCGCCCTGTCGCCGCAGCGTGACCGTAGCGGCCCCGTCGTCGAAGGTCCAAAGCCCGCTCACATCCGGTCCAGCCTCCCCTTCATAGGAACAGGAACAGTACGGCGCGGCTTCCAGAGAATACGCTTTCCCGTTCAGCGCGTACGTGCCTTTGAACACGGTTTCGTTGAAGCGCGCTTCCAGTTTCCCGCTCGCGAATTCGATCCGCAGCGCGCCGTCCGCGAAGCTCCCTTTTATTGACGCCGTGCGCCGGTCGCCGTTGACCCAGGACGCGCTTACCGCGGACCCTTCCGCCGTCATCTGGAGTTGCAGCGGCACCTTCACCATCTCCACCGTAATCGAACCGTCCCACCTGCCGTTGAGCTTTTGCGCGGAGGCAATGGTGCAGTAAGCGGCGGCAATGAGCAACGCGGTCTTCATGGCGAATAGTGTATCGCGTGGGGACCCGTTCTTCCCGTCCTCGGCTCCCGCAAAAACACATCAGGCCGCGCCGGTCATCCCGAAGCGGCCTTGGTGCTACTTGCAGTGAAGCGAATCTGGTTAGTTGCCCGGAACCACCATCGGCGTGAACGAGAACAGATCGGCATCCTTGGAATCGACGCTGATCCTGGTCCAATGGACATCGGCCTGCGCGAATACCTCATGCCGGGTGAAGGATACGATGCGGGCTCCGCCGGGCGTCAACACGGTCGGGGAAGGATACGTTGCGGTCAGCGGCTTGTCCACGCGGAAGTAGTGGGTGTCTCCGCCGATATAAAGGATCCGCTTACCGGACGTTTGGGCATAGCCGCGAACGGTGGTGATGAACTCCTTGTAACCGGAATCCGTGTAGCCCTGTCCCCCTTCCAGAAAGCGCTCGAACGGGTTCGCCTGGGCGATAATGACGACACCCTTGATCTTCGAACTGGCGGCGGCCACCGTGAAGGCGGCGTTGAGCCAGACGATGTTCGCATCGCGGCGTGCCGTGTACTCGGCTTCGTTGTCAGTGATGGCGGCCGGTGTACCGTAGATGGCCGCGTTGCTGGCGGTAACGTTGCGCTGGTGGTTGTTGTTGCTTCCGGGCTGGTTGATAGTGACGAACACTATCGGGCCGTAAACCCAGCGGGCGTTCTCCGGATACCCGGCCTGGCGGGTGAGGTTCAGCGTGTCCTTGCCCAGGCTCTTGTTGGTGGAGAAGAACGTCGACCGGATAAGCGCCAGACGGCCGATGGGGTCGATGCCGCCGTTGTTGTTCCGGTGGCAGTCAGTCCATTCGTTATCCCCGGGCGTGTAGATAAGCGGCTTCTTGAAAGTGTTGAAGTAGACTTTGTTCTGTGTGTATACGTTGTCTTCGCAGAGAGTATTCCCCGCCTTGATATCGCCTGCATGAACGGTGAACGAGACTTCCGCTTTGTTGATGTCCGCGATCAGACGTTCGTACGCCGGCGCCGGGTAGGATTGGTGCAGGCCGGCTCCGTCACTGAATGTCGGATCGTAAGGTTGGTCCCCGATTGCCGCGAACGAAAACCTCTTGTCGCTGCCTTTGTCATCATCATCGTCGTCGAATGCATAGAGCCCAATTGGAACCGCTGCCACGACTAGCGTGATCATCCCATATGTCCAGGTTCTTCGCGCCATAGTTTGTTTTCATCTCCAGTTTCCGAGTTTTCGAGAGAACAAGGCCGCAGTAGCCTTGCGTTGTTAACTGAGCATAGAAGCCGATCGGGAGAAGGGCAATAGAACCTCAGTCCTGCGTTGCAGCGTGAGCCATTTGTTTGCAACCGCTTGCAAGAAGTCCTGGGCTCGGATTAGGGGAAGATTGCATTTGAATTACGGTTTCTCCCTAGCGCCGATTTCATGCCTCCCTCGGGTCCCCAAGGAGTTTCGCCTCAATTGCCCACCTCGCCTTATCATAGCCCTTCATCGGAATCGGCGCGAGCGCAATTCTCCCGCTGCTCTGCCAGGTGATGTGTATACCCGCCGCGCGTGACTTGTCCGCTTATTCGACCTTCTTCTTGGGCACCACCCGCGAAGGGTCGATCATATGCCTGGGACGGAACATCGATTCCTCCCACTTGCAGCCTTCCTTCAGCATCACCCCCACGAAGTAGCCCTCTTCGCGATATACGCAGTAGCGGACTTCCCCTTCCACCTTCCATTCCGGGTGTTTGATGCGAATCCCGCAGCCGGTGCTGATCGGTGTTTCCAGTTGGACGCAGGCTCCGGAGTGCGAAATATCCTCGAGCACACCAATCCCTTTTCGCCGCCACCGGGCGTTATCGTGCCACCAGATCTGCACAAGATCGGAGCACCAAAGTCGAGGTTCGCTACGACGATCCACGAATAATGCCTGCTTCCGGTCACCGTCTGCCCGGTTCAAGGCTGCGGCAAGCTTTGCTAGATTGGCTGCCATTTGCTCCTTACTCATCAATTCGGCCTCCGCGCCTCGGAACTTGAGCGGGAGAATTCCCTTAGCTCCCTCCCTTAAGAAGTACTGTCTTTACCATATCCCGAGAATCTTCCACCACGCAAACCCCACCGTCGACCACACCGCCAGGTTCAACAGCGACACCAGCACGCCCACCTTGTACCACTCCTGCATCGAGACAAAGCCTTTGCCGTAGTACATGGGGGATGGCGTTGTCCCATAAGTTGTCAAACCCGCTGAAAAATTCACGAAGATGGCGAAGGAATACGCCACCAGCCCAATCGGTGCGCCCTTCACCGCCAGCACCGCAAGGAACGGCGGGTACATGGCCAGTACGTGCGCGGTAATACTGGCAAACATGTAATGCGCATAGAAGTAAATGAGTAGGGCGACGACGAAAATCAGTACCCAGCCCGAATCGTGAAAAATATCCCCCACCCATTTTGCGAAACTTTGCGTAACTCCGCTTTCATTGAGACTCTTGCCCAACTTCACCATGCCCCCGTACCAGATGAACAGATCCCAGAGTGCTTTCTCGCTTTTCACGTCCTCCCACTTCAGGACGCCGGTGAGCAGCAGTACCGTACACCCGATCAGCGCAGTAACAGTAATCTCTACCTTGTGCAGCCAGCCGTTGGTCATCCACCCGAAGCACACCCCTATGAACACCACCGCGAGAATGCACTCCGCCTGGCTCAGAGAGCCCATCTTTGACAGTTCGCTGCGGGCCATCTCGGCTGCTTCCGGAGTACGTGTGAGGCCGGGCCGCAGAATCTTGCTGACGAGAAGGGGCGCCAGCAGAATCGCTGCCAGGCCCGGAACGCTGCCCGCGACAAACCAACTCGCCCATGTGATGGGGACACCCGCCTGCGTGGCAAAGCCCGCCGCAATCGGATTGCTCGCCTGCCCGGTGAGGAACATCGCCGTGCTAATGCAGATGCTCTGATAGACGCTTGCAATGAGAAACGTGCCGAGCATGGCGGCGGTAGGCCCCGGGCGTGATCCGTACAACTCGCAGATCTGTTCCAGGATCGGAAGCACCACTCCGCCCGACCGGGCCCCGTTCGATGGAATCACCGTTGCCAGCGCCACGTCGGAAAAAGCAAGCGAGTAGCTGATGCCGAGCGGGCTCTTGCCAAACATCCGCACGAACACCAGTGCGATTCGCCGCGCCAGTCCGGTGTTGATCAGCGCCCGCGAAATCATGAACGCGCACGTCACCAGCCACACCGCCGGATCGGCATAGCCGCTGAGGGCATTCACCGGTGTGAGGCCAGCCAGTAGCGTGCTCATCGTCACGCCAATCAGCACCACCACCGCGCCGGGCAGTGGCTCCAGTATCAGCCCGGTCACCGTGGCCAGAAACACGCCCAGCAGCCGCCAGCTTTCGGGTTTGATGTTCTCCGGCTTCGCCAGCCCGTAGACGACGGCGCAATACACCGCCACCACTACCGCCAGGCGCCACGCGCGTTGTTTTGGGGTCATCACAAGCCTGGAGTCTCGTTTAGACGCCAGTCACTTCCTTCAACAGCGCAAAGAACTGCTTTTTGCGTTCGGAATTGAGTCCCCATTTCACTGGCGGGCACTGGTAGCCGTCGTCATAATCGTTCTTGCCGGGGTCAAAGTAGCCCCAGCCGGCATATGCTTCCAGGGCCTTGCGCATGTTGTTCAACGGTTTGTCGAAGTCGAAATGGTCGTCTTCATTAAAGAGGATGGGCATCGGCCGGTATTCGGGCATCTTGCGCACCAGCTCCACCATCTCCTTGATGCGATTCGGATCCTTCACTCCATTTCCGTGGAGCAGGATGTAGTCCGAGTTCTTTACGACATCGGCATGCGGCAGCGTGTTGCCGTTGAAACTCGCGCCCACCAGGAAGCGCTGCGAACCGCGTTGCATGCCCTTCGCCTGCAGGATCAGCTCGCTGATCCGGTCCTGCTTGATGATGGGGTGGTCATAGGAGCGGTTGTTGCACTCGTTGGCGATCTCGAGCAGCACGTTCCGGTAGCCGCGGTCAAAGAGCCAGTTCACCGTGTTCGTTAACGCCGCCTTCACGGCCTTTTCGTCAGTCAGCCGCTGGTCCTGGCCAAAGTAGAACAGTCCGACGATGGGCGCCATGCCGAGCTCGTCGGCGCGGTTGAGAATCCTCTGCAGACGGCTCATGTAGGCGGGCTTCAACGAACCATCCGCGCGGTAGGCGCTGTTGTGCCATGGTTGTATCTTCGAATAGCCCTCCGGACTGCCGCCCTGCAGGCAGATCGTGAAGCTGAGCAGACCATGCTTGCGCCACTCCGGCATCGCGGCCAGAAATTCGCGCGTGTTGCGCTCGGCGTCCCACTTGCCGGTGTCGGGATACTTCCAGCGGCTCACCGTCTCCGCATTCTCATCGTCGAAGATGCCCTGGACCATTCGCGAATTCATCAGCAGGCCTTCAACCTTCATCCCCTGCCAGGTACGCCCCGCGTAGGTGACTTTCCCGTTGATGAGGAAGCGCTCCTTTTGAATGGCGACCTGTGTTTTCGAAGCCGCCCGCAACAGTGGCGATGACAAGGCCGTGGCCAGCACGGCGCGCCGCGAGATCATATTTTGATTTTCCTTACCGCCTGCTGGTTGGCTTCCCAGTAGGTCTTCTTGAGCGTGATGAATGGATCGTCGGGCGAGGGCTGCAGGTTACCCTTGGCATCCACGGCGCGCGAGGCAACGGTGTGTTCCCCGGGCGATGCGCCTTTCCAATCGTATGTCCAGAACCGCCAGGTGTGCGGTGTCGAGCGGTCCTTCGCAATCTGGGCGGGCATCCACTGCCCGTTGTCGATGCGCACCTCCACCTTCTGCACCGCGTTCTCTCCGGACCATGCCGCACCCTGCACTCGCAGCGTGCCATCGGCGAGTTTCGTCACCCGCGCGGGCACGGACTTGAGGTTCATCTTCCCTACGGACGACTCGCGCCAGATGGTCTGATCGCCATGCTTCTCGCCGCGAATGGTGACATAGTCACGGCCCATGAAGCGGCCCAATTGCGCGCGATCATGCAGTTCAATGCGCGTCAGCCACTTTACCCACGCCACGCCGTACCAGTCGGGAACCACCATGCGCAGCGGCGCGCCGTGCTGCTTGGTGAGTGGCTCGCCATTCATTTCCCAGCACAGCAGGACGTCCTCTTTCATCGCATCCTTGAGCGCCAGCGACCGTGCGAAGTTCTGCGGATAATCGGCTCCGCGGATCTTCTCCACCCCGCTGTCCGCCGCCCAGAACACCACTTCCATGCCTTCTGGCTTCACGCCGGCTTCCTTGAGAATCGGACCGAGTGGCGTGCCTTTCCATTTGCCGTTGTAGATCAACCCGCCCGTGGGCGAGTTGCCCGAGCACTCCATGGTGACGGTCAGTTCCTTGGCTTTGCGCTTCTTAATGTCATCCAGCTTGAGCGTGAGCGGGCGGTTCACCAGGCCTTTTACTTCCAGTGACCATTTGGCCAGATCGACATCAGGAAACCCGTAATGGCCCACGCGGAAGCGTTGGTCCGGCGGCGTGATCCAATCCGACAGCAGCTCCCACTTCAGCGTGGGACGCTCGGGATTGTACGGCCGGATGTCGAGGAACGGTACATCCTGTCCGCCCTCGGCGGCATTGGAAAAACGGGCAAAGGCGGCGCCAATGGCAGTCGCAGCCATCATTTCACGGCGGGGCATCTGAGAACGCATATGGGTTTTATGATATGCGACAACGAGCGCGCCGTGTTGGCGTTTGGGGACGCGGAGGCGGATCGCCGTTATTTCACGGCTCGCCTCCTCCTCGGCTCGAACGGCGCCACAATCAACTTCTCTTTCACGGGCGCGCCTCCGGCTGCGATATGCATTCGCCGGGAACTTGCCCGCTGCCCATTCGGCGGATAGTGATCGGCGCGGACCCAGTAGTCACAACATTCCCAGATTGTGAAGCGCCGCTTCTCAAGCAGTCTTCGGCAAGCGCTCTCAAGTATGTGCGAGGAATCCGGCGAGGATCATTCTGTCGAACCGGATCACTCATGCCGCAGGGCAACGACTGGGGAAATCCGTGTCGCCCGAAGCGCAGGAACGAACGTGGCCAGCAACACCACAAGCATGATTCCCACGGTTGCTGCCACGAAGGTCAGCGCGTCCTTGACACCGATACCGAACAGCATTGCCTTCAGCAACCGCGTGAGAATGAACGCTCCGCCCAGGCCAACCATTATTCCGATGGCAGCGAGTGACACGCCTTGCCGGACCACCATCCGCATGACATCCCCCCGGGCTGCTCCTAGCGCCATGCGCACGCCGATTTCACGCGTGCGCTGCGCGACGGAGTAGGCGATCAGACCGTAGATTCCGATCGCGGCCAGCAGCAGTGCGATTCCCGCGAACAACGTCAGTAGCCCGGTGTTGAAGCGCGGCCGGGACATCGACAGGTTTAAGGCCCGCTCCATGGTGCCGATTTGAGCCAAGGTCACACCCGGATCAATGGATTGAATGTCCCGCCGAAGTGCCTCCGCCAGGTGCGCGGCATCGCCCGATGAGCGCGTAACGAGGTACATCCGCGGACTGTACATCTGGGCGAACGGCATGTAATAGGCTGGGTCCGTGTCGACTGTCAATCCTAGGTACTTCACATTGCCGACCACACCCACGATCTCCATCCACGCTGCGCCCTGCCGGATGCGTTTGCCAATGGCATCCTGATCAGGAAAGAATCGCCGCACAAAGCCCTCGCTAACGATTGCCACCGGTGTCGCGCCCTGCCTATCGTGATCCGTAAAGTATCGGCCCTTGACCAGTGGAATGCGGAGGGCTTGAAAAAGGTTCGGACCGGCAGTGACTGCCGAGACAACCGGATTCATCTCACCTGGCGCCAGAGTCTGCCCCTCAATTTGGAAGCTGTCAGCGTCTCCTTGCCGGTCGGGCGGTAGTGAATCCGTGACTGCGGCTAACTCTACTTCAGGCACGTTGCGTGCGTGGCGGAGCACCTCATCATAGAAGGCAAGACCGGCGGCAGCGTCATTGTACTTGCGGTCGCCGGGAGAGATCAACATCGTCAGGATCTGTTGCGGAGGGGTGAAGAATCCGCCCGTGACCTGCTGCAGTTTGACGAAGCTACGGAGAAGGAGTCCCGCGCCGATAAGGAGTATCAGCGAAAGGGCGGTCTCGGAGACTACCAGAAGCCTGCGAGCACGCCCACGGGCATGACCGGCGCTGCTGCTGCGTCCGCCCGCTTTGATTGTCGAGTTCAGGTCCGCACGCGCGCTTGCCAGCGCAGGTGCCAAGCCGAACAAAACGCCAGTCAGGGTTGAAACAGACACGATGAAGCCCAACGCAGCCCAATCCAGGCGGATGGAATCGATGAGCGGAAGATTCCCTGGATTCTCGGCTCGGATGAGCTGGATGCCGCCCCAAGCGAGGCCAAGTCCTGCCGCGGCGCCGATGAGGGAGAGAAGTATGCTTTCGGTCAGCAACTGACGCACCACCCGGCCGCGACCGGCGCCGAGACTGAGCCGAAGGACCATCTCCCGGTGGCGAACCGTCGCCCGCGCCAGCATCAGGTTCGCTACGTTAACCACAGCAATCAGCAGGACGAGTCCTACCGCGCCGAACAGCACCAGGATCGCCGGCTTCACCGTGGTTCCCACGAGCGCATCGCGGACGCTGAGTATAGGGAACGTCACGCGCTTGTAGTAAGGATTGTCCTGTACCAGGCGCAGCCCGATGCTGTTCATCTCGGCTTGTGCCTGCTCAAACGTCACGCCCGGCTTCAGTCGCGCGATCCCGCGATAGAACCACGGGCCGTACCTCGTCGGGGGATTGAGCGGTAGGTTGGTCCAGACCTCCGTCTCCCTCCGCGGAAACTGAAACGCGCTCGGCATTACCCCGATCACAGTGGCCGGAGTGCCATTCACGACGACCGTCTGGCCCAGCACACTGGAGTTGGCCGCGAAGCGCCTTCTCCAGATCAGTTCGCTCAGCACGACTAAGGAACTCGTGCCCGGCTGGTCGTCGCCCGTCGCGAACGTCCGTCCGATCAGCGGACGCACTCCCAGCATAGGAAAGAAGCTGGAGGTGACAGATGCACCCTGCACCTGCTCCGGAACACCTTCCTTTCCGCCGATGTCCATCCGAAGAGTGCGGAGCAGAGCAGGCTCCTCAAACGCGCGATTGTTCTCCTTCCACGTCAGGTAGTCGCGAACGCACATCGTGCCGTACTGAAAGTCTCGCGGACCGTAGTTCATGAAAACCATCGCGACGCGATCGGCGTCCGCATAGGGAAGGGGCCGCAGCAGTAGGCCGTAGGCGACGCTGAACATCGCGGTGTTGGCTCCGATGCCTAGCGCCAGCGCGAGAACCGCAACGATACTGAACGCAGGATTCTTCCGCAGCGTGCGGGCGGCATAGCGGAGATCCTGGATAAGGTCCTCGATCCAACCCACGGCGCGCATCTCCCGACACTCCTCTTTGCTCTGCGCGATGGCCCCCAACTGGCGCAACGCAGCGTACTTTGCCTCTTCCGAGGCAAGCCCGCGGGTGAGACCCGCGTGGATTTGACGGTCCAGATGGTACTCCAGCTCCTCGTCGAGCTCCTGCTCGACTCTGCTTCTGTGGAACAGCGAGCGCAGGCGAAGCCGGAGCTGCGCAAACAAACGCGACATTTCATCTCTCCTTCAAGTAGTGCGTACGATCAGGGAGATCGCGGCCGAGAGCCGCTCCCACTGAACCGCTTCCTTGGCTAGCGCCTTCCGTCCGGCGCGCGTGAGTGAATAGTACTTGGCCCGACGGTTGTTTTCTGACACTTTCCACTCGGCCTCGATCCAGCCTTGTTGCTCCAGCTTGTGAAGTGCCGGGTAGAGCGCACTCTGGCCCACCTGCAACACCTCGTTCGACATCTGGCTGATCCGATGAGCGATTGCCCAACCGTGCATGGGCTCCAGGGCGATGATCTTCAGGATCAGCAGGTCCAGCGTGCCCTGCACAAGGTCCGTCGGCTTGCTCATAGCTCCTTTCCCTCAGTTACTGACATAAGCATACCTCAGCAGGGATGCTCTTTGCAAGAGGAACACAGTCTTTGACCTGTTTAGATCTCGTGCCACAACCCGGAGTCTCCGGTACGCTATATCGTCGCGTACGTGCTGGATCGCATCGATGGCAATCGACGTATGATACTCGTGTATGAAATCGGCGTTGCCGAGGATGTGATGAAAATGTGGGTACTGACCAGCCGGTCCAATATCGCAGCTACGCAGTTGTATTCGCGTACGGGTGCAGTGCCTCTGTCCGCCGCGGACGGCCCTCGCGAGAGCTTGGAGGTATCGGAAAACCCATGACGGTTTCGGGCCAGGTGTCTGAGTGTGACGCTATTGTCCGTGAGATTCTGTCCCATCACGGAATTCAGGGAGGGTGGCAATCGCTGCCGGCGACCGGGTTAGCGAACCGCATTTATGCTACCAGCAATGTGGTGTTGCGAATCGCAACCGACCATCCGGAGGCAGTGGAAGACGCGCGCACCGAATCGGTTGCGGCGCCAATAGCTCACGCCGCTGGCGTCCTCACGCCAAGGCTTCTGGTCTTCGATGATTCACGAACGCTGGTGGATCGTCCGTATTCGCTTTGGGAGCGAGTGCATGGGCATACGCTCGGTCTGTTGACGGAGTCTGAGCGGATGCGGCCGCAGACCTGGAGCGATGTCGGGCGGCAGCTTTCGTTGCTTCACAGTCGAGTGGAAGAGTGTCCAGACCCGCTCGGCTGGTTGGACAAACCGGGCAGAGATCTTGATCTGGCAGAGCGTGTCGAAGAACTCGCCCTGATCGGCGCAATTGACTCCGAACAGACGAGGCAGCTCCAAAATTGGATCGCAACGCTCAGACCCGCTGTCGCGACGAAGGTCAGGGAACGGTTCATTCATAACGATGTGCACGAGATGAATTTGATGTGCAGTGAAAAGTCGGGATCGTTGATCGCTCTGCTCGACTGGGGAGATGCCGGTTGGGGCGACCCGGCGCTCGAGCTCGCTCAGATTCCTTGGCCCGTACTTCGCTTCGTTCTTGATGCATACGAGGAAGCCGCTCCGGGCTTCCTCGGCGAAGGAGCCGAGTCGCGCATTATCTGGGATCACCTCGCGTACTCAATGGAGCGGATGCCGACCGATGCCCGTGCATTCGACGACATGTATCGTTTCGTTCGAACCGCCGACGCGCGCTGGCGTATGACGGTGTAACGGCTGTGGTCCTTTCGGATCACTCGACGGCTGGACCGCCCATGGCATGATGCGGGTCAAAAGGGCCGAGGTGGCATTCCTCGCTTCAGCCATACCTCGTAGGGCACCAGAATGTTGAATTGATACAGAAGCCAAACACCGAGCACCGAGGCCAGGCCGGTCCAGAGCGATAGCCGCTGGCCGCTCCAGACCCCGTATGCCGCGCTGCAGGCGAAGAACGGTATCAGCCACAAAACGTTCAGTGCAGTATGCGGGGCCGGATATCGAACCACACGGTATAGTACACCAAGCCAGAACAAGCCGCACAGCACTGCCAATGAATAATCTGTCAGTACTGACCAGGAAGTTTTATTCATGGTTTGAATACTGCTCCTTCCATCCGTGCACCGCTGCCGAGAGCGCCGTTCTTACCCCGGCTGTAGGCCCAAAGATAGATTCCTGTGCAAGTGGCATCTATCTCATCGTACGTCGTCCATTGTCTGGAGAAGTATGCGTATCCGGTTTGCCCTGTCGTGGGCACTCCCTGTGTCTTGGCGAACGCTCCGGCGGGCGTCCACCCCCGTCCGCCTGACAGCCCCGTGTTGCACCCGTGGAGGACCAGCCGGCCGGTCGCGCTCCAGTTCAGCTTCGCCAGCGAAATCATCTCCTTCTGGGACACCGTTCCGTCCTCGCCGCCTCCGCCCATGAACTCCAACCCGTCCTGCTTATCTCCCTTTGAAGCATGGCTGAAGATTCGCCCCTCCGCAACCTTCCAGCCGCTTTTGTTGCCTTCCTTCAGCAGTGTTTCCCAAGCGGTTTTGAATTCGCCCTCGCTTTTCACCTCGATCATCTGCACGGTGTCGTTGCCCTTGTCCATCTTGGGCTGGATCTCCGCTTTCCAAGTGTCCGCGGCCCGTTTGAACGCGTTGTCCGCGGCGGTATAGTAGATGGCGAAGTACAGGTATTTCACCTTGTCGAGCAGGATGTTTACGGAAACGCTGCCCGTGGTCACCGTCGCGGTCGCTTTGGCAATGAAGAACCCGCCTAACTCGGCGGTGATGGTGTAGTCCCCCTCGAGGATGTTCTCGAACGTCTTGATGCCTTGGGCATTGGTGTTGCCGGTGTCGCTGCACTTTTGCGGTCCGTTGATGGTGATCTTGACATTCTCCAATGGAGTGTTGCCGGTCCTGTTCCTTACGACTACGCCGAGTGAGCCTGCCATTTGTTACCACTTGCTCCCTATCCTCTACTCGCGGAAATTGCGGGCCGAAGCCATCACGAAAAGCTGAGAATTTCCGACTGAAATGTCGGGGGTAGTGCTGAATCCGGCTGGAGAGTCCGCGGGAATCACACCATACTTCAGACAGCGACAATAGCGGCTTCACCGCCGGCTGGAGTCTGCACATTCCGCCGTCGTGTGGGGCGGCCAATCCTGGCCGCGGCTGGCCTTTCCAGGCCAGCCAATACGGCGGCTTCGC
Source organism: Acidobacteriota bacterium (assembly GCA_016213775.1). Taxonomy (GTDB): domain Bacteria; phylum Acidobacteriota; class Terriglobia; order Bryobacterales; family Bryobacteraceae; genus CADEFT01. The sequence continues at coordinate 21,798 of JACQZR010000103.1, forward strand.
CGGCGGAAGCCCTCACCAGCCGTTTCATGTCGACCGGATCGCTGGTGAGAATCACGGCCTTATGTCGTACAGCAACCGTCACCACCACGGCATCGACGACATCCGCCGTCCTGGTCCTGCCCAGCAGTCGTCCCGCCTCGTGTGCATCGCTCTCGCCAAGAGCCACCACCACGCAGCCCGCCAGGAAACGCCGCAACTGCGCTTGCTGTGGGGACCGGCTGGCCTGGGCGACCACCGGCGCCGGGACCAATGGGAGAAAGCCAAGTTCCAGGCGGGCCTTATGTTCAGCCCAACACCGCCGGTCGTTTCTATCCGCGGCCACAAGAACGGTGGCGTCGTAGACGAAATTCATGCCGGACGCCGCGCTTTTCGCGCCAATCCCGACTGCGCTCGCACGCTGCGGTGAGCTTCATTCATTTCCTCCGAGGTGAATTGCCCGTGTTGCTTCTCCCACCGCGCCACCGCGTCCAATCCGGCCCGCCGTTGAAGCGCCTCGCGCGCCGCTGTTGTCATCCAGGCGGAGACACTCAAACCGTCAAGTGCGGCAGCCGCAAGGACATTCTTGTGAACGTCAGGGTCGATGGTGATCGCCACCGCATCTCTCCTCTACACCATGCCGGCTGTGGGAGCGGCTTCCGCAGTGCGTCCATCGTCATTCATCCACTGGACAAAAGCACGCCAGCCGCGCCCGAGCCGGAGGTCGTGCGGGCCCCCCGCGCCGAGCACCCGCGCCATCTGATCTTCCTGTTTGCGATAGCGCGGCAGAAACCAGATGACGGTTTTGTTCGATCCTTTTTCGACAAGCAAGGGATAGAAGAGCCCGCGGCCGACATCGAAGCCGCTCGTCGCCAGCGTGCATTCCTGCTTCCTGCCGGCGAGGAATGGCCGGTAGGTAACAACGAGGTTGCCGGCGTCGCGCCGCATCTTGATCAACCCGCGCTTGGGAATTCCGTTCCATTTGCGCGCCGCAAAGCCGCTGACGGTTTCGCCGGCCAGCGGTTCCGTGAAGGCGCCCCAAAGCAACGTCCGCATCAAATCGGATGAGAAGATGGCGCCGAATACCGCGAGCCGGAACGTCCAGCCCACCATCAGCAGCGAGATCAAAATGAGGAAACCCGAGAGCACCGCGGCAATGCGAGGGTCGAACACTGTGAGGGCGGCAAGCACTGCGAAGAGGGCGGCCCGGACACCCTTTATGAGAAGGTCGATCATCGGAAAAGGGTTGAGCAGCAGCAGCACATCCATCGCATGACTGAAGAGCCACACGGCGGTGGTGATGACGAGCCCCGCGATCACGAGCAACAGCGCCATGCCGCCTTCGCCGGTTTTCTGCAGCACGCCGTCCTGCGCGTAAACGACCGGTTCGAGTGAGGCGAAGATTTGCGCTAGGGAATCGAGACCCATCATTCGCGCCGCTTCGTGGAAGACGACGGGGAAACCGATGAGCAGCAGCGACGCCTTGTTGACGAGGAGCACCTCGGCAGCGTCGAGCGGTTTTTTCAAGAGCGGCATGTGGCTGCCCACCGAATCCTTGAAGAAGATCACCAGCAGCAGCACAATCACCGGCGACCAGAACCAGGGTTTGGTATAGGCCGGCAGTTTGGTGCGACCTTCGGCCGGCGTGTGGAAGTATTCGTAGGCGCCGAGCACGCAGACGCCGAGAAGCGGCGAGACGGCGGTGCTTGTGACGGTGGAGATAGCGACCGCAAACCTGGTGCCGCGCTCCAGTGCTTTCTTCGATTGCGGATCGAGAGGCTGGTCGACCATCGGGTTTCGTGGCGACTGCGCCATCGCCCCCACCGCCAGCAGTGCTGCCAGGAGCAACGAAATGATGAGAAGGACCCTTTTGCCGCGCACAGAGACGATGCTACCACCCTCCGCGATATGCGATAACACGGGTGATGTCCTTATTTGATTCTGCTTTGGTGGAGGGCGCGGCGGAGAGTCCGGTACGCGCCATCATTTATGAAGACCTGCAGTGCGGCGACTGCGCCTATCTTCGCCGCAAGCTGGATGAACGTCTGCTGCCCGCGTACGGAGGGCACGTCGCGTTTGAGCATCGTGATTTTCCCCTGCCCCAGCACAGTTGGGCGCGTGCGGCGGCGATTGCGGCGAAGTATTTTCATTCGATCGACGCGGCGCTGGCGGTCTCCTTCCGGCGCGAAATCTTCTCCGACCTCGCACAGGTGACCGTCGAAGCGTTCCCCATCTGGGTGCGCGCCTTCGCCAAGCGCCATGCCCAGGATCCTGATGCGGCGCAGGCGGCCCTGCTGAACACCAAGATCGCGGAGGCCGTGGAAGCCGATTACCAATCCGGGCTGGCGCGCGACGTGAAGAAAACGCCGACTGTGTTTGTAGGCGACACGGTGTTCATCGAGTGGGTTCCGTTGGATGAACTGATGAACGTGCTGGACGCGGCGCTGCCGGAAGGTGCGCGATGAAGCCGGTTGTGATTGTGACCGGCGCGAGCCGCGGGATCGGTCGCGGCATTGCCTTTGAGCTTGCGCCGACCCATCAGGTGATTGCCACCTATCGTGGCAGGCGAGATGCGGCCGAGTCGCTGCGGGCGGAGACCGGGGCGGACATTGTGCAGTCCGATGTATCGTCGCCGGCGGATCGCGCCGCGCTCATCGCCCACTGCAAAGAGAAATACGGGAGGCTCGATTTGCTGGTGAACAACGCCGGCATCACGCAGCGTGTGCGCGCGGATATCGTGGATGCGACGGAGGAGAGTTTCGATGAACTGATCGGGGTTAATTTGAAGGGTCCGCATTTTCTAACGCAGCTTGCGGCCCGGATGATGCTGGAACAGCGCAGCGGGCGGGTGGTGTTTATTACTTCCATTTCGTCGTATGCGGCGTCGATCAACCGCGCGGAGTACTGCATGTCGAAGGCGGCGTTGAGTATGAGCGCGGCATTGTGGGCCAGCCGTTTGGCCCCGGAAGGGATTCCCGTGTTTGAGGTGCGGCCTGGGGTGATTCGAACCGATATGATCGCGACGGTGGAGAAGCTGTATGAGGAGCGGATTGCGGACGGGCTGGTGCCCCAGCGGCGGATGGGAGAGCCCTCAGATGTAGCAAAAGCCGTCCGCGCGATTGCGGACGGCTATTTGGATTATGCTGCCGGTCAGGTGTTGAACGTGGACGGCGGGTTTCATTTGCGGCGGCTGTGAGCCGACGCAGAACGCCTACTTCTTTTTGCGGATGTAGATGGTCCCGTTGAGCGTGCTGAACTGGATCTCAGGGCCGCCGCCGTTAATGGTGCCGTAGAGAGCCGAGTCGAAGCGCACGCGCCGCCGTCCCGATTTGGATTCCTCGACGGGCCTCGGTTGCGAGCCGCGGGTCACGATATCGAAGTCGCTAAACGTTTCGCCGTGACCGCTCTTGATCTTCAGATTCGCCTTCAGGTCGGCGGGCAGAGTGACATCCACTTCGCCGTTGAGCGTGCTGAAGCTCATCGCTTTGTCTGTCGTCACTTTGTCGATCGCCACCATGACCTTGCCGTTCAACGTATCAGCCACCACGGCTCCGGACACATTTCTCACGGTGATGTTCCCGTTGAGATTGTGAGCATCGATCTCACCGGTGAGCCCTTCCACTTCGATGTTGCCGCCACTGGTGGTGCTGAGCTTCACCGAAGTGTCGGCGGGCACCATGATCGTGATTGCCGTTCCGTTCTTGGGGACGCCCACGCCCACCTTCATCTGATTCTTGGACTCGTCCACCGTGAGACCGAAGGCATTGTGATCGATGCGACGCATTCCGGCGGGCGCCGGCCTCGAAGAGGACTTCGACCCAGTGCCCTTCGCCTCGATAACGGCTTCCTTGGCCGCATGCGCTTTTACGGTAATGCTGCCGTGCACCAGCGAGACTGTCAACTTCTTGGGTGCGTTCGGATCGCTGAAAGGAACGGTGGCCCGTTCCACGCCGTCCTGTGCCAGTAGCGCGGACGCGGCGATCAACGCACAGAATAGTAACCGGTTCATGACTAATTGCGCTCCTTGATCTCAATGCTGCCGTTCACCGTGGAGAAGCTGAAGTCCGGCCCGCCCGCGCCCAGCTTCACACGTGTCTTCCCTTTCGATCGGATGCGTGTTCCACGGTCGCTTCGTTCCACTGTGGGCGGCTCAGGCGACAGGTCCTGCATCAGGTTCGCGGGGAAGTTGGTGAAGACGCCGCCGTGCAGGGTGTTGAACTGCAGCACCGCGTTGGTAGTGCGCGGGAAAGCTACGTCAATCGCGCCGTTCACCGTCTTGGCTTCCACCGCGCCCGTGGGTGCGCTCACAAACGAGAGGTGCACCGCGCCGTTCACCGTGTGCACGACCCCCGCACCCGCAACGTCGAGCACCGAAACCGTTCCATTGACGCTCTTCACATCGAAGTTGCCGTGCACCGCCTTGGCTTCGATTCCGCCGTTCACGTTCTTCAGGTTGACGTTCAGATTGGTGGGCACCCTGACAGTGACGTCGAAGTGGACCGAGTAGCCGCGGCGGCAGTCGTCGCGACAGCCATCATTCTTCTTACCGCAGCCGCCGTAAGGGCCTTCCTCGCAGACGCGCAGCCGGTCGCCGTTCATATCCATGTTCAGCTTTACTTCGCGCTTGCCCAAGTCGAGCGCGCTCTGGTCGTCGGCCCGGACCGTCTTGATGGCTTCCACTTCGATGGCGTTCGAGGTTCCACCCATCACGCGGATCTTGCCGCTGATGATGCTCACCTCGAGCCCGCGCGATACGGCGTGGGTCTGGCGGATAGTTTCTTTGTCCTCCACGCTGGCCAATAGTGCCGTCGTGGAAATGAGTACCAAAGCGAGTGTTGCTTTCATGCTGATTCTCCCTGAAGTTTGTTCACTGCAGACGTTGGAGCGCGCTGGCCAGCCGCACTCGTACGTCCGGATGAAGTTCTGACTGTTTGGAAAGTTGTTGCAGCGATCCCAAGGCCCCGCGGTCTTTGTTCTGCGTTGCCCAGTCGATGAGGGCGATTTGGACAAGCGGGGAATCCTGCCGTGGGATGGCACTGCGCAGGCCCTGCCGCACGGGGACTCTGGAGGAGAGCTGCGCCAGGGCATCCACTGCCGCGAGGCGCACGTTCACGTTGGAATCGGTATTCAAAGTAGTGAGGAGCGCGGAGACGACTTCATCATCCGCGGGTTCGAGTTGGACGCTGTAGCTGACGCCGCGAAGGCGGTCGCTCGCTGACTGCTGCTGCATTAGGGACAGCGCTACAAGTTGTCGCATTTGCTGCATCTCCGTTGTCATTTGCACAAGGCTCTGGCGGTCCTGATCGCGCGAGGTATACAGATGGCCCACACCGAGGCCAACGACGAGCGAGGCTGCCACCGTGGCGGCTGCAAAGGCGTGGCGGCGGAGCCAGGAGCCGGTGGCCCGAACGGGCAGGGCGATCACTTTCGGCTTGGGAGGCTGCGAGGATTCCGCGCCGAGGCGGTACGCCTCCATCATGTAGTGGAAGTTGGCGCGCAGGTTGGGGCTGGGCTCCTCCTGCGGCATCGTACCCAGGTCATGCCACAGACCGTTCAATACCTCTGCCTCCTCAAAGCAGGCGGAGCAATCACGCAGGTGCCCGTCGAGCGCCATCCGCTCGGGTTCGGGCAGCCCCTGGCTCCATCGTGTCGCCAGTTGTTCACGCGCCTCATCGCAAGTCATTGCCGCGCTCCTTTCTTCACGACGCCTGCCGGCCCGCGAGCCGGTGGAAAATCTCGCCCAACAGTTTCATGGTGCGGAACACCCGCGACTTCACCGCCGCCGGGTCGCACTGCAAAATCTCGCCGATCTGCTCGTAGGTCAGATTCTGCCAGCGGCACAGCACCAGCAGTTCGCGCTTGTCGGCGGGCAGGCGCTGGAGTGCTTTTCGCAGCGTCGCCAGATCGGATGCGCGCATCAGTTTCCGTTCCGCGGAAGCATCCGGGTCGGCCGCATCAAAGTCGCGGCCCTCGCGATCGTCAAACAGCGGCATCTCGTGCTGGCGCTTCCGTAGATGGTCAAAGTGAACGTTGCGCGCGATCTGGTACATCCAGGGTGTGAAGCGCGCGCCGCTTTGGAAGGTCTCGCGGAAGCGGAGCATCCGGAAAAAGACCTCCTGGGTCAAATCCTCAGCCAGCGTCGATGAGCCGGCGGACAGCGAAAAAAAACGAAACAGGGCGCGATGGTGGCGCTCAAACAACACCGCGAATTGGCTCACGGCGCCGGTGCGCACTTCCATCATCAATTGATCGTCGGTCTGCGATGCCAAGGTCGTTGCCTGCCCGTTGTGCTTGTCCTTACATTAGAGAATACTGGCTGCCGGGGCGATGGTTTCACAAGATTTCGCCTACATGACGCTAAACTGGAAGTCTACCCTCCTCATGACGAAAAAGTCCCTCGACAAACACAAGATTCGTGTCCTGCTACTCGAAGGTGTCCATCCCAGTGCCGTGGAAGCGTTTCGGGCGGACGGCTATTCGGACATCGAATACCATCAGAAATCGCTCGCCGAGGACAAACTGCGGAAGGCGATCCGCGAGGCCTATATCGTCGGCATCCGGTCGGCCACCAACCTGACCGCCAGTGTGATCGAGAATTCCCCCCGGCTCATCACGATCGGCTGTTTCTGTATTGGGACCAACCAGGTGGATCTGCCTGCGGCCGAAGCTCGCGGCATTCCCGTGTTCAACGCGCCGTTTTCGAATACACGCAGCGTGGCCGAACTGGTGATCGCCGAGATCATCTTCCTGATGCGTGGAGTGCCGCAGCGCAATGCCCGCGCCCATCGCGGCGTGTGGGAGAAGAGCGCCAGCGGATCGCAGGAAGTGCGCGGCAAAACGCTCGGGATAATCGGATACGGACACATCGGAACGCAGGTGGGCATCCTGGCGGAGTCGCTGGGGATGCAGGTGATCTATTACGACATCGAGACCAAGCTCGCGTTGGGCAACGCGCGGCCGACGCCGACGCTGGGTGCGATGCTGGAAGCGTCGGATGTGGTGACACTGCATGTGCCGGAGACGCCGCAGACCAACCGCATGATTGGCGGCGAGCAGATCCAGCAGATGAAGGCCGGAGCGCGGCTGATCAATGCCGCTCGCGGGACGCTGATTGACATCGACGAACTGACCGCGGCGTTGGAATCGGGTCACCTGGCGGGGGCGGCGCTCGATGTTTTCCCGCAGGAACCGAAGGGCGCGGGCGAGGCATTTTCCTCGCCACTGTGCGGGATGGACAACGTGATCCTCACCCCGCACATCGGCGGCAGCACCGAGGAAGCGCAACAGAATATCGGCGTCGAAGTGGCCAGCAAGTTGATCAAGTACAGCAATAATGGATCGACGCTGTTTGCGGTCAATTTTCCCGAAGTCTCGCTGCCTGAGCATCCCGGCAAACACCGCCTGCTGCACATCCACCGCAATCAACCCGGCGTACTATCGCAGCTCAATACGATTTTCTCCGAGCGTCGGATCAATGTGGCGGGGCAGTACCTGCAGACCACGGCCGCCATCGGGTACGTGGTCATCGACATTGAGACGAAGAAGGTGGAGGAGTCAGTGGCCCTGAAGAAAGCGTTGGAGAGTGTGAGCGGGACGATCCGGACGCGGATTCTGTATTAGCGGACCGGGCAGTCAATTCAGCAAGGATAATGCCAGCCGGATAGCTTGATCGACCTCTGCCAGTCGAGTTGGCTGGAGCCTGCCAGCGGGCTTTGCGTGCCGGCCGGAAGACTCCAGAAACCTGCTGTGATCCAGAGAACGAAACTGAAAACAGAGGAACACGGTTTCTTTGGATAGTCCACTCTCGCTGGCTGGAACTCGAACGTTCGTTGGGTAGTCTTCCGGCCATCTGTCTCCGCTGGAGCCCACCACGACTGTCACCACTAACGGCTTTGAATTAATAGAGTCATCGGAAACAACCAACACCGGGCGGCGGCCCGCCTGCTCACGTCCTGTCGCAGGGTCAAGCGTAACGAAGTAGATCTCTCCCCGTCGCATGCTACCAGGATTCCAGGGAAGGGAGCCCATCCGCATCCGCCGGTTGAAATTCCTGCTGGATGCCCGTAATCTCCGCTTTGGCCGCGGGATCGGCTGCCATTCGCGCCATCGCTCGATCAAACTCCATCCGCTCCCTCGATCGAACGAATTCGCGGAGCGCGGTGATGATCAGGCGGTTGAAATTCGAGCGCAGTTCGGGGGGGGAGGAGGTCTTCAGCGCGTCGATCAAAGACTGCGGTAAGGCGACACTGCGTCGAACGGTACGATCGGCAGGTGACTTCATATCACCCACATCGTAACACCTTCCCGCACCCCGATAGTGGAGTTTGGCTTCACTCCCAACCGGTGGCGGCTCTTGGCGAGAACCTCATTCTGCTCGTTCGTGGTCGGCGTGGCTCATGCGCGCTTCCTGCGTCGCCGGGGCTCGTTTGCCCACCTGGAGCGATCACAGATCGCCTATCTGCCCTGCACGCCGTATGGGCCGCACTGGTGGTTGTGATGTTCCCGCCCGTGCAGGACGGCGGGCCAACCGATTCTCCGCGTCTTGTGAAAACCTCGCGCCATTGCGTTTTTCCGGCGTTATACTGGTGCAGGGCATCGCGAAAGGGTAGCGCCATGACGAGCGTCTCGCAGTGCGTTTCTCTGACCTTCATCCTCGCCCTTCTTTCGAGCGCACCAATCCTCACCAGCGCGGCCACGGCGTTCAAGCATCCCCAGGGCCTCTTCACGGTGGAGGTACCCGATGGCTGGTCCGTCCACTCCGGCGGGCTTGTCTTCCGCTTTCAGAAGCTGGATTTCCTTGTGAAAATCATCGTCCAGGCCACGCCCGACCACTCGGCCATAGGGAAGATCTGGACGGGCCAGGCACTGGAGGGCTTGCGCGACGTCCGCAAGCTGCCCGGCTCGGATCTGCGCTGGGGCGGCGCCGAATCTGGCCGCTATGACATTTACAGCGGCAGCGGTCCCGGCGGCGAATCGATGAAGATCGAAATCGTCTCGGCTACCGACGGGGTGAATTCCTACATCATGGTGCTCTCGGCGCCGCGCCAGACCTGGGAAGATCTGAATCGGGAGTGGCGCAATTTCGTATATGAATTCCACCTCTGCCGCGTCCCCGCGGCACAATGCACTCCGCAATCCCAGCCTGCACGGCGCGCCACGCCCGCCCCTGCCCCAGCACCCGCTCCGCCACCGGCCGGTTCCGGCGGCTCACTGTTCGGCGATCCCAAACAGCGCTTCCACCTGCGCGTCCCTGCCGGCTGGACGGCCACCGCCACCCAGGAAGGAGCCGTTCTCTCCCGTGCCTCTGCCTATGTCAACGTTCTGGTGTTCGACGGCCGCCGGCCGCCCCGCTCGCTGGTGGAAGCGCTCAGTTCGCAGGTGAGCGGGCAGTGGCGCAACTTCCAGGAAATGCAGGGTGGCGAAACTTCCCTGGCCGGGCTGGCGGCAGATTTCTCGCTCTCCGCCGGCGTCAATCCAAAGGGCGTTCCGGCTGTGCTCAAAGTGGTGGCCGCCGCGGATACCCAGCGTTCCTACACTCTGCTCGCTTCCGTCTCACGTGCTGATTTCGAATCTCTGCGCGGCGATCTCGACATGATCGAATCCTCAATCACCACCGGCGCGCCGGCCGCGCGGCAACCTGCCCCGGCGTCCCGGGAACAGACCCCGGCTCCACAGCCCGCCGCTCCCGTGCCTTTGATGCCACCTGCCATCCCATCGGCGCCGCCCAGTTCCACCCTGAAGGCGTTCCTATGCGCCGGGTTCAGCCTTTCTCTGCCCGACAATTGGAAACGCCACACCGTCTCCGGCAATTCTTTGTTGTACTTCACGACCGGGGATGGCCTTCACACCCGTGCCGGAGGCGTGTCGGTTCTCACTGGCCTCATCGCCGGCTTCTCTCCGATGGGTGCTTCCGATCTCCGGGGCGCCACCGACGCGCTCGTGCAACGAATCCTCGCGGAGAATCCGGGCGCTCGCCTCTCCGCGGCGCCGCGCGAGCAAACTGCCGTCGCCGGACTCCCTGCCGAGTCCCTTCTGCTCGAAGGGCAATCCCTTCTCACCGGTGAGCCCGAAGTCACCTGGCTCATCACCGTTCGCAGGCCGCAGGGCCTGTTTCACCTGATGCTGGTCAGCCCGCGAAGCGACTTCTCCAACCTTCGCACCCTGTTTGGCCGCATCGCGACTTCGGTCCGGTTCCCTTAAGCAACCCTTCGCAAAGGAGGTTCCCCTCATGTTCTCCCGATTGCGTCCCGCGAGCCTGCTGCTGTTCCTGTTTCCGTGCTCCGAATCCGCCTCTTGTCCCGCACCGGCCGATCCGCTTTCGCGCTACGTTTCGGAACGGCCCCCGTTCACCGTGCTGCGCCCGGAATCCTGGAAAGTACGCTACGAAGCCTCTCCCGAGTTCTTTCGCGTGTGGGTCTCCGACGCCGGCCTGGCTTCCCAAGTGGAGATTTCCCTCGAGGACAATCGCAGCGCGCGGTCCGATTCTGTCGCCCTTCTTCGCGCGAAGGCCCGCGATCTGCGCTCGCGCTTTCCCGATCTCGCTCTCACGGAGGTGGTCGCCTGCGAAGACCTTTCGTGCGCCGCCGCCACCGTCGCCTTCACGCGCGAGAGGGTCCCGTTCAAAGGCCGGTTTTACTTCCAGTCCGACCCCATGCAAACAGTCATTCGCGGCTATGCCGCCCCGCTCGCCCGCCTCGAAGGCGAACGAAACCTGATGCTGAACATCCTGGCCAACATCCGCTGGGGCAATCCCCGTTCCGCCGATCAGCCGGCCGCCGCTCGCGCTCCGCAAGCCCCGCCGGTTCAGATGCAACTGGTGAAGCGCCGCTCCGCCGACGGCTCGGTGTCTCTTCTGCTGCCCGCGGACTGGACTTTCCAGGGCCAGAGCGGTCGCGTGCTCGCGGTGGCGCCGGAGGGAAGCGTGTGCGCCGGATTCATCTTCACCAGCTTTCAGGTGATCCCTCCCCAGCTTCGCATCCCCGTCACTCCCGATGTGATCCAATCGCCTTACCTTGCTCCCTCCCGTTTCCTCCCGCTCGTGTTCCAGAAATTCGGCAACCGCAACATGCGCATCCTCCAAGCCACGCCCGATCCGCAGGCGGCGGCAGCCTATATGCAGCACTCGCGCACCCGGTGCGTGGCGGAGAAGGTGGTGCTTAGTTGGGATTCTCCGCGAAGCCAACCCTGTCTCGGCGGCTTCCTCGTCTTCAACGGGCAGCCCGGTGTCAGCGGGATCTGGACAAGTCTCGTGGCCGGGCTCTGGGGGCCTGGGCAGGAGATCGACCGCTATATCCCCGTACTCGACCAAATCGGCAAATCGTTTGGCATTAACGACCAATACGCCGCCAACTACATTCGGGAAGGCCTCGATAATCTCCGGCGCCAGCAGGCGCGCACCCAGGAGGCCATGCGCGACCTCAACCGGGCCCGTGAAGACAATCAACGCGCCTGGGAGGCACGCCAGGAACGCAAGGACGCATCCAACGCGCGTTGGGACGACTACCGGCGCGGCAACAGCTACTGGATCTCCGAGCTCGAGGGCGGGAAGATCTACCAGACTGACCCCTGGGGTACCCGGGACACGGTCACCGGAGACCGCTGGGAAGGCGCTCCCCACGACTACATCCGCTTCGAGGGCCAGAATCCACGGCACCCGTCGGAAAACATGCGCGAGCTGAGCAGCCACGAAGTGCAGAAGCTCACCGGACGCTGAATCTCAGCTCGGATCCACCCCGAAATCGTAGATCCTGCCGCTCGGCTTCTTCATTTCGCTGGCGCCCGCCGCCGGATAGAAGCCGTACTCGCCCGCCTCCAGTGCCGTCTTCGGCGTCACGAGGTACAGTCGCGGCTTCACGCGCTCGACCGAGAAATCCACTTCGCTGCTCTGATCCACTCCGGCCTGCGATTTGAAGAACCGGCTTTGCCCCACTTCCAGTTGGCGCACATCGGAGCGCTGCACGAGCCGCAGCAGCAGATAATCGCCCGCGCTTGCATCTTCAGGCAGGTACAGGTAGAACCGCGGCTGCTTCTCACGAATCCGGGACTCGGCGCGCGGCCCCCGGAGTTGGGCGTTGATCCGCATCCGCTTGACCCCCAGTGTGAGGGAATGCGTCAGCATGTTCCCGGTGCGGATGTTGCTCAGTGCCTTTCCTTCGATCCGCACCAGCTCCCGTCCGTCTTTGAGCCAGTAGATGCCATTTTCTTCGGGAACCCGTCCTGTCCCCGCCGGGGTGATGACCTCTGCCGGGGCGTGCGCCGCGGGCGTCGAAGCCGCCGCTACCGGCGCGGCCACTACCACGGCTGGCGAAGGGGTCGCCGGCGTATCGCGCGGCAGCTCCGGCGGGACCAGCACCGTGCCAGGCTGCACTTCCGCGGCAGGATCCAGCATCACCTTGATCACGGCATCGCTCACCGCCGCCTGCTTCAGTTGCAGCACCTGTGGCGTCGTCAATTGGAAGGCCTTGCCGTTCTTGCGCACCAGCGCCAAAATCAGGTCCTCGGACAGGCCCGCCTGCGCCAGTTTGCAGACCTCCTCCACGGTCAGCCCCGCTCGCAGTGCCGGCTTCGCGGGAGCGGGAACACTCCCCGCTTGCTTCTGCTGCCCGGTGGCCGTTCCGATCCATCCGATGAAAACTATGCCGGTAAGGATCCGGCGGAGGTATGAATTCATGCGTCCTCCTTGCGTGCCGCGGAATCGTACACTGTCCACACAAGGAGCCGCTTCCGCGGCGCATCGACCGCCTCCATTGTACCCGGCAGCCCAGCCTGCGACAAGGACTCGCTTGTCAGCAAAACGAACACCACTATGGTGCAAGTGGCACGGACTCCAGATGAGTGCGGCTTTGCGATCTTGGCGATTCTCTGCCTCTTTGCGAGATCGTCGATGCCGCATAGCCGAAATGGAATTGTTGCGCGCCGGGGACCGGCGCTCGATTCCTACAAACGTCCCGGCGAACACTACGTCACCGGGAAGGCCGAATTCTGTTTCGAATCTTCGGTGGCGGAAATGGCGTATCCGGCGATGCTGCGCCAGGCCGGCGTTGCGGTCCGCTACGGCCGGCGCGTGGAGAAGGCTGCCTCTGCCGGCAACCGCGTGGGCGCGATCACGCTCACGGACGGAACAACATTGGAAGCGCGGGTGTTTGTCGATGCCGGTTATGAAGGCGACCTCATGGCGCGCGCCGGGTGCGGGCGGTCTCCGGCCGCGAGAGCCGCGAGGAGTTCGGCGAAGACGGGGGAGCCGAGCGATCCGAATCCACCGGCGGCCCCCTCGAGATCTGACGAACCTTGCCGGTTAGAACACGAACTTCGCGCCCAACTGAATCACCCGCGTCGTGATGCCTTGCACCCCTCCGCCTACGGCACCGAACGTGGCCGAACGGAGGTTGCGATCCACCGTGCCCGGATCCGGATTGTAGTGGTTCGTCACGTTGAAGAACTCCGTCCGGAACACAATGTGGCGCTGCTCGGAGAACTTGAACATCTTGTTGACTGAGAAGTCGCCATTGATGATACCGGGCAAACGGAACGCAGCCGTGCGAGGCGATGTCCCGTAGCGGCCGAAAGGCGCTTGACTGAACGCCCCCGTGTTGAACCACTTGGTCCACGTGCGAGCATCGCCATCGAGGTTGCCGTTGCCGTTCTGATCGGGACGCGAGTTGATGCCCGTGCCCGTGGTATCGACGTTGTTCGTCACCGGGGCGGGGAAGCCGCTCTGGAACGTCATGATCGTCGACACCTGCCAGCCCGACAGCAGGAACCGCGTCACGCCGGTGGTGCTTCTGAAGAACGGCAGATCGTAGAGCACGGTCTGCACAAAGCGCTGCGTTACGTCGAAGCCCGATACCGATCGCTCGCCCTGCAGATAATAGATGTCCTGCGGCGCGCCGATGAAGTTGCCGCCGCCCACCTGTCCCCCGATGTCGTTCGGCCCGGAGATGGACTTGGACCACGTATATGCCGTAACGAACGTGAAGCCGCGCGCCATGCGGCGTTCGGCCTTCACTTGCAAGCCGTGATAGATGGCGTTGCCGATGCTCTTGTCGGAACGCACGTTGCGCTGGTAGGCCTGGTTAGGACGCCGCGCGTTGAGCGAGGGCAAGCCCGGTGTGCGCGGATCCACAAGTGTCACCGGACGGTTGAGATCCTCAATGGTGACGATCAGGCGAGTCGATTTCGTGCCCACGTAACCCGCATCGAGCAGGATGTTGCCCGGAAGCTTCTTCTGCAATCCGAAGTTCCACTGCTGGATGTAGGAATCGCGCAGGTTCTGGTCATTGCTGACCGCGAAGTTGAGCGCGCCCGTGGTCACCGCCGAAGAAAACGGATCGTTGAAGAAGATGTTCGGCGAGCCTGTCAGATTGCCAATCACGGCCGCACCGGCTGTGGCCTGCGCGCCTTCGGCCATCGCGAAAATGGCATTGGAAATCTGTGGCGTGTAATAGAAGCCGTAGCCGCCGCGCAGCACCATGTCGTTGGAGAAGCCCGGGCGGTATGCAAAGCCGACGCGCGGCGCAAAATTGTTGCGGTCAGGGGCAATCAGCGCACGGTCGTACTTCGACGTTTGCGGATTGGTGAGCCCGGCCACGATGAAGCCGTTCTGCTCGATGTTGACGAACTTGTCATCCGCCTGTTTGTACGGCTGGAAGTAGTCATACCGCAACCCGAAGTTCAGTGTCAGGCGCGGGCTGACTTTCCAGTCGTCGTTCATGTAATAGGACTGCCACCAGTTCCACAAATTCGTCGACGTGTGCGCCGGGTTGATGCTCGCGTTGCGCACGTAGCCGAGCATGAAGTCGGCCAGCGCGCTTCCAGTGTACGTGCCGTCAAACCCGAAACTGCCGCGCGGCGCGCGCGCCTGTTCAAAGGTGACGTGGCGTTTGGCGATGTCGGCGCCGAACTTGAAGAAGTGCTTGTTGCGCTGCCAGCTCAACGAATCGACGAACTGGAAAATCTCGTTGGCCCGGTCGCGCGGGCCGATCTGGCGCTGCAGGTCGTACATGGAGAAGGCGCCGTCCGGCCCGTTGATTGTAATCGTCGGAGGACCGTACTCCTGCGGCAGGCGTGACACCAGCGGCAGACCCATCTTGCCCACGATGTCGTACGCCGGATCGTTGGTGGTGCCGAAGATCTCCACCTCGGAAAAGCGGTGCCAGCCGCCTCGGACCTCATTGATGAGCGAGGGGCCGAAGGTGTGGGTCCAGTTGGAGGCGAAGTTCTGCGCGCGTCCGAGATTGTTGCGCTCATCGTGGCCCCAGAACGGCACGCCGGCTTCATACGTGTCGTTGAAAATGTAGCGTCCGGAAACGGAGTCTTTGTCGGAAAAGACGTGGTCAATACGGGCGTTGTAGTTGTCCTGCTTCGACACTGCGCTCGCAGGCGTGCTCGCGTAGTTGAACGTACCAACTTGCGTATTCGGTTGCGGCATGAACTCCAAAAACACCTGCGCCTGCTTGCTGAGCCGCGAGGTGGGGATCACGTTGTTAACGATGCCGGCGTTGAGCGGATCGCGCAGCACGATGGGTGCGCCGGTGCGGGCGTTGACGAGTCCGCGAAAGTCGCCTGTGCGGACGGGCATCGAGGGGATCAGGCGGAAGGCACTCGCCGCGCCTTGCGCCAGCCGCCCGGCTTCCCAGTTGAAGAAGAAGAAAGTCTTGTCCTTACCGTTGTAAAGCTTGGGCAGCAGTACGGGACCGCCGATGTTGGCTCCGAACTGATTGCGATTGAGGCGCGGCGGCGTGACGTCCTTGCCGCCAATGGCGTCATAGGCCTGCGTGAGAGCGTTGTTTCTGTTTGAACTCCCATAACGTGCCGTTGAAACGGTTGCCGCCACGCCGCGTCAGCATGTTCACCTGACCGCCCGGAGCGCCGCCGGTTTCCGCCGATGAATTGCTCGTCTCCACTTTGAACTCGGCGAGCGAATCGACCGATGGCGAGAACGCGAACGTCATCGCGTCATAGTCCATGAACTCGATGCCGTCGATGAGGTAGCGGTTTGCCGTGTCGCGCGATCCGTTGGCGGACATGGCGGTGGAACCGAAGGGCGAATCCTGCTGCCCTATGGATCCCCGGCCGCGGCGTACGGTGATCGATCCCGGCGTCCCGGCCTGCACGCCCGGGATCAGTTGCGCGAGTTGGACGAAGTTGCGGCCGTTGAGTGGCAATTCCACAATCTTGGTGCCGTCGATGACGCCGCCGAGCGTGGCGTTATCAGACTGCAACTCCAGACTGCGCGCTTCCACCGTGATGGTCTCGGATACTTCACCGACTTTGAGTTGCAGATCGAGCCGCGAGACCTGCTGGACCTGCAAGATGACCTTGTCGAACTTCTGCGTTTGGAAGCCGGACGCGGAAGCAGTGACGGTTTACTCGCCCGCGGGCAGGAACGGTAAGCTGTAACTCCCGTTGTCGCTGGTCTTTGCTTCGCGCACCGCGTTGGTGGCGTTGTTGACGGCTTTGACGTTGACACCGGGCACGGCGGCTCCAGTGGGGTCAGTGACAAAGCCGGTTAAAGTTGCTGTGGTTTGCTGGCCAAAGCCAGTAGGGGAAAGAAAAAGTGCCGCGAAAAAGGCGGTTACGACATGGTGTTTCAAGTTAACCTTCCAAAGCGATTAGCTATATGTCGTAGTATATCCTCTGTAGCTATGCCTGACTTGCCGCCGCCCTTCCTTTATCCCTCCCGAATCCGTTTTGTCGACACCGACGCTTCGCAGCGGATCCACTATACGGCGATGTTCCGGCATTTTGAAGCAGCCGAGATGGAATGGCTTCGCGCGGGTGGATGCCCCTACTCAGATTCGCGCATGGCTGGGGTGACGTTCCCGCGTGTGCATGTGGAATGTGATTTTCAGGCGGAGTTGCGGTTCGACGATCTGGTAACGGTGGCGCTGACGGTAGAGCGCATTGGAACGTCCTCGTTCACGATGGTGTTTGCCGTTAGCAGTGGAGACAGGCAGTGCGCGCGAGGCAAGATCGTCGTCGTCTGCATCGACCGCGGGACGCAGCGGCCCTGTCCGATACCATCGGCCTTGCTGGACAGTATTCAGCGCCAACTCGCTAAGTGACGACTATATCCCACTCATTCGCCCGCTGCGTTCCGCCGTCTTGTAGGGCGGCCAATCCTGGCCGCGGCTGGCCTTTCCAGGCCAGCCTATCGTACGGGTGCGTAACCGTTTGGGGATTCTCACGGAAACCGTCTCCCTAACGGTCGCGGCTCGGAATCGGTCGTGTTTCTGAGCCGCGAGCGTAAAGCGAGCCGGACGCATTCCCCGAAATCGTTAAGTACCCCTATCGCACGCGCTGTGACCACATAGCGGCGGCAACATGGGACAATACGAAATTGCATGCCAGTCTACCTCGATTGCGCCGCCACCACGCCCCTGGACCCGCGCGTAATCGAGGTGTGCCTCCGCTACATGCGTGACGATTTCGGCAACGCGCACTCGCGCACGCATGACTTTGGAGCGGCCGCACGCCGCGCGGTGGAGCGGGCGCGCGATCAGGTTGCAGCGGTGGCAGGGGCCAACCGGGGCGACGTCATCTTCACCAGCGGGGCAACGGAGAGCAACAACCTGGTGCTGCTAGGACTGGAGACCGCCGCGCGCGCTACCGGCCGCAACCACATCGTCAGTACGGCGATCGAACACCAGGCGATCCTGGAACCATTGCGCGAGTTGGAACGCCGGGGCTTGGCCGTAACCCTGATCGCCCCTGGCCCCGACGGAGCCATCGCCGCAGAGGCCGCGCGCGAGGCATTGCGGCCGGAAACACTGCTTGTATCGGTGATGCACATCAACAACGAAACTGGCGCAATCCAACCGCTGGACGCCATCTGCGACGCACTCAACGGCCACGACGCGCTGCTCCATACCGATGCCGCGCAAGGCTTCGCAAAACAGTTGAATCCTTTGCGCAATCCCCGCATCGACTTCATCAGCGTGAGTTCTCACAAGATTTGCGGACCCAAAGGAATCGGCGCCCTGATCGCCCGCAAGCGGTCGCGCGATCGCGCCGCACTGTCCCCGCTTTTGTTCGGCGGCGGTCAGGAACGCGGTCTTCGGCCCGGCACGCTGCCCGTGCCGCAAATCGCCGGTTTCGGACTCGCCGCGCAACTGTGGGCCGGCGAATCGCAACGGCATTGGCGCAACGCGGAAAACTTCCGCGACCAACTGCTCACCGCACTCGCCCCGTTACATCCGGCCATCAACGGCGCCACGCACGCGAGTTCGCCGTTTATCCTCAACCTCTCGTTTCCCGGTTGGGACGCCGATTCTGTCATGGAAGCATGGGCGGGTATTGCCGCCGTAAGCGACGGCGCGGCCTGTTCCTCGCAATCCTACACATGCAGCCACGTGTTGGCGGCAATGCAGATCCCGCCCGATCAGGCAGCCGGTGCCATTCGCATGTCGTGGTGCCCGCTGACCCCGATGCCCGATACCGCCGCGATGGTGGCCGCACTGCGGGAGGTCGCCGTCCGTTGAATCCCGCCACGCCCTACCTGTCCTTCAAGCGCTCACGCTTCTCCATTCGCATCCCGCTCGACCGCGTTTATACGCGCGCGCACTATTGGCTGCGCGAATCGTCACCGGGCGTCTGGCGAGTCGGCTTCACCAAGTTTGCTACTCGCATGCTGGGAGATATTGTTGAGTACCAGTTCGATGCGAACGCGGGCGACACCATCGCCGTGGGCGACAAAATCGGGTCAATTGAGGGTTTTAAGGCGCTGAGCGAGATTTATGCGGTGGCTGACGGCCTCTTTCAGGTAACGAACCCCACCCTTCGTGACGACATTACATTAATTGAAACCGACCCCTTTGAACGGGGGTGGCTCTATGAGGTCCAAGGCAAGCCGGAATCTGGTTACGTCGATGCCAATGGCTATGCCGCGATTCTGGATGCCACAATAGAGAAAATGCTGGCCAGCCGTCATGAGCTCAGCCAGAGCGAGGATGCGGAAGAGAGTAGCGACAACGATGAGTAAAGCTGTCTACCTGATGGTGGGTGGGTTCCTTGGAGCGGGAAAAACGACCGCTATCTCCAAAATTGCCGCCATGCTCACCGCACGCGGCGTGCGCGTCGGGCTCATCACCAACGACCAGAGCGTCGGGCTGGTGGACACGGCCATACTTGCGCACGGCGATTTCCCGGTGGAGGAGATTACCGGCGGATGCTTCTGCTGCCGGTTCAACACGCTGGTGGAGGCTTCTGAGAGGCTCACCGCCAGCAGCCGTCCTGGCGTCTTCATCGCCGAGCCGGTGGGTTCGTGCACGGATCTGGTTGCTGCCGTCACCTTCCCGCTGCGCCGTATCTACGGCGAATCCTACCGCGTCGCGCCGTTGAGCGTCCTCATCGACCCAACGCGCGCCGAACGCATTCTCGGGTTGGAAAAGGGTGGCAACTTCTCGCCGAAAGTCCTCTACGTATACCGCAAGCAGTTGGAAGAAGCGGACATCATCGTCATCAACAAATGCGATCTGCTGAGCGACGAGCGTCAGGACCGGCTGGAACTGGCGTTGCGCGCTGCTTACCCCAAGTCCGACGTGATTCGTATTTCCGCACGCAGCGGCTCCGGGTTGGAGGCGTGGCTCGATCGCATCATGGGCGAGGAGGAAACCGCCGAGACCGCGCCCGATGTCGATTACGAAATCTACGCCGAGGGAGAAGCCCTACTGGGCTGGCTGAATGCTTCGGTGATCGTCGAGTCCACTGACGAGTTCGACGGCAATGACCTGCTGCGCGGCATTGCCTCTCGCATCCAGACCGCGCTTGCATCCTATGAAGTTGCCCATTTGAAGATGACGCTCACGCCGGAAGAGAGGGGCGGGGACATCGGCGTTCTCAACCTCGTGCGCACCGATGGCAGGCCCGAACTCGCTTATCAACTGCAGGAACCGGTGCTGGGCGGAGAACTGCTCATTAACCTTCGCGCCGAAGCCGACCCTGAGATCCTGAAGGCCGCAGTCACCAGCGCGCTTGCCGGATGCAGGTGCCGCGTGAAGGTGGATCACCTGGAACATTTCCGGCCCGGCAAGCCGCAACCCACCTACCGGATGGCACACGTATGACGCCGCGCATCCTTTATTGCCATTGTGCGTATGCGCGGGTGCTGGCGCCGGAGGTGAAGCAGGCGGTGCTTGCGGGACTCGCCGATGCCGGCGTGGAATTTGAAGCGGTGCCCGATCTGTGCGAGATGTCGGCGCGGCGCGATGAGCGGCTGCAGGCACTGGCGGCGGAAGGTCCGGTAAAAATTGCGGCCTGTTTTCCGCGCGCGGTGAAGTGGCTGTTTCATTCGGCGGGCGCGCCTCTGCCCGAGGAAGCCGAGGTGCTCAACATGCGGGAACAATCGGCGGAAGCCGTCTTGCACAACATCGTAGGAGTGAAAGTATGAGCGCCGTCCTTCAGGTAGTGATGCAGCCCGGAGCCAGTGCGCAGGCATTGAGCGCCCTGCTCGAAAAAGGCTACTCCGTTCGCGTCACGCAGGATGCGCCGAGGACCGCTGTGTCCGATCCCACCGAGGTTGCGCCGTCGCCCAGCAAGTGGAAACCCTGGTTTCCCGTCATCGACTATCAACGCTGCACCAACTGCATGCAATGCCTTTCGTTCTGCCTGTTCGATGTGTACGGCGTCTCGAAGGAAGGCAAGATCCAGGTACAGAATCAGACCAACTGCAAGACCGATTGTCCGGCCTGTTCGCGCGTCTGCCCCGAAGTGGCGATCCTCTTCCCCAAATACCGTCACAACCCGATCAACGGCAGCGAAGTGCAAGCCGACGACCTTCGCCGCGAGGCAATGAAGGTGGACATTTCGGCGCTGCTCGGCGGCGATATTTATTCGATGTTGCGCGACCGTAGCGCCAAGGCCAAATCGCGATTCTCCAAGGAACGCGACGAGGATCGTGCATTGAAAGAACGGTTGAACTGCCTCAACAAACTTCAGCAGGCGATGGACATCCCGGGCGAAGTGTTAGCCGCGCTTCCCAGCGTGGATGAGATCCGGCGCAAAGCCGAAGTCGCGAAGGCAAAGGCAGAAGAAGCAAAAAGGCAGTTCCCTTCATGATGTACCAATTCGCCAAACGCGTCGTCACTGGCTGCGACCCCAAGGTCCTCTCCAAGTTCGTATGGAACTTCGGAGTCAAAGGGGTTCGCTCGGTGGAGATGTACAAATCGCGGCTCAAACGCGGAGAACATTTCCCACCGTTTTTGTTTGTCTCGGTCATCTCCAGTTGCAATCTCCGCTGCCAGGGCTGTTGGGTGGACGTGGACAAGCCGTCGAAGAAGATCGAATTCGACGACATGAACCGCATCCTCAACGATGCCAAGCGGCGCGGCAATTCCTACTTCGGCATCCTCGGTGGCGAACCGTTTCAACACCCGCAACTGCTCGACATCTTTGAAGCCCATCCCGACGCGTATTTCCAGGTCTTCACCAACGGACAGATGATCACCGACGAAGTGGCGGCGCGCCTGCGCAAACTCGGCAACGTCTCGCCGCTCATCAGCATTGAAGGCAACGAAGTCATCAGCGATGAACGCCGCGGAAGGCTCAACGTCTTTAATCACACGCTCGCTGGTCTCGAAGCCTGCCGCCGCAACAAGCTGCTGATCGGCGTAGCCACCAGCGTCTGCCAGACCAACTTCGAGCTCGTCAGCGAAACGTGGCTGCGCCGCCTCATCGACCTTGGCGTCCACTACGCCTGGTTTCACACCTACCGTGTCGTTGGCCCCAAGCCCAACCCGCAACTCGCGCTCACTCCGGAACAAGTCCGCCACATTCGACGTTTCATAGTGCAGATGCGCAACAAGCTCCCCATCGCCATCGTCGATGCCTATTGGGACGACAAAGGCGAAGCTCTCTGCCCCATGGCCACCGGCGTCAGTCATCACATCAGCCCGTACGGCGATATCGAGCCTTGCCCCATCATTCAGTTCGCCAAAGAGACGATTCATGACGGCGATCTCTTTGAAGTGATGAACAGGTCCACCTATCTGAAAGAGTTTCGCCAGACCTCCGCGAACGCTACCCGCGGTTGCGTTATGCTGGAACGACCGGACCTGGTGCGCGGCCTTGTAGAAAAGCATGGCGCCCGCGACACCACGCAGCGTCAGGAGGCCCTTGTCGAGCTGAACGCGTTGCAGCCGCGCAGTTCACAATACGATCCTGGGAACGAAATCCCGGAAGAGAATTGGATGTATCGTTTCGCCAAGAAGCGCTGGTTTTTCGGATTCGGAGCCTACACGTGAGCAGCCAACCTACAACCATCTTCCCCATGATCACGCTGCCCAAGCGGATCCCGGTGCTGCCCGAACGCGCGCCACAAACCAACATCCCGCAAACGCGTTGGGAGCGCGAAGGCATCAAGCAGCTTGCCGCGGATTTTGTCCGCAACAACAGTGCGCGTCTCACGCCGCCGTTGGTGCTGGACGAGCTCAAAACATTTTCCGATGAGCTTGTTGCACAGGCGAAGATCAATCCCGTCTATTCCAACTACGTCGCCATCATTCTGAACAACGAAATCTGGCGGGATCATCTGGCCACGGTGCCCTATGAGCGGCGGTTGCTGTTGCTGCCCAAGTGCCTGCGTGTGGAAGACCGCTGCCCCGCGCCGTTCGATGAGTTCGGCCTGCTCTGCAAACAATGCGGGCTGTGTTCGATTCAGGATCTGCAGGAAGAAGCGGAGAAACTCGGTTATGCTGTGCTGGTGGCCGAGGGCTCGGCACTGGTGATGGCGCTGATTCAAACCGGAAAGATCGACGCGATCGTCGGGGTCTCGTGCATTTCCGTGTTGGAGCGCGCGTTTCCGTACATGGAAGCAGCCGCGATCCCCGGTATCGCGATTCCGCTGCTGCAGGATGATTGTAAGGACACCTCGGTCGACATCGAGTGGGTGTGGGACATGATCCACATGACCGCCGAAGACAAGACGCGCCGGATGGATCTCGACGCTCTGCGCTCCGAAGTGCAGACCTGGTTCTCAGCCGCCGCTCTTGAGGAATTGATGGGCCCCTCCGACGGCAGCGAGACGGATCGCATCTCCCGCGAGTGGCTCACGCGCGCCGGGAAACGCTGGCGTCCGTTCCTCACCGTCTGCGTGTGGAAAGCGCTTCAAGAAGACCCTGAGGCCGAAATCCCCGCGTCGCTCAAGAGGCTCGCCATCGCGGTGGAATGCTTCCACAAAGCCTCGCTTATTCACGACGATATTGAGGACGACGACGCAGAACGCTACGGGGAAGCGGCGCTCCATGTCAGCTTTGGCGTTCCTGTGGCTCTCAACTGCGGCGACCTGCTTGTGGGCGAAGGCTACCGGCTCATCGCCGAAAGCGGAGCAGAGCCGCAAGTGACGTCGCGGCTGCTGAAGATAGCCTCGGTTGGCCACCGGAATCTCTGCCTCGGCCAGGGCGCTGAACTGTGCTGGCTGCGCGATCCCAAGCCGGTGTCCGCCCTCGAAGTGATCCAGATCTTCCGTCAGAAAACAGCTCCGGCATTCGATGTAGCGCTGCAGATGGGCGCGGTGCTCGCGGGCGCTGACGATGAGCTGCTCGCGGTGCTGGCGAAGTACAGCGATGCACTGGGCATTGCCTACCAGATTCGCGACGACCTGGAAGACATCGCGCCTGCCGACACGCGGCCCGCGCTCCCTCTCGCAATCGCCTACGAACGCGCGAAGGGCGAAACCAAGGCCGCAATCGCACGTGTCTGGCGGCGTGAGCAAACGGCCTCGCCGTTGCTGATCGCCGAACTGGCCGAAGAGCGCTGCAAGGAACTCCTCGAATCGTATAAAGAGGAAGCCGTCCGCTCTCTCCCATCATTGGAAAATGCGAGCTTGAAGGGACTGCTGCGCCGCGTGGTGGGCAAGATCTTCCAGGTCGAGATTCGAGGTTGGTGCAGTGAGTTTGAGGCTGGAAATGCTGCAAATCGCCAGGCTGTCACCGAAGCTGCTGGGTGAGGCGGCGGAACTCGTAGCCAACTTCCTTCGATCCCAACAAAACCCGGACGGCGGCTTTCGCAACCGTTCCGGCGACAGTGACCTCTACTACACCGTCTTCGGCATCGAAGGGCTCATCGCGCTCGATCAGAAGATCGCCGCCGGCCTCGTAGCCGCCTATCTCGAACCCTTCCGCAACGGCGAGCAACTCGACCTCGTCCACCTCGGCTGCCTCATCCGTTGCTGGGCCAACATCGAACGCGGTCCGCTCCCATTGAATGCGGACACCATCGCCGCCGCGATCGAGCAGCACCACACCCGCGATGGCGGCTACAACACCGCGCTCATGGAAGAAGAAGGCACGGCGTATGGATGCTTTGTCGCGATGGCGGCGTATCAGGATCTGCGCCGCGAACTGCCCGATCCGGATGGTGTGTTGCGCTGCCTCCGCCGCATGCGCGCCGAAGATGGCGGTTACGCCAACCAGCCCGATCTGCCGTTTGGGTTGACGCCGTCATCGGCCGCGGTAGCCACGCTGTATCGACATCTTGGCGAGGAGGCGCCTGCCGAGTTGCCCGAATGGATGCTCTCGCGTTGTCATGCCGAGGGCGGATTCTATGCCACGCCGGTGGCACCCATTCCCGATCTGCTCTCCACGGCAACAGCGCTGCACGCCCTTGCTGGAATGAAGGCGTCCATCGCTGCTGTGCAGGAGCCCTGCCTCGATTTCATCGACACGCTTTGGACCAACAAAGGCGGTTTCTACGGCAACTGGACCGAAGACACGCTCGACTGCGAATACAACTACTACGGCCTGCTCGCGCTCGGACATCTCAGCCTGCCGTCATGAACCGGACCCTCAATACGTTGACGGAGCGGTTGCTCGCGGAACGCAACGCGGACGGCCACTGGGTGGGCGAGTTGTCGAGTAGCGCGCTTTCCACCGCAACGGCGTGCATCGCGCTCACGCTGGCAGGTGAGACGACTTTGCCCGCAGCGGCGCTCGCGTGGTTGGAACGCACACAGAATACCGACGGCGGTTGGGGCGACACAGTACTCAGCATCAGCAACATCTCCACAACGGCGCTGTGCTGGTCGGCGTTCGCAATTGCAGAACGCGAAGGGACAGTGGCGTCGAAGGCGGAAGCATGGCTGCGCGCGCAGGCAGGATCGTTGGAACCGCGGCAACTCGCACAGGCGATTGCGTCGCGGTATGGGAACGATCGCACGTTCTCGGTGCCGATACTGACGGTGCTGGCGCTGGCGAGAAAAGTCCCGTGGAGCATCGTGCCGCAACTGCCCTTTGAACTGGCCGCGTGTCCGCAGTCGTGGTTCCGGTGGCTGCAGCTTCCGGTGGTAAGCTACGCACTGCCGGCGCTCATCGCCATCGGTCACGTGCATCATCGACTGCACCCCACGTGGAATCCGCTGGCGCTGGCGGTGCGCGGGATGACCGCCGCGGCCACACTGCGAGTGCTCGATCGCATTCAGCCACCGAATGGCGGGTTTCTCGAAGCCACGCCGCTCACGAGCTTTGTGGCCATGAGCATCAAAGCAGCGGGCTATCACGACAGTCCGGTGCTGCGGCGCTGCCTCGAGTTTCTGCAACACTCCGTGCTGGCAGGCGGCAGTTGGCCCATCGACACCAACCTCGCTACGTGGGTGACCACGCTGTCCATCAATGCACTGCGCGGCCGGCTCCCCGCGGAGGATCGCGCCGTCATCCGGCAATGGCTTCTGAAGCAGCAATATCGCGGTACGCATCCATACACGGGTGCTCCTCCCGGTGGATGGGCGTGGACCGATCTCCCCGGCGGAGTTCCCGATGCCGACGACACGTCAGGCGCACTGCTCGCGCTCGACACACTCGGCGCGCACGATGACGTAGACGTAGCCGAACGCGGCATCACCTGGCTGCTCGATCTGCAGAACCGCGACGGCGGCATTCCCACATTCTGCCGCGGTTGGGGCAAGCTGCCGTTTGACCGCTCGAGCCAGGACATCACTGCGCACGCGTTGCAGGCTTGGGCCGCGTGGCAGCCGCGCGTCAATCCCACGCTGCAGTCGCGCATTACCGCGGCAACGCAGCGGGCCATGAGTTACCTCGCTCTTTCACAACGCCGCGACGGAGCCTGGGTCCCCCTGTGGTTCGGCAATGAACGCGCGCACAACGACGAGAACCCGGTCTATGGAACCTCCCGCGTCCTCCTCGCACTGTCCCCGGAAAGCCCCGAAGCCCAACGAGCCACAAACTGGCTCACCGCCGCGCAGAACAAAGACGGCGGTTGGGGTGGGGACGCGAACATTGCCTCGTCGATTGAAGAAACCTCGCTCGCCGTGTCCGCCCTATCACGCTCCACACCCCACGCTGCAAAGCGCGGAATAGACCGGCTCATCGAAGCCACGCACCACGGCACACACACACCACCTACGCCCATCGGCTTCTACTTCGCGCGTCTTTGGTACTACGAACGCCTCTACCCGCTCCTCTTTGCCACCGACGCCCTGCGGCGGTTTGCGCAATCACAAAATGCCATGTGAAGCCACGTCCGATCCCTTACCCCCGGATTTCCAGCCCCCGCATTGTCCCTGTCGCCGTCGAGAATTTGTCCGTCTCAATCCCCAGCCGCTGCAGCACGTTCACAAACAAATTCGGCAGCGGATAATTCCGCTCCAGGTTGAACGCGAGGTGCTGCCCGTGGTTAAACCCGCCGCCGGCGAACAGCACGGGGAGGTTGGTCGTCACATGTGTATTCGCGTTCCCCATGTTGCTGCCATACACAATCATCGTCCGGTCTAGCAGCGTCTGCCCGCCTTCTTTCCGTTGCTTCAAATCGGCAAACAGTTTCGCCAGCAGTTTCATGTGACCGCGATCAATCATCTCCAACTGCCGCAGCTTTGCCGGATTCTTCCCGTGATGCGAGAGGTTGTGATAGCCATCGTTGGTGGGCTGATCATCCACTGTGATGGCCGGTGAATTCACACTATCCAACAGCAGCGCCACAGACCGCGTGGAATCGGTTTCAAACGCCAGACGCGTGATGTCGTACATCAACCGGACTTTCTCCATGTACGCCCGAGGATCCGTGGGGTCCACTGGCGCAGCTTCCTTCACCACCGGCTTAGGCTTCTGTTCCCACTGGGCCGCCGAAGCTAGCCGGCCTTCCAGATCGCGCACGCCGGTCAAATACTGATCGAGCCGTTCGCGGTCCGCCGCGCCGACATTGCGTTGCAGACTCTTCGTCTGACCCGCGACCGTATCGAGGATGCTCTGCCCAAGCGACAGCCGCCGCATCTGCGCCTGGATCTCCTCGGGAGAGCCGGTGAGGAACAGCCGCTTGAACACCTCCGAGACTCTTTCCTCGCCGGGAATCAACACGCCGCCACGCGTCCACGAAAGACTGCGCTGGCCCTGCTGCACATTCACACCCAGCGTCAGCGAAGAGAACCGCGTCCGGTTGCCGATGCGCTCGCCGATGAGTTGATCGAGCGAAATAGTATTCCGGAACCCGCCGCTGCCGGGATGCGGCGCTGCCGTCAGGAAGCAGTTGTCCGCCGGATGTCCGCCATCCACATCCGGATGCCACACGCCGGAGAATACCGTGAAGTCGTTGCGATGCTCGCTCAGGTGCTCCAGATAAGGGGACGGCCGGTATTCGCGTCCCGTCGAATCGGCCGCCGGGAAGAACAACTCCGGCAACAGTCCGAGGTTGTTGCAGATGCCGAAAAACCGCCGCGGCACCGGTGCGCTTGCCGCATGCGAAAGGGCCGGCGTCATCGCATCCAAAACCGGGAGGGCAACGGCCACTCCAGCGCCGCGCAGAAAGTGACGGCGCGAAAGCGAACGGGGAACGAGTACGTTGGACATGTGTGAGCTTGTCTCCAGAACTTGCCGCTATTATTTCACGCTTCGTTAATCATTTCCACCGGAACACTTCGCTCTGGACAATCTCTTCTATCAGCGACGCGACGCCGTATCCCTTGCTGGCGGTGCGATCCAGGATCGCCTCCACTTGTGGCCGGTCGGCGAAACCCACCGGTGCGCCGGTTGCATAGGTGACCAACTGGTTCACCAGGGTGCGCGCGATCTGCCGTTCGTCCGCCAACAGCAGCCGCTTCAACTCGCGTACATCGGTGAACGCCCGGCCATCGGGCAACTGTCCGGAAGCGTCCACCTGCAGCGCGTAGTGAAACTCAAACGGATGCCCGCCCTTACCGATGCCCGGCGCGTGCTGGCCCTCTCCCAATGCACGGTAACGGTCACGCCACCCGCCGGCGACATCGAAGTTCTCAAGGGCAAACCCCGTGGGGTCGATCTTCGCGTGGCACGCATTGCATGTGGGTTCGGTGCGATGCTTCGCCAGTTGGTCGCGAATGGTGGTGGCGCCGCGCGTGTCCGGCTCCACCGCGGGAACAGCGGCAGGCGGAGGTGGCACCCGCTGCCCGAGAATGCGCTCGACAATCCATACGCCACGCAACACTGGCGACGTGGTGGTTCCATTGGCTGTCACCTTCAACACGCTGGCCTGCGTCAACAGACCGCCGCGTGGCGAATCCGCGGGCAGCGCCACCCGCCGGAACTTTACCCCTGTCACATCCGGCAGTCCATAATGCCTCGCCAGCCGCTCGTTCAGCATCGCGAAATCGGAGCCGATCAGGTTACGCGCCGGAAGATTGCCGCGCAGCAGTTCAGTAAAGAATGCGCGTGTTTCGTCGCCCGCCGATTCCACCAGGTGATCATCGAGGTAGTAGTCCGGGTAGAGCGTCGAATCGGGAGCGGTGTTGTTGATCTTGCGCAGATCAAGCCAGTAGTCCAGAAAGGCCGCGACAAAGCTCTCCACTTTGCGGTGCGCGAGCAGCCGGGCCACTTGCGTACGAAGCACAGCCGGATCGCGCAGCCGGTTGCGCGCGGCAAGGTCCCGCAACTCGGCATCCGGCTCCGAGTTCCATAGGAAATAGGAAAGCCGCGACGCCAGCGCGTAGGAATCCAACGCCCCAGGCTTCTCCTCCAATGTCACAAACGCAGGCGCGCACAACACCGCCGAATACGTCGAGATCATCGCATCGGTGAAACTGAACCCGCTCGCCATCGCCTGATCAGCCAACCTCGCAAACCGCTCGACATCTTCCGCCGGAACCGGCCGCCGGTAGACACGCGTCAGAAACGCACGCAGCAATCGCCGCGCATCCGACTTCGCATCCTTGGCCACCACCTCCACCCGGCCCTTGTCATCCTCCCGCAGGGGCAGATCCGCGAACAGCAACCGGTACCCTGGCGTGGGCCACTCGTCCACCAGCGGACCTTCCACCTCCAACCAGCGGAACGACACACCGGGTTGGCCATCTTCAGTCGCCAGTGGATTGCGCCACGTGCCTGGCGGCCGCGACCGGAAGAACCGTACAGCATCGGGCCGAATGGATTCGCCCGGGAGCAGGTAGGTCTCGATTTCATTCACTGACGCCTCAGGGTGCACATCAAAGTTGCCGAGCCGCCGCATCTGACGCGGCGGTTTCTCTGAATACACAGTCACGGGTTCATGCGTGCGGCCCGCCGAAATCACCTCCGGGTCGGCCTTCCACCAGCGCGGCCCCTTTGCCGGTGCAATCCAAAAGGTGTGTGCATTCACGCGCAGTTTATAGCGCCCCGCCGTCTTGGCGACGAAGTTGTTGAAGCGGATCTCCAGTGGCTCATACGTACTCGCAATCACGCCGATGCCTTCGCGTTCCCGATCCGCCGGATTGGCGGCGCCCACCGTCGCCGGCGCCTGCCTGCGCAGCACCGCTACGTCCGCCCGGTCGCCGATCACCGCGAACGTGTTGCGCTCGGGCGCGTTGCCAAACTGTATCTTGCGTGCCAGCGACCCTTGCTCGCGGGCATAGTAACGGCGGGTGACCGTTTCCGGCCTGTTGACGGTCTTTGGCAAAACTTCGCGCAAGGCGTACTCGGCCGCGGCCATCCAGCGGCTCATCTGCACATGCGAGACATCCAGCGCTTCACCGATCTTGTTGTAGCGGTGCGCCTCGCCGTCCTCCGGCAGCATCTCTTTGATCTGCAGCCACGGGGCATGCAAAACATCGCGCAAAGTACTCTCGTACTCGTAGCGATTCATCCTCCGCCACCGCGACCGCCCCTCGCGCAACGTCCTCTGCTTCGCCGCCTCCATAAGCGATTGTGCCAGCGCTGTCACAAACCCACGCCGCGCACCGGCAGTCATGCTCGCAGGAGCGCCGGGAGGCATTTCGCCGGACTGAACACGGTCATGCACCTTCACCCACGTCGCAAAGTAATTGGCATTCTTCAGATCAAACGGAAGCGCGGTCAAATCGAGCCCGCCCTGCTTCACCCGTTCGTTGTGGCAGGCGGTGCAGTGTGATGCAACAAGACCCGGGACAGCCGCGGGCTGCTGGGCGTGACCAGGGACCGTGAGCAAAAGAAGAAGAAGGAGGTGCATTGACAAGAAGGCTATCACATCATCTTTTCTTTCGCGCGGTGTAGTAGATTGCGCGTGTCGAGGGTCTTAGTAGTGTAGTTAGATGATACCTGAATTATGCACTCCAGTGGCCCGGCGGCCGGGCCACCTTGCTGCTCGTGATGTTGGCTGAATCGCCATCAGCGCGACTTGCTCCGTAAAATTCGTTCTACTTTTCGCCTCCCTCCCTACATGTTATTGATTTGTCTG
>JACQZR010000104.1 GCA_016213775.1 Acidobacteriota bacterium
GAGAAGCGATCGCCGCGTATCTGCGTTTTGCCAGGCCGAGTTGTTCCAGCCGTCGAGTGTTTGTTCACCACCGTCCGCCGCGAACGGGCTTTTCCATGTCCAGTACAATTAGCGGCGTGGTTCGACGCGCTCTGCACCGCGATGGGCGATGGAAAGCGCTGTCCGACATTTTCCCCAGTGGCGGCGATGACAAACGGCGTTTCCAGGAGCGGCGGGCCGAAGCTGTCGAAGTCCATGCCGTAAGGCGGATTCGCACTCATGATGCCGGCAGACAATCCCTCGATAGCGGTATAGTACATCCCGTAGCCGGCACGAATGCTGGTCTTGTGCTGCGTTCCAGTCGACGGTGTCCATGCCAGTCCAACCCGTGGGGCGAAGTTCGTGTAACGCGTCGGAGCGAGTGTTGACGGTATGCCGGGATCTCCAGGAAATACCAATCCCCTCGGTGCGCCGGGATAAACCACCGACTGCTGACCAAGAACCGCGGTCTGCAACTGGTTGTACTTCTCGCGCCACGGCGGCAGCATATCCCAACGCAAGCCGAAATTCAGCGTCAGATCGGGGCGAACCTGCCAGCGGTCCTGGCCATAAACGCCAACATATTTGTTACGAGGATAGAAATTCTTCGAGTCGCCCTGCGCATACACACTGGCGATGCCCAATAGATAATCCGCGAAATCCGACCCCGTCTCGGTCCCTTGAAACATAAACGTACCGTTGTAAGTGGCGTTCGGGGCAATGTTGATCTGGTTGTAGTGCAGGTTGGCGCCGAACTTCAGCAAATGGCGGCCGGCCACTTTGGAGAAGTTGTTCGTCCATTGATAGGTGTTGTTGGCCTGTACAACGCCGGTGATGTTGACGCCGATGGTGAGGTCGTTGAAGGCGATGTTTTCGATGCCCTCAATTCGCGGCGCCAGGGGAACGATGCCGGGGGTGCCTTTGTCGTCGACGAAGCCCTGCGACACGAGTGTCGGGCCGACGCCGCCCACCGGTTGGCCGACGTTGTTGGCGGTGCGCATGTAGCTCACACGCATTTCATTGACGGCGGTTGGATTGAGTGTGGTGGTGAGTCCCACGGTGGCCATCTGCGCCCTTCCCAAGGACAGCGCATTGAAGCCGGGAACGTTGGCGCCGGCCTGACCGGTCGGGTAGGGATTGTCGAAGTTGTAGTCGTCGGAGAAGTAGTAGGCCGACAGAGCCCCCCAACGGGTGTTGGCATCTGCGCGAGCAGCGGCTTTGTCGTCGCGAATGGTCTGATCGTAAGCCGAGGTGGAGAACGTACTGGCGCCGAGATTCGCCTTCGGGATGTACGGCAGCAGGTTCCGGGCGGGGGCAGACCAGGCACGCTCCGGGATACGGGCATTGGGCAGAACGCACTGGGCCGTGCTGGTACACCCAGGGATGTAATAGCGCTCTCCAGGGGTGACAGTGTACCCCAACCTCTGCGAGAGCCGGTCCGCCCAGTACTGCCCATTCACGGTGCCGCCAAGCACGTCCGGCCGATCGGAGAAATCACCGGCGCGGTTCAAGGCGGAGGGGACCGGGATCAACCCCGTATCCACTCCTCGACGCATCCGGGTCCCCTGATAGTCCGCAAAGAAGAACGCCGTGTCCTTCTTAAAAGCGCCGCCGAGTGTGCCGCCGAACTGATTGCGATCGTAGCTGGCGCGTGTAGGCGCAAAAAAATTGCGAGCCGAGAGGTTGGTGTTGCGCAGAAACTCAAACGCGCTGCCGTGCAACTGGTTTGTACCTGACTTCGTGGTCACCACCACCTGCCCGCCGCTGAAGTTGCCGTATTCGGCGTCGAAGCTGCTGGTGAGAACTCGGAACTCCTGAATGGAATCGAGGTTGGGAATCACGGCCGCGAACATGTTGAAGTCCTCCTGCACCGAGCTCCCGTTCACCACAAAGCCATTGGCGGTTTCGCGCTGTCCGCTGACGGACATATCTCCGGGATTCAACTCGCCGGAGGGTGGAGCAGTGGCACAGCCTGACATCACAACCGCGTTGGGCTGTTTGGTGCTCACCGGCGTTACACCTGGTTGAAGAGCCAGCAGGTCCGTATAGCTTCTGCCATTCACCGGTAAAGAGGTCATCTTGGAGGCGTTGATCAGGTCGCCGAGGTGGGTGTTGGCGGTTTCCACGCGAGACGGCGATTCGGTTACGGTCACCGTCTCAGTCAAGGGTCCGATCATCAATAGGATGTCGATGCGCAATGCGCCGTCCGAAGTGACTTCCAACCCCGTTTGGGAGTAGGGCCGGAATCCAGGGTGCTCGACGTAGAGCTCGTACTTCCCACTGGGTAGGGTGGGAAAAGCATAGAATCCGGCGGAGTTTGTCACCGTCTTGTGTTGCAAGCCAGTGGCCGAATTGCGCGCTGTGACGGTAACGGTGGCGATGATGCCGCCGCTGCCGTCCGCGATGACACCGGAAATACTCCCACCGGTTGCCGAAAACGCCAGAAAACATAAATAAGATGCAAGCAGCACAATCGCTGCGCATCGCGCGATGGCCCGCGCGACTTGCCGGATTGGATAGGAAGAGTGAGGTTTCATGACACGCTAATTCTACTTTACTGCAACTGACTTGCAAGTCAAGAGGAATATGAACGTGTTTTGCGTCGCAGTCAGCGTTCTACTTGACATCCGCTTGCAAGAGCAATAGAATCGCCTTAAGGCGTTCGACGCTGCGGCCTAGCCGTGGCCCGAGGTCTCCGATACCAGAGGAGCTGAGGATGCGCGCGAAAACGAATGGAAAGAATCAGACTCGCCGGAAGGTGTTGCCCAATCGGTGGGTCGCCGCGGGGACGCTGGCTGCTGTCTCGCTTGCGGACCCGGGAAAAGTCACTCTCCTTCAGGCTCAGGAGTTTCCTGCGCCCAAGGCGAGGGGCACATGGTATTATACCCGTCCACCAGCCTTCACCATGTGCGGCCGGTGACCAACGGGGCACGCATCTCCTCGTTTTTCTGGATTCAGAGCATGATTCGCGATGATGGTCAGCGAACGATGCTGTCCGACCTCGATATGGCGATTCAGCGGCTCGCGGGCGAATCGCCCGGGCCATCCGTCCGCCGTGCAACTTACCGGCGTGTATCACAACTTGATTCGTATGTGGGCGGAACTATGAACATACCATTTCGCAAAACCCTCTTCTGGCTCCACCTGATTGCTGGGTGCATGGCAGGTATCATCATCTTAGTAATGTCCTTCACGGGCGTGCTGCTCACTTACGAACGGCAGATCCTGGCGTGGTCAGACCGTGGGCAGGTCCGGACCGATCCAGCCCCCAACACCCCGCGTAAGACCGTGGCCGAGATTGTAGAGGCATTGAAGCGGCACGGCGAAGCGCCAGTGGAGAACATGACGCTGACTCTGCGATCCGATCCGAGGGAACCCGTAGAGGCACGCGCCGGGCGCAACGAGGTGCTTTTCGTGGACTCCTACACTGGAAAAGTCTCCCAGGCCAGTGCCTCCTCTGCACGAGGCTTCTTCCAGAAGATGACCGCGTGGCACAGGTGTCTGGGAATGGAAGGCTCGGGCCGAACCACGGCCAAAGCCATCACCGGAGCCTGCAACCTGGCCTTCCTGGTTCTGATTCTTAGCGGAGCTTACCTGTGGTTGCCGCGGACATGGTCCGTGCAGACGGTGAGGCCGATCTTCTGGTTCCGCACCGGCATGTCCGGCAAGGCGCGTGATTTCAACTGGCACAACGTGTTTGGCGTTTGGGCCCTTGTGCCGCTGTTCTTCGTCGTCGTGACAGCACTGCCGATGTCCTATGGCTGGGCGAACGACCTTCTGTACCGGATGACGGGCTCCGAGGCGCCGCCTCCGCCCGCAGCCAAGAAGGGCGCACCTGGCCGCAACGGGCCGAACCGCCGTCCCCAAGGTGCCATCCCAGAAAACCTCAACCAGCTCTGGGCCAACGCCGCCAACCAGGTGCCTGGATGGACGAGTATCAGCGCCAGCCTCGGCGTGCCCGCGGGCGCACCCGTCAGTTTCTCGATCGACACTGGCGACGGCGGTCAGCCGCAAAAGCGTTCGACGCTGGTTCTGGACACATCCACCGGTTCGGTGATGCGCACGGAGACCTTCGCCGGCGCCACCCCCGGCCGCCGGCTGCGCATGTGGACTCGTTTCGTCCACACAGGCGAGTACTACGGTGTCGTGGGGCAGACTATGGCCGGCATCGGCTCGGCTGCCGGCGTAATGCTGGTGTGGACCGGCATCTCTCTGGCTCTTCGCCGGCTCGCCGCATGGTACTCCCGGCGCAAGCGGCACGCGGTGGCGGTGGAGGAACCGGTGGGGGCCGGCGCTCGACTCGAACCGTGAGGCGGCGCAATAATGAAGCGGGCTGCGGCCAGGACGCGCCGTGTGACAGATTGGGTTCGAGCGATCGCATTGCAGCCGGTTGAGGCGACCGCTCACCCGAGCAGATTTCGCCGGCACATGTCACACTCGGTGGTGGCATCTCGTCATGCATTATGACAATGTCCAAGCACGATGCAGCCGCAACCTTTGATCCCCTCCGTCCGAGACTGATCCGTATCGCATCCGGATGCTCGGATCGGTGGCCGACGCCGAGGATGTCGTGCAGGAGGCGTTCCTACGCTGGCTGCATGCGGATCGTGGCACAGTACGGGAGCCGGAAGCCTTTCTGCGCCGCATCGTCACGCGCCTCTGCCTGGACAGCCTCAAATCGGCGCAGCGGAAACGCGAAGCCTATCTCGGCCCATGGCTGCCGGAACCGGTGGTGGAGCAGTCCGAGGACGAGCTGGACAACATCACGCTGCCGCTGATGATGGCGATGGAGCGGTTGTCTCCGCTGGAGCGCGCGGCCTTTCTCCTTCACGACGTCTTAGGCGCCGACTTTGAGGAGATCAGCGAGACTATCGGCCGCCAACCAGCCACGTGCCGCCAGCTTGCCAGCCGCGCCCGTGCACATGTGCGCACGGCCCGTCCCCGCTTTCCCATCCCCAAAGAGCGAGGCCTCGAGATGGCCGCTGCATTCTTCGCCGCCAGCCGCAGCGGCGACATGCAAGGACTCCGGGCGCTGCTGAACGCGGACATCACCGTTTATGCCGACGGGGGCGGAAGAATCCCAACGACAACTGGTCCAATTGCCGGGTTGGACAACGTCCTGCAGTTACATGAATCGCTCGCCCGTATCTTTGCGCAGACCATGTCCCGGCTGGTTCGTTACAGCTTCATCAACGGGCTTCCTGGATTCGTGACCATCGAGCAGGAAGACACGCTCCAGACCACCGCGCTCGAGATCGACGGAGGCAGAATCACCGCGATCTACGTCGTGCGTAATCCCGACAAACTGCGGCACATCCCGGCTTAGAAAGGAAGAAGGATTGATACCGGCCACTCGAATCGCAATCGTCTATCACAGCGGCTTTGGACACACCCGGCGGCAGGCGGAGGCAGTCAAGTCGGGCGTGGAACAAGTGCAAGGCGCAGAGGCACTTCTGCTCACTGTTGAGGAAGCGCAAATGCGTTGGCAGGATTTGGCTTCCGCCGAGGCGATCATCTTCGGTTCGCCCACCTATATGGCGAGCCCATCCGCTCCGTTCAAAGCCTTCCAGGAGGCCACCTCGCACGCGGTTTTTGCCAAGCGCTTTGCATGGAAAGACAAGATCGCTGCCGGCTTCACGAACTCAGGCTCCCGTAGCGGCGACAAACTCGCCACGCTGATCCAGATTGCGCTCTTCGCCGCTCAGCACGGCATGCACTGGGTGAATCTCGGGCTTCCGCCGGGGAACCACTCCAGCGTGGGATCGGAGGCCGACCTCAACCGGTTAGGTTTCTTTCTGGGCGCGGGCGCACAGTCCAACATCGACCAGGGTCCGGACATCGCACCTCCGGAATCGGATCTTGCCACGGCGCGTCATCTTGGCCAGCGGGTAGCCGAGGCAACCTTGCAGTTCGTACGCGGGCGGATGGGGTCCGGAATTTAGGGGCCTACCAAGAACGTGCTCGTTGGACATTCCGGAGGTCGCCGGGGAGAAGGCTGGGACGTTCCCGCTTGCCGCAACCTTGTACTGAGGAACAATACCGACCCGTCGTGCGTCGTTCACGTGACTACAGAACATGCTGCTCCCATGATATTCCGGCATGATCAGGCGCGCCGCGGCCCTAACCACTGTGGACGATGCAACGGAACAGCGAAGTGCCGGATCGCCTCCGCTAGCTGATATCCTGTTGAAGAAGACTTTCCGAGGATCCTCTCCACCCATGAGCCTGGTTGAAATCGCTCCGCCGCCTACCGCGCAGAATGCGGCCATTCATTTGCACCCGAAGGACAACGTCGCAGTCGCCCGCGTTCCCATCCCCGCCGGCACCGTTCTCGAAATCGACGGGCTGACCCTCACGACACGAAATGCCATCCCGATGGGTCACAAAGTCGCGTTGCGGCTGATCGCCTCTGGTGACCGTCTCATCCGCTACGGCCAGGACATCGGAGCCTCGTGCACCGCCATCCAACCCGGCGAGTGGATTCACACCCACAACGTTGCCTACGAAGAGCTGTCCTTTCAATACGAGTACCCCGCCGCCGAAGTGCCGTATCCGCCCGCGACGGCCAACATGCCCACCTTCGAAGGTTATCTTCGCGAGGACGGCCGGGCCGGCACGCGCAACTTCATCGCCGTCGTCGCTGCCAGCAATTGTGCCGCCCATACCGCTGAGCTGATCGCGGCATCCTACGCCGGCGAGAAGCTGCCGCCCAACGTCGATGGGGTTGTCGCCTTCCCGCATGGCGAAGGCTGCGGCCACTCTATCGGCCCCGACACCATTCAGTTGCAGCGCACGCTCTCGGGTGTTCTCAATCATCCCAACGTCTCCGCCGCCATCATCCTCGGGCTCGGCTGCGAGGTGAACCAAATCGACCACTACCTCGGCAAGGGCGCCCCCCGGACTGACCGACTTATGGGCTTCACACTGCAATCCTCCGGCGGCACGCGCGCGACAATTGCAGCCGCGCGCGGCGCCATCGCCGGTATGATGGAACGCGCCTCGGCCGAAATGCGCACGACGCTCCCTGCCAGTAAGATCATCCTCGGCCTCAACTGCGGTGGGTCCGATTCGTTCTCCGGCATCACGGCGAACCCCGCCCTCGGGATCTGTTCCGACATGCTGGCCGAGATCGGAGCGTCGGCGGTGCTCGCCGAGACCACCGAGATCTTCGGCGCCGAACACCTGCTAGTCAAGCGCGCACGCAACCGCGAGGTCGCTGAGCGCCTGCTCAGTTTCGTCCGCGGCTACAAGGAATACCTCGTACGCATGGGCGGCAGCTTCAACGACAATCCCTCGCCGGGCAACAAAGAAGGCGGGCTCACCAACATCCTGGAAAAATCGCTGGGGGCGGTGGCCAAAGCCGGCGCATCGCCACTGATGCAGGCCGTCGATTACGCGGAACGCATCACCTCCTCCGGCTTCATCTTCATGAACACGCCCGGCTACGACCCCGTCTCCCTCACGGGCCTAGCCGCCGGCGGCTGCAACCTCATCGCGTTCACCACCGGACGCGGCAGCGCCATCGGCTTCCCCACCATCCCCGTCATCAAGGTCGCCACCAACACCAGCATGTACACCCGCATGCGCGACAACATGGACATCAACGGCGGACGCATCGCCGACGGCAGTGCCACCGTGCCGCAAATTGGCCGAGAGATCTTCAACATGGTCCTCCGCGTCGCTTCGGGCGAGCGCACGTGCGCTGAGCTACTGGGTCATAAGGAGTTTGTTCCGTGGCGCATCGGCCCGGTGATGTAGTGGAAACCACCCTGCGTGTCCGCTACGCCGAAACCGACCAGATGGGGGTGGTCTACCACTCCAATTACCTGATCTGGATGGAAGTCGGCCGCGTCGAACTTTGCCGCTCCCTCGGCGTCCGCTATCGCGAGATGGAGCGCGAAGGCGTGCTCCTCACCGTTGCCGAAGCCAGTTGCCGCTACCACGCCCCCGCCCACTATGACGACGAAGTGATCATCCGCACCTGGATTGAACAATCGCACGCACGCATGGTGACCTTCGGCTACGAAATGCGTGAGAAGGAACAAGGCACCAAACTCGCCACTGGCTTCACCAAGCACGTCTTCTGCGGACGCGACTTGAAACCCGCAAAGCTGCCCCGCGGCTACTGGCGCGAATTCGGAATCGCCCAGCCCGATCACGATGGGCGCGAATAGGCTCGCCTGCATCACCGGCGCATCCTCCGGCATCGGGGCTGAGTTCGCCCGCCAGCTTGCCGCACGCGGTTACGACCTGCTCTTGGTGGCCCGCCGCGAAGAGCGCCTCCGCCAACTCGCCGCCACTCTGCCGGTTGAGTGCGAATGCCTCCCCGCCGACCTGTCCATTCCCTCCACGCGGCACCAACTCGCCGAGCGACTGCGCGGCGAAGCGCGCCTGCAACTGCTCGTCAACAACGCAGGCTTTGGCTCCCGCGGCCTCTTCTGGGAATCCGACCTCCCACGCCAGCGCGAAATGCACGAAGTCCACGTCATGACCACGGTCGACCTCACCCACGCAGCCCTCGCCAACATGGTCGCGGGCGGAAGCGGGGGCGTCATCAACGTGGCCAGCGTGGCATCCTTCGCGCAATCGCGAGGCAGCGTCAGCTACTGCGCCACAAAGTCGTGGATGCTGGTTTTTACGGAAGCCATCGCCCTAGAGTTGCGCGGTGCGGGCTCACCCGTTCGCATCCAGGCCCTCTGCCCCGGCTTCACCTACAGCGAATTCCACGACGTCATCCAGGTGGATCGCACACAGATGCCGTCATGGCTGTGGATGCACGCCGTCGATGTCGTCCGCGCCTCGCTCCAGGGCCTCGATCAGGACAAGCTCGTCGTCGTGCCCGGCCTTATCTATAGACTGATGGCCGCCATCCTGCCCAGGCTCCCGCGCGCTCTCCGCATGGCCTTGCAGTCCCGCAATCCCCACGCGCGCGGGCGTGTCTGACTGCTACACTCTAGAGAGGTTTTGTCCACCCAACTAGCCATGGCCATCAGCAAAGAACTCCTGGAAATACTGGTCTGCCCCGCCTGCAAGAGCGACCTTGAAATGCGTGCCGATCAATCCGGCCTGAAGTGCGTATCGTGCCGCCGCGTCTACCCCATCCGCGATGGCATTCCAGTGATGCTCATCGACGAGGCGCGCATCGAAGACTGACTTGGGCTCCGCTATTGACCAACTCGCCAAAGGCGCGCACATCGCGGTAATCCGCCTCCGTTCTCTCGGCGATTGCGTCCTCACAACGCCAGCCATTGCCCTGCTCAAGCGCCACCGCCCAGACCTCCGCACCGCCGTCGTGATAGAACCCACCTTCGCCGACCTGCTCGCCAACAATCCGGCGGTCGATGACGTGCTGCCCCCATCCATCAGCGCTCTGCGTAACTTCTGCCCGCGCCTGGCGCTCAATCTACACGGCGGCACCCGCAGCATGATCCTCACCGCACTCAGCGGTGCACGCTACCGCGCCGGCTTCGCGCATCACCGGTACTCATCTATTTACAATGTGCCGATCCCGCGCGCGCAACAGATCCTCGGCGAAGAACGCAAAGTCCACACCGCAGAGCACCTAGCCAGCGCGATGTTCCACCTGGGCGTGCCGTGCGGCGAAATTCCCCGGGCCCAGTTGTTCGCCGCGCCGATGCATTCCGCGCATCCCTACGCCGTCATTC
Source organism: Acidobacteriota bacterium (assembly GCA_016213775.1). Classification (GTDB taxonomy): domain Bacteria; phylum Acidobacteriota; class Terriglobia; order Bryobacterales; family Bryobacteraceae; genus CADEFT01. The sequence continues at coordinate 9,684 of JACQZR010000104.1, forward strand.
ACGCCATGGCCTCCGCGCCCGATAAGGCTTGGCCCACGGACCGCTTCATCGAGCTCGGCTATCATCTCAGCCTCGATTGCCGTATTGAGCCGGTCTTCATCGGCGCTCCTTCCGACGACCTGACGCCGTTCAAGGCCTTCCGCACGGCCACGCCGAGGCTCGCGGACACGATGCGCCTCATCGCCGGCGCCTCCTTGTTCGTGGGTAACGATTCCGGCCCCGCTCACATGGCGGCCGCGATGGCGGTTCCGATGGTGGTGCTGTTCGCCGCTTCTGACCCAGTAGTGTGGGGCCCATGGAAGACGAAGGCCGAAACCATCATTGCCCCCGGCGGCATGTCCTGCGTTCCGGCGCGGCAGGTGACGGATGCCGTGGCCCGCGTCCGCGCGGAATCCATTCAGAGCTGACATACCCGGGCCGGTCTTTTCCCCGAGGTCCCCGAGGCCCACAGACAGCATTTTCCAATCCGTAAATGAGCCTGAAGGCGGCCTTTCATTCCACTGCGAGATGAGCCCGAACCCGATCAACCGTGTCATCTGCGCCCGGCTCAAGCCGGTCATCTTATGCAAAAACTGTCAACATCAGGCTCACGTCGCATTGGAATCAACCTCTGCCGTCAGGCTCATCCCGCATTGGACAATTCTACAACTTGACGCGAGCCACCCTCCAGAGAGACAATAACGCGAGTTTCACTTCCATGTCGTACCTGTTACGCGCGGTTGGCGAAACCATTTTCTGTGTTCTATGTTGTAGGAGATTTACCGTAGTGAGAGAAAAAGGTGTAGTCAAGTGGTTTAACGCCGCTAAAGGATATGGGTTCATTCAAAGGTCCACGGGTGAAGACGTGTTCGTGCATTTTTCCGCGATCCAGATGAACGGGTACCGTACTCTAGATCAGGGTCTGGAGGTTGAGTTCGAACTCAAAACCGGCCCAAAGGGACTGCAGGCGGAGAATGTCCAGCGCGTCTGAGTTGTTCAAAATATTCTAATGTTCACCGGGGGCCGCCATTATGGGCGGCCTTCCGGTTGTTCAGGCACTATTCCATCGTGACTGCTTTTCCGTCCACCGTGACGGCAGCGTGGGGAAAGAAGAACCAGCGCACAAAGCCACCACGCACCTCCCCGCCCAACTCCTCGTTGTCGCCCAGGCTCAATCGCACGACGCCTCTGCCATAGCCGTAATACGGCAACGCGCGCCAACCATCCCGCGGCTGCAGTTTAGGGTTGAGACCGATCGCAAATTCGCGGAAGCGCCTTGCCGCAGCGCCGCCGCTTTTCAGGTACTGTTCCACGGCAGCGAGATTCTCGCCCGCCGCCACCTGCATCAACTCTCCGCGGCGGAAGGTCAGCCTGATCTGGCGTGCGAGCTCAGTTCCGAGACGCGCCTCCGGAATCACCATCACGCCGTTGACGCTGGTCTCCACTGGTGCCACACGCACGACACCAGCAGGGAGTTCAATGTCGCGGTCAATTCGCATCTTCGCTGTGTTGGCCCGTGCGGCGGATGCATCTCCATCCTGCTTATTAAACGGGCGCGATCCGGTACGAAACTGAATGTCCGTGCCGGCAGCCGTGCGCACGCGGACCAGGCCGGAGCGCAGTTGCGTGATGACGCGATCCTGCGTTGCCGCCAGTGCCGCGTAGTCGACGTCGAGGGCGCTCTCATAGAGAGCGTTGTAGGATTCGGGATGTTCCCCGTAAATGCCATCCGGGAATACGCTGCCCTCGCCCCAATGAAAATGCAGTTGACGGCGCGGCCCACCACGATCGGTCCACAGCTTTAACGCCTCGCGTTCGGCGGCAGGCACTCCCGGGCCGCCGGGCCGCAGCGGCAGCCAGACGTAAATCTGCGCCTCGTCCAGGGTTTTCGTTTCGCTGGCTCCGACGGCATTGAGGCGGGCGCGCAACGGCGCCAGCAGCGTTGCGAAATATCCCGGATCGGGGCGGAGGAAGTAACGTTCGCCGGGCTGAGGCTTCAGTGCCGCGGCAATGCGCGCCGCGACGCGTTCGGGATCCACGCCGCCTTTGGGGTGGAAGAGAAAGTAATCGTGGATGGCACGTGCGATCTCTGCGATGCCGCGGTCCATCTGTGTCGATTCCCTGTCCGACTTCTTCACGAACACCGCCAGCGCAACGTGGCCGGCGTTGTCCGGCAGCGTCACAATGCCCACGTCGTTTGCCGAGTTGGCGATAGTACCCGTCTTGTGGGCAATCACGGTTCCGGCGGGCAGCAGGCCCTGCAGCCGCGATTGGCCTGTGCGGCAGCGGCGCATGATGTCGAGCAGCAATTCCGCGGTGGCTTGCTTGTGCAGTTGCTTCCTGTGGATCAGGACGAGCAACTGCGCCATTGCCGCGGGTGTCGACGTGTCGCGCGGATCTTCATTGAACAGCGCGCGCGCTTTATCACGGGCATCTCTGGACTGGCCTCGCGACAGGCTGGACCACATTCGGGGCGTCCATTCGGCCTCGGCGGGAAGCTTTTCGCGAATGCCGGAGGCATCGGCGATCAACAGTGCGGTGGGCCGGTCGACGCGCAGTCCCGTGACACCGATGGAGCGCATCTTCGCGTTCACAGCCTCTGGTCCACCCGCCAATCGCAACACCACATCGGTGGCGGAGTTATCGGAGATCAACAGCATCAACTCCATCAGGTTGCGCACGGACAACGCGAGGCCACCTTTGTTGAACAGATCGCTGAGCGTTCCGCTTCCTGGGTGAAAATCGCGTGGTTCGATGGTCACCATCCGGTCGAGGCGTTCTTTGCCGTCATCCACCAGCGAAAGCAGTTGCACCGCGATAGGGACTTTGAAAGTGCTCGCCATGGGGAAACGGTCCGTGGGGTTGAGTGAAACCTCGCGTCCGCTTTCGATATGGATGGCGTTCACGCCGACTATGCCGCCCGAGACCTGGGCGAGGCGGGCGATCTCGCGTTGCAGACGGGGCAGGGCGGGGTCGTCCTGCGCCGTGGATGTGCAGGCAAGAGCAATAAAGAAGAGGGATCGCAGCGGAAGCATGCGATCAGGATAACAATGGCGGCTTCAGTTGCGAATACAGTACAGCGTGTTCTGGCCACGCAAGTAAATCGCCCCATCCACGATCACCGGGCTCGAAATGAACATCTGATCCTGCATCGTGTTGGTGGCGATCACCTCGAATTTCTCGCCCATCTTCACCACCACCACATCGCCCTCTTCCGTAGCCAGGTAGAGCTTGCCGTTCGCAGCGACCGGAGACGCCTTGAAATTGTACGGCTTCGGCAGGCGCTGCTGGAGGTAGTACGGTTCACCGGTGGCGGCGTTCAGGCAGCTCAACATGCCGTTGTCGCTGATGAAGTACAGCTTTCCATCGGCGAGCACCGGGGAAGCGGTGTAGGAGTTGCCTTTCTGATTCGTCCAAAGTATGTTCTTCGATCCGGTGAGATCGCCCTCTCCGGGCCGGATGGCGAGGAGGTTGGGGTTGCGGAATCCACTCATCACGATCACGATGCCCTTGTCGATGACCGGAGCGGGGATCACGTTTGCGCCGAGTCCGCTGCATTCCCAGATCACTTTGCCCGTCTTGAGATCGTAAGAGCGGACCTTGTTTGTTGCCGACACCACCACCTGCTTGACGCCGTTCACGTCGATGACGAGCGGCATCGCCCAGGCGCTCTGCTCATCCCGCTCCGCACGCCAGATCTGTTTGCCGGTTGTCTTGTCGAGCACCAGCACGTGCGAGCCCTCTTCCTGATCGAAGCCGAGGATGAGATAGTTGTCATGAAGCACCGGCGCTGTCCCCTCCCCAAACTGGAGCCGCATCTTCATCGGCGGGAATTCCTTTTGCCACTTCAACTCGCCGTTCATGTCGAACGCATGCACGCCGCGCGAGCCGAAGAACGCATACACCAACTTCCCGTCGGAGGCGGGGCTGTTGGAGGCGTAACTGCCGTAGCGGGCATGATAGCCTTCATGAGGCATTCCTGTTTTGACTGTTTTCTCCCACAGGATCTTTCCGGTTTTGCGATCGAGGCACATGACGATGTAGCGCTGCTCGCGTCCCGCGCCGGCAGCCATGCCACCAGGTCCGCCACGGCGCCCGCCAGGACCTCCTGGACCACCGGGACGAGGTCGGTTTGCCTGTGCGCCGGGAGCGGGTTCCGGACCAATCGCCACCGCCGTAGTCAGGAAGACCCTGTCGCCAACGATAATCGGCGTCGAGTGGCCGCGGCCGGGAATCGTGGTCTTCCAGGCGACATACTTTGATTCACTGAATTCCAGCGGAGCGTCGCCAACCGCGGTTCCGTTCCAGTTCGGACCGCGCCAATTTGTCCAGTCACCTGCAATCATCGGTGCCAAAGCAATCGCTGAGACAGCACCTAAGATCAGCCCATGGGAAACTCGCATCTTGTCATGATACGGTGTTTCCGGCATGGAAAAAGTTACTTGTCTGCCTCCAAAGTGAAGAGAAAGGCCTTTAACGCGGCTTTCTCCGCATCACTCAGGTGAAGTTTTCGGATTTCCGGATCTAATTGTGCGTTGGGGCGCCCCCCCTCATCATAGAAACGGATCACCTCGTCGAGCGTGGTCATGCTTCCGTCATGCAGGAATGGCGGGGTGTGGGCCACGTCGCGAAGACTCGGAGTCTTGAACGCACCCCGATCCGCGACGCGGCCGGTGACCGCTGCGCGTCCCTCGTCCGGCAACTTGCCCGCCCCCGTGTTGTGAAACTTCTCGTCAGTGAGATTGGGCCCCACATGACACGAGGAACACCCAGCCTTACCAGTGAACAGCTTCAATCCGAGCTTCTCCTCAGCCCTGAGAACACCGGAATCGCCGGCCAGATAGCGGTCGTAGCGGGAATTGCCTGAAGTGAGTGACCGCACATAGCTGGCCAGAGCATCGCGCAACAACGCCTGCGAAATCCCCAGCCTCCGCGCCGCATCGGCGGGTGTAGAATCCATCTCCAGTGGATTGCTGATGGGCTGCGTCACCTGATCTTCAAGAGTCGCCGCGCGCCCATCCCAAAAGAACGAACGCCCGTAGCCGCGATTCGTAATCCGCGGGGAACGGCGAGGGCCGACCTGTCCGCGAATCCCTACCGCGCGCGGCACGTTGTCAGTGAACCCGTAGGCGGGCTGGTGACAGGTGGCGCATGCGATTGTGCCATCGGCGGACACGCGCTTGTCGAAGAAGATCTTCTTGCCTAACGCGATCTTCTCCGCCGTAAGCGGATTGGATTCCGGAACGGGCATGTAGGCGTCCAGCCCCAACGGAATGACGACAGGTTGCGCATGCGCGGCCAACCCCAGAACCACCAGCATGTACCTCATGGCACCCGTAACGAAAATACCGCGTTCCTTTCCACGCCGCCATAGAACGCGGTCCGCCCATCGGGGGCGGTGCTCATGCCGGGCTGCCGTTCCGGATGCGACAGCAGCCGCGTGGCGGCGGCGCCATCCAATGGAACGGTCCATATTTCCGCGCGGCGGCCGGCCAGCAGTTGCCTGCCCCAGGCGAGATCGGTAAGGCCGGGGAATGATACGATGCGCGCCGGTGCATCCCCCTGCAGCGGAGTCAAACGAATGGCGACATCCCCCATGCTCACCGCGAGTGTCGCGCCATCCGGCGAAATCGCGAGACGCCGCAGTCCGGCGGCCTTCAACAGGACCTTCTCTTGTGTCCCCGCGAGAGTGTACTCCACCAGCTCCGAGTCGCCGCGTATCAAGTAGATTCGCTTCCCGTCGACGGACCAGACAGCCTCGTAGCCTCGAAACGGACCGTCATGAGCGGCCACCAGCGGAGTGGTTGCACCATCGCTGACGCGCACCAGGAACAAACCGGAACGGCCCTTTCCATCGCTCCCCGCAACGAGCAAGTGCCCACCGTCGGGCGACCATGCGAGACGCTCGACGTGCGCCATCTTCGGATCTATCTCCCGCTCCTTGCCATCCACGTTGACTACGATGGATCGCGCCTGCTGGCCGAAGTTCTCAGCGCCGCGCCGCGACAGGTATGCGAGAGCGCGTCCGTCGGCAGAAAAGGCAGGAACCGTGTTGCGTCCGCTCCACTGCGAGTTGACGCGCTTCACTTCGCCATGGAGAGAAGCAATAAAGATATCCGGAGCGCCGGTTCGGACGCCGAAAAACAGTCGTCCTCCTCCCATGCCCATCAACAGTAAACGCCCCATTGGTTCACTCACTGCTCCCGGCTCTTGCGCCGCCACGCCATCCACCACCCCCACTCGGTAGATCCGCTGCGCGCCTCCATCGTCACCCGTGAAGTAAACGGCGCGTCCGTCAGCGGACCATAACGGGAACAGCGAATTGCGCGGAAGCCCGGAGATACGTCGTTCCTTCGCCCCATCCATCGACAACAGGAACAGGCCGCGGTCGGCCGAGCCTTCCTCGGTGAGGTTGTCGTAGACCAGCCATCGGCCGTCCGGCGACACATCCATGCGCTTGGGATAGACCCAGTTCAGTGACCGCAGCACCCGTGGCGCGCCCCCGTCTACCGGCACCAGCGCGATCTGGCTGGTGTTGTCGCGCCGAAACAGAAGCGTCAGGATTTGTTTGTTGCCGGGCGTGAAGGCGCAGGGCTGCACGAAACCCACCTGTTCGTTCTTGAACAAGATTCGTACCGCCCCGCCAGCGGAGCCCACCATGCGCAGTTCGTAGAACCCCGATGCATTGGACCAGGCGTAGGCCACTGCGTCACCGGAACGGTCGAATGTAGAAAAATAGGCGAATTCCCGCGATTGTGGTGGACGCTCGGCGATCACCCGATCTGGCCCGCCCTTCAAATCGTGCAGCGATAATGCTCCGGTCGCGGGATCCATGAACGACAACCAGCGGCCATCCGGCGAAGGACTGCCCAACAGACTCACCGCCGCGCCGGTCCATTCTAAATGCGGCTTTTGCGGCTCTTCTGCCCGCGCCAACACGGCGAGCCCGCCCCCCAGCAGCGCCTTGTTCATCGTCCGCCGAAGAATTTCTTCACCGGAATGCGATTTCGTGTGAGAATCCTTCCCGCTTTTTTCCACCACTTTACTGTAAGGTCGTTTCCCTATGTTCGCAACTGAAGTTGACCGCGATGAGCAACTTTACTGGTTGGCGCTCCAACTGGTTCCAGGGCTGGGCTCGCGAAAGACCGGCCAGCTCATTCAGCATTTTGATTCACCACGCGGGGTATTCCGCAGTTCCCTCTCGGAACTGGAGGGCCTCGGGATTCCAGGCAGCTCGGCCCAGAGCATCCTGAGCGGCTGCACGTTTGATGACGCCGCCACCCAGCAGCAGAAAATGCTCGATGCCGGTGTCACCCTGCTCTCTCTCAACGACCCGCGCTACCCCAGGCATCTGAGGACCACCTATGATCCGCCGCCACTGCTATTTGCCCGCGGGCGGTTGGAGCTCCTCGATACTGTGATGCTGGGCATCGTCGGCACACGGCGTCCCACACCCTACGGCCAGGCTGCCTGTACGCGTCTGGCAACCGATCTCGCCCTTGCCGGATTGACCATTGTCAGCGGACTCGCGCGTGGTATCGACACGGCCGCCCATCGCGCGACGCTCGACGCCGCCGGCAGCACCATTGCGGTGCTCGGCTGCGGGGTCGACGTCGTCTACCCAGCGGAAAACCGCAAGCTTGCCGAACAGGTCGCGCGGGAGGGACTGCTGCTCAGCGAATTCTCCATGGGAACGCCGGGATATCCGCAGAACTTCCCCATTCGCAACCGCATCATCAGCGGGCTGAGTTTCGGGATACTGGTGGTGGAAGGCGCCAAGTACAGCGGTTCCGCCATCACTGCGCGCCTCGCCCTGGAGCAGAGCCGCGAGTTGTTCGCCGTGCCCGGCAACATCACCAACAAGATGAGCTGGGGGCCGAATCTGCTTATCAAACAGGGCGCGAAGCTCGTCCAGGAAGCCGAGGACGTTCTCAGCGAACTGGGAGCCAGCGACCGCCGGCGCATGCACGAGCGCCGTGCCAACACGCCTGCCCCGGAGCAGCAATCGCTACTGGACGATATGAACAGCGGAGCCGCCCTCACCGTGATGGACCATCTCTCGGTGGATCAGCCCAAGCACATGGATGAGTTGATGGACGAACTGCCGCAGCTCTCGTCGAGCGAGGTGATTGCGGCGCTGTTTGAACTGGAGATGCTGCGAAAAGCGCGCCAGCTTCCCGGACTCACTTACGTGCGCGTATTGTAGACATCGTCTCCACCGCCTCGGCATCCGCTTTGCTCAATTTGTGCCGGCCCCGCCCGTTCCGCCCGCATCAATCCCCCCGCGAGCTTGCGCATTTCTCTGTGGATGAGGTTGGCCAGTAACTCCCGCGCACCCGCGTCCCCCTCGCGCGATTGCTTCAACAACTCCGTGATCGAACGTTCCTCCGAGACTCATGCAGTCATTCTACTGCGCCGGACCTCGTGCGGCGCACCTCCTTGCAGAGGTACGCCGCACCCGGTTTTCGCTGTCTCATCAGCGATGCTCTCCGAGCTCAGCTAAAAATACAGGTTCCTGTCCAATCGGATCACGAGAATGTGGTTCTGCGTCGACGAAGTCAGGTTCGGACCGCACGTCCCATTCGGGGCAACATTGAAGTCGTTGTCATTGGAGAATGCGATCGTGTTCCAGTCCAGGATCGCCATCCCTTCAATCTTCTCGGGGATTCCTGGGATCGTCGACAGGTCGATCATCAGTTCCTTCGGCAGCTCCTTCACTCCCGCGGCTAGCAGATCCCCATCAGCATTCAGGGCTTCCAGACTTGGGCTCGTCGCCAAGTCATCCCACTGCGTTCCCAAAATGTTCGTCGCCTTGGTCAGGTCCACGCGATACACCTTCGCAACGCCATCCGTGCGCTCCAGCACCAGCAGACGCCACGGATCCAGCGCCGCAACCGCCGAAATCTTCATCTCGCTCGGATTCGTCAGCCCGAATTCCGTCACCGGCTGGAACCGGTACACGTACTCCGCCTTCACCTGCTCCGTGTAGGCGTCCATCGACAGGATCCGCGTATTGCGCGACGCATTTCCTACCGTATTAGTCGGGTTCACCAGGGGGCTCTGCAATGCCGCGTACAGCGTCCGCAAATCCCAACCCAAAGTGATCCCTTCAAACCCGCGATTCGCCTTCCGCTTCGTTCCATAGATTCCCGGAAGATTGTTCGAAACCGGATACCCGATCCCGTCCAGTGTCAAACCCGCCGGCAGAAACCGCTTCGCCACCTTCCCGTTCGGATGCACTTTGATGATCGAGGGGCTGTGCTCGTCCACTAACCAGAAGTTCCCATCCAACGTACGCACCACATCCTCGGTGTCCAGGCCGTTCGGATTGTATGGCGCCACCGGCCCACCCACCGGCGCTTCCGTTCCCGGCCCGCACAGCCGAACCAGTTCGTCGCGGCTGTTGTTCGGCAAACCTGTCGTGGCCGTCCCATCCGGCATCCGCAGCGGTATCCTGTCCAGAATCTGGATCGATGAACCAGTCGTCTTCACCTTCAACAGCCACGGAGTCCATCCGGGTATAGGAAACAGCCGCTGCCCGGCGGAGTTGAACGGGTTCGGTCCCCGGTCCGTCACCATCCAGTACACATCGGGCCCTTCGAGAAAGGAACGGAACAGTCCGCTCCCAACGCTCCCCATTAGGAACCCCTTGTCGTCAGGCACGGTGCCCGGCAGTACTGCATTCTGAAACGCACCGATCGGTGTGTCCGGCAGCGTGTACTTATGGAGGATTGTTCCGGACTGTGCGGACAGCAGGCCGGCGCTTGCCGCGACTCCCCATACAAATCTTCGGATGGTAGAGGCTAATGATGTCATTCTATGCCTTTCTTTCGTAATCGAGCTGTAATACAGACCAGCCCAGATTGGCATAGGAAAAACTTGCGGGCAACTAGTACTCCCCCGTGCTGTGGATCTCTATAACCAATTAGAAATCTATGGGTTGCAGGGCATTATAAGGCATTACTACCTGCGGGGTAAGTGGTTTTTGGGGTGGAAGAACGGCGAACTGCTTCCCCTATACGAGGTGTTTGCGCTGTGTACATCACGTTCGCCGTCGGCGAGCCTCCTGCCGCAGCCGCTCCCCCCGAGTGAGAGTGCAAGGCGGAAAGCCGCGAAAGCCGTGAATTCGCTTCTTCATAAACACTTAGCTTTCCCCACTGAAGTGCCTTACGATCGACAGGAATCATCGCAAGTGATTAGAAATAAAGGATCATCGTGACCGCACATAGACCGAATGTACCATTGAATACACAACTGCTTTTCAACTATCGTGCAATTGTAAGAAAGCAAACTCAACGTCGCCAGCCCGCGTGACTTTCCCGTCGTGTTCTGATTCGAAAGCACTACGCGGCTGAGTATAGCGAACGGAGGAAGAACGGAAAACAATGAAACTCTCTCAGGTGAATATTTCGAAGATCGTGCGCAACACATCGCTCGGCCTCTGCATGGCTGGCGGCCTTTGGGCGCAAAGCGGCGTCGTGGTGGAGACGCACGTTCTGCCGTCCATCTCTTTGGTCGGTTTTCAGAACGTCACTCTCCCCGGAAGTATTACGACTGTGGACGGCGGCTACAAACTCGGGGGAATCGGCAGTGGCTTGTTCCAGGGGCCAGGAGATGGCAAGGACATATTCTGGATGATCACGGACCGCGGTCCCAACCCACAGGATACGGCCACCGCCACCACCCCCATCCACCGAGCATGGCCCGTACCGCAGTTCACGCCTCACATTCTCAAGGTGCAAGCCAAGAATGGTGTGATCACCATTCTTCAGTCGATTCCCCTCACTGGGAGCGGTGGGGCTGGTGTCACCGGCCTTCCTAATGAATCCGCCGCGGCCGCCGCATATCCCGGTCCTTTGAAGGATGAGACCGCCTATGGGTGTGCGTTGTCGGGAGTGTTCTTCTCCACTGCGGCAACCAACAAAATCGCAGCAAACCACGACGGGCACGACACGGAAGACGTCGTTCGCGACCATCACGGCAACTTCTGGACGGTTGACGAGTACGGTCCTTCCATCAGCAAGATCGACGCCACCGGACGCGTTCTGAAGCGGTTTGTTCCCGCAGGACGTGGATCCGTTTCAGGCGATCATTTCACGGTTGTGGAGAACCTGCCGGCAGTCTTGGGCAGGCGCCCGCGCAACCGCGGATTTGAGGGCGTGGCCATCACCCCGAACGGAAAAACTCTGCTTGCTGTCGTCCAAAGCCCGCTGACCAATCCCTCCACCGCCGTGGGCGGCCCGTCCCGTGTGATTCGTATCATCCAGTTTGACGTCGATAGTGAAGTACCCACTGCCGAATACGTGTACGTGATGCAGTCCGTGACCGAGTTTGGCGCAACCAATCCGACGGAAATGAAGATCTCCGGCATCACGGCCCTCGATGAACACCGCTTCCTAGTCCTGGAGCGGACTGACGCCGTCGCCAAGCTGTTTAAGATCGACCTACGCTCGGCTACCAACATCCTGAGGACGAAATGGGACGACATGCCGCCGTGTCCCTCGACTCCCTGCACAATCGAGGAACTGGCGGCTCTGGAGACACTTGAGACGCTGGCCAAGTATGTCCCTGGCACCCCGCCCTCCACAACCGACACCCTGTTGGCAAAAGGGATTGTCGAATTGCCCAAGGAACTCGCTGTGGATCTGTCCTCGTTGCGTAATCCGAATGGAACGACGTTCACCGCACCAGAGAAGATCGAGGGTGTCACGGTTCTGAGTGGTAAGAGAATCGCGATCTCCAACGACAACGACTTCCAGGTGAATAACGGAACCGAAACCACTGCGCCGACTTGTTCGCCGGTGCCCAGCGGGGCCGTTCAAAGCCAGATCATGATCGTCGAACTCGACAAGCCGATCAAATAGTCCAGCCTGACCTTCCCCCCCTCCACAGCCGGTTGCTTCTCAGCGGAAGCGGCCGGCTGTTTCTCTTTGATTCGCATCCATCTCCCCTGGACTGAGCGTCCCCCATTGTGGGCCGCCAGAGTTGAGGCGCGCTTGTTGGTGAGCGAAAGACTCCCGGGACGAGCAGTAATATATACAATGGCCACCGTCCACATGTGGCCGAGGAACTGGTTGGCGGATCCGTTGTCGAGGAGAACTGGACTACGCATCACTACGGCTACGATGACGGATTGCATGTGCGGCAGTTGAGCGATGCGGCTGAGGCGGTGGCGGAAAGCTATTTGTACGATGCGTTTGGGAACTGGCGTCGTGTATCGCCTCCAGCAGTACGGGTGCGTAACCGTTTTGGGGATTCTTGCGGAAACCGTCTCCCTAACGGTCTGTGAAGAATTCCACAAACCGCTTGCTTACGCTTTCGGCTCGGTTTCGCATCTCGTTGTCAGCAAGTCACTTACGGAGCCGTGACCGTGAGGGAGCGGTCCCGAGAATTCGATTATTTCACAGACTCTAACGGTCGCGGCTTGGCGCCGAGCCTCCATGGATATCATTAGCCAAATCAATCCTGGCTGATTCGCCTTTCCCGGATCATCCCATCCAGTTGATGCCGCGCCTGCGTTTGAAACACCCCCGGCAGCGCCAGGCAGGTGCGAAAAAACGCCGCCGCCTCTTTGTACTTCTCCATATAGTAGTTCGACCAGCCGAGGTAGAAATAGGTGAACCCCTCGGCCTGCACATTCCCTTTGATGTAGGGCAATGCGTTGCGAAGGGACGCGTCCGCCTGCGCGAATTGATTCTGATACACACTGGCTGTACCCAGCATCATATATGCCGCGCCCACATAGTATCCACGCCGCCTCTGCCAGGTTTCCGCCGAGAATCCAGGGGGCACCGTCTCTGATCGTCCCAACGCCAGCAACCTGTTGGCGACCGCCTGCACACGGCCGTAGTTCGCCCGCCTGTCGAGGTAGATCTGTCCCACCATCAACAGTGCTTCGTCCTGATCCGGATCCTTCGCCAGCAGTTTCTCCGCCAACTGCAATGCGCGATCATTATTCCCCACGGACCGGTGTGCGTTCATCAGCGGCGCCAGCGCATTCGCCGCATAAATCGAATTCGGATTCTTGGAGATCAGCTCATCAAAAAGCTTGATCTTGTCGGTCGCCCGCTCAGCTTCCGTCGCCTTCTTGAATAGACGGTAGTCACTGTCGGCGATCAGGCCCCCCGCGTAGTCCAACCGCTTGTTCCACTCATCCTGGCTGATGTAGAACGGCTTCTGCGTGCCAATCAGTTTCTGGGCCGCCGAGTTTGCCGCACCCTTCCATTTCTCCACCAGCGCCGCGTCCCCTTTCTTCTCCGCCAGTTTCTGATTATTGACTGCGGCTTCCAGGTCGTCGGGGTTCAACTGGCAGAGCTTGGCCCCTGCCTCCAGCGCTTTGTCGATCTCGTTGGACTTCGTGTAATAGTCCTGCTGGAACGCGTAGATCCAACTCACCGACGGATGCTTCGGATACCGCGCTAGAAAAGCGTCCATCTGCGTTACTTTCGCCGGACCGTCCAGTTGCTCGATGAGCTGCAACAACAATCCCTCCTCGGAGTTGGGAGTGTAGCTGATGTTGTACCGTTGCGCGGACAGCGGGGTTGTGGAGACGAGGAGTGTTATTAGAACCACTGGGAAGACGCGCTGCATTTTACAGAGAGGTGGTGTCGTCATGCGTTAATGCTTCCTTTGGGACTTTCTCGTTCCATCGATTGTCCGGCCGGTTTCCTTTACTGTGGAGTGCGCATTTGTGACCAGTTTCTACAGCCAACCCAGTAGAAAGTCCTGTTTTCCCTTGCGGCGTCCTTCCTAATCGTATTCCGTATTACACGTAATGCATTTTGTTATTCACTCAACGATCATCGCCGGACTCCACCTAGTACTAGCGGCCTTTGTCTACTGTTGTGCACAATTTGCGAACTTTCTTTAAAGTTCCCTTGCAAAGTGCCGATGGATCGCTCAGTTCAACACATTCTCTCTTGAGGTCCAGTGCATATGAAACCGCTCCATTTCTTGTGGTGCCTTACCGCTCTCTCCATGGCCCCACTCTACGCGCAATCAGACACAGCAGTGTTCTTTGGAGTCGTGAAAGACCCCGCAGGGGCTGTCCTTCCCAAAGTGAAAGTCCGGCTCAAAAACACCGCTACCAGCCAGAGTCGCGAACTGAGCACTGACGACAAAGGTCTCTACTATTTCACACTGCTGCCCCCAGGCGCTTATGAGGTTTCCGCCGAGGCGCAGGGCTTCAAACACTTCGTCGATAGCCAGGTGCGTCTTCAGGTCGCCCAGGTCAGCCGTCTCGATATCCAGATGCAGCTCGGCAGCGTCACCGAATCCATCACGGTCAACGAGAGCACCTCAGTGCTGAACACGGAGACCGTCTCCCACGGCACCGTGATCTCGCAGGAGAAACTCCCGGCACTACCCTTGAATGGGCGCCAGTTCCTCCAGCTCGTGCTGCTGGTTCCCGGTGTCAACCCCGGCGGACGCGCGGTGCAGCAGAACGCGGTCCGGCAAAACCAGATCGGCGGGCTCAGCATCGCCGGCGGACGCACCAACAACACCCAGTTCCTGCTCGACGGGGCGGTCAACATCGATCCCGATTACAGCTCGCTCAACTACTCCCCCGCAGTCGATTCCATTGCCGAGTTTCAGGTCCAGACGGCCATGGTTCCGGCCGAATTCGGACGCGCCGCGGTGAACGTGGTGACGCGCGGTGGCGGTAACGACCGTCATGGCGCTGCCTGGGAATTCCTGCGCAACCGCGCCGTGGACGCGCGTCCTTTCAACCTCCCCTCCAGTCTTCCCCAGTACCAGCGCAACCAGTTTGGCGGGAACCTCGGTGGTCCGATTTTGAAGAACCGCCTCTTTTACTTTGGTTCCTATGAAGGGCTCCGCGTCCGCCAGGCGGGCGGCGGACTCACCAGCGTGCTGGTGCCCAGTTCCCTCAAGCGCCAGGCGGACTTTAGTGAAGTGCGGGCCGGCGTTTTCGATCCCGATACGCTCGCCAACGGCGTCCGCACTCCTTTCCCGAATAACAAGATTCCCACCAGCCGCCTGAATGCGCAGTCGATGGCCGGCATGCTCGCCTTGCCGCAGCCCTCCGACCCCACCACCAGCCTCTTCGTCAACGCCGCCGGCCTCCTCAGCCAGAACAACAACAACTATTCCGGCCGCGCCGATTTCTCGGCCACTTCCAAATGGAGTCTCTTCGGCCGCTACTCCATCTCTGAGGAAAAGGCGGATCAGCCGGCCACCGTCCCGGGCCGCGACGGCGTCAACAACGCCCGCTCCCAGAACGCCACCATCGGTTCCACATATATTCTCAAGCCGAACCTGCTCAACGAGACCCGCCTTGGCATGAGCCGTCTCCACATCCTCACGGGCCTCATTGATCCGCTGTTCACGGTGAATGGCCAGCCGCAGTATCTGCCCCAGTTCAACGTATCGGGTTACCCCCTCTTTGGCGGCGCGGGCCAGTTCACGGCTACCACCGGCGGCGGATTGCTGAATGTTCGCAACACCACGTTCCAGATCTACGACAACCTCGCCTGGACTCACGGCCGCCACATCGTCAAGGCGGGCGCGGAGCTGATGCAGGTTCGCTATGGGCGCATCGAAACGCCGTCCTCGCTTGGCAACTTCCAGTTCACCAACGGCTTTACGACGCGCACAGCGCGCAATGACGGCACCGGCGACGCCCTGGCGAGCTTCCTGCTAGGCTACGCCGCGGTGGGCAACCGTTCCGTCGGTCCCAACCGCGCCGATGGCCGCCAGAACATCTTTGGCGTTTATGTTCAGGACGATTTCCGTCTCCGCAGCAATCTCACGCTCAACGTTGGGCTTCGTTATGAGCTCGCGCCCCCAATGTACGAAGTCAACGGCGCCTTCGCCGGCCTTGACTTCGGCTCCGCTGCCACCCCGGGCGCGATTTTCGCCTCCGGACAGACGGGCGTCTCCAACATCGGCATGTTCGTCTGCGGCCAGGTCGGCACTCCGCGCAGTTGCGCTTACACTGACCGCAACAACTTCGCGCCTCGCGTCGGCGTAGTCTGGAACGCATTCGACAAGACTGTCATCCGCGCCGGCGCCGGAGTGTTTTACGCCAACACCGACGCCAATCCGCTCTTCCGCCTCGCGGCCGGGCTACCCTACAACGTTTCCCAGACCCTCAATAGTGACAACTTCGTCCCCCGGTTCAAGGATCTCAACATCTTTGGAAGGCCTGTTGTCGGTCCTTCGCAGTTGCAGGCCGCCAGCCTCGACATGGGCCAGCGCACCAGCTACTCCCTGCAGTGGAACGCCAGTCTCCAGCGCCAACTGGCCCGCGATATCGTCCTCGAAGTGGGCTATCTCGCCACCGCCGGCGTCAAGCTCGAGCAGAACGTTCAGCCCAACAATGCGCTCCCTGGTACCGGTGCGGTCGATCCCCGCCGGCCCTATCGGGGAATGTACTTCGTCCCCGGTACTACCTTCCCGAACTACCTCGATGTGGCCGGCAACTCCGTGCCCTTGGGCCTCGTCAACTTCCTGCCTCACTCGGCGCAGTCCAACTATCACAGCGGCTACCTCCGGCTGGAGAAGCGCTTCCGCTCGGGCTTCTCGCTCCTGAGTGCCTATACCTGGGCCAAGGCCATCACCAACGCTCCGCAGTTCCGCAACGCAGGCGGAGTGAACGGCTCAGAGAACTCCCCAGCGCAGAATTCCTTTAACCTGAGTGCCGAACGCGGGCTGGCCTCGTTCAACGTCGGCCACCGATCCGTCACATCGTTTGTCTACGACATGCCCTTCGGGTCACACGGCAAGTACCTCCGCACCGGTATCGCCAACTGGATTCTGAACGACATTCAGCTTTCCGGCATCTACTCGGCGCAGACGGGCTTCCCGTTCACCGCCAATCTCCGCGGCGACACGGCCGGCGTCGGCGCCGGTACCGGCGGCATCTTTGTCCGCCCCAATGCAGTGCAGGGGACCAGCGCTGACCTCGCCGGTTCTGCCCGCAACACGTCGCGATGGTTCAACACCTCCGCGTTCGCTCTGCCCGCTGCTGCCACATTCGGCAACGTCGGCCGCAACACAATTGTCGGGCCTGGCTTGTCCAACCTCGACTTCGTCATCATGAAGAACATCCCCGCGAAGGAGAAGTTCCACCTTCAACTTCGCCTGGAAGCCTTCAATCTCACCAACACCCCCAACTACAGCGTGATCGGGCGCATCATCAACGACCCGACCTTCGGCCGCGTGCAGAGCCAGCTCGATCCGCGCCAGTTGCAGATTGGTTTGAAGGCACTGTTCTAAAACGGCGGTCTTCTTCCCGGCGGCGCCCTCAACCCGGGGGCGCCGTTTTTCTATCTCTGTAGTCCTGAATCTCGAGTTCCAGAACTTTTCCTCCGATTCCTCCCCCGTAACGTGACCAAATGCCGATTTCCAAGCTCATCCGCTTGGTTAAACAATAGGCATGGCCGTCGCGTTCCTCTTCACCTTCGCCCTCCCTGCGATCCTCTTCTCGCAGCAACTCTCCGTTCCCGCCGTGAGATCGGCCTCCGCCAAAGCCGCAGCCGAATTCCGCAAGTCTCAGGAGGCTCTCAACTACAACAGAATCGACAAGGCCATTGACCATCTGCAAAAAGGCATCGCGCTCGATCCCGCCAACCTCAGCGCGTACAACGACCTCGGTACCATCTATTTCAATACCAACCAGTTCGAAAGGGCTGTCGAAGCCTTCCGGCGCATGGTCCAAATCAACCCGGACTCTTTCCGCGGCCACTTGAATCTCGCCTTTGCCCTGTTTTCCCAGCAACGCTATGCCGAAGCCGAACCAGTCGCCCGCCGCGCCTTCGATCTAAACCCGACCGACACCCGTGGCCGCTACCTCCTGGGCGCTTCCCTCAGCCTGCAACAGAAGAACCTCGGCGAGGCCAGAACGCACCTCTCCGCCGCCGCGCCCGAGATGGTGGAAGCCCGCTATCAGTTGGCCCACCTCCTCATCGACAGCGGCGAGCTGGAAGCCGGCATGCGGCAATTGCAGATCTACCAGACGGAACGCATCCGCGCCAAACGCTAATCCAGCGCACACTGCCCTAGTCCCAATCCTCCGGCCATTCTGGCTTCTTGTCTAAGACAGCCTACTCCGACCGCAGTATCTCCACTGGGTTCACCCGTCCCGCTCTCCGAGCCGGCAGATAGCACGCCAGTAGTGCCACTATCCCGACGGACAAGGCGGTCAATGCGTACACGGCAGGGTCAGCCGGCTTGACGTCATGGAGTAGCGACTTCATCAACTGCGTGACGGCTGCGGCTCCACCCACGCCGATCACGATCCCGATCAACGCCAGCAGTAGACCGCGCCCCAGCACCAGCCTTTGAACCAGCCTTACGTCCGCTCCGAGGGCGAGCCGGATCCCGAACTCCCGGCGCTGGCGGCTGACGTTGTAGGCCATCACGCTGTACACACCCACCATCGCCAGCAGCCCGGCGAGACCGCCGAACAGTCCGGTGAGTGCCGACATCAAGCGCGGGCGGCCGAGCGAATCCGCCACCACCTTCTCCATCGTCTGGACCCGTGTTAAGGGAAGCGACGGATCGAGCGATTTGACGATCTGGCGCGCCAGTGGAACAACGGAGAGAGGGTCCTTGGCGCGGGTTTCGATCACTACTGTCATGTTGCTGAAGGCCGACTGGTCGATCGTACGGTAGGTCTCGAACGGGTGGCTCCTGGTCAATCCAAACGACCGCATGTTTCCGATCACGCCGGCCACTTCAAACCAACGGGTCTTGTCGTCGCTGTTGCCAAAGCGCCGCCCGATCGGATCCTTGCCGGGCCAGAACTTCTCCGCCATGGCTTTGTTGATCAACACTCTCCGCGTTCCGCCATCCTGCTCGCTCAGGAGGCGTCCCTGGATGAGTGGAATGCCCAGGGTCTTGAGGTAGTCGCCGTAAATCCAGCGGTACTCCACCAATGGCGCCTCGTTGGGCTTCCAGGGCGTTTCCCCCTCGATCCGGAACTCGCTGTTGTAGCCGAAGTCCACCATTGGCAAGTGAGAAGTCAATCCGGCGTTCTCGATGCCATCGATTTGGCGCAGTCGTTGGTACAACGTGCGGTAGAACGTCTTTACTTCATCGTCCTTGGAATACCGGGGCCCGCTGAGGGCCACCTGGAACGAGACGATGCGCGCCGTGCGGAGCCCACTGTCGCGATTGCGCAGGAGCAACAGGTTCTTCACCAGAAGCGCGGAGCAGACGAGCAAACCGAACGCGAGCGCCACCTCGGACACCACCAGGCCGCGCCGCATTGCGTTGCCCGCATGACCTCCGCTGCGGACGTCTCCTTCGCGCATACTGGCGGCCAGTTCCGGTTTGCGGAGCAGCATCACGGGAAAGAGGCTGCATATGAGTCCCACGGCAATCGACACCAAGGACGAGAACACCACCACCCGCATGTCGAGATGGATGCTTCCTGCGCGCGGCAGTTGATTCCCCGCCAGAGCAACGAACACCGAGACAACCCACTTCGAGAGTAGTACGCCGAGAAGACCGCCTATCGCCGCAAGGCACAGCCCCTCAGCCACCAGCATCTGTGCCAATTGGCGGATTCCGGCGCCAAGCGAAAGGCGGATCGCCAACTCGCGGCGTCGTGCGAGGCCTGCTTCGAGCAGCAGGTTGGCGACGTTCGCCACTCCAATCAGGAGCAGGAGGAAAACGGCGCCGAGCAGGACGTTGAGAGGGGTCCGCATGTGCCCGACCATCACTTCGGTGTAGGACTGGATGTCGATCCCGTGATTGTGACCGAACTCTCTCGAGAGGCTCTCGCCAAGCGCGCGCATCTCCCGCTGGGCCGCCTCAGCCGTGACTCCCTGCTTGAGCCGTGCAATCACTGGAAGGAAATGGTTGCCTCGGGTAGACGGATCGAGTTTCTGTTGGAGCGGTACCAGAACCTCCGCACGGTTGTATGCGAAGCTCGCAGGCGTCACCCCGACCACTTCGTGGGGCTCGCCGTTGAGAACGAGTTTCTGTCCGATGGCCGCCCGCGATCCCTGGAACTGCTGGAGCCAGAAAGCGTGACTCACCACCGCAAGCTTGGGACCACCATGCCGGTCCTCCTCCGCAGTGTACCAGCGCCCGACGGTGGGAGACAGGCGAAACACATCAAAGAAGGAAGCCGTGGTGCGCACCGCTCGAAGGCGTACCGGATCACCCGTCCCGGTGAGCACGAATGAAGCCGGAGTCGCCCCGCCGATCGCCTGAAATACCGTGTTCCGTTCCACCCAATCGCGATACTTGGGGAACGATGCCGGGCAAGTATTGCAGGATGGCTGCGTGTCGTAGACAGCCACCACCTGCTGTGGTTCGCTGAACTCCAGCGGTGTGAGCAGCACCGCGTTGAAGATGCTGAATACCGCTGTCGTAATGCCGATGCCGAGTGCTAGTGTGAGGATGATGACCGCCGCGAAACCGGGCCGTCTCATCAGCGCCCGGAGCGGTTGGATTAAGTAGGGATCGATCATAACACCAGGGTATAAAAAGGAAAGCGCCCGTTTGGAAAGGGGC